>OMVU01000189.1 GCA_900314565.1 uncultured Eubacteriales bacterium
AAGGCAGATGGAGCGGATCTCCAGGAAGCGTGACGCATTCCTGCGGGATACATTCTACAAGTATGCCCACTATATCTGCCGGACGATGGAGGAGAGAGGTCTTTCCTACCTGATCATCGGTTACAACAAAGGCCAGAAACAGGACATAGACCTTGGAAGGAAGACCAACCAGTCCTTCGTGCAGGTCCCATTCGCGAGGTTCCGCCGTATCCTGCAGACAGTCTGCGTGCGATATGGGATCCGGGTCATCCTCCAGGAAGAGAGCTATACCTCCAAAGCCTGTTTCGGAAACAGGGACTATATCCCGACATACGGAACAGGGGACGCGGAAAGCATATCCTTCACCGGAAAGAGGATAAAGAGGGGGCTGTATCTTCAGGATGATGGAAAGGTCATGAACGCCGATATCAATGGAGCAGCCAATACCGGAAGGAAATATGACAAGAGGATTTTCCCGGAAGAAATGGACTGTGGGTATCTGTATGAAACAGTGAAGGCTGTGACCTATAAGGATATCCTGTGTGCCAGCCGCAGAAGAAACAAAAGTAATCTCGTTCAAACGGGACAGCGGGCAGGTGTCTGCCCTGTGACCGCGTAAGCGGCACGAAGCCCCCGCCTCTTAGCGATTATGCGTAGGCGGTGGGTAGTTCACAGTGAATGGATGCCGCAATGGTAAATATTTAAGGTATTACACTGTGCTTGATTTGTCGTCAGAATATAGCTACTATTATTCTGTATGAGGATGTCTGTATACTGTCAGATCAATACCGAAGCAGTGTAAAAAAGAGCGCGGTACGAGGTGGGGCATGAGTATTCTTAAATTAAAACCGGCCTGCAAGGATTATCTGTGGGGCGGGCACAGACTGGTAGATGAGTATAATGTTGAATATGAAGGAGACATCCTGGCTGAGGCGTGGGAACTCTCCTGTCATCCTGACGGCCCGTCCATGATCATGAACGGACCCTACAAGGGAAAATCCCTGCGGGACTATCTTGAGGCAGAGGGGATGGAAGTGCTTGGAACCCATTGCCGCAGATTCCGGGAATTCCCTATTTTGACCAAGTTCATTGACGCGAAGGACAATCTGTCGATCCAGGTCCACCCGAGCAACGGATTCGCGCTTCAGAACGAAGGACAATATGGCAAAACAGAGATGTGGTACGTTCTCGACGCGGAGGAAGGCGCATTTCTTTACTACGGTTTCAAACGGGAGATCACAAGGGAAGAATTCGCCAAAAGGATCGAGGAGAACACACTGCTTGAGGTGCTCAACGCTGTCCCCGTGAAGAAGGGCGACGTCCTGTTCATTGAGTCCGGCACCCTTCACGCGATCGGAAAGGGAATCCTGATCGCCGAGATCCAGCAGAACTCCAACGTAACCTATCGCGTATATGACTATGGCCGCGTCGGCAAGGACGGCAAGAAGCGCGACCTGCACATCGAGAAGGCGCTGGCGGTAACCAGCCGCGTCCCTATCATAAAGAGCGGCAGCGAGTACCCGCATGTGGCGGACTGCGACTACTTCACAGTCGACAAACTGAACCTGGACGGAAGACTCACATACCGTATGCAGGGAACTGTTACGGGAGAATCCTTCCTGAGCATTCTGATCCTGGACGGCGAAGGCAAGATCAGCTGCAAGGGCGAGTCGGTATCCTACCGCAAGGGAGACAGCTTCTTCCTGGCAGCAGGCAGCGGCGACTGGCAGATCGAGGGAAAGTGCGACGCTCTGCTCACCACGATCCGCGAGAAAGCAAGCCCGATCCGCGCGGGCGTCATCATTGGCAGCACCGAGACGCAGATCGGACTGGTAAACGACCGGACTGGTAAACGACCACCAGCAGATCATCGCGATGCGCACATTCCCCACGGATGTGGTGAAGGATGCTTCGGAGTTTATCGACGAAGTGGCGCAGGCGACACTGGATCTTCTGAAGGAGCAGGAAATCCCGCTGGATCAGTGTATCGGCGTTGGAGCAGGCGTTCCCGGAACCATCGACAGGCGCGAAGGAAAAGTGATCTATTCCAATAACTTGCGCTGGAGGGATGTGGATCTGGTAAAGGAACTCGGGCGTGTTATCCCCTGCCCGGTCCGCATAGCGAATGACGCGGACTGCGCGGCCCTGGGCGAAGCGGTTGACGCGGACTGCGCGGCCCTGGGCGAAGCGGTTGCAGGCGCCGGCAAGGACTACTCCGACGTTGTCATGTTCACTCTCGGCGGCGGCGTCGGCGGCGGCATAATCCTGGGCGGTCAGGTCTTTGAAGGCGGCATTATGGGCGGCAGCGAAGTCGGGCACCAGGTTGTGCGGGTCAATGGAAGACGCTGCACCTGCGGCAGAAAGGGCTGCCTTGAGGCTTATGTATCGGTACCCGCGCTGCAGCGCTCGACAGTAATGCGGGCATGATCGGAGCGGCGAATCTGTAAAGGTTATTGAGAGGAGACAGAGGACGACCTGCTGTCTCCTCTTTTTGGGGAGGAAGCATAGTGAAAAAGGCGTTTTTTTACGGAGATTCCAATACATTCGGATATGATCCGGCGGATTATCTCACCGGACGCTATCCTTGGAAGCATCGTTGGACCGGCATTTTGAAG
>OMVU01000188.1 GCA_900314565.1 uncultured Eubacteriales bacterium
TCTCTTTGCTTTCATGAATCACTCATATGGATTCAAAAGACTCGACTGCCTCGACCTGATGATGCTGATGACAGATAGTGATTTCCTTTTTGATGTCTGTAAGGCGTGTAATGAAGGGGATACCACGCCGCGTGTCTTTCCGGCGAATAGGAAGGCTTACGCTAGACTTCGCAGAAAGGGAACAAAGTAACTTTTGTCGACTGAGACTAATTTCGCCTCTGTTTTGGTGGACCGGCGACCCCGAGCAGGATCCATGGGAGGCGCGGTTTCGGCACAGAAGCCTTTTTTTCTTATACTCTCGTCCCTGCTGAACGGTTCTGATTGATTGAAGCTTGTTCGGTGGAACTCTTTTTTCACGTTTTTCGGTACAGAAGCACCGAAGGCAAAAAATTGCGTCCATGGATATTCAAGAATCTTGGGTTTTGCACCACAAACTCAGCCTGATCTTGCTTCTTGATAGACGAGAGTGTGCTTAAATTTGTTTTTTGAGGGACGAGAATGTGTCCAGGAATAGCCTCTGTACCGAAATTCTTGGACGCCCCGGTTGCAGCCCGAACAAAATAAGCTATCTTGCTCTGCTTCCGGGGACGATATTCTTCTGAAAATAACGTTCTGTACCGAATATCTTTCCTGATTCTTCAAAGGTACCGGGTACAAAAGCCTAGGAGGTGCTGTAAATAATGAAAGTAGTGATTTTCAACGGAAGCCCCAGACCGAAGGGGAATACAAAACAGATGATCAAGGCTTTCTGTGAGGGCCTGGAGACAGCAGGGCATGAGTATGGCGTATATGATGTCTGCAAGATGAATATACATGGATGTCTTGCCTGTGAATACTGCCACACCAGAGGAAATGGGCAGTGCATACAGAAGGATGATATGCAAAATGTCTACCATGAACTTCAGGAGGCTGAAATGATTGTGATCGCATCTCCAATCTATTACCATGGTCTTTCCGGGCAGCTGAAATGTACCATTGACCGCTTCTACGCAGCCGCATATCCGAATAAGCCGGCAAAGCTGAAGAAAGTGGCCATGTTCTTAAGTTCCGGTGATCCGGATATGTATGATGGAGCATTGTTCTCTTACCGGGGAGATTTTCTCGATTATCTACAGCTGGAAGATATGGGAGTTTTCACTACCCATGGTTATGATCCTGGCGTACCGGAGGAAAAGCTGGAGGAACTTCGCAAGTTTGGGGAGAGCTTGTAGATCTGGATAACCGGCTCACTCTGGATGGATTTCGATAATGGTACAATGATGGAGATCCAAGAAGTCAGGACCACCGGCTTAGCCGGTGGCCTGCTCAGTCCCTATAAGGGACTATTCCCCGCTTGCGCCCGGAAGGCGCACTGAAAGGTCTGCCAGCTGCAAAAGGGGCCTCTTCAGTGCTTCCTTCCTCCGGCGCAGCCCCATAAGGGGCTTGCTGGTTTGCTTTGACTTCCGACTGCCACTTAAGTGGCTCACTTCTTGTTTTTCTTCACCGGCTCACCCGTAAACGGGTCGATGTACTCTACTAACGACATCTGGTCGTATTCGAGATCCTCTTTGAGCTGATTCTGAATATACTTCTTTATTGCAGCTGTGTTCTTTCCTACTGTATCGACATAATATCCTCTGCACCAGAAATGACGGTTCCCATATTTGTATTTGAGGTTCGCATGCTTTTCGAATATCATTAGCGAACTTTTCCCTTTGAGGTATCCCATCACTTCCGATACCGAATATTTCGGCGGTATTCTTACGAGCATATGTATATGGCATTCCCATTTTGTGTGGGCTAAACTGTTTTCTGTGCCCATTGCACACACCTCCTGTGTTTATTTTTTGTGGTTTGCAGACCTACAATTAATCTAACACGGGAGGTTTCTTTTATCTAAAGATCTTCCCTCCACCTGCAGAGCAGGTGGTTTATTTTTGCTGTGTCACAAATAAAGAGGCTGCAATCTTGTGGTTGCAGCCTCTTTGTAATATTAAAACCCTATGTTATTATTATTCATTATCCTTTTTCTCAGGACTCAGTCATCAAAGTCCTTATCCCATTCAAGGACGCTGTAGTTGTTGACGTCGATGTCGTAGCTGAACTCGTAGCGGCCCTGGCGGAACTCGACTTCATAGACCTCGCGGCCGTCGTCGTAATCCTTGTGGCAGTGGAGACCTGTCACATCGTTTGCTGTAAGTCCTGCGTGATTCTGCGTGATTCAGTGCTGCCTCGATAGCTGCATCCTCACCGGTCTTGCCTGTGTTAGTGTTTGCAGAAGCCTTCTGTGCAGCTGCCACACAAGCCGGAACCTTTACTTTTCTGGATGCGTGGAGGATCTTGCCGCCTGCCTTAGCTACATCATAATCGAACTTTGTTGTCTGGTCTTCGATCTCTATCTCATATACGGGGATCCCATCCTCGTCGCCATACTCTGTCTTGATGAAAGTAACATCTGCCTCAGAAACGCCTGCATCATTGACTGCGATGCTCTTTGCCTCGGCCTCGCTGATCTGGCTTCCGCTTGCGGAAGGACGTCTGATCTCCCAGCTCTCCTCGACGATCTCGCCGTCAGCGACAGCTACGTCGTAATCATATTCCATGGATCCGGTCTTGAACTCGATCTCATATACGGAAGCGCCCTGCTCGGTGCCCATCTCGATGCGGTCGAATGTGACCTGATCTGCTGAAAGGCCTGCGTCCTCAAGGGCGATCGCCTTCGCCTGTGCGTCTGAGATTGTCTCTGCAGCCATCGTTGTGATGCCTGTGCCTGCCATAACGCCTGCTGCCATGATTCCTGCTGAAAGTAATGCAATAGTTCTTCTGAAATTCATTTTGTTACCTCTTTTCCCTTTCTATCGCGGCCCCTTCATCCTTCATGTCTATATATACGGAGGAATATCAGGATTCCATTGAATTCGGTACTACAATAACAACCAAAAAGAGACGTCGCTTTTTGGTGGTATTTACTGTGCTGCGGAAGATAAGGCACAGATTATGAAAACACCCCTGAACCGTTGTGGTTCAGGGGTGATACTTCTTTGTAACAAATCATTTGAGTAAACCATTCTTTTTTAGAATTTCTTTCATGTGCGCAGTGTAAGCCTGCAGCATTTCTTCGGCCGGGCCTTTTCTCTC
>OMVU01000184.1 GCA_900314565.1 uncultured Eubacteriales bacterium
AACAGCTCTACAGAGGCTGTCGCTGAGGATGCAGATCCTGAAAACAGTGACGCCGGAAAGAGCGCGCAGTCCACACAGGAGACTGCTGCTCCGGAAGAAACCGGTACTGAGACGATGGAAATGCCGAAAAAATTAGATTTGACAGGAGAGAAATATGGAAATCTGACTGTGATCGGCAGATGCGGCGGTAAATTCCGGTACCCGACATGGGAGTGCGAGTGTGCATGCGGAAACAGGATCCAGGCAGGCAGCTGCGCAGCGGAGCTGTGATGAGCTGCGGATGTATGAGAAAGCCGGAGGAACAAGCGCGCGGTGGCCGCAAAGCAAATGATCTTACCGGGAGAAGGTACGGGAAGCTGACTGTACTTAAAAGAGTAGAAAACATGAAGGGGCAGGTCATGTGGAAGTGCCGGTGTGACTGCGGGCAAATCACGATTGCCTCCTCTCATGGCCTTAATACGGGATCAAAGAAAAGCTGCGGATGCCTGAGATACAGCAACAGCCGAAAGCAGGATATAGCCGGAAAAAGATTCGGCAAACTGGTCGCGCTGTATCCGCTCAATAAGCATCGCGGCGGCGGATCGGTGCTCTGGAAATGTCAGTGTGACTGCGGAAAACAAGCAGAGATTACGGTTTCTGATTTGAACAAAGGCAATAACAAAAGCTGCGGATGCATGAAAATAGAGTGCCAGAAAATGGTGCGTGACAGACTGCAAGAAATTTCTCCATCGGATGCATAGCGGAAGAGCAAATTGTAGGAAAAATCGTATTCAGGGTGTGGCCCCTTATTAAGATCGGGGCGGTGCATTGAACAAAAAATAGAATACGCGGAGGAGGCTTCCCGGGAACCTGCCATTCAAACACCAGAGCGGAAAAAAGGGGCTCCCGGCAGTCAATGCTTCCTGATCCGGGAGACTCCGGTGTTTTTTATATAGATTATCTGGCGGTGTCCTTATCGCAGCAGCCGGTTTGCTGGCAGGCTTGAGAATGAATCGAGATAAGGAGCATCAATGAGGTGGTCCCTTATTATACCAAATAACTGTCAAGCGGTTTAGTCCGGAATCGGCAGAGACGGTGCACTAGAACAGAGACAATTCCAACAAAAGAAGAGGAGATGAAAATGAACTTCGTAATGAAAATGGTTGAACAGATTATGGAGCTCTTCCGAAAGACAAAGCAACGGAAGAGGGTCGTTTCTGTGATAGCTGCATTAGTCCTTATTGTGTCGACCATAGCGCCGGCTGCTTCTGCCTTTGCGGTTGAGGAGAATACTGCATCCACACAGGCATATAGTGAAGAGATTGCCGAAGAGGTGGAACCGGAAGAAAACGACGAGACAGTTGATAATGAAACCGGAGATGATTTGCTTTCCGTGGATACGGAGGAGAGCGAAGCGGATATAGAAAGTGAAGAAGCCGGACAGGAGGAATCCGCGGATGCCGGCGAGACTTCCGATGACACGGCGGATATGGACGATCAGGCTATAGAAGAAGCAGTCGATGAGACTTCGGAAGATGCAGCTTATTCGACAACTGCAAGAGCAAGTGAAGCGGCTGCGGGAGAGACCGCACAGGAAACCGCGCCGGTTATTGAACCCGCAAGGCTTGTGTTCCGAATCCGCCGGGTTCCCTGAGGGAGTAGAACTCAAGGTCAAGGAGATCACCAGGGAAGATGATCCCGAGATCTATGACCAGTACTATCAGAAGGCGTTGGAACAGGTGCAGGACAAGTATGACGAAAACACCGGACTTTCTTTTGCTAAATTTTATGACATTTCCTTCGTGCATGATGGCAGGGAAATTGAGCCTTCAGGGGAAGTAAAGGTCAGAATTGAATATAAGAAAACGGTTGAGACCGAGACGACGAAAGCGGTTGAAGCAATTCACTTCAACAAAGAGGACGAAGAAAAAGCGGAAGTGATTGATGCTGAAGCGGAGGGTACGGAAAAGGCTGTCGAAGCGGTCGAGTTCGAGTCCGATCAGTTTTCCGTTTATGGAATTGTCGGGACGGAGACGATCACGACACAGTTTACAACCGGTGATGGCAGCACATATGAAGTAGTTGTAAGTTTCGATAAGGAAGCTGGTATCCCGGAG
>OMVU01000183.1 GCA_900314565.1 uncultured Eubacteriales bacterium
AGGAATCGAGGATTATATTGGCACGGAAGCCTGGCAGACAGATAAATATGAGAATGCAGTAGTAGACGATATCATGTCAGGATGGCTTACGCTCAGCCGGAACAACAAGTTTCATGCGATCTTTGCAACGTCCAGCATTCCGGAGGCGGTGCGCTACTATCGGATCTTCCGTGCAAAATATCCGGATTTCAAGGTAACAGGACTATTTGACCCGACAATCGACAATGAAGGTGGAAAGAAGTCTCTGGACAAAGAAGACGGTCTGAAGGAGATGCTGGAGGACTATAACCGGATCTTCGGGCAGAACTTTGATATCGGAAGGTATGCCGCATTCAAAAAAGATGTTTCGGCAAGACTGGCGCACAAGAAGCCTTATGAGCGTGTGAAGCCGGAAGAACAGCTCAATCTATTGATCGTTGTCAATCAGATGCTCACGGGATTCGATTCAAAGTGGATCAATACGCTGTATCTCGACAAAGTGCTGGTCTACCAGAACCTGATTCAGGCATTTTCGAGAACGAACCGACTCTTCAATATCAATGAGAAGCCGTTCGGTACTATCCGTTATTACCGCATGCCGCATACCATGAAGCGGAACATTGAGGATGCCGTCAGGCTCTATTCTGGTGATCGGCCGCAGGGGCTCTTTGCGGATCATCTTCCGGAGAATGTAACGCATATGAACGTGACATTTGTCGATATGAGAGATATTTTCATAAATGCGGGCATTGCAGATATGGACCGCCTGCCGGAAGATATTCCGGCGAAAGCAAAATTTGCAAAGCTCTTCCGTGAATTCTCGACTTATCTGCAGGCGGCACGGATTCAGGGATTCCGGTGGGATCAGAGAGAATACTCTGCCAAGATGGACCCTGAGGATGAAAGAAATAACGAAACGATCAAGCTGATTCCAACAGAGGAGCAGTATGAGATCCTTCTGCAGCGTTATAAAGAGCTGCGAACAGGAGGGGGCGGTGATGGAGATCCGGATCCGGAAGTGACTTTCCCGATTGATCCGTATCTCACGGAACAGAATACCGGCGTTATAGACAATGATTACATGAACTCGAGGTTTGAGAAGTATAAGAAGCAGCTGACCGATCCGAACATTGATCCAAAGGATCTGGAGAACACATTGGAAGAGCTCCATAAGTCGTTTGCCTTTCTTTCACAGGACGATCAGAAATTTGCAAACCTTTTCCTGCATGATGTACAGACCGGCGATGCACACCTTGAGCCTGGCAAGAGCTTCCATGATTACATCGTTGAATATGCAAAAAACGCCAAGTCCGAACAGGTTCATAGAGTAGTCAAATACCTTGGCCTCTCTGAAAAGCTGCTTACCGGTATGATGGAAGCACATGTGACAAAGAACAAACTGAATGAATATGGGCGTTTTGATACACTGAAGGCAACTGTAGTTCGGGAAAAGGCACAGGAGTATTTCACCAAGGTGGACGGGAAGAAACTCCCTCCCTTTATGGTCAATAACCGCGTGGATAAGCTCCTGACGGACTTTATTCTGTCGGATGGCTGCGACATTCCGGATCCGGACAAGAAGGATGAAAAATAAAAGAAAGATCGGTCCTTCATCGGCATAGAAAGGAGCAGAAAATGTCTGATGAATTTAAAGCGACCGATCAGCTGAAGGATTATTATCGGAACTGGATTTCCGTATATAAGGAGGGAGCCATTCGTGATGTGACGCTCTCAAAGTACAGGATGAGTCTCGCATGGATTGAGAAACTCGCACCGGACCTGAAACTATGTGATGTAACGAGAACGGGCTATCAGCAGATCATTAACGAATATGCCAAGGAGCACGAGCGGCAGACAACCATGGATTTTCATCATCAGTTGAAGGGAGCAATTCTGGATGCTGTTGAATGAGGGACTGATTCCGCGGGACCCTACAAGGAAAGTGATTATTAAGGGATGTACGCCTGCTGATAAGAAGAAAAAGTATCTGAACCAGTTTGAGCTTCATACGCTTTTGAAAAGTTTGACGCTTGGCAGCGAGGTCAACTGGGACTGGTTTATTCTGCTGGTGGCAAAGACTGGAATGCGATTCTCGGAGGCGTTGGCGATTACACCGGCAGATTTTGACTTTGCACACCAGACGGTATCAGTAAACAAAACATGGAATTATAAGGAAGGTGGAGGTTTCGCACCAACGAAAAACCGTTCCTCTGTCCGCAAAATTCAGATCGACTGGCAGGTGGTCATGCAGTTCGCTTCTCTTGTCAAAGATCTGCCGTCGGACAAACCGATCTTTGCAACGGATAAGAAGGTATACAACTCCACGGTGAATGACATTCTGGAGCGGTATTGTAAAAAATTGGAGATTCCGGTTATTTCTGTACATGGATTGCGCCATACGCATGCTTCCATTCTTCTGTATGCAGGTGTCTCTGTTGGCAGTGTAGCAAGAAGACTGGGACACGCCAGCATGACGACTACACAGAAGACGTACCTGCATGTCATTCAGGAGCTTGAGAACCAGGACGTAGATCTTGTCATGAGATCACTCGCTAATTTGACATAACAATATTTGATGGAATAGTGCCGATGGAGGATT
>OMVU01000180.1 GCA_900314565.1 uncultured Eubacteriales bacterium
CGGTGACAAAGATTGAACTGGCATATGAGGAGGGACATCCTTATCCCGAAATCTCCTGCGACAGGGTCTCCTTCTCAGGTACAATCGAGAAGATCCTTGTCTGCAAGGATGAGGATCACAACTCCGTGTTCGTGACTGCAGAGGGGATTGTCCACTCGAACTATGGGCACGGAAAGCGCCTGGCGATCGGGAGAGACGTCCTCGAAGCGGTGGAGCAGTACCCTGTCCCGATCTCGCTGAACTTCAACGGCAGCAGGGATACCACCTTCATCTTCGGAAACGAAAACTACGGAGCGTGCAGGATCCGCGTCGTCAAGACGCGTGACCGCGGGTTCGTGACTACGGTCGAAGAGATCGGCTGACGGACCACTGCTCTGCAGCATAACCGCTGTTTCAACCACAAAAGCAAGATCCAGGGCACATACCCTGGATTTTGTTATGCCAAAAACACGGTCAAAACATATGGTCAAAATCAGCTTAAATGGCACAGGTCAGCAACTCCCTTTAAAAATGCAGCTTTTCGGAGGAATTCTTATATATATATTCTAGGATAATAGTCACTGCTGCAAAGACAGCTTATACAGCTCACAATGAAGGGAGGAGCATATGCGGAATTATACTTTTGACGATATAGATGACAGATCACAAGCCAAGCGCATTGGAGCACGGATACGGGAGATACGGGACCTGCAAGACATGACACAGCATAATCTGGGGCTAAAGGTCAACCTGTCTGCGGACCGCATCCGGCAGTATGAATGCGGATACAGGACTCCGAAAACGGAGCTGCTGAAAGATCTCGCCACAGCCCTCGGCTGTTCCCCTCTTGCGTTGGCTGATCCCGTGGTGTCCAACCGCTATGGTGCCATGTATGCTCTCTTTGAGATGGAGAAATACCATGGCCTGAACGTCTACTGTGAAGGTGGGAGACTGGTTTTGCAGTTCGGCGACGGGGAAACGGGTATGCTTAACTACTATCTCCGGGAATGGGAAAAGGTCAGGAGAATTTATGAGGAGCAGACGAAATACGCCGGGTCTGATAAAGGAAGAAACCGTGCGTATGAATCCTATAATGAATGGAAATTCTCCTTTTCCAGTATTTCTGCCGACCAGCAGCTGAAGGTGCTCCGGAAGCAGCGTATAGAAGAGGCACTAGCATTCTTCAACAAAGAGTTGGAAATGATCATTGAAGACCTGGCCGGACAGAAAGGCAATACAACAGTCCTTTCTACCCGACTGATATAAATAAATCCGCTGGAATGCTGTTTTGCAGGTCAAAACTTATCGCCAAGACTTACTGTCAGAACAAACCCTTGCCGGGCTTCTTTAGCTGGTCTATATTTAGGCCACCTTTCCGTAGCTTTGACTGAAGATAATGTATTCCCCATTGTGTGGTAGTATAATCAGCACTGTGAAAGAAAGCGACGCCAAAAACAGGAGAACAAAGGCGGAATGCTTCGACATCATAAACCCGCATACGAATAAGTCAGCGCCAGTCTACGGCAGAAAGGAAAGAAATATGGCATGGGATGATGTTGCAGGAAAAGCAATGGGAGGACGCAGAGACAAATATGTGGTGATCCAGGTAGTGCTCACGGAAAAACTTCTCGGAACCGGTTCCGGTACGGCAAGTCTTACAAATCTGCAGGCCGAAATAAACAAGCAGGCCGCCAAAGGATACCGGCTTCATACGATCTCCACGACATCTTCCGGGTCCAAAGGTTTTCTGGGAGGAGATAAGATCCAGGCGACAATGGTGTTTGAGAGGATTGACTGAGGAAACACAGGGTATCGGTTTAACGGGATCCAGGGCTTAAGCTCTGGATTTTGTTTTGCCAAAAACACGGTCAAAACATATGGTCAAAACTAGCTGGGGAGATGTTCCTGCTCATTCAGCCCTTCTGCTGGCCCTTTTATAGGCCAGCTTTACAATCCCGACTGGCCGACTGATGATTTTCCCCTAGAAGGAGAATATAATATAGGCAGAAAGGGGGACCTGTAGCATGAGCAAAGGAGAAATGGCAGTCATCGTGACTATCAGTTGGATTGCCGGATTAGTGGTCCCTTCTGATCGCATGGTTGACCATATCCAAGGTCATCCACGCAGCGCTGACAAGCTGGAAGAATAAGTAGGGGAGTAAGACCAGGCAAAGGTGCTATAACAAAAAGCATTACAATAGATTTCGGAGAAAGCCCACGGTTTTAACCGTGGGACGAATCCGCTCTTTCTCTTTTCTATCGTAGATGTTTATTATTTAATAATCTACAGTTTTGTGCTATAATACATCTATGAAAAGCAAGTATTTATACACAAAAACAACAGTCTCGCTCATACGGTATCATTTCGTTTTCTGCCCCCGGTACAGAAGAAAGATCTTCCTTGT
>OMVU01000179.1 GCA_900314565.1 uncultured Eubacteriales bacterium
CGCTGCCGTTTATCTCAAGAACAACAGCATCCTGCAGGTCATTGTCGCCCACTTCCTGATCGATTTTACAAACAGCCTGTTCGTTGAGCAGCCCGCCTCTTCATCCGCGCCACAGTTGATCCTCTTTGGTGTTCTGCTGGTTGCGGAAGCGATTTATGCCCTGTGGCTGACCAGATGGGCACGCCGGACGCAAAATACAGTTCTTTTAGAGATTTGATAAAGGGTGTAACATAGTGGATGCACTCATGGAAGGAGAGAACGGTAATGAGAAACAGAATGACTATATCAACTGCAGTTCTGTGCATGACAATGCTATTATCTGCCTGTGGCGGAAGCGGGGAAGATACAGCCCATTTGTCCGAGCCGGCAGTGACGCCGATTGAAATAGAACAGGATGTAAATGCTTCGGCAGATGACAACAGTGAAGTGAATTCAGGTGAGACTTCGGATAATACAATGGATGTTATATCCGAGGAGCAGGCATATACAGCAGTTATAAACTACTGCAAAGCGACTGACCCTGAGTTTTCAGAGGAGAGCAACGCAGAGGAGCATACTGAATACTGGGACGTTTCAACAAACGAAGACGGTGTAATAGTTGTGTTGTATCGTTCTTACACGTCAGCCCAGATCCGCTATTATATTCAGCCGGTTACAGGAGAGGCG
The DNA here is from genome assembly GCA_900314565.1 of uncultured Eubacteriales bacterium. Lineage (GTDB taxonomy): Bacteria > Bacillota > Clostridia > Lachnospirales > Lachnospiraceae > Chordicoccus. The sequence goes on from OMVU01000179.1 coordinate 667, forward strand.
TATGTTACCGAACTGGTTCCCGGAATCATTGATGAAGAACAGGAGACAGGGGAAATGTTTAATGCAAGAGATTACCTTGTGGACACAGGTCGGAAGAATGATGAAAGATTGTTCCCAGAATTGCCCGGTTGACACATATCACGGATGAGATGGTTGCGGATAAGCCGTCAGTCGACGAGATCATTCAGAAGTTCAAAGCTTTTGTTGGGGACAACATTCTGATCGGACATAATATTAAGGGATGCGATATTCTGCATATTACCAGAGCAGCCAGGAGGGCAGGCGTCAATTTTGATAACAGTTTTCTTGATACTAAGCCTTTGGCCCTGAGCATAAAAGATGCTAATCATAATATGAAGCGGAGTCACAGTGGGCAGTTGAAACAGACAGAGCAGGGAAAAACATGGGACTGACGTTATTGAAAAAAGTTCGTATAGCCGCCAGCACTGCAGTTGCTGCGGCATTGATCTGCGGATGCGCGGCGGCCGGGACCGGCGCCGCGGAAACAGTACAGATGCCCCGGGAGGAAGAACGGGAGGCGGCAGGTGCGTCCGGTCCGGGAACGATCCTGCCGGACAGGATCGAGATCAAAACAGACAGCGATTATCCGTACGACGCCGAGGAGATCATGTATCTGTCCGGCGTCAGGGCAACGGCATACCGGCAGAACACAAGGTACTCTCTGTGCGATCTTGACGGGGACGGTTTTTCAGAGCTGCTTATCACAGTGACGGACAATACCGCGGGAGACAGTGCCGCAGAGCCGGGCAGTACCGCAGAGACCACAGGCATCTACGCCTATGATGCGGGTCAGAACGCGGCAGTCCTGCAGAAAACTTTTCAGGAAGGCTCAGAGAAAAGTGCTCTCCCCGAGGGACTGATCTGGGTGGAAGGGACTCAGTGGCCTGATGCCAGTCTCATCGGCGCAGCGGAGCAGCTGGGCGACCCTGGGGTCAGGACAGATTACTATCTGTCGGCAAATTATGAATGGCTGAATGGCCAGCATGTGCATGGACAGGGAGAGATCGCGGACGGGGTTTCCGGGAAACAGGAGGTCCCGGAACGGAAGCAGCAGATGTTCGCGGATCGTGACCGTTATCAGGGAGACGATATCCGGATTCTCCGTGACTATTATGATGCTGCGTCGGACTGGGAGAGAAGAGACGATGAAGGCATAGAGCCGGTACGGAAGTATTTCACAGCCATCGAAGACATCGAAACCATCTCGGAGATGACAGAATATCTTACGGATCCGGAGTCTGATCCGTTCTGTATTCTGATGACGCTGAACACTTCCCTGGACATTGAAGATACTTCTTCCTGGATTCTGGAGATTGGGGAAGATCAGTTTTCCGTGCTGCCCAGGATTTTCCATAACAGTGATCCGGAAGAAGTCGAAGCGGGAAGGAGTCCTATGCGCTGGAGGATCGGCTCCTGGAGTGCGCGTGGGGCTAGGAGGATCAGGGCGGGGAAATGGAAAGCAGATTCGGCGGCTGCCTTCCTTTTGATGAATTTGTTTCCCGCTGTACGCATTTTCCGCTGAAAGAAATCCTGCACGCATACGGCGTTACCGACAGCAGAATCCGCGCAGTTTTTCCGCAGTACATCGAGCTTCTGGACGAGATCTACACGGAAGAGAATCTGCCTGCACTGAAGGCTTATCTCCTGACACATACTGCATACAGCGCATATCCCTTCCTGGACCTGGAGACGGCAGGCTGCCTGATCAGGGAGGAGGAGACGGACGAGGA
>OMVU01000177.1 GCA_900314565.1 uncultured Eubacteriales bacterium
CAACGAGGTTGAGTTCATGTGCGGGACGACCGACTACGACAAGGGTGCACAGATGCTCATCGACAAGTATCAGATTCCGCTGGTGCTGATCACGATGGGAAGAGACGGCAGCCGCGCCTACTACAAGGGACTGCGCGTCGAAGCGGCGCCGTTCCTTCAGGAGAAGACGATCGAGACGACCGGCGCAGGCGATACCTTCTGCGCAACCATCCTTCACTTTGTTCTGAAGTATGGCCTGGACGGCTTTGACGAGGAGAAGCTGAAGGAACTGCTCGTCACGGGCAATGCGGCAGCCTCCATCGTTACGACGCGGAAGGGCGCACTGAAGGTCATGCCGACTGTGGAGGAGATCAAAAAACTGATCAGGGAACGCAGCTGACCGGCATCCTCTGCGTGCAGGCTTAGGGACGGTTTTGAATAGTCAGGCATACCAGGATGCGTTACAAGAAAGACCGGGATGGACGAAGGAATAGTCCAGTCCGGTCTTTTTGTGAAGATGACCGCTCATCATCGAGTGCGGGGCGCGAGATGACGGCGGAGTCGCAGAATTGAGCCTGGATGCTGGAATCGGAAGTGCGATGGGAACCGTAATGCAGGTTTTCAGGTTTTCATTCCCTTTTATTACAAAATGCACTTGCAATCTTGAAATATTTATGTTAAAACTTTTAACAAGTTGTTACATCTTCACAGGATTGACACAAGTTGGTTTTATAGTGGTAACAATCTGATGAAGGGCTTCTTATGTTAAAACTTTTAACAAGTTGTTACATCTTCACAGGATTGACACAAGTTGGTTTTATAGTGGTAACAATCTGATGAAGGGCTTCCGATCTGGGGCAGCCGGTAAGGCATTGAAGCCGCAATGCTTCCGGAATCCTTTATCCACCATATAGTTGAGTACGTGACACCGACCGGGGGATGGATGAACCATCACAGTGCCAGGAGGTAAGAGAAACATGAAAAGAGGATTGGCAAGAGCTACAGCATTCTGCCTGACGGCAGGGCTTCTGTTTGCGAACAGCGCAGCTGTCTATGCCGAGGATACCGCACCGGAGACTGAGGCAGCATCAGACGTGACCGGATCGCTGGCGTTTGCAGAGTGCGACGAGGCGTACTATGTGAATGTCCGCACACAGCCGAGTACCGATAACGGCGAAGTGATCGGGATCCTGAAGAATCATGATTCCGCGATCATCGAAAGCGTCGAGGATGACGGCTGGTACAAGATTAAGTCCGGCGATGTGGAAGGATATGTGGCAGCATGGCTGATCAAGACCGGAGATGAGGCGGCGGCGATCGCCCCGACGGTCGCTTACAATTATGCAGTCAACAACGCCGTTTCTTTGAATGTCCGCGCTCAGGCGGACGAGGGATCGGATGTCGTCACCTCCCTGGATGAAGGGGCAGAGGCTGAGATCGTCGCTGACGAGGGAAACTGGTTCAAGGTTGCCCTGGATTCCGACACCTACGGTTATGTTTCCAAGGACTATGTCGAAGAGAAGACTGCTTATCCAACGGCAAAGACGATCGATCAGATGATGAGCGATACAGAAGCTGAGAAGCAGGCTGAGCAGGCGGCAGACGCAGCAGGTTCGACTGATGCTTCCGCAGAACAGGGCGGTGAGACGGCAGCTCCGGCAGATGCTTCCCAGACGCAGGAGACAGCAGCACAGACAGACGTTTCTCAGACGCAGGAGACAGCAGCACAGACAGACGTTTCTCAGATGCAGGAGACGGCAGCGCAGACAGACGCTTCTCAGACACAGGAGACAGCGCCTCAGACACAGGAAACTGCAGCGCAGACCGACGCTCCTCAGACACAGGAAACCGCAGCGCAGACCGAGGCTCCTCAGACGCAGGAGACGGCAGCACAGACCGAAGCGCCTCAGACTGAGGTATCAGCTCCGGCAGCTTCTGCGACAGGATCGGCCGTTGTGGCATATGCATCCCAGTTTGTCGGCAATCCGTACGTATGGGGCGGCACAAGCCTGACGAGCGGCGCTGACTGCTCCGGATTCACGATGGCTGTCTTCGCAAACTTCGGCGTTTCTCTTCCGCACTATGCTGCATCCCAGCTGTCCTGCGGCACGCAGGTTTCAATCGACAGCCTGGCGCCTGGCGACCTGGTGTTCTTCAGCAGCACGGGCGGCGAAATTGACCATGTTGCAATCTATGTCGGCGGCGGCTCCATTGTCCATGCGGCGAACAGCAAGTCCGGCATCTGCTACAGCAGCCTGAACTGGATGACACCGGTTGCAGCCTGCAGAGTTGTCTGATCGGCAGCAGGATTCGTATTTATATAGCCTGACAAATCAAAAGACCCTCCCGGCCTGGCGGCAAGCCAAGACGGGAGGGCCATTTTGTCGAAGCCTGCAGACTGAATAACTGAAGATATCCACAACAGAACCTGAACAGAGACGCAGTAGAGCTGAGGCAGCGCCAGTGGTACTGCCAATTTCTGTCGGCGGGACATCCATCCTGCCGAAGCATGGGCGCGTCTGATGCTGTGGTCACATTCACCCCTTTCTGGATATACTAAGAAATTTTGTTACGAATTCAAGCGGTGCATCATGGCTGTAACACAAAGACGATGGAAACTTCGGGCTGGAAGCACCGTGTGCAAATGGTTGAAAAAGCTGCTCTGCAACTTTATAATCCCGTTTTCGACAGTTCAAGGATAAAATGAGCCGGAATTCCTTTGATTTCTAAGGAGTTTCGGCTCTTTCTTCTTTTGGAAAATGTTGTATGGGAATGCTATCTTGAAATTTTTTTGAATTTTTTGTTCAGATCCTTCGGCTGGTAATATTTACGGTCTAACTGAGACAACGGATAGATTGTGTTCAGTGCCGTCAGGATCTGTGACCCCTCGTATGTACGGTCTAACTGAGACAACGGATAGATTGTGTTCAGTGCCGTCAGGATCTGTGACCCCTCGTATGTCGCTGTGTAGAACAAATCATTGATATCTGTTACCTGCATGTTCTGAAGTGTTTCAACGATATCGTTTGGCGTAAAGTGGTACCCTGCCAGATCAAGCTTCTTTTGCAAAAGGCGAAAAATAAGTAGTGCAGTATAGCAGATCATAAAATGAGCGATAATCCGGGGCTTGTTTCGGTGGTAGACCGGCCTGGAAGAAAAGTTGGTTTTCATAAGCCGGAAACAATCCTCTATCTTATATCTCTGTGCACTGATATCAAGGATCTGACCTACATCCGTTTTCATGGCAGCCGGAGTTTCGGCTATATCAAGATTGGTTGCAACAGCATAAAAGCCGTCATACTTTTCTTCTTCGGCAATCAGTTCGAGATCCAGCACGTACTGATCGACCGCTTTTTCCCCATTCTTTCCTTTTGAATTACGCTTTATAAACCGGGTCACGTCATTGGGACCCTTCTTATAGGTCTCTGGATCGATGTTCTTCAGCAGATTCTTCGCCCTTTCGATCTGGCGGTTCCGGATATAACGCTGATATTCCATCATTTTTCTCGAAAAAGTGATGATCAGTTTCTGCGGGAGCAGCCCTTTCACCTTCACCTGCTTTGTCTTTCCGTTTTTGAACTTTTTTTCGTCGTAAAGTCCTAGATCGATCAGGTTATCCGCAGGTATGACCTTAAAAATCTTATCAAGGTAAAGTGCCCGGTTTGCATCATCCTTCCGGTCAAACTCTTTCATTTCCTGCAGTGAAACAGGATCGCCGGAAGAAAGGAGCCGATAATCGCAATCACTGAAAACAGCCTGCTGCAGTATGTCGGAAAGCTTTTTGATAGACTGCGTTACGATAAAAGCGCGCCCGCCCATGGAGTTGAAGTTGCGGATATGGTAGGAACCGAGCCCTGCGTCCGCACAATAGATAAAGGACTTGCCTTTCAGCATATGGGAAAGTTCCTTTTCCAAAGGCACCGCCGTTGTCTGTTCACTTTGATTCCCGGGCACGAGGCACATGGAAAGAGGGATACCGTCCGAATCCATGAAAAGGCCCATCTCAACGATCGGGTTGGGACGGTGCTCTTTAGACATGCCGTATTTCCGAAAACCGCTGATAACTTCTCCGGTCACCTCATCAACATAATCAAGATCGGGAGATTCGATCTCGAAGTAAAAGTTGGAGCAGTCGTAATAGCAGACAGAGGTATTCCGTTTCACTACATTGGAGCTGTTCTTGTAAAGGTGGCGGATATATTCCTCGTAGTTTTCTTCCATAAGATCCATCGTGCGGAGGATATGGACATAATCAAAGTCGGGTTGTTCGTAATAATCCGTTAAGTGAACGTGGGTCCTGAGCTTTGACGCAGGAGAAAGAATACGTGCGCAGGTAAGAAAACGGTTCACAAGGTTCGGATCGAATTCAATCTTTCTGTCATTAGAGACATCTTTGAAAAAGCAGCCGATCTGAAGATCGTGGTAAATGTGTTGGAGGTAATAATAGCCAATGTTCCGCAGGGCAGAAGCGGAAACGACATCATCGGAAGCCCTGACCTTTTTGTCAAAGTCAATGGAAAGATCCATAGAGACTTTGGTATTTTTCATCTCCTCATTATATTTCGCCACCTGTTCCTTTGCGTAAGCAAGGGGGTCATCTGTGATAGCGAGTAGCTCCGAGTGTTTCCCGATCCGTTTGACGTTCCGGGTAGATGTCTTTTTTCCGTTACGAAATCCCTGTTGGATAAAGTAAGTCGGATCTTTTGATTTTCTATCAAACCATAACTTCATTCACTCATTATATCACAATATATAGATAAACACAACACCATACAACATATAAATTGGCGTAATTTGACAAAAAAAGACCGCCATTTGGCGGTTTTTAGCGATTTATACTCTATTCAACTGTCGAAAACCCG
>OMVU01000176.1 GCA_900314565.1 uncultured Eubacteriales bacterium
GCCTTGTTTTAAGCCATTCTTTCACACTTTATTTCTCAATCCGTGACATCAAGACCACAGTCTCAATAGTTGTTCAAGAAGGAAGATATCGACAAACTGCGATTTGCTTAATTCCATCACTCACTTGCTGCCTTTATTCAATCTTCAGCAGCCAGTCTGATAAATTGTGAATCTTGATGCCTTCATAGTCATAGGTCTCATGTCTGGTATTGGCCAGGATAAGTTTTGGATACGCATCCTTGATCTTGAGCAGGGGATCATACTCCCGTTCAAAGGTCTCCGGGCGTGAGATATCATCGCTGACCTGGATATACATCTTTTCATCGCCGCGGACTGCCACAAAATCCACTTCCTTCTGATACAGCTTTCCAACGTAGACTTCATAGCCTCTTCTCATCAGTTCGATACAGACAATATTCTCATACATCCGTCCGTAATCAAGATTACGTCTGCCAAGTCTGGCAAATCGTATGCCAGTATCACTCAGATAGTATTTCACGGAAGTCTTCAGGTATTTCTTTCCGCGGATGTCATATCGGCGCACGCCATAGAAAACATACGCATCGCACAGATATTTGATATAGTTTCCGACAGTCTTGTGATTGGTCACAACCACATTTGCCGTCAGTGTATCACTGATGTTGTTGGGCGAAGTCAGATTGGATACGTTATCCATCATGAACTCTGCCAGATGCTCCAGCGTTGTCGTATCCGGCAAATGATACTTCGTGACCAGATCCCGGTTGATGATCGTATCGTAAACGTCTCTGATATAGTTTGTCCGGTCCCTCTCCGTGCGGTATTCATAAGAGCCAGCCAGACCGCCTTTGATCACATAATCATCAAAGAGCTTTGCTGTATCCTGCTCATCTGCATAGTAACGGCAGAATTCCGCGAAGCTGAACGGGAACACATGGATCTCAATATAGCGCCCTGTAAACAGCGTTGTCAGATCAGAACTTAGAAGGAAAGCATTGGAACCGGTGATATAAAGATCATATTTCCGCGAAGTATGCAGGCTGTTGATCGCCAGCTCAAATTTCTCACAAAGCTGTACTTCATCCACGAATACATAGTTCTGTTTTCCGGCAGCATAATGGCTTTCAATGTAATCATACAGAGCATGGTATTCCTTTAATCCTTCATATTTCAGATCAAAGAAGTCCACAAAGATTATATTGGCCTCCGGCTGAATCTCTCTGATTCTGCGGATATATGCCTTCATCAGTTCCGACTTGCCGCTGCGGCGCACTCCGGTAATGATCTTGATATCCGGGGTTCCCATAAGATCAAGAAGCCGCTGCATGTATTCTGGTCTTTCAATATAGTTCATAACACCACTTCCGAAATTAAAAATTTTTTAAAGTTTCGCACCTGTGCTCGTAGTTTACTCTGAATTGCCCTGTTTGTCAATGTGAGAAGGCTTTTCAGCCTGTTTCATATGTATGGGGCAGCATGCGCTGCCCTCCGGATCAGAGCTCCGGAATATCGTATTTCGGGACCAGATCCTTTTTGTAGAACTCGACCATGGATTTCAGCTCACGGTTGATGACTGTCGTTTTCTCATCCTTCCAGATATTCTTGCCGTCTTCACTCTGACCGGCCAGATACGGCTTGGTGAGGGTTGTGTGCCCATCGGCAGGAATCTTTGCCCAGAGGCCTTTGATCACCTGGCCGCCCAGTCTCTCCACTAGCGGGGAATACTTTGCTTCCGGATTGGAAATGATGATGTCGTCATCCGTTACAAGGAATGCATTGGCGATCTCGCGCTTGGCGCTGAAAGATTTAACGGAACCCGGCGTATCGAGGATCAGGCCATTGGGATTCTTCAGAAGCTTCCGGTCCACCATGATCAGGTTGTTCGACAGTGCATTCAGGCCGTAATAGAGGGCTTCTCTGCCGCTCTGGAACAGTTCCTGTGTCGTAAACGGCACGAAAATCGCTGTACTGCTGGTTGTCAGACCACGTTCGATCTCGATCAGATTCTGTGCCAGCGGCAGGCAGCTCATCAGTCCCTGCTCCTGTTGAAAGTCCAGGCGGCGCAGGTTGCAGCTGTGCTTCCGGGCAATACTCGGCATCTTCCGGTCCGTAGAAATAGTCAAACTCCATCTGCTCTCCTCCTTTCCTCATTTTTCTGCAACAAAAAAGGACGCTTACTTACTGCGAAAT
>OMVU01000174.1 GCA_900314565.1 uncultured Eubacteriales bacterium
TTGAAAAACTGTTCCATAGAGTTTTTCCCCTTTCTATTTGGGACGATCGGGTCCCGCATTAATGTGATTTTTACGGACGTATGATAACAGAGAATCTTTTTTTTTTCCATAGAAAAAGGATAAAATCATTAAATTTCTCTAAAAATTGATGAAATTTAGCATTTAAACACAAAAAGAGACACCCCTGTGAAGGAGTGTCTCTGCCGCGGCTGCTGATTCAGAGCCTTATTTTTCCTTTATGCTCGCGACGACCATGCCGGTGAGAGCGAGGAGCGCGATGGCGTTGGGAATGACCATCAGCTGGTTGAACATGTCGGAGAGCTCCCATACAAGGTCGTTGGAGGCGAGGAGGCGAGTGTTCCGAGGAAGATGAATACCAGCGCGATGACTTCGTAGACGCGGACAGCCTTCTGCCCGAAGAGATAGATGACGTTGATCTTGCCAAACATATTCCAGCTAAGTACGGTGGAGAAGGCAAAGAAGAACAGGCAGACCGCGACGAAGGCGCTTCCGAAGCCCTGGCCGAATACCGTACTGAAGGCGGTCTGCGCCAGGTTGGATTTTACGATCGCTTCGCCCGCCGCGTTGACGCTGCTCTGTGAGTAACCGTTTGCAAGTACGCCGTCAGCCGTGTAGAGCGTAGAGATGATGACCAGCGCGTTCAGCGTCAGGACAATAAAAGTATCGATGAAGACGCCGACCATAGCGACGACGCCCTGCTCGTGAGGACTTTTCACATTGGCCTGCGCGTGAGCGTGCGGAGTGGAACCCATGCCGGCTTCGTTGGAGAAGAGCCCGCGTTTGGCCCCCTGGGAAACGGCTGTCTTCGCCATACCAAAGCTTCCGCCGATGATAGCCTGGGGCGTGAAGGCATACCTGAAGATCATAGCGAAGGTCGCCGGAATGTAAGTGATGCGGGCTATGAGAACTACGATACCGCCGATGATGAAGATGACTGCCATGATCGGGACGATCTTCTCTGTTACGGAAGCCAGGCGGTTCATTCCGCCGATGAAGATGACCGCGCAGATCACGACCAGGACGATGCCGACGATCCAGGACGGAACGCCGAAGGCCGTCTGGAAGGTGGAACCGATGGAGTTGGACTGCACCATACAGCCGAAGAATCCCAAAGCGAGAATGATCGCGACGGCGAAGAAACCGGCGAGGAACCTGCCGAAAGATCCTTTGAACGCGGTGGTGATGTAGTAAACGGGTCCGCCCAGGATGCTGCCGTCTTTGTGTTTGATCCTTGTCTTTTGCGCGAGGACGGCTTCCGCATATATAGTCGCCATTCCGAAGAACGCAATGACCCACATCCAGAAGATCGCGCCGGGTCCGCCGGTCAAAATAGCGCCGGAAGCCCCTACGATATTACCGGTTCCGACCTGGGCGGCGATCGCGGTGGCGAGGGCCTGGAAAGAACTCATTCCGCTCTCATGCTTTTTGCCGTTGAGCGAGATGTTTCCAAACACACTTTTTATTCCTTCCGGGAAAAAGCGTATTTGGACAAATCTTGTTTTGACTGTGTACCAGAGACCGACCACGATCAATAAAATGACCAGCACATAATCTGAAAGATAAGCGTTGATAGTCTGCACAAGCTGCAATAACATTTCTTTATTTCCTCCGTTTTCGCTAATAGTTTGTGCTCAGCTGTATTCTACGGACCGGAGGAAAAAAAGACCGCCGGAATCGCTCCGGCGGTCTCACTGCGCACAAGTAAATAACGCGGCTGTTAGCCGGTCATACACCCTGTCCTTTTACCTGAGAGATTCAGCATGCGCCGCATTTACGGCTCAGCCTTGCACCTTCGGTACTCGATCACGAGATTCTCCAGAGCTACATCCATTCTTAGTCGCCGCCCGCTTATGCGGGCACCTGAGAGTGCTGCTCCTTCGGCAAAACGGCCCGGCCTCCGCTGTTTTGCCGCGGATGAAGGGCTCATTTCTTTCTCCTAAGAATTTCAACGTAGAAGTATAAAATTGCTGCAAGAACGAGGTTAGCAAATTATAACATTTAAGTCAAGCCCCGGAAGAAATATAGTGTAGTTAATGAGTACTATAGCGCCTTTTATGGAATGATGATAGAATGTAGACGTAGCAGTGGCCTTGACGCGCAGCGCGGTATTCCGCGGGCGGGTCCTGTATGACAATATTGAGGATAGATATGGGAAAAATAGTGGTCGGCTGCTGGGACTGCGATTACTGCGGCGCGGACAGGATCTCCGGAGAGGTCAAGATCTGCCCCAAATGCGGTAAACCCCGCGGCAAGGATATTACCTTTTATATGGCCGGACCTAAAGAGTATGTGAAGGATCCGGACGAGATCAATAAGAATCCGGACTGGCTGTGTCCGTACTGCAACACGCTTAATCCTGACGATAGCAAATTCTGCACCGCCTGCGGCGCCGCAAGGGCAGAGAGTGAAGCCAACTACTTCGAAAGCAAGGAGAAGGACAGAGAGCGTGAGGAGAAGCGTGAGGAAGCCAGGCGTGAAGCTGAAGGCGCCAATATCTCCAAGGCAGGAGCGGGCAGGAGCAGGCTTCCGCTGTTTATCGCGCTGATCATCGCGGCCGGACTGTTGATCTACCTGATGATGCCCAAGACCAAGGGACTGCATGTGGATGCCAAGTCCTGGGAGAGGTCTATTTCCATCGAGCGCTATCAGGAGGTGAAGGACAGCAGCTGGAATCTTCCGGACGGAGCCTGGGATGTCACAAGCCGCGACGAGGTCTACACCTACAATCACGTTCTGGATCACTATGAGACCCGGACGAGGGAAGTCTCCGAGCAGGTCCTGGACGGTTATGACACGGAGATCGAGTACAGAGACCTGGGGAACGGCTACTACGAGGAGATCGAGCACCAGGTGCCGCGCTACAGGACGGAGTACCACACGGAGACCTACGAGGAACCGGTTTATGTGGACGTTCCGGTATTCGCCAAGAAGTATTACTACAGTATAATGAAATGG
>OMVU01000173.1 GCA_900314565.1 uncultured Eubacteriales bacterium
CTATGTATGTCGCTGTCACCGGAAAAGCTGGAAACAAGGATGTCTATATCTATGAATCATTCCGTAAGCCCGATGGAAAAACTTCTTCCCGCATCCACCGCAAGCTTGGCAAGTACAACGATCTTCTCCGCACCTTCGATGATTCTGAGGATGCATTGATGGCATGGGCCAGGGAGGAGGCAAAGAAAGATACCGAAGAATACCGGCAGAATTCCGGCTCCGTATCCATTACCTTCCATCAGGCTTCCCGTATTCCGCCCGGGGAGGAACGCTCTTTTAATGTCGGATATCTGTTTCTCCAGAAGATCTGTACGGATCTTCGTATCCGGCAGATCTGCCGCAGGATCCGGGATAAGTACCGGTTTCAGTATGATCTGGAGTCGGTTTTCACAGACCTTGTCTATGCGCGTATTCTCTGTCCTTCGAGCAAACTTTCCAGTTATGAATACTGCCGCCATCTTCTCGAGCCGCCGAAGTATGGCATGGAAGATGTTTACCGGGCCCTGTCTGTCATAGCGAAGGAATCCGATTTTATTCAGTCAGAACTTTACAGGAACTCCGGATTTATACACCGCCGCAACCGCTCTGTTCTTTATTACGACTGCACGAACTATTACTTCGAGATCGAGCAGGAGCGGGGCGATGCCCATTACGGTAAAAGTAAGGAGCATCGCCCAAACCCCATCATCGGTATGGGATTGTTCATGGACGCGGACGGCATTCCGCTCACTTTCAGCACCTATCCCGGCAATCAGAACGAGCAGCTAAGCCTGCGCCCGCTTGAAAAAAAGGTAATCGGGGACTTCGGATGTTCAAAATTCATCTTCTGCTCCGATTCCGGCCTCGGAAGCCGGCAGAACCGGAAGTTCAACAACAACAGTGGCATGGGCTATGTCATCACGCAGTCCCTGAAAAAGATGAAGAAGGAAGATCGGGATACCGCTCTGCGGCCGGCCGGTTTCAGGGCTCCCGGTTCCGGAAAAGCCGTTGATCTGAGCCTTCTGGATGAGACGGACCCGGTTGTCCGGGATACGGTCTACTACAAGGAGATCCCATTCGGCAGCGCCGGAATAGAGGAAACGCTCATCGTCACCTACTCTCCAAAATACAAGGCATATCAGCGCCGAATCCGGAATGAACAGATCAGCCGTGCGCAGAAGATCATCGACGGAAATGGAAAGATTCGGAAAGGGAAAAACGAGAACGATCCATACCGCTTTGTCATGAAAACATCTTTGACAAAAGATGGTGAGATTGCAGAAAAGCATGTCTATGAGCTTGATGAAGACAGGATCCGGGACGAGGAGCAGTATGACGGTTTCTATGCCGTGGTCACAAATCTCGACGATGACCCGATGAAGATCATAAAGATTAACGAAGGAAGATGGGAAATCGAGGAATGTTTCCGGATAATGAAGACTGAATTCGAGGCGCGTCCGGTCTATCTCCAGCGGGATGACCGCATCAGGGCGCATTTCCTCACCTGCTTTACGGCACTGCTGGTCTACCGGCTGCTGGAACAGAAACTGGACAGGAAATACACCTGCCGGCAGATTTTGGATACGCTATCCGGAATGAATGTGACAAGGCTTTCCAGTGTGTCAGGATACATTCCATCTTATCGAAGGACAGAGATCACGGATGCACTCCATCGGGAATTCGGATTTCAGACAGACTATGAATATATAACCAGATCGAAGATGCGCAGCATCATCAAGACTACCAAGGAAGTGACTGCCGCATCGCAAAGAAAAATTTCAGAAGATCGCAAAATAGAAAAAATATAGCACAATCGAAACGATAAAAGAACTGGCCATAAGCCTTATAAGCAAAGGGCTTGTGGCCAGTTTCATTTCTTCAAACTGTCAAAGACGGGATTATACCATGGCCATAATCATTTAGCACAATTATTCGATTATTTTCTCGATTATTTTACGCATATTTTGATTTTCCTTCTGTCGTCCCTGGCAATTGTTCGTCATCATTCAAATTTTATGCGCAATATTGAGCGTGATTTTATATGTTTTGTGCAGTATCTCGAGAGTTTGACACTTTCTGAATAGTCCCATCTTAACACAATCCTTGATTTAAGCCGGTTTCCGGCTTATTTTTTTGTCAAATTTATCTGATTGTATTGTGCTAGTCTGTGCTTGTGTGGTATAATAGTTTATGGAGGGCTTTACCTATGTATGTCGCTGTCACCGGAAAAGCTGGAAACAAGGATGTCTATATCTATGAATCATTCCGTAAGCCCGATGGAAAAACTTCTTCCCGCATCCACC
>OMVU01000171.1 GCA_900314565.1 uncultured Eubacteriales bacterium
TGGCCAGAGAAGACACTGACAACTGAGAGAGGACAGTGGAGATGGAAATCAAAAGGACAGCAGTTTTCGGAATGGGCGCCCTCGGCCTTCTGTTTGGCTTGCAGATTGCGGAGGCGGATGGGGGGAATGCCGTGACCTTCCTGATGAACCAGGAACGTGCAAAGCGGCATCACCCATCTTTGACAGTAAAAGAGCGGAAATGCCTTTATTTCTGGGCATTATCCGCTCTTTTGATCTAGCAAAAATGTAGCTATATATTATTACTTTTTATTACTTTTTCTTTGTTTCGCGAATAACTCTTTTCATGCTTATATCTGTAAGTATTTCGTAATCAGTGCGGAATCCGAACGTCTCGTGGAGTATGTCTGTCAGGTCCGTTCTGGTATAGGCAGGAAGATATCCCTGCTTTTCACCAGGCCGATACATCTTCATGTCCCGGAGTGTATCGATGATCTCTTCGCAGGTGTATTCTTCACAGATTTTTTTCTCCAGTATCCGGAAGATGAACAGAGCAATGTAACAGGTTATGAAATGTGCCCTGATCCGATCCTCCTTCTGCAGGTATACAGGACGGGCCTTGAATTCTGTCTTCATGATCCGGAAACATTCTTCGATTTCCCATCGGCCTTTATTGATCTTTATGATCTCATCAACGCTTACATCATCCAGATTGGTGCAGACAGCATAGAAACCATCATACTGCTCTTCATCAGCAATAGCTGAAGTATCAAGATACGGAACTTCCTTCTCACATGCTTCGCCATCGGCGGTCATTGTTTCGCATCCTATGAAGCGGTGCGGATCATTCTGATTTTTGCTGCGCTGCTTGTATCTCCCGCTGTTTATCAGTTTCTGTGCCCTCTCGATCTGACCCTGACGGATCTTTCTCTGATAATTCCTGTATTTCATGGAGAAAGAAACAATGAGATGTTGTTCCAAGGGCTTTGCGCCCTTTCTTTCCTTCTTTACGGAAATATCTTCTTTTATCCATTTATCCTTATAAAAAGTGCAGTCATAGTACCTGTCTTCATCAAGGCCAGAAATATCAAAGCTCTCATCACGCCCGATAAGATGCCAGCCCTTTGGATCAAGAGCATAATCTTTCAGATCCTTTGGAAGCTGTTTTATAGACTGTGTGGTAATAAAGCTACGAATGGGAATACCTCCGAGAGTCAGGTCATTGTATTTACGGTTTGGTTTTGAAGAGAGGCCGGCATCCGTGCATACGATTACGCTCCCCAGGCCGTAGTCATTGAGAACCTTCTTTTCCAGAGGCTTGAGAGTGGGCTGCTCGTTCTGGCTGCCAGGGTAAATATCAAAAGCCAGCGGTATTCCATCGTGATCCATGAACAGCCCCATTCCGACGACTGGGAGCGGCTGATGCTGCTTGCTTTTGCCGTAGCGCCGCAGATCGTCTTCCTGCTCGAGCTCAAAGAAGTAGTTGGTGCAGTCGTAGTAAAGGATATCTTTCCTTCTCTCAATTACTTTCTGACTGTTCTTGTAGAGCTGAGCCTGTATGAAATCATTCTCCTTTGCCAGGACCGAGAGGGCGCGGTAAACATCGTGGAGTTTGAAGGAAGGCTGCTCAACAAAGGCAGAGGACTGCTTTACAGCGGAGAGCTTTGATGAAGGATACAGAATCCTTGTGAATACAAGCCGGGAAAGGATGTCATTAAGATCATAATCAAAAGAATATCTGGACGATATATTTTTGCAGATCTTATCAAGGGCCAGGCTGTAATAGATCTTCTGCAGAAACAGATACCCGCAGTTGAATGAATGCATTTCCCCCTTCTTCAGGAGTTTGGACGGGGAACGGCTTACAATGATCTGCCTCTGTTCTTCGTATTCCCTGCGGTTGAGTTCATTGACGTACTCCTGAGCCCATACATAGGGATCCTTTCCACCGGCTTTCGTCCGGACCTCATCAAGATTTCCGAGCTTTTCAACGGTGATAGTAGTAGGCCCGCTTTTCTTGCGGATTGTTTTCTGAACGTAGAAAGAGGCTGAATTTTTTGATTTGCTAACGGTAAGTTTCATAGCGGCAGCACCTCCACAAGGCCATTATATCATACATAGCCACAAATAGCCACAATTAAAACAATAAAATTTGACAAAAATAAAAGACTGGAAATCCAGTCTTTACAATGGTTTGATGGGTATTAACATGCAGAAATCAGGTGGTTAAACTGTCAAACTTCCGGATGTATACTCCGGACAGGCGATATATAAAGCGGAGAGGTCTGAATATACACAAAATACACAAACAGTACATAATTATTCTTGACAGTGATCAGCTGA
>OMVU01000169.1 GCA_900314565.1 uncultured Eubacteriales bacterium
TAACTATGCATACCGTAACCGTCGCACCTACAAAGATTTCCTCAAGTACACCGAGACGTTCCCAGACTATGAGGTCGTTGAGATGGATACAGTCAAAGGCAGCCGTGATGCAGGCAAGTGCCTTATGACGCTTCTCTTAAGGAAGTCGTCATTCATGCTGATCTTTCTTCTCCCTTCATGTACACAGAAATCTGTTCAGGATGTTTTCGACATGCTTTATGATCGTCTGGGTCCTGTAGTCTTCCGCAAGACTTTCAGGATCATACTCACCGACAACGGTCCTGAGTTCAAGGATCCATGGTCGATCGAGATGACTGCCAATAGAAAAAGGCGTACTCGCGTTTTTTACTGCGATCCTTACAAGTCCAACCAGAAGGGTCGATTGGAGAAAAGTCATGAGTTCATTCGCTACATCATCCCTAAAGGTCGGAGCATGAGCAAGCTCACTTCCGAGGATGTTAAACTCATGACTTGCCACATCAACTCTGTCGCCAGAGACGGACTCAACGGACAGACACCCTTCGATTTGGCAGAATTACTGTTAAGTGAAAAAGTGCTGACCTCTTTAGGATTACGGAAAGTCTCCCCAGACCGAGTGATCCTTAAGCCAGCACTTCTCAAAAAATAATTCTTTGATTTGACCGCAGACAGGCTTGACCGGACAACTGAATCGTCTCGTTCCCGGCGAAGTTTTGCGTAGAAATAAGCTTTACATTTTTCACTGCTCCGCCTTTTTGTCGTGGCCATAGCCTTATGTGGTTGCCTGAATTTTACATTATTTTTCAGGTGCTGACATCACTTATTTTCGTGAAAAGTCGCTGGCAGGGCTTATTCACGGTATTATGTAGAAATTACTTTTTCCTTTAAGCTGTTTGATTGAATAAAGAATTTCCGCTCAGGCGCAAAAATCGGAAGTTAGTTTTGCACAAAGTTCCAGTATAATCTGCTAACAAGGTTGACCCTTCCGCACGGGAAAGGAAAAACCATGATCAAAGTAACAGAACATACAGGAACACACCTGACTCTGGATGACAGGATCTACATCCAGACAGCGCTTGAACGCGGACTAACCTTCAAGGATATGTCCCGCTATCTCAAGAAGGATCCAACCACTATCTCAAAAGAGATTAGAAAGCGCAGATTCGAAAAGCCAATGATCGAATCCGGCAAGTATGGCGGACACTGCGCTCTTGAAGACAGTTGCACGATCACAAAACTGTGCTCGCTTGACAAGTACTGCTTCGGAGAAGGCTACTGCTCCAAATGCAAGCTCACAAATTGCACAATGTATTGCAATCAGTATGTTCCCGGCACATGCCCGAAACTGAAGAAAGCGCCATATGTCTGCAATGGCTGCCACAGAGTGCGCAATTGCTCATACGACAAAATGTTCTACAGAGCAAAGCATGCTGACGACTCCTATCGCGAGCAACTGGTAGAGAGCAGGCGCGGGATCAACCAGACTCCCGATGAACTCGAGCGGATCGATTCTATCGTCAAGCCTTTGATCCTGAAAGGGCAGTCGATCGCGCATATATATTCGACGCATGCCCGGGAGCTGCCTTGCAGCAGACGCACTCTGTACAACTACATCGAACGCAACGCTCTTTCCATCAAGAACATCGATCTTCCACGCAAGGTCAGATACAAGAAGCGTAAGAAGCGCGATGAGGACAAGCCGATCCCGAAGTACCGGGAAGGCCGCACCTACGAGGACTACCTCAAGTACCTCGGGGAGCATCCTGAGATCAAGCCGGTCATGATGGACACCGTAGAGGGCAAGGTCGGAGGCAAGGTCCTCCTGACCATCTACTTCTGCAGCTGCCATGTGATGCTTATGTATCTCCTTGAGGAGAAGCGTCAGGTGGAGGTCAAAGCGGCCTTTGACACTCTCGAGGCAAGGCTCGGCAGCAGACTGTTCCGCAAGCTGTTTCCTCTAGTATTGACGGACAACGGGTCCGAGTTTCAGAACCCTCATCTCATCGAACTGGATGATGATGGAGTAGTTCGTACAAGCGTGTACTACTGTGATCCGAACAAGTCCTGGCAAAAGGGTCCGATCGAGAAGAACCATGAGTTCATCCGCTACATCATCCCTAAGGGAAAGAGCTTCGACAGGCTCTCTGAAGAGCAGGTGCTTGCCATGTGCAATCACATCAACAGCTTCGCGAGGGATAGCCTGAACGGATCGACTCCATATGGTCTGGCGCCGTTATTACTTGACAAAAGCTTTATGAAAAAGCTCGGACTCCACCATGTACCACATGATGAAGTCCTGCTGAAACCGTCTCTCATCAAGAAGTAGAATTTGAAAACAGTGCGGAAGGATCTCCACGAAACCTTATCTGAGGCGAGTGGA
>OMVU01000191.1 GCA_900314565.1 uncultured Eubacteriales bacterium
GTAGTCGTTGCGGGGGAATTTGGAGAGTTCTTTGGTCTTGCCGATGTCATGAAGAAGGGCTACCGTGATCAGCAGGTCTCTGTTCAGGTAGGGATAATTCCTGCAGAAGAAATGACACAGGTTCGTGACGCCCAGAGTGTGCTCCGCAAGTCCGCCGACGAAGCTATGGTGCACGCTTTTGGCGGCGGAAGACATGCGGAAGTCCTCGATAAACTCTTTGTCCTCCACAAAGAAAGCCTTGAGAAGCCGCTGCAGATACTCATTTTTAACACTGTCGATGTATTTGCCGATGGCTCCCATCATATCGTCGATGTTCTTGTCCGATACCGGCACGTAATCCGCCGGATTGTACTCTCCTTCATGGCATTTGCGCGCTCTTTTGATATTAAGCTGCAGATGTCCCTGGAAAGAGACTACATCTCCTGCGATGTCCACATAGTCCAGCTCCTCGAACTCTCCGATTCCCATGCTGTTGGGATCCCAGATCTTGGCGTCGATAATGCCGGTCTTGTCCTGCAGTGTAAGACTCTCGTAGTTTTTCCCGTTCTTGGTTACAAGCGACATTCTCTTCTTGCACAAATAGATGTCCTTGACGCTGCTTCCCTCGTGAAGTTCCTGAATATATCGCATTCCTGATTGTTCCTCGTTTCTAATATTATGATTTTATAATATATGATCTGTGCCGGTTTTATCACTCCAGTGTGACATTCAGCTCCATTTCCGTATAGCCCTCTCCGCTCGGACGCAGGAGAGTAATAGAAATCTCAGACCCGGCTTCGTTCTCCAAAAGGATCCGGGAGATCGCCGCGCTGTAATGCACTTCCTCCTCACCCATATTGGTGATCACATCTCCCTTCTGAAGTCCTGCGTTCATTGCGGGAGAATCATCCGCCACTCCGCTCAGATAAACTCCGTCCGGTATATTCATTCTGGAGCGCACATCACCCGGCACATCTGTACATTGTACACCAAGATACGCTTTTTTGCCTCCCGCTGATAATTTTTCTATCAGCTGTTTGGTCTCCGTGAGAGAATATTAGGCATGTCGGGTCTTCCGTGCATGGAATCGATGATCCCGATCACAAGGCCGTCCGGATCGATCAGCACCCCGGAGGCGTTCTTGCTGCCGTAAATATCCGTTGTGAGCTGAACAAAACCGGAATCCTGTATCGGCAGATTTGCACTCGCAGAGGTAATCGCCCCATAGGAAATGCTGCCGCTGTTTCCTGTAGGCCTTCCCACAGCGATCACCGGTCTTCCGAGCACTACGGAGGGCGAAGAAGATCCCAGCACCGCTGTTCCGAGTTTCTCTTTTGATTCCGGACCCATTCCTTCCAGACTTACGCTGAGCACTGCAAAGCCGGATACGCGGTCATAGGAACGGATCGCTCCCTCAACGGAGAAGCCGTCGTAAAAGGTTACCTGAATTGTCTGCGCGGCGTTGATGCCCGGCGAATATACCAGAAGCTGAGCTTCCGAGTCTGTTTTGGCAATTATGATTCCTGAAACTGTACCTCTCGTCTCATAGGGATCATTGAACCAGTCTGTATCCGATGATATCTCCGACACGTCCACAAGATAATATAGGGAGTCCATCGCTACAGAGCGCAGCGCTCCGTAGAGGTTTTCGTACGCCCTTGCTCCCCGGTCCTTATCCCGCAGGATGCGCTCCACCTCCTGCCGGATCCTCTCCTGCTCTTCTGTAGCGGCCTTCTCCTCTTCATTGACCAGCATTTCTTCGGGCGTCAGCTCTTCGGTCTCCGTCTCCTCGGGATATGTAACGCCGGTCACCGCTTCCTCCGGATACAGCATTCTGGTAAAGATCGGCTCCAGAAGCAGGAAGAACAGGCAGGCTACCGCTCCGAAAACTGCCGCCATAATGGCGATGTTCATCATCTGGCGCATCATTTTCTTTTTGTTGCGGGGGCGCTTTTTGTTGAATTGGGAGTACCGCCGGTTTCCGTATTCTGTTTTATTTCCTGCAGGTTGTCCTGCTTGTATTCTTCCCGGTCGGGATGTTCATTGCTCATAGTTATGTCCTTACTACAGTTCACATTTTTCTAAAGTATACCCCGACCGCAGGAAATTGAAAAGAACCGTCGCAGATGTGCTATACTATCCCCATGGGCAAACCTGCGAAATACCGATCATCAAATAATCCGGGAGAATCACGATTTCCATGAACGATAAAGTTTTACACATTGTTGAATTCAATAAGATCATCGAAAAGCTGACGGAGAACGCCAACTCCGCGCCGGCCAAGGCGTTATGCAGAGACTTAAGACCGATGGACAATCTGGCGGACATCCGCCTTGCCCAGGAGGAGACAGACGCCGCGCTGCAGCTTCTGATCCGGAAAGGAAATGTGAATTTCGGTTCCAACAGGGACTTCGGTTATACCTTCGGCGCTCTCTCCATCGGAAGCACACTGACAGCGGCAGAGCTGCTTCATCTGGCTTCTTTTCTTGACAATGTGGGGCGCGTGCAGGAATACGGCACAACGGAGTCCGGCGGAAGAGGCGTTTCCGCTCTTGGGAGCAATGAACAGATAAAGCCCGAGGACAATATTCTCTTCGACCTGCCGACGAGGCGAGCCCGGGCCTTCGCAGAGTGCGCAGGGAGATCAGCCAGGCCAGTGGAAGGATCCATCAGCAGCTCAATAAAATGGTCAATGTGACTCTGGCACCTTATCTGCAGGACAGTGTCGTGACCATGCGCGGGAACCGCTACTGTATTCCCATTAAGTCCGAGTATAAGAATCAGGTGCAAGGCATTGTCCATGACCAGAGTGCCAGCGGTTCCACTCTTTTCATAGAGCCCGCTGCCATCGTTAATCTAAACAACCAGATCCGAGAGCTTACGCTTCAGGAGAAGCAGGAGATTGAGAAGGTTCTGGCTTCTCTCTCCGCAGAGGCGGCGGACAATCTCATGGCTCTCAAGGACAACGCGGCGAATATGACGAAACTTGATTTCATCTTCGCGAAGGCCAAG
>OMVU01000166.1 GCA_900314565.1 uncultured Eubacteriales bacterium
TGGGGATACCGCGTAGTCGATGTGGCTACGCGGTTTTCCTTTGCTTTGAGATACTTTTTCAAGTGCTTAACTGTTTCTGGCATCAGGTGTGACATAGTGTACGTGACATCTTACTCCGTCACGGGAAAGCGAGGTAGATGATCAAGAAAACAAGGAGGGAGCGATTTGAGAAACGCAACCATCACCGCCCTGTACGAGCGTCTCAGCCAGGACGATGAGCTGCAGGGCGAGTCCAACTCCATCACCAACCAGAAGAAGCTGCTGGAAGAGTACGCCCGGAACTATGACTGAAAGATCGTCGCAGGAAAAGGATCACGATCAAGAACGGTAATGAAAGCTCCCCGGCTGGGCTGTGAAAGGCCCGCCGGGGAGCACGACAAACTGGAATTTGTAAGTCGGTCGCTTACAGCTTTTTGCAGGAATAATCGTCGTATATCAGACATTCGTCGCCGAAGGTCAACTCCAGCATCCCAGCTTTACGGCCGAACTTGTTTTCGCCGATGGGATAGAGGCGGAATTCCATTTCGTCGTCACCGTCGACCGTCTTCGCATAAAGCTCGCCTTCCTTCATGTAAACCTCATCCACGAAGAAATCACTGTCCTCCGGATGCTCGTATTTTCCACATAAGGCTTCCCAGCCAGACTTGTCGGGGCTTTGGAGGGCGATATCATCGATCGATCGGATTGGTTCCGGCTTAAGCCCACGGACAATAGCTTCCATGCCTGAGTCGAAGGCAACGTAAGCTCTGACGTCTGTGTACTCACGGCAGCAAAGCTGTACAAGCACCGCGTTCGCGTCGAGATAGCGTGCAAACCACGTCTGATATCCGGGCACATAACCGCTGTGGCAGGCGATGAGTCCCAGCTTTTCGTCGTGGAGGAGCACCCAACCAAAGCCATAGTCGTCATCATCGCCTTCCTCGCGAGCCGGTTCCCCATTGATGAGGGTCGCGGGAGTAACCATCAGTTTCTGCTCCTCCGGCGTTAGAAGACTTCCTTCACGCAGTACCTGATCCCATTTGAAAAGGTCAATGATATTGGAATAGACCGCCATATTGCCGTTCATTCCATCGTGGGAAAGAACGTAATCCCTTGCCTTTGAATCCTCGGGGAGGATGAGCTCTCCCTTTTCAAACACGAGACCGACGGCAAGATCATCAATCTGGAGCTTGTCCTTTCTGCGGTGATACACGCGGGTGGAATCCAGTCCCGCGGGCTCGAATACATTCTTCTTCAGAAACTCCTCAAAGGGCACACCCGAGACCTTTTCCGCGATCTCGGCAAGCAGCTGATAGCCTGTATCGGTATACTCGAATCCTTCGCCCGTCGGATATGAAAGCTCGGGTCTGCACTCCGTGAGGATGCGGAGGATCACGTTATTGTCCGGGATCATGCCTTCCTCCTCGAAGATTCTTTCGATATCATCATCACAGTCGGAAAAACCGCTTGTGTGAGTGAGGAGGTGCCTGATCGTTATACCCGCATACGGAATCTCCGGGAAATATTTCGTGATCTCATCCTCAAGGCTCAGCAGCCCCCTGCGCCGCAGAAGCATGATTCCCGCTGCGGTAAACTGCTTGCTGATCGAAGCAATATCAAAAATACTGTCCTCCCGCATAGGCAGTGTATTCTCTGGGTCACGGAATCCGATAGCGCCCTTCGACACGATCTTGCCGTTCTCGGCGTATAACCATGTTCCGGTAAAAGCACCTTTTTCATGGGCCTCCCGGATGTAGTCCACCATGATTGTTTCTTTATCCATAATTGTCTCCATAAACATCGATTTGTTTGTTTCTCCGTTCGTCCCGGCAAACGGGAAGTTGTCACTCTTTCATGCCTTTATCTTCTCAAACAGGAATTCGTTGATCTCTGTGCGTCGGATCACAATTCCTTCACCATGTATGTTCCGCCTTCTTCACGGTTATAAGGCTTATACCCGCATTTTTCATACAAGCTCATCCCTTCCGGATTGTGATCCCACACGAAGAGCACGCTTGATGAACAGCCGTCCTGCCGTGCCAGTGTATTCATCTCATGGATTGCCGCAGACGCAAAACCCCTTCTTCTTTCCGACTCGAATATCAGCAGGTCTTCGAGGAACACATAGTATTGGCCGTCACCTTCGCGCGAATAGTATTTGAAAAAGATCCATCCGACTTTCTTTTTGTTCCCGTCCTCGATGTTCATTATGAAGCTGTATTCTGTATCCAGCCCGTCGGGGAGATCTGCGCCGAATTCCATTTCCGCTTCCATCAGCGCCTGCTCCGGGTTCATGTCTCGTCCTTTCATCAGATCCGACGCGTAATCGGCGACACTGAACTTTTTGAAAGCACGAAACTCATCTTCTGTCATTTTACGCAGAATCATCATCAGTCTCCTCCGCAAATACCGATTTGTCTGTCCGTTACCTCTTGCTCCACAGCAAGCAGTCGATCTTCTTTGTGTCGCTGACCCACGTATATTCCGGAAGCAGCCGGTCAAATTCGATAATGTTTTCTCGGGCCTCGTCGGCGGTTAGATAATCGGAGTACCAAGTTACAATCTGATCG
>OMVU01000164.1 GCA_900314565.1 uncultured Eubacteriales bacterium
CCCGGTGGGTGAAAACGCAACATCAATGTGGAGTTGTGATAAATGCGACAGTTAAAGGATTTGGGCCTGATTATCGCATATGAACTTCACGGATTCAGGTATAAGGTAAAGCCGGAGTATCCCTGGCGTACTTCCCCGGACAGTGCCGTTTTCCGGCACGCGGATAATAATAAGTGGTTTGCTTTGGTGATGGATGTGCAGGGTGACAAGGTCGGGTTCCACAGCTCGGATTATGTAGATGTGATCAATCTCAAGATCGATGACATGCTCTTTCGTGATATTGTCATCCGGGAAACCGGGATCATTCCTGCCTACCACATGAACAAGATGCACTGGATCTCCGTTCTGCTGGACGGTACCGTGCCGGAGAACAGGGTCTTTGACCTGATCGATATGAGCTTTTTGGCGACGGCGTCAGCGAAGAAGAAGGAGAAGATCCGGCCGCCGAAGGAATGGATCATCCCGTCGAATCCGAAGTACTATGATATCATACATGCCTTCGATGATACGGACATCATAAACTGGAAGCAGGGCGCAGGGATCATAAGAGGGGATACCGTCTATTTGTACGTAGCAGCGCCGTACTCGGCTGTAATGTACAAATGTAAGGTACTGGAAACCGACATTCCTTATAACCACACCAACAAATACATCACGATCAAAGCCTTGATGAAAATTAAGCTTCAGAAGCGCTATGCGCCGGACAGATTTACGTTTGACGTCCTTAAGGCGGAGTATGGAATCTATGCTGTTCGTGGACCGCGCGGCATTCCGAATTCCCTGAGCGCAGCACTTAAGAAAGACAAGGGGCTGCGCAGTGAGGGTTCTGAACAGGAAGTATAGCCCGAGGAGCTAAATCGATGAAAATCATGGTCAGCGCCTGCCTGGCAGGTGAGAATTGTAAATACAACGGCGGAAACAACTGCAGCGAGAAGGTTCTGAGGCTGATGGACGCAAATAAAGTGCTCACAGTCTGTCCTGAGCAGATGGGCGGTCTGCCTACGCCGCGCATTCCCGCAGAGATCAGAGAAGGTGTGGTCACCGCCAAAGACGGCCGGATCGTGGACACGCAGTTCCGCGCCGGCGCTGCAAAGTGCCTGGAGATTGCCAAAAGAGAGCAGCCGGACCTGATCGTGCTGCAATCGAGGAGTCCCAGCTGCGGAGTGAAGCAGCGGTACGACGGCACATTTACAGGAACTCTGGTGAATGGAGCAGGCGTGACCGCGCAGCTCCTCATGGATAACGGCTTCCGCTGTGTCGATGTGGAGGACTTGGTCGAAGTCCATTATGGCGTTCTGATACGTAAACTGTGTACTGAAGAAGCCGGTTTACTAAAGGATTTCCTGTACGAGGCTATCTTCATTCCGGAGGGCGTGGAACCGCCGCCCAGGGATATAGTGGAGCGGCCGGAACTGAGGGTCTATTATGAATATTTTGGCAGAGGCGCAGCGGACCATTGTCTTGTTGCTGAGGCAGATGGCCATGTGGTGGGCGCCGTATGGACGAGAATTATGAAAGACTACGGCCATGTGGATGATGAAACGCCGTCTTTTGCCATATCTCTGATTCCGGAGTACCGGGGAAAAGGGATTGGAACCAGGCTGATGCTTAATATGCTCAAACTATTGAAAGAGCAGGGGTTCAAACAGGCCTCTCTCGCCGTGCAGAAAGAGAACTATGCGGTTCAAATGTACAAAAATGTCGGCTTTGAGATCGCAGATGAGAATGATGAAGAATTTATAATGCTGTGCACGTTGTGAGGAGGTAGTTTTCCTCTCGCTGCGCAGAAAAAAGCCGCCCTCGCTGCCGGAATTGTGACCCGACAGTAAAGGCGGTTTTTAGTTGCGGTTATTATTCAGTTGTCCCCAAAGGATTATTCAGCTGTTTTAGAGAACAATCCCGCATCTGCATTCTTGGAATCCTGCCAGCGGAGTTTATCGCCTTCCTTCATGAAAGCGCCGCTCGTCTTCTCTTCGCCGGAAATGGTCTCATTTCCTTTGTCGTCAAAAGTGTGGATCGAGTAGTTGCCGTCATCGTAGGAAAGCATTCCGGAAGTGGGATCATATTCCCCGTGGATCGTCCAGATCGCTGTCTCTGTGGCGCTTGCACCCCAGTGAACCGTGATATCGTAGCTGCCATCCTCATTTTTCGTGACATCCATGGAGGCCCGTTTGCTGACCTCATCGTCCCATGAACCGGACAGATCCATGTCACCTACGAAATCCTCCAGGACGTTTTCGGGTTCTGTTGCCTCGACTGTTTCCTTGACCGTCTCCTCGACCGTTTCCTGAACAGCTTCCGCTTCCTCGGCAGCTTCCTGAACAGCTTCCTGTGGTAAAACCGGTGCTTCCTCTTTACCTTTCCCGCAAGCGGTCAGGGCGTATACGCTGATGATAAGAGTGGTAAGTATTAATAATTTCTTTTTCATTCGTTTTTCCTCTGCAATTTGTGTTGTGTTGACAGTTGCTGTGAGTGAACTACCCACCGCCTACGCATAATCGCTAAGAGGCGGGGCTTCGTGCCGCTTACGCGGTCACAGGGCAGACACCTGCCCGCTGTCCCGTTTGACCGAGCCTTCACTGTTCCATACAGATATCTGCAGTCCATTCCTTCCGGGAAGATCCGTTTATCATATTTTCTTCCGGTATTGGCAGCTCCGTTGATATCGGCGTTCATGACCTTCCCGTCGTCCTGACGGTACAGTCCCCGCTTTATCCTCTTTCCTGTGAAGGATGTGTTTTCCGCATCTCCTGTTCCGTATGTCGGGATATAGTCCCCGTTCCCGAAGCAGGCTTTGGAAGTATAGCTCTCTTCCTGGAGGATGACCCGGATCCCGTACCGCACACAGACAGTCTGCAGGATACGGCGGAACCTCGCGAAGGGGACATGCACAAAGGACTGGTTGGTCCTTCTTCCAAGGTCTATGTCCTGTTTCTGGCCTTTGTTGTAACCGATGATGAGATAGGAAAGGCCTCTCTCCTCCATCGTCCGGCAGATATAGTGGGCATACTTGTAGAATGTATCCCGCAGGAATGCGTCACGCTTCCTGGAGATCCGCTCCATCTGCCTT
>OMVU01000160.1 GCA_900314565.1 uncultured Eubacteriales bacterium
CTGCGCTTTAGAAGGACGCCCTTGTTACGATTATGAAGATGAAACTACAGAGCAGAAAAAGATACGAAGATTCAAGCGTATGTCCAGCGCCTATATGAAAATGCCGGAGGGGCAGGCAAAAACAGCTGCTGCGCAAGACTTGCTGAATGAGTGTGTGGGGAGTTGGGACAATATTCTCAGGCTGGAAGGGAGAAGGCTTAGGGAATACATGGGCGTGAAGGAAAGATATGATATCCAGGCTGTATTTCCAGTGATTCTGCAAAAATGGGTTGTCAATATAGAGGAAGTGCATCTGCCCAAAAATAAAAAGAAGATTTAGAGGAGAAAGCAGAGATGTTATTGGTAGTTGAAGGGATCGTCATGTGCTTTGTGCTGCTGATCATCTGCGTGATAGGCATCGCAAATGGTCCGGTCGGACTGGTGGTCTTTTACGAACAGGAAGTAAAAGACCGTGTTGTAGCGCTTGGATTGACAACCAGGGACAGAATAAAGAAAACTTCGGCCATCACTATGACTGCACTGTTTGTGCCAACGCTGATACTGGTGCCATATATGGTCTACGGGATTAATGGTGCCTCCGGTTTCCGGGAAGGTTTTTGGCAGATGCTTGTCATCTTGATGATTTCAGGTCTGTTTGACCGCCTTTTTATCGACTGTTGGTGGGTAGGTCATACAAAAGCCTGGATCATTCCGGGTACAGAGGATTTGGTGCCATACATTTATGGGAAGACGCTGGTGAAGAAATGGGTAGGAACACTGGTTGGGTTTCCAATCCTTGCAGCTGTTCTGGCGGGACTTATGCAGATTTTGATGAGGTGAACCGCATCACACAAAATGATCTGAATTTTTAGGAAGGGAATGACAGGGATGACAAAACAGGAAACCTACGATTACCTGACAAACAAAGGCGTCTCTTACGAGGTGACGGAACACGCAGCCGTGTTTAACATGGAAGAGCTGGACGCGATCGAGCTCCCGTATCCTGACAGTGATGCAAAGAACCTTTTTATCCGGGACGATAAGAAACGGAACTACTACCTGATCACGGTCAAGGGAGATAAGCGCGTCAACCTTAAGGAATTCAGAAAGGAACATGGACTGCGCAACCTGTCCTTTGCCTCCGCTGAAGAACTGATGAATATAATGAAGCTCATCCCCGGCGCGGTAACGCCGCTTGGACTTCTGAATGATGAGGACAGGAAGGTGACGCTGTATTTCGATTCGGCTTTTTCAGACGGGCTGATCGGCGTCCACCCGAACGACAATACCGCAACCGTATGGCTAAGGGGCTCTGACCTCGTAAAAGTGATCGAAGAACACGGCAATACAGTGATCATGGCAGATTTTGGATGAGAAACTGAACAGATGATGGAGAGAAATGTTTACGGAATATACGAGATGTTCGCACACCTGACCCTGGAACAGAAGAAGGGCGTCCTGAGAGATTTCCAGGAAATGGTGGATGCGGAGGAGAACGCACCGGAAGGATCATACCTTGAACAGAAATGGAAGGAGATCGAGGACAGCCTGTTTGACCTCAGCCTGGAGCCGTATATTGATGATCAGCTGGAAATTGACGTGATATGGCACATATGTGAGGAAATCATCAAAAGCGGCCGCCTTCAGGAAGAACCGTGGAAAGTAAGGGAAGAGATCATTCAGAAGATCACGGACAACGAGTACTATGATGAATACGGCGTAAGTGATCCGATGATGGACCTGATCCGAGATCTGCCGCAGGACAGGGAAGAGAAGCTGAAAACTGCGGAGATCATGTGGAACGGTTCCGGCTTCATGAAAAAAGACGGCGCGAAACTGTTCCGGGAGCTTGGCGAGGAGGGAAGGTACATCCAGTACCTGGAAACCCATCTGGGCGATGACCCGGTGCGGTACATGGAAGTGATCCGTTATTATGAGAAAAGCGATCCCGACAAGGCGGAGCAGATTGCGGAGCTGGCAAGGGAGAAGTGCAGGCGTGCTTACAAACCCGGCTTGACGGATGTGTATGCCTTTCTTGTCCGGAGGGCATATGACACAGGAGACATCGACAGGCTTCGCAAGCTCTTTGATAGCGCCAGACGACGGTATACAGTAAATGCTGAAAGTCTAAAGAAAATGTGTCCTGAGGCGGCGAAGGTGGCTGCCTATGCAGAAAAAACTAAAAGGAAAATGAAACGGAAAAAAGAGAAGTAAGTAAAAAGGAGGAAAGCCTGATGAAGATGCTCCAGATAACAATACGGACAAATAAGTTTGAAGAAGAGCTTGTATTCTACAAAGAAATAGTCGGGCTGATGATCGTTCGTGATCTGAGAGAGAAAGGCCGCGGCATAGTATTCCTCGCGGACAGCGAGGGTGATACCTGCATAGAGATCATTGACACTCCGAATGCTGATGATGCGGGAAACAGATTGCTTTCCATCGGCTTTGATTGCGGTGATGCAGATAAGATGCGGGAAAAACTGATCGCACTCGGGATGGAAGTCTCTCCGATCGAGAGCCCGGTGCCGTATGTAAGGTTCTTCTTTGTTAAGGACCCTGCCGGCGTGACTGTGCAGTTTATGTGATTTGGATATCATTGTGCAGTTACGGCAAAGAATAAGTATGATAAAATGATTGTCGATGGGATTTCCGAGCGAAATGATTATTCCGGGCGATCAGCCCATGCGCTGAAGTGCGTTCAGCGCACGGAAATCGTTGTTTAGCAAAGTCAGGCCGCAGTTCAGCCCAGTCTATCAGGCATGGGATAGATACTGCCGCATATTTACATCGCCG
>OMVU01000158.1 GCA_900314565.1 uncultured Eubacteriales bacterium
AAAAAGAAACATATGAAGAAGTCCATCATGCCCTGGATATGATCTCCCCCAGGGAACGCACATATCTTCGTTACCGCTACGGCTTTGACGATGATCTTCCCCACGATAGGGTAGAGACTGCAACCCATTTTCATTTAAGTGACAGCCGCGCAAAGAGCATTGAACGAACCGCTCTCCATAGTTTCCGCGAAGAGCTCCATTGGTAATATCAGTAATCTCATTGTCTGGTTTTTGTATACCTCTATCCTCGATCCGGCCCGGAATCGGCACCGTGACAGGAGTCACGCCACCATTCCTATTGCGTCGTTCAATTGTCCGCTTCCATCACGGAAGCGACCTTTTCTCTCCGCAATACAAAGACAGCAGCCTGTGCTTCAACTGTGCACACGCTGCTGTTTTGCTGCCGGCTTTCGGATAAAGGTATAACACACTAGACTTTCCACTCTGTCCCCTTTGGAATCCTCTGCCACGAAACCTATGGTTTCTTTGGAATCTTCCTTTTCTTCTCCGGCAGTTCTTCCCACATATTCCGAACCAGATCGCATAGGAACTCCTGATTATCCACGTCATCAACCAGAAGCATCTCCTTCGCCCCATCATAAGGCAATTCCAGCTCTGCATCCGGCATCAACTTCACCGCCATTGGAACCGGCTTTACGAGAAGCCTGTCATCGTATATTCCGCCAAATACCTTTCCGCGATAATATAGAATGTATTCGCCCATCATCGCCCGGCTGCTGATTTCATCCAATTCTGATAATTGCTCCAGAACAAAGTCCAGATACTCTTTTGTTGATGCCATGTTCAGCCTCCCTCTTTATAGGTCAAATATACTCATCTGCGGATATTTCTCCGGCAATTCACTCATAAACCGGAAACAGTCCTCCGGACTTGAGAGAATCCCGTTTTCCTTACAGATTCTTTGAAATATCTCAGTCAGTTCTCTGGCTTTTGGACTTGGCAGATCATATGCATTTCCATACCTTTTGATATAGCGTTCCTTCATCCCCGGAAAATGCTTGTCCAGCGCGGCGTAATAATATTCCCGGTCTCCCTCCCTGAGTGTCAGCCCCATTCCAAAATCAATAATCCCTTTGACACCGACCCGAACGCACGCATGCAGGATAGATGTAATATTTTCTTCCGTATCATTGATGAACGGCAAAATCGGAGTCAGCCAAACTACAGTAGGAATTCCCCTTTTCTGCATTTCTTCCAGTACTTCTATCCGCCGCTTTGTATTGCAGACATTCGGTTCCAGTACCTGGCACAAGCCATCATCCCATGTCGTGAGCGTCATCTGCACCACACATTTTGCGGAGCGGTTGATCTCCGAAAGCAAATCAATATCCCGAAGGATACGATCCGATTTCGTCTGTATTGCGGCCCCGAAACCATTCTTCAGGATGATCTCCAGGCACTTCCTGGTCAGCCGCAGCTCTTCTTCACAGTGCATATAGGGATCCGACATTGCACCGGTTCCGATCATGCACTTCTTTCTTTTTGAACGAAGAGCAGACTCTAAGAGTTCCGGAGCATTCTGCTTTACTTCTATATCTTCAAAAGGATGCGTAAACTGATAACACCTGCTCCGGCTGTCACAATAAACACAGCCGTGGGTACATCCCCGATAAATGTTCATTCCAAAGTGTCCGCCGCTGCCGGTCAGAATCCCTTTTGCATCAACAAAATGCATTTTATCAGCTCCCTTTTACTTTAATCGGATGCCTGATCCCGGTTTTCAGTTTCTCAGGTGCAACCTTCCTGGCATAGTCAATCAACAGAAGGGCAGATGCAAACATCGCACATCCATACAGCATATAGAACCTGAACTGATTCCTTCAGCGTCCCGAATCCGAATACGGCATCCAACAGAAGCAGATGTATCGTAATTCCAGCGATGTACATGACGGATACCACCGTCAGATTCGCGAGGAATGTTATCCGTACAAGTCTGCTTCTTCCAAACACGGTACACCGCAGAATGCTGTCCTCCCCTGGAATCAACCAAGTGACACTTTATCGCAACCGAGTGGAAGAATAAACTGTAACACTTTAATATCTGCGGCTCAGGATCTGATATACAATAAAATACAGAACGGAAATCCCACATGTTATGTAAAAACAGGCAAATCCGTAAGGTTTCAAATCGATCGAAACCAATACAACCCCAACTATGGCAAGTGCCTGGATCACGATAATCAGCGTCACGCTTCGTGATTTTTCGGCTATAAAAGCAAGACGTTCATCCTGATTGGCAATCTCCAGCTTTTTCGCATATTCCGGATTATGTCTGACTCTCCAATCCCCAACCAATCGATTCAGACCGTAGGCAAAAAGGCCTGCGCCGACTGCACAGGCCGCGATTGGAAGATCCATTACAGTGTTTAGGACCAGAAGTCCGATTCCAAGGACCGTTATAATAATATATACCTGCTTAGGATAATTCCCTTTCATGCTTCGTCAACCTCCTCATAAATAAATATATCTTCAATTTTCAGCTCAAATGTCCGTGCCAGCTTAAAAGCCAGTGTTATCGACGGATTATAACGTTCTCCTTCCAGGGAAATGATCGTCTGACGTGTCACCCCCAGAAGGTTTGCCAGATCCTGCTGCGTCAATTGTCTGGCCTTTCGCAATTCTGCAATTCGATTTTTCATATACACCTCTGCAACATGTAAAGTTTGCTTTACTCTTAGAAGCATAACATGCGCAAGTCGGCATGTCAAGCATGCTTTACATGTTCATTCCGGCTTTATAGAAAACTTTCCTTCCGGGTCCGGATCCGAAAAATGCCATAGACGCAAATAGGAATGCCAATATATCAGCATTCCTATCTTTCTCGCCAAATTGAGTTTTGGGATTTTATATCATTTGAAAATGCCTGAACGCCTCTGTAATCGCCTCTTCTTTCTCCTTTGGTGTCTCCGGCGACCTGCTGTCCTCATTCTTCGGAAGGTTATAATTCTTCCTCTCTATGATCCCGCATTTTCGCTTGGTCTTCGCGATATTCAAATGGCTTACATGAAATCCGTACTTCTCCTTCACCCACTCCTTAATCTCCTGATAGGTCGCCTTACTCTCCGCCGCCGTCAGATCCAT
>OMVU01000157.1 GCA_900314565.1 uncultured Eubacteriales bacterium
TATCAGCCGACAACTTCACGAGACAATCGAATGGTGAAAGCAAGGATTCATGCTCATCGCCTTAATGGAGGTGGGCGCTTTTTTTGATTATGGTATAATCCTTAAGGAAAGTATCAGATTTTGAGCAGCAATAAAGAGCAGGATTTCAATAAATAAAACCTGCTCAAAATGTGATTCTTTCCGATTGTACCAATGGAGCGGCAGGATCAGGGATACCCTTCAGGCTGCATATGGGAATAGTATACTTTTCTGATCCCCGAAAAATTCCCGGAATCCTTTACTGATGGACGTTCTGCGTTATCTGAAACTAAATGGTTTTCAGATTTATGCATAGCAAACAGACCTTCCAGCAGGAAGATCTTCGTAGAACATATGGGAAAATGGTGTTATCCCGTGGCAGGTCGGATCCTTCCTGCCGAATACATCCGGCAGCACCCGCACTTTGGACACAGCCTGATATCAGTCTTCCACACCGCAAGGATCAGTTCGGCCATTGTCAGGCCTGTGTAGCGCCGCTGGAACCTCTGATGTCCCTGGATCCGGAAGATAAGCCTGAGGTTGGCTGATTTCATCCTGTTATTTAAAAACCCGTAATACCGTATCTTCTGGAAACCGGAAGGGAGTACGTGCATCAGAAACCGCCGTATAAACTCTTCGTGTGAGAGGACGATCACGCGTCTGGGCTCCCCCGGCTTTCTGGCCCTGGCAGAGAAAGAAACTTCTGTGTCGGTAACAGAGAGAAGACGGCTGTTGGATATGGCGATCTTGTGTGTATATCTGCCAAGGTACTCGATCGCGTTGCCGAAACCATTGAAGGTCTGCTTGATGAAAGGACACCAGTCTTTGAGATAAAGGCTGTTGCGGAAGGCTTTCCACTCGAGAGGGTGAGCGAGACGCCGACAGTTATCCGGAAAAGAGAGACTGCCGGAGTTATAAGCATCGTTGAGTGAAGAGAGGAACTTTCCCTTAAATTTATCGCGAAGAACATAAACCGGGATAAAAAACCTGCTTTTGGACTTACGGAGCTTACTGTCTTTAGTCAGGCCGCCGCCGGATATGATGCAGTGCATGTGCACGTGATAGCCCAGCTCCTGGTTCCAGGTATGAAGGACCTGAATGATACCGGGGAGAGCGCCGAGATATTTGGGGTTGGCAGACAGCTCAAGGAGTGTCCGGGCACAGCACCGGTGGAACATGCCGTAAAGAAGCTTCTGATTGGAATACAGAAGACTGTTCAGCTCGTGAGGGAGAGTGAACACGACATGAAAATACGGCGAGTCTATGACTTCGGCGCGCCGGGAATCGATCCATAGCTCCTTTTTGACCGCCTGACAGTTGGGACAGTTGCGGTTGCGGCAGGAGTTGTTGTGAAGCTCCCTGTGGCCGCAGTCGGGACAGATGCTGACGTTCATACCAAGACTGCCGGTGCCGCAGGCAAGGATGGCCCTTGAAGCTTTACGCTGGACATCAGACTGGAAATGAGAGGAAGCACAGTAGCTGTCGTAGGATAATTCCCAGATCTGCCGGATATTGATAGGGGAAGGCATGATCAGGCACCTCCCATCTTGTCGAAAGGACTGACGGCAGAAGAAGCAGATCCGACAGCAAGGTGTACATAGATCGCGGTGGATGAAAGGGACTTATGCCCCATGAGAGTCTTAATGGTCATAAGATCGACACCATTCTCGTAAAGATGAGTGCCGAAAGCGTGACGGAAAGAATGACAAGTCAGACGCCTGGGCCACCCGAGTTCCTTTTCATGGGCAGTGATGTGCCTGGAAAGGAAAAAGGTGTCGATAGGCCTGGAAGGATCGGTCTGCTTTGGAAAGAGCCATCCGGTAGGGCGTCCGCATGCAAACCAGTATTGAGTAAGGATATCGAGGGCATACTTTGACAGGACCGCATATCTGTCAGAGCGGTTCTTGGAATGGGTGATATGGATCCGCATGTTTTTTCGCTGAATATCCTCGTACCTGAGACGGCAGACTTCACCGATACGCAGACCGGAAGAATACATGACAGCGACCATTGCCTTCTGCTTGATGTCGGGAATAGTGGAGATGAAGGTCTTTACTTCCTGCTGCGAAGGGACAAAAGGAAGATAGGTATCAAACTTTCTGAGAGGGACCTGTGTCGGATCCCAGGGCTTGTGAAGCACGTAGATCGTAAAAAAGCGGATCTGTGAGATAACGGCATTCATCGTTCTGTCCGACAGTTCACGTTCAGCCTGGAGAACATCAAGAAACTGACGAATATCAGAATATGTAACCTGAGAAGGATATTTATGCAGTGTATTGGAGATGAAGTCAAGATAAGCAGTGATATACGTGCAGTAAGACTTCATGGTGTGATCAGTCAGTCCCCGAAGAGAGATCATCTTTTTATAACGTTTAAAAAAATCCATAGTAAACCTCCTGAAAATGTAAACAGTAACAAAAACAGGAGGAAAAGGCGGAGGCCTCGGGAAAAGAAAAGATTTAAGATTGTTGAAGTATTCGATACATGATAAACTGAACATAAGTAGCGGCTTTTTGTTTTGTTTATTGTGTGAGTAGGGGTACTTAAACAATAAAACATAAAAACAAAAACCGCTACTTTTTTATGCAGTAGCGGAGAAGACGATGAGTATGGCTAGCCGTCGCGCTAGCGACTTGGTACAATATCTGAAATAAAACAACTGTTGTTAAGATAAAGCAAACGGGACGGGTGGGGTGTATGCGTATTAATGAGCACAGCCTTGAATCGCTAAGAAAAGTAGTTCGTGATCTGCAGCAGGAGAATCAGGCGCTGAAGGAGATACTAGAGGA
>OMVU01000154.1 GCA_900314565.1 uncultured Eubacteriales bacterium
GAAATGTATTCAAAAGAACAACGAGAAAAAGCGTTGGCATTGTATGATAAATGCCATTCCGTCACAAAAGTCATGCAATCGCTGGGGTATCCAGAGAGTTGGGCAGGTCTGTATCTATGTTAAAGCAACGAAATGCTCCTCCCAAGAAGAAAGCTGAACGAAAACAAATAAATAATGCACCAAATCGAGAGTATGCAAAAATTTCTGTAAATAGGATTTCCTGTGATAAGATTTATGCCTGACAGGCCAGTGAAGTGCAACTCTCAGGCTGTCAGGCGGCTGCTTATTATATACGACATGATTTGTGGCATGTCAATTACGGGCGGGGGATTATCCCGCCCTTTCATTTTGTTCGCAGGTATTCTTAATCGGCTAATCGGTCTTCGTACATGACCGATAATTCGCCGTACACCTGTCCCCAGTTCCGGATCGGCATCGTCCATTTTTTCGTCGCTTCCAGAGTTGCCAGGTAGAGTGCTTTCTGCAACGCCTGCGCACTTGGGAATACGCTTCTCTGGCGGTTCAGCTTACGATACGTCGAATTCAGGCTTTCAATCGCATTGGTAGTGTAGATAACGGTCCGGACATCTGCGGAAAACTTGAAAATCGGCGTTATGACGTCCCAGTCCCGCTCCCAGCGTTTCATGGCATTCGGATATTTTTCTGACCATTTTTCGGTTACACGGTCGCGGTTTATACGGCCCTGTTCTTCTGTCGGGGCATTATAGATTGTTTTCAGGTCTTTGGCGAATGCCTTGCGGTCTTTATCTGCCACATATTTCAGGGTGTTCCGGACCTGGTGGACGATGCAGCGCTGGTATTCTGTCTTCGGAAACGCTGTCTGTATCGCTTCACGGATTCCGCTTAGTCCGTCGGCACAGATGATCAGGATATCTTTTACTCCCCGGTTTTTAAGGCCGTTCAGGACGGCCAGCCAGTACTTGGCGCTTTCGTTTTCTCCGACCTCGATCGTAAGGACATCCTTCTTTCCTTCACAGTTGATCCCGAGAATGACATAGGCCGCAAGCTTTCGGATGATTCCGTCGCTGCGGACAGAATAGTGGATCGCATCGATATAAACTACCGGATAAACGTCGTCAAGAGGCCGGGTTTGCCACTCCTCGATCTGGGGCAGGATCTTGTCCGTTATGTCTGAGATAAAGCTTTCTGAGGCTTCAAACCCATAGATATCCATGAGCGTATCGGAGATCTGACGTGTTGTCATTCCTTTGGCGTACATAGATATAATCTTCTTGTCGATATCAGAGATATCTTTCTGGCGCTTTTTGACGACCTTCGGCTCAAAGGTAGACTTCCTGTCCTGCGGCACATCGATCCGCAGGGATCCATAACTCGAATTTACTGCTTTTTCTTTGTATCCGTTTCGATAATCGTCAGAATCGGATCTTTCGGACTTTTCATAGCCGAGGTGATCATCCATTTCTGCTTCGAGCATCTCTTTAAGAGTACCGCCAAGCAGATCCTTCAGAGCATCCTGGATGTCTTCGGCAGTCTCAATATCGTACTCCTGGAGAAGCTGATGAATGATTTGACGTTTACCTTCAGTCATCACTACTTTGTGGACGGGTTTCTTTTCGCTTCTTGGCATAGTAAAGGCCTCCTGTGATTAAGTGTATATCACAGGAGACCCTGAAGGAATTCCTTATTCCGTATTTACAGAAAAACTACCACACTCTCGCTGACATTTATGACTATATACAATCACAGAATACAAACTGGTAATAAAGCTTCGACCTGAATTAGATGCGGTGTTCATCGAACGGTGAAAATTTGAGACTATGAAAAAAAGTCTGTAAAAGTTATTATGTAAGGCCTTCTATGATACATTAATTCATAGGAGGCCTTAGATTATGGCAAACAAGACGAAGCAACCCGTTCACCACGTCGAGATGACTGATGGCAAGCGTGCTATCATTCAGCAGCTTTTGCAGGAGTATGACATCAAAACTGCCGAAGATATCCAGGATGCCCTTAAGGATCTGCTTGGCGGAACCATTAAGGAAATGATGGAAGCCGAAATGGATGATCATCTTGGCTATGGAAAGTCCGAACGTATTGACCGTTCCGAACAGACCGATTACAGGAACGGCACCAAACAGAAGCAGGTAAACACCAGTTATGGTCCAATGACGATTGACGTTCCTCAGGATCGTAACTCGACATTTGATCCCAAGATCATAAAGAAGCGTCAGAAAGATATTTCTGATATCGACCAGAAGATCATCTCTATGTATGCCAAAGGCATGACCACCAGGCAGATCTCTGATACCCTGATGGACATATACGGCTTTGAGGCTTCTGAGGGCTTTATTTCTGACGTAACTGATAAACTCCTGCCGCAGATAGAAGAATGGCAGAACAGGCCGCTTGATGAAGTGTATCCGGTTCTTTACATCGATGCCATACATTATTCTGTCCGTGATAATGGTCTCATCCGTAAGCTTGCAGCATATGTGATTCTCGGCCTGAATCTCGAAGGACGGAAGGAAGTTCTGACGATTGATGTTGGGCAGAATGAAAGCGCAAAATATTGGCTTTCTGTTCTGAATTCTCTTAAGAATCGTGGTGTCAAAGACATAATGATCATCTGTGCCGATGGCCTTACAGGCATAAAAGAGGCAATAACGACCGCGTTTCCCCAGACTGAATACCAGCGCTGCATTGTTCATCAGGTGCGCAATACGCTGAAGTATGTGGCAGATAAAGACCGCAAGCCTTTTGCTGCTGATCTGAAGAAAATCTACCATGCCCCTGACGCAGACAGTGCCGCCCAGATACGCGACGATGTAGAAGAAAAATGGTCTGAAAAATATCCTCGGGCAATGAAATCATGGAGGACGAACTGGGATGCAATTACTCCCATTTTTAAGTTCTCTGCTGATGTAAGGACAGTGATCTATAC
>OMVU01000149.1 GCA_900314565.1 uncultured Eubacteriales bacterium
GTACCTTCTGCAAGCACTTTGGAAAATGTAAGGATACTGTTTTCATGTGTACAGGCTGCGATAATCACAGATGCTGGCAGTGTTCTTTGAATCTCAAGTTTTCAAAGGACTGCAAGGATTACAATCCTTTTTCCTGTCCGAAGCTCGCCAAGCCGCCCTATGTATGCAATGGATGCTCGAAAAAACAAACCTGCCACGATTCCAAAAGATACTACCGGGCAAAACCGGCACAGAAGGCTTACGAAGAGACACTGACTAATTCACGATCCGGCATAAATATGACGCCCGAAGAGCTCGAGGAACTCAATACTCTGATCTCCCCACTGATTCTGAAAGGTCAGCCCTTAAGCCACATCTTTGCCGTTCATGGCGATGAGATCCCGGTCTGCAGGAGGACCCTCTATAATTATCTCGATCAGAGAGTTTTCACCGCAAGGAACATTGACCTGCCTCGGAGGGTTCGTTATAAGAAGCGCAAAAAGCGTGCAGAACCCAGAACCCGGAACATCCAGCAGGTGTACCGCAACAAACGAACCTACGTCGACTTTGAAAAATATACAAAGGCTTTTCCGGAGCTTGAAGTCGTTGAAATGGATACTGTTAAAGGCAGCCGAGATAAAGGCAAATGTCTGCTTACCCTGCTCTTCAGAAGCTGCTCTTTCATGATCCTCATACTGCTTCCGGACTGTACACAAAAAAGTGTGATCGATGCCATCAACAAGCTCTGCGATACCATAGGAATACGAACGTTTAAAAAGTACTTCCCCATCATACTTGCTGACAACGGTCCTGAATTTAAGAATCCATGGGATATCGAAAAGAATGAGGCCGGCACACGGCGGACAAAAGTTTTTTACTGTGATCCTTACGTATCCAATCAGAAGGGACGTCTGGAGAAAAATCACGAGTACATCCGCTATGTCATTCCAAAAGGAAGAAGTATGTATAAGTACACCCAGGACGACATCAGCCTCCTGGCCAGTCACATCAACTCCACTGCACGTGACAGCTTAAACGGATCGACTCCTTTTGACCTGGCAGAGCTTCTGATAGACAAAAAGATACCGATTCTAACAGGACAATTCAAAGTCTCCCCAGACAACGTCTTGTTAAAACCGGCACTCCTTGAAGCTCGTCATCAAAACCGGAAGGAGGGGAATTCTCATGAATGAACCTTCCTACAAAGAGCTCAAGAAAAAATATGCGGAAGCTCTTGAGCTCATAAATGACTTGTCGATCACACTGGATAAGCGTGAATGGGATATCATTCTCTTAAATGAGAGCATCTCAGAATTAGAAGATATCCTTTATGCCAATGGCATCTTCAAGCATTACGATTTTGACTAAGAAATAAATTTGAGGAACAGACAGATAGATAACCATCCTTACCTGAAAATCTTAGAAAAGGCCT
Organism: uncultured Eubacteriales bacterium; assembly: GCA_900314565.1. Taxonomy (GTDB): domain Bacteria; phylum Bacillota; class Clostridia; order Lachnospirales; family Lachnospiraceae; genus Chordicoccus. Next base: position 1,412 of record OMVU01000149.1, read on the forward strand.
CGGGAGACGGGTGGAATTTATCTTTTCTCAAGCTGTTCCAGCTGTCTGTTTGCTATGCAATCGTATCAAACAGACATCCCGATTTTATCACAGTGCATATTCCGAGGAAACAGCACAACCGTTCCAAAGGAACGGCATGCTGTTCCGCTTCAAACGGCATAAAGCCTGTTAATAGTTACTGCGCCTGACGCATATCCCTACCATTGCACTCAAGGCGGTACGCCTTGCAGGTCGCCCTGCTCAGGCAGGCATCCGCATAGGTACTGTTTCCAAACAGTTCCCACCACTTGGAGACAGGAAACTGAGAGGCGATGATGGTCGCCTTCTGGCAGTCCCTGCTCTCGATAACTTCAAACAGGTCGCTGCACTTTTCAAGATCAAGGTCCATGAGGCCGAAATCATCAATGACCAGAAGGTCATAGGCAGACATCTCATTGATGTAATCGAGGATCACCCCGTTCTGACGGATCTTGCCGCATTCCTGGATGAACTTATTCGCACGGATGTACTTGACCGTGCGATGCTGGTGGAGCGCGGTGATACAGAAGGCATTTGCCAGATAGGTTTTCCCGGTACCGCTGCTTCCCGTGATCAGGAGATTCCGTGGTATATCGATCCACTTGCAGTCCTGCAGGAGCTCGATGGTATGTGTGTCCAGCTGACGGTCAGGTTCATAGAGAGACTGGTCAAAATCAGCTGAAGGATACTTGAGGGTCGCTTTCTTCAGCATCCTGTTAAACTTTGCGTTCTCCCGCTGATCCCATTCATAGCCGATGATGTCTGTGATCCGGCTGTGGAAATCCTCCAGCTCGGAGTTGGGGTCCAGCAGCTGCCTTTCAAGCGCGGCAGCCATGTGGGAGAGCTTCAGCTTGTATAGATGGTCCAGGAGAGTGTTTTCCTCCGGTGTAAGTTTGTCGTTGTATGTATAGTTTCTTAACCTGTAAGCCATGATCGTTCACCTTTACCTGTAATAGCCTTTTCCGCGGATGTTTTCGTGTTCCGGAAGTATTCCCGTACTGTGGATCTGACCGTCCTGGACCTTCTTCAATACCTGCTTGAAGGTCTTGTACCGGCATGACCCCATTCGGATGCATTGCCCTGCAGCTTCCTCAGCGATCCCATGGGGAAGGCCCTTCACGGAATGCAGGATGCCTGCGCAGGAGTTATAAGCCTGTTCTTCATGCTTCGGTCCCTTCAGCAGACGGTCGATGAACTCCGACATCTGAGGGCCGAACACAGAAGCCCAGCGCCGATAATAAGCGCCATCCTTCTGGTTGACTTCCTTGTAGTAAAGGTGTTCTGGCTTCATATGGCTGTCATCTGTGACATAAAGCGGGAACTCCGTGTAAGACCGCTTATGTGTGCAGATCAGCCGGTTGTATTGATCGCAGATCCGGATCTCGGAAGGCGTTGCCTTCAGAATTGCTGGCTTTCCACAATACGTATAGAATACGGAGTAGTAGTGGCCGTCATACTCGATGTGGTAATTATCCGGGACTGCAGTGACCGCTTTATAATCGCATACCGTGTATCCTCCGCCTGGCAGTGGTTTCATGCACGGTTTGTCGTACTTACTGAACGCGTCCATCCTTGAATAAGGTTTGCCCTGAAAGTTCCTTGAGTTGAGGGTCGCTACTATTTTTTGCGTCTCCCGGTTCAGGTCTTCAAGAGAGGTAAAAGTCTTCTCTTTCAGCTTTTCTACAAGGTGTGTTTCGAGGTATCGGACGTGGTTCTCGACCGTCGGCTTTCCCTTGGGTTTGCGCGGCGGAGGAGGAAGCACGATCGTGTCATAGAAGTCTTCCAGGTCAGAGAAAGCTGACTGAAGGACAAGCTCGTCTCTGGTATGC
>OMVU01000150.1 GCA_900314565.1 uncultured Eubacteriales bacterium
ATATGTTTCTTTTTCGATATAAATCTGTTCCGGTGTCTTTGTGTACTCTGAAAAAAGCCTGTCGTAAAAACTGCTCTCATCATTGTCCGGATCGTTATAGGGTTCAATGTCGAGACTTAACATCTGACCTGTGGAAGGAACGGCAGATGCACATTTCCGGACGTAATCCATCATGGCATTTTCGGAAACCCGGGATGCGTAGGTTTGAAACAGGTTGCCTTTATCCGGAAGGAAAGAGTGAACAGCCCTTAGCAAGCCGATGGCTCCCTCCTGAAGGAGATCGTCTGCTTCAACCTGAAGGCCAGAGTACTGCGCCTCAAATTTGGCAGCCAGTGCTTTAAGGGAAGGAAGCAAATGATCAATCAGCTCATTCTCTGCATCGGCATTTCCGCTTTGCGCCAGAATGCAGAGTTCCTCATTCGTCATGATCCGGTTCCTTTAGAGCATTCAACAAATCCAGGAAACTGGCGCCAAGTGATGTGAGCTTTTCTTCCGGTATGCCAGCTTCTGAAATGGTCTTCATAACCGCTACTGTCAGATCTTCAGCGGTCAGCTTGCTGAGATCAACTGACTCACCATCTTTGGTCAAATTCTCTCGCAGCAGCTTTAACACTTCGGTGGTCGCGGCCTGCTGTGCTTCTGACGCCGACTCTGCATTTTTCTTTATATCTCGTACGATCTGCATAAAAAGATTCTGGATCGTGTTCGTATCAGCTGTGACAGGAGGAGTAGCAAGCAACCTCAAATCCTGTGCGGCATTTTTCGCTGTATCTGCATCTTCCGGATGAAGGTTTGCTTGATCCAGAGTGAGAGATCGTATGAAGGTCAGGATCTGGTTCATCGCATTGATCCCAGCAATCATGGTCTCGTCCCGATACCGTGCAAGTAAAAGCAGTAGCTGCGGAAAGCGGGGATGCTCGATCAGCTGATTCAGTACGGATGCATCGACCTTCCCCGTATACAGGAGTTTTGCTGTCTCCGCCGAGAGCCTAAGCTCCTCAATATCATAATTCTTCCGATCTGGGATATCCGTTTCACCAAGAAGGAAGTCCGTCGACACATCAAAGTATTTGGCGATCCGGATGATGAAACCATCGCCCAGGTTCGTTGTCCGCCCCTGGAGATACCGGCTGAGGGCGCTGTTTGAAAGGCCGACCTTTTCGGCAAGTTCGGCCTGGGTGATCTTCCTGTTTTTGATAAGGTCCTGGATACGCTGTCGGGTATCGCCGGGGAGATAAGTGTCGGACATGGCGGCCTCTTTTCTGGTCAGGGATTACTCATCTCGGAAATCCTGATCCCTTAGGATAATGTCCAGCATCTCCCGAGGGGTCACGATAAAGGGTCTGTTTGGGAAATGCCTGATATTTCCGGTCACAAGATAAGCCTCTTCCTCTTTTTGTTCTTCCATAACCACTTCATAGAATACGAGATCTTTGGGATCCGGCAGTTCAACGTCAAGATGCTCGGCATCGACATAAATGGCACGTTTATGAAAAGAAACTTTGGACGGGAAAGTACTTCCCGATATTCCTTTTCTATCGCCTCATTTAGAATGGGTATGATTGGCCCGTCAAAGGCAAGTTCAACGATGCTCCCCGGAACAGAGTGTGACTTCAGAACTGCTGAGACGAGGACATTCGTGTCGATAACCACATAATACTTCATAGGCGTTTATTTCCTTGCTTCTGCGATTTCAGCGTTGATCTCCTCGAGAGTCATGTCTGAGATGCCATATTCCTCTGCGATCCGACTGGCCCTTTGAAGAGCGCGGATACCGGGATTGGTTTCTTCCTCTATTTTCATACTGAAAGGAATACCGTTTTCCTGGTTCAGCCTTGAAACACACATCCTCAGATATGCGGGAAGAGAGAGCCCGAGACGATCAAGGATCTGAACGGCACGGAGTTTTTCTGTATCTTCTGTCCTGAATTGAACTAATGTGCTTGCCATCGTATTATCCTCCTGACTTGATAATGGTTTATGGTCATACCTTAACCACCTATAGCATACCACAGAAAGAAAACAAATGCAATCAAATGATTACAATTGTTGTAGGATGGGAATCCTCATTGATTTTGCTGTCTCGTGGTCTTACTGGACACTTTTCTTCAAAACCGAAAAATTGTCCAGTGGGATTCGTTGCCATTGTTTCTACGAGTTTATCTTACGCATATAACTGTCCCATAATCCGGTCTCGATTGCATTTTTGCAATTTTCACCCTCTCTGCTTCTTCCAAATCCCAGAACCGCCTCATTTTTAAGTTCCCCGGCATTTTCTCCGTATAAGAAACCAGGATGAAAAATCCAAATAATTCTGAAGGAGGAAATGCACTATGAACCATTTTGAAACTGTTAAAGCAAGTGTCAGCGTGCCGGAGGCTGCCAGGGCATACGGGCTTACCGTGACCTGCCATAACATGACCCGGTGTCTCTTCCACGATGACCGCCATCCAAGCCTTAAGCTCAATCCGGACTTCTATTACTGCTTCGGATGCGGAGCGAAGGGTGATGTGATCGACCTGGTCGCAGGACTGTTTGATCTCAGTCTCTATGAGGCGGCCAGAAAGATCGCGGAGGATTTTGGAATCGACCCGGATAATCCGCCGAAGGTCGCTGCACTTGCAAAACCCAGGCACCCGATGATCAGGGCGTTCCGTGATGATGAACGCTACTGTCAGCGGGTGCTTTGTGATTATCTGCACCTTCTGGAGAACTGGAAGGTGCAGTATGCACCCACTTCGATGGAAGAAGAGCCGGATGACCGCTTTGTGGAAGCCTGCCAGATGTTCGCCTATATCGAATATCTGGCAGACCTTTTAACGGTCGGCAACCTCGAACAGCGGAAGGCTGTGGTCATGGAACTGATGCAGGATGGCAAAATCACCGGACTTGAGGACTGCGTGAACAGAGCCCATGAGAAGGAAAGGAGGTCGGATAATGCCGAGAAAATCAACGCTGCCTCCTGATGCCCCGGTATGGCTCACGGAAGACCGCAGGATCGATGAGATGACATTCTGCTGTTCGTTTCTCGAGGCGCATCCTATGAAATGTGTCCATGGGAAGCTGTATACCGTCGATGGTCTTATCTCTGACGAGGCCGCCTTAAAGCGCGAAATCTTTATGGAGATCTGTGATTGGGTCAAATCAGGAACTGCCAGAAAGGTAGAGGACCTTTTGAAGGCAGTCAGGATGATGGCCTTCGCTGATGAGCCACCATTGCATCAGGACCGCATCCATGTTTCAAACGGTACCTGGTATCTGGACGGTCATTTCAGTGAAGAAAAGGAATACTGCCGGAACCGGCTGGAGGTCGCATACAACTCGGCGGCAGGCATAGCGAACGTCTGGCTGAACTTCCTTTCGGAGCTTCTGGTCCCAGAAGATATCCCGACCCTGCAGGAGTACCTGGGATATTGCCTGCTTCCTACTACGAAGGCCCAGAAGATGCTCCTGATGATCGGAAAGGGCGGCGAAGGCAAATCCCGGATCGGACTGGTGATGCGGTCGATCCTCGGGATCAATATGAACACCACCAGCATTCAGAAAGTTGAGACAAACCGCTTTGCCAGGGCAGACCTGGAGGATAAGCTGCTCATGGTGGATGACGATATGGATATGAGTGCGCTGACTAAGACGAACTATATCAAATCCATTGTCACTTCCGAGTGCCAGATGGATGTCGAACGGAAAGGCATCCAGAGCTATCAGAGCCTCCTGTATGTCCGATTCCTTTGCTTTGGGAACGGAGCCCTTACCGCACTTCACGATCGGTCTGACGGGTTCTTTAGACGGCAGATCGTAATCACCACGAAGGACAAGCCGGAAGGCCGTGTTGACGATCCCTATCTTGTCGAAAAGCTGATCGCGGAAAAAGAGAGTATCTTTCTTTGGTGCCTGGAGGGACTTAAGCGGCTTGTCGCCAATGATTACCGGTTTACCATCAGTGGCCGGTCAAAGGACAACATCGATGCTATTGTGAAGGACGCGAACAACATCCTGGAATTTCTGGCATCCGAAGGGTACCTCACTTTCCATGAAGACAGTAAGGCTGCGACTTGCGATCTGTATGCGGCTTATAAGGAATGGTGTGATGACAATGCGGACAATGCGCTTTCCATGAAGAGCTTCGCCAATTTCCTTTCCCAGTATGCGGAAACGTATCACCTGATCCCGGATAACAACATCTATCGAGGGAAGGAGAAACGCTGCCGGGGATATCGCGGCGTCGAGGTCATCGATCATGATAACCCATTTCTTAAATAAAGCTGTCAAATCATGCGTACGTGCGTACAAGCGTACGGAGCCCATCCAGGGTACCGTCTGTACGCATGTACGTACGAACACAATAATCAGGAAGTCTTTACCACTACAGAGTTTGAAGGAGGAGCAGACACTATGGCAGCACCGCAGTACGCGATCATGCGATTTATGAAATATAAGGGGCCGGAGATCGGGAAGATCGAGGCCCATGACGAAAGAACCAAAGAGTCTTATGCCAGTATCGACCCTGGCAGGACTCATCTGAATTTCCATCTGGTTGAACCTCAGGGCCGGTACCGGACGGAAGCAGAAAGACAGATCAGAGAAGCCGGATGCCGGACCCGGACGGACAGTGTTAGGCTGGTGGAGACAGTGATCACCGCCAGTCCTGAGTTCTTCCAGGGAAAGAGTATGAAGGAAATCAGAGCCTTCTTCCGGGAAGCACTGGAGTTCATCAAACAGAAACAGAATCCTGATACGATCATTTCAGCCGTGGTGCATATGGACGAGAAAACGCCCCATATGCACCTTTCTTTTGTCCCGCTGACGGAAGACGGCAGACTTTCGGCAAAAGAGATCATCGGCAACAAGAAAAAACTCATCAAGTGGCAGGATGCCTACTGGGAGCATATGGTCAAAAGGTTCCCGGAGCTTGAAAGGGGATTAAGCTGGAGGGTCTGCTCTCGGAGGTCAATGCCTTCAATGCGAAGGCTAAGGCTGCCGAGATCGGTAAGGTGCTGGATAAGTATATCCCAAGTGTAGAGAAGATGAGCACGCAGGTCCGGAAATACAGCAAGGTTTTCGGTTCCATGAAGGCTGAAAACGCGGCGCTTGAACTGGCAAACGAAACCCTTACGGCAGAACTGAAGGAAAGCCGCCAGGAGAGCGTTTTAAAGAGAATGGCAGATCTGCAGCTTCGTCGTGACTATGACGCTGCGGTGGCCCTTCTGGAGCGGATCCCGCCGGAGGTATTGGAGGCCTACGCCCGTGACGATCGGAGTGAAAGGAATAAAACGAAAGGGAGGGATGCGGATGTACGAGAATGATGTGTGGAGCGGCCTGGCGGATTTTCTCGCCAATATGATAGAGAAATATGCCGGGGAGATGGATCTGGACGCACTGCCGGATCCCAGACAGCAAAGCAGGCTGAAAGGCATCGAAGAAGTGTATCGAAGATATATGCGGCTCAGTGCAGAAGCGAGACAGGCTGC
>OMVU01000147.1 GCA_900314565.1 uncultured Eubacteriales bacterium
TCGGGCAACCGGTCAGCCGATGATCGTTCTCCACACCGATGATCTGGCCGAACTGGAAAGCCTTCTGCTGTCCAAAGGTTACCGGTCGTTGGGCAGATCCGGAAAATAGAGTAGATTGACAATGAAAACCGGGAAAGGAAAGGCAATGCTGATGATGACAATAAACGGCTTAAAAAAACAAATAGTTCGTTTGATCTCCAGAGGACAATTATGCCGACTGCCAGGGACGCGGCAGGGCTTATTGATGAATGCCTTCTTATGACCGGATCAAACAGATGCCTGGCGTAGGGAGTCATCCCGCAAATCGTGTGACAGCCAGACATACTGCTGTGATTAATGCTAAGAAAGCCGCTTGTCCGAAGAGACAGGCGGCTTTTTGTATTTGCTTTTCCTTTGTGTTTCCATGATCAGAAAGGATCCGAAACCACCTAAGAAGAAGACCGAGTTCGATGTAGAACTGACGAATTTCGGTTCGCAAAAGGTAAAGGTCATCAAGGCTATCCGTGAGATTACGGGGCTTGGGCTGAGAGAGGCGAAGGAATTTGTCGAAGCTGCTCCGAAGATAATCAAAGATGGCGTTTCCATCGAAGAAGCAGAAGCTCTGAAAGCAAAGTTCGAAGAGCTTGGCGCTGCGATCACGCTGAAGTGATCCAAAATTTGTACCGCCGGTCAGGAAAATCTGGCCGGCGGTATTTTTATGCAATATTAACTCTTTTTCTCTGCTTCAATCTTTTCCTGCAGCAGCTTGTTATATACATCCATATCTACAGGCAGTGCGACTTTCCGGCCCTGCCATGCGGACAGGTATGCCGCATTCACAAGAGAGAGTGTCTTTGAGCCATCCTCCCCGGGCGCGATGAGCGCAGCACCTGTCAAAACAGCGTCAGCGAAGTTCTGCAGCATGATCTGATAGGCGCTGTCAAAGCCCTCAAACTCGTATGTTTCCGTAGTCTCGCTCAGTTCCTGGGTGGAAGTGACCTGAGCCTCCCGCGCGTACTCCTCAATGTCCGTGTAGAACCTGGTTACGGAGACTGTCGAGGCGTCCATGAGGATCCGCCCCTTAGTTCCGATGATGTCAAGACGCTCTGTCGGAACGCCTTCCCCCGTTGACATGATAAAGGTTCCGGTCATGCGTCCGGGGTAATCCATCACCAGCGTTGCTTCATCGTCGACATCAAAGTCATTGTATTTGCCAAAGGGAATGTCTGCGTAGAGAGTCTCAGGAAGGCCAAAGAGATCCTGCCAGAAATCCATAAGATGATAGCCCTGGTTGATCAGCATACCGCCGCCTTCTCCGGTCCAACTGCTGCGCCAGTTGCTGGAGCGGTGATAGAAATGGGTGCGGAAGGATTCCGAGTTCTCAAGGCATGCGCGGCGCACTTTACCGATCACCCCGTCGTCCAGCAATTCTTTGACTTTGACGTGCTGCGGATAGGTGCGCTGGTGGCACATCATGCCGTATATCTTGCCGGAACTGGCTGCTGCCTGGCTGATCGCTTCCGCGTCACCTGCAGTAACGCCTGCCGGCTTGTCGCAAAGGACATGTTTGCCCGCGTTCAATGCGCGGATCGCCATCGCCGGATGCTGCTTGTGCGGCGTCACGATGATCGCAGCGTCAAAGAGGTCTTCCTCTTCATACAGCGCGTCTTCGCCGCGGCAGATCTTCACTGATTCCGGCAGGTTGGCGCGCGCCCAGGCTGCGTTCGCGTCGCTTCTGCAGCATACAGCGGCAAGACTGAGCCCGTCGATCTCCCCGCCGCCTATCATTGCAGCATATTTTTTCCCCATCGTGCCGATTCCGATGACGGCGCAGCGGACCGGTTCCTTTACACTGCCTCCATTAAATAACATAGTTCCCTCCTATATACTCTAAATACCGTTTATAAACTAATTATACGAGAACCGCATACGGGATGTAAATGCACACAATATCGACTAAGAGAGGAAGCGATCCCCACATATTGCCTCGAGATTGAGTACCACCGGTTCTTGACCGGGAGTGCATTTGCGAGTATTATACATTGTATATACGCGATTCAAACGACAATGATCGATCATAAATACAGGAGGAGATGAAGACATGGAAGCACAGCTTGTTAAGTGGGGAAACGGACAGGGAATACGCATTCCCAAACTGATCTTGAAGGAACTTGACATAAAAGTGAATGACACCCTCAGCATGGAGGTTCGGGGGGAACAGATAATTATTGAAAAAGTAAAATTCAAACATCGGTCTCTGGAAGAACGTGCTCGCGCTTACGGTGGGAAATTGGGTCCGTACACCGAATTTGACTGGGGAGAACCGAAAGGACGGGAGGTATGGTGATGGAGTGTGCACAGCAGGGAGATATACTATGGCTGGAAAGAGAAGAACAGTATGTCCTGGTGCTCAGCAGAGAGTTCTTCAACCAGTCAGGAATGTCGGTCGTGTGCCCGCTTGGGGACAATGCGGGACCGGATGCTTTACATATCAGGGTTTCATCTGATGTATATAATGGGACAGCTCTGCTTGAACACTTGAGAAGCCTGGATCTGCAGGTAAGGCATTACCGGAAAATTTCCGGTATTTCATATGAACAGATCCAGGATATTTCGGATGCTGTGCAGGGAATTTTTGATTACTATCCTTATTCGGTCTAAACCCGGTCCTTCCGGCCTCAGCCGGATCGGTATATCATTGTATAAACAGGAGAGAAGATAGAGTAATTATGACGAACCAATGCAAAATTAGTGCCGTGATCCTATGCGGAGGAAAAAGCCGCCGAATGGGAACAGATAAAGCGATGCTTACAGCTGAAGGTACACCGAATGCGGTGCGCCTTCTTCGTGCACTGTCAGGAGAAGAATCGCAGTGCACGGATGTCTGGCTTTCAATCGGAACGGGAGAGAGCTATCCCGAGATCCATGCACAGAAAGTCTCAGACAGGTTTCCGGGATGCGGCCCCATGGGCGGCCTGGAGGCCGCGCTGACAGTCTGCAGGGAAGAGTATCTGTTTGTAACACCGGTGGATACTCCCTTCGCCGATGCGCAGATGGCGCGCGAGCTCATGGCCTATATGACGGAGGCCTCGCAGCAGCGGGACGCAGTGCTTGTCATTGATGGGAGCGGCAGACTCCAGACGCTTTTGGGAATTTATCACAAGCGGGTCCTGCCCGAACTTACACAGAGGCTTGCAGACGGCAGGAAAGAGAAGCTGCGGATACGCGATTTTCTGAATGATCTGGACGTGGTCTATGTGAATGCGCAGGCGCTCACAGATGGTGTCAGAAAGAGCACGAGCTGCAATACTCCGGAGGAGTGGCAGAAACTTATGGAACAGGAATCGATATCTTGATTATTACGTAAAAAGACCGGGAACAGTTGATCTGCTCCCGGTCTTTAATATTCATTTGACAGAAATCGTCTTAAGGTACC
>OMVU01000145.1 GCA_900314565.1 uncultured Eubacteriales bacterium
CGTTCTGGTGGTCAGATCGCACACGTCAGCCGGTCCGTAGTACTGGATTGCGCCCGGATAGGTGTAGCAGGTCTTCGCCGCCCATTCTGCTCTGTGTGCCTCGAAGTACTTAAACGGTTTGCCGTTCAGATCGACGAGTGCCTTGCGGATGACAGGCTTGTCCTCGCCGTTTCTGCGCTCCATGTTCATCATCTTCGTGATCGGCATGCCGCCTGCGACCCACTCCTCAGCGGGCCTTGACAGGTTGGAGACCTTGGAGAGATATCCGGTGTAGCCGTACTGGATCAGCATGAATGCATTGTAGCCGAGGCTGTAGCAGTAATCCGCGTCAAAATTGGACGGGAATGCGCATCTTCCCTCATAGCCGAAGAAGTGGAACTGCGTCTTGAAGCTGCCCTTGTAGGTGCCGGCCTTCTTACGCTCATCGAGTTTGTTCTTCACAAGCTCGGCGAAGAGCTTCTCGGACTCGATCAGGGAAACCTGCACGTTGCCGTGGGGATCTCTTTCCAGGAAGAGCTGCTTCTGGATGGACTCCGGAAGAATGGCAAATACCTTGTAGGACTCCTCTGTCAGGCCCTTCCTGATGAATTCCTTCTTTGCATCCCAGTCGGGCAGAGCATTGAATTCCTCCGTCTTCGATCCGGCGAGCATCTCACTGATCTCGCGGATCAGCGTGCCGAATTCCGGAACAAACTCCACAATACCCTCAGGAATGATCACAACGCCGAAGTTGCCCTCGGTCTTCGATCTCTGCTCCACCGAGTCAGCGATCTGATCCGCAATCTGGGAAAGGGAGAGCTTCTTCTCCGCGACCTCCTCGCCGATCAGGCAGATGTTCGGCTGAGTCTCCAGAGCGCATTCGAGCGCGACGTGGGAGGCGCTGCGGCCCATGACCTTGACGAAGTGCCAGTACTTCTTCGCGGAGTTGGCATCTCTCTCGATGTTGCCGATCAGCTCGGAGTAGGTCTTGGTTGCCGTATCGAAGCCGAAGGAGCACTCGATGTCATCGTTCTTGAGGTCGCCGTCGATAGTCTTCGGGCAGCCGATGACGGCCATGCTTCTTTGCGGTCTTCGCGGCTGCCTCAAACTGCTCCGGTGTCTCGATCTTGGTTCTGCCGGAACCGATGATATCGAATCCGCCGGTGTTGCGGTATGCATCGATGAACGCATCGTCGAATTCAACGAAATCGTCATCGACCAGGCCGCTCGGGCCGCCCTTGAATCCGATCAGGACATTCTCGCGGTCCGTCGCCTTCAGCGCGTCGTAGAGACCGGAGATGACGTTGTGTCCGCCTGGCGCCTGTCCGCCGGACAGGATGACGCCGACGACCTGCTTCTTCGGCACAGAAGTATTGGCACCCTTCTGAAACGTGATTTCCTTCTTGCCGTAGGTGTTGGGGAACAGGGCCTTGATTTTGTCCTGATCCGCGACGCTTGCCGTGGGCTCGCCCTCTTTGACACAGATGTCAGCGATGCCGTGCCGGAGCATGCCGGGCAGTTTCGGCTGGTATTTCAGTCTTTCCTTCTGAAGCGGTGATATTTCCATGAAAAACAGCTCCTTTCCTTCCCTGCGCGGGCAGACAGCACGGAACGGACAGCCCGCCGCACTGCCTCTCCCGGGGGGAGCCGGCGTGCAGGGCTGTCTCACACTCTGTCTGCCTCGTCGTATTCGCTTCTGATACGCACTGATCTTAAAACATTTTTGTATTCTTGCCTAGTCCGATCTTCGACAGTTGCTAAATGAATCAGTGCCAGAACATCCCGTGTTTTAAAGGATTTCTGGCACTTTTGTTGTCTCTTCAAATGTTGTATGCATGACTTTATTTCAAAAGTTTTTTGATTTTTTTCTTGAGGTCTGTCGGCTTATATCTCTTCATATCCAGTCCCAGGTTTTCCATGGATGTTAATGCGGACAATGCCGTGCTGCCTTTATAAGTGGCACGATAGTAGATTCCTTCATCTGTTACATTCATGTTCTTCAGCGTCCTGATCAGATTTTCCGTTGTTACATGCGATCCGGAATCTTCGAGTCTGCATTCCAGAAGCCTGTAAACCAGCAGCGATGTATAGCAGATCAGGAAGTGTGCCCGGATTCTGTCTTCTTTACTATGAAATACAGGCCTTGCGTCGAAATTGGTTTTCATGATCCGGAAGCAGTCTTCGATCTGATATCGCTTGTGTGTAATAGCAAGGATGTCCCTGACCCTGTCCTCTTTCAAGTTGGTTGCTACTGCATAAAAACCATCATATTTCTTTTCTTCTTCGATCTTTGTTTCGTCCAGCTCATAAGTTATATCGGCCTTTTTGCCATCTTTTGTTTTTACATTTCTCTTGAGAAACCGTCTTATATCGTTTGGCCCCTTTTTGATTTCTTCCGGGTCTCCGCTTTCAGCCAGACGTTTTGCACGTTCGATCTGCCGCTCGCGGACAGCCCGCTGATATTCCATCATTTTCCTGGAAAAGGTGATAATGATGTTTTGCGGGATCATACCGGTTGCTTTGGCTTTCTTCGTGCGGCCATTCTTGAGCCGGACGTAGTCATACAGTCCCAGATCAACTGCTGTGTCAGCAGAAATAACTTTATAGGCACAGTCGTTGTAGAGACACCGATTATCCGGATTAAACCGGTCGAAGTCCTTAAGTCCTCCAATTGTTACGGGGTCATCATTGGACAGAAGCCTGTATCCGTAATCATTAAAGACGGCCTGCTTCATAACGTCAGACAGTTTTTTGATGGACTGGGTAACGATGAAGGAACGCCCGCCCATTGAGTTGAATTTTCTGATGCTGTATGAACCAAGCCCTGCATCTGCGCAGTAGATGAAATCTGCCCCATTAAGGGTACGAACCACTTCCTTTTCAAGCGGGACTGCCGTAACCTGTTCGCTGATATTGCCGGGGTGAATACTCATGGAGATGGGAATGCCGCGTTTGTCCATCATCAGCCCCATTTCTACAATCGGATTCGGACGATGATCTTTACCAAATCCATACTGGCGCAGACCCGTAGAAAGGATTTCGCCCGTAACTTCATCAACGATTTCATCATCCGGCCGCTCTACCTCGAAATAGTAGTTCGTGCAGTCGTAATAAATGACAGAGGTATCCCTGGGAATGACGTTATTGCTCTTCTTATAGAGCCATCCCAGATAAGCGTCTGAATTCGCAATCAGGATATCCATGAACCTCAGGATATGCTGGTAATCAAATGCAGGTTTCTCAAAATAGGTATCCAGAAGATCGAAGGTTCCATACTTGGATCGGGGATCGAGTATTCTGGCATAAGTAAGGAAACGGTTGATTTCGTTGCAGTCATATGTGATTTTCCGGTCTGCCGTGATGCTTTCAAAAAACTTTTTCAGTTCCAGCTTCTGGTAAACCGCCTGCAGGTAAAAATATCCGACATTCAGCAAATCTGATTTTGAAAAATCGTCCGTCGTATCATCAACCTTTTCCCTGTAGTCGACAGACAATTGGATAGAGGCCCGGCCGGCATTATACTCAGCGTTCAGCTTTTCTACCTGGCCTTTGCAATAGGCCAGCGGATCGTCGGTAATCTTAAGAAGCTCGGAATGCTTTCCAAGGATCTTCACGTTCCGGGTGGTAGGCTTGCCTTCAGCATTCCGATATCCCTGCTGTACATAATAGGTAGGATCGCTGCGTCTCTTATCGTAGAAAAGCTTCACACTGTAGCCCTCCAATCAGTACTTGTATTATATCATATACATACAACGCATACAACAAAAATAAAAGTAAAATTTGACAAAAAAATACCGCCATTAGGCGGTTTCCGAAGGATTTGGTATTATTTAACTGTTAAAGACCCGGCATGGCACAAATATTCCAGGGATGACCAGGCGGATAAACTTCTTCATCAGGTGGAAGACTGAAGAGCAATGGTACATGATACCGCTGGAGGGTTACGACTAAAAGAATGCAGGAGGATGCGAAATCAATGTATCCTATGGGATATAGTAATATTATGATCGCAAACATTGCGTGAAACCTGCAATCAAATAACAAGTATATTTACTGACTGCAATATCTCCCATGGATGGCAACATTTTCGGATGCAATGCAGATGGAAAGGAAGGAAATTTTGAAAAAACTGACTCTTGAAGAATACCGTGACAAGGTAATGGGCTGCTGGGCAGGAAAGAACATCGGAGGAATTCTGGGAGCTCCGTTTGAAAGCAAGCGGCAAGTGAATCACGCAGACTTTTATCAACAGGATCTCACTATGGGTCCGCCGCCGAATGACGACCTTGATCTCCAGATCGTATGGCTATCTGCCATTGAGCGTTATGGGAGGCTGGTTAATGCCTCGATTCTGGGAGAGTACTGGCTCTCATTTGTGATCCCGAACTGGGTGGAGTATGGAACTGGAAAAGCGAATCTGCGGGCCGGATTGGAGCCACCGATTTCCGGTTGTCTCGATAATCCGTACAAAGACAGCAACGGTTGCTGGATCCGTTCAGAAATCTGGGCATGTCTGGCCCCCGGACATCCGGAGATTGCTACAAGGT
>OMVU01000159.1 GCA_900314565.1 uncultured Eubacteriales bacterium
CCGTAATGCCGGATCTTCATAAACCCTTTGGGCAGGATATGAAGCAGAAAACGTCGGATAAATTCCATGGCAGACAATGTCATGATTTTTTCTTTTCTGCCATCGGCATAATCCCGCCATTTGAATGTAACCTGTCCATTCCTGACATTCAGGATTCGGTTGTTGGAAATGGCCACGCGGTGGGTGTATCGTCCGAGATAATGGATTACTCCGGATGAATCCCGGAACGGCGGCTTGCAATATACGATCCATTCCTTGTTGTAACAGCGATCTATCAGGTTGAGGAAATCGCGGGGATCCTCATACTGTTTCGCGCTACCGCAGAAATCGAGATCCATTGTTTTCAGTGCTGCCAGGAACTTGCCACGGAACATCCGGGATAGCACTTTGACGGGGATAAAGAATTTCTTCCGGGAGGGAACCCACTGACCGATCTTATTCAGTCCGCCACCGGGGACAATACAGTGAATATGCGGATGAAAATGAAGATTCTGTCCCCAGGTGTGCAGTACCTCAATGCAGCCGATCTGCGCACCAAGATATTTCTTATCCCAGGCTAGTTGCGTCAGTGTTTCAGCTGTGCAGGAAAATAATAATCGGTATAGTTTTTCCTGATTTGACAGGAAGAGAGGATCCAGTTCTGCAGGAACGGTAAATACGACATGGAAATACTGAATATTCAACAGATCGAAGCTCTGGTTTTCTATCCAGCGTTCTTTCAATAGCGTTTGACATTTGGGACAATGACGATTCCGGCAAGAATTATATGAAGGACGCTGAAACCCGCATTCCGGGCACTCATCCATATGCCCGCCCATGGCAGAAGTCCGACACAACTTTATTGCGTGGAGCGCTTTTCTCTGTTGGATGGTCATCGGATGGCTTGCCTCGTATTCATCACCATATTCGGCAAAAACAGTCTGTACTTCTGGCATGCTGACACCTTCCTTACAGAATCAGGCTGTCAGCAGGGCTGCTGGTTTTGAAAACTTTCGTGTTTGCGATATGGAGGTAAACGTTCGTCGTTTCAAAGCATGAATGCCCTAAGAGTTCTTTGATATAGAGAATATCAGTACCGGCTTCCAGGGCATGAGTAGCAAAACAATGCCGGAGTGTGTGGACTGTGCCAGGGGTCTTAATATCGGTTCGACTCAAGTATTTTCGAAAAGCAATTTCAATCCCGGCTTTGCCCAGATGTCCTTCCTTGGTAGTTCCCGGAAACAGATATCCTTCCGGAGAAGCAGGCCTGTAACGTTTCCAGTAGTCACGCAACGCGTCGAGTCCACTTTGAGACAGAATCGTATAGCGGTCTTTTCTGCCTTTGGACTGACGGATCATGAGCCGCATATTTTTGCTGTCAACATCCTGAACCTTGAGCGTGCTGATTTCAGAAACTCGTAACCCTGAGCCATAAATGTTGATAAATATGGCGCGATCCCTGATGTTGTCAATAACGCTGAGAAATTTTGTTACTTCTTCGATGCTCCAGACAGGCGGGAGTTTGTATTCTTTGCGAAGTCTGGCCGTGCGGCGATAATTGACATCTTTTTCGAGAATCACCTGCAGAAAGAAACGAATTGCGGCATTGTAGGAATTGATGGTGGCGGTAGTCAAGTTTCCCCGGTTAATGAGATAGAGCAGATAATTGCGGAAGTCTATTTCTTCCAATTCCTCATACGGTTTGTCCGACCAGTTGAGAAACAGATCGATAGCCCGCATATAGGTATAATAGGTACCAGGGCTCAGTCCTCTGATGGTGACTTCTGTCTGCAGCTTTGCAAAGATTTCTTCCTTAGTCATGAAAAAACTCCTTTATATTTGTATTACCGCAATTGCGGCCTTCCAAGTATAAAGGAATATTGGTATGATGAAAGCAGCTCGAAAACCTCAGTCAGAGTAACTGAATCGGCTGGGGAACGAGCTACCGCCGAAGGCGGTTTAGTTCAATCGGGATTTAATGAACCAACGACAAATCTTCGTTGTAGGAACAGGAACCGAATCATGCTGGCGGAGGAGAAAATGTTTAAATACGAGATGGTTAATCTGCCTAAGATCGCAATCATTGGCAAGGAAGGCTTATGCACGAAAGAAAAGAATGTGGTTCAGGATCTGTGGCAGCAAGCCAATTCCAATTTCAGCGATATTGCAGATCTTGGAATGAAAAACGCTGACGGTTCTTTTGTTGGATTCTGGGGAGCCATGAGCGATGAAACGATGTCTTTTATGCCGTGGACGGATGATTTCTCAAGGGGATTGTATTTGGCTGGCATTGAAGTATATGAGGATACGCCAGTTCCGGACGGATGGGTAAAGTGGGTTATGCCGGCCAGAAAATATCTTGTGACAGAGGTAACTCCGGAAAGCTATGGAGGGACATTCCGAAATGTGATCGACAGTCTGATCCCGGAGCTTGGGTTGAAACTTGCAGGCGCTGTATGTGATTTTACCGAACCGGCAACCGGCCAGAATAAACTGTTTTTCCCCGTGGAGTGAGAAAATCGGGATTTGTCTCTTGACTCTCCTCCACGGGGAGGCCCTATGATGAGCGCTGAGGAGAGGAGGCTGACGGCATGCTGAAGATCGGGGAATTCTCAAGGCTGTCCCACCTGACGGTGAAGGCCCTTCGGTTTTATGAGAAGGAGGGCATCCTGCTTCCGGCGTCCACGGACAAATGGACAGGATACCGTCTTTATGAAACCGCCCAGCTGGAAGCGGCCGCAAGCGTCAAAGCCTACAGGCAGCTCGGACTGTCCATCGAAGAGATCCGGGCAATCCAGG
>OMVU01000144.1 GCA_900314565.1 uncultured Eubacteriales bacterium
TCTTTCCAGATGCTGTCAGAGAAGCACAAATGTGACCAGTCGGGGAAAAACAAGATTTTTTGTGGCTATCCCTTGACAACGGTCACTTCATAACAGTCGGGTGAGGGTTCACAGCGATCAAAGGATCTTTGGCGAGTGATATCGGGCACACTGAGGTAATATAAAGCGTGAGGAGATGCGCCATGAAGAATAGCACAGAGAAAAGACTCCGGGAGAGAATTATCCGGAAGACAAAACATAATCATGCGTTTACAGACTGGTTGGAGCTGGTGACGGAGATCTTCGAGATTGCGGTGGCGGTCATTGTGCTCGTCGGATTTGTCCTGAGTGTTATGCCGATTGTGCGGGATATGCCGGCGCTGCTGGACAGTTCCAATGAGTACACGTTTCATATTTTTCTGGAGCATGCGTTTAACCTCGTGATCGGCATTGAGTTTATCCGCATGCTGATCAAGCACACGCCGGGCAGCGCGCTTGAGGTACTGCTGTTTGCCATCGCAAGGCACATGGTACTGAGCGACGAAAGCGCGCTGGAGCTGGTGCTCGGGGTGGCTTCGATCGCCGGTATTTTCGCCATCCGGAAGTACCTGTACGTGCATTCCTTCGAGTCGCACGGGGACGATACATCCTTTGAATGGTTCCGCAGCGAGACAGAGAAAAAAGAGGAAAGTAAGGAGACAGACGCAAAGGACGCGGAATGAAGGTAAATGGCCTGCCGCGGCAGGGAGAGGAAGAAGCAACAATGAGTGACGAATATCTGATTAAAAATACGACACGAGAGAAGCGCGAGCGCATTGTAAACGAGGCGCTCGGCGTAACCGACGGGCTATGCGACGGATGCGCTCCGGGAATCCTCAAGATGTATGATGCCTACATTGAGGGCAAAATGGAGCTTGCGGAGGTGAATGCTGCCTTTCATGCAGGATATGTTGTGGAGCACGAGGATGAGCGGGACATACAGGGAGGTTCCTGCATCGAGGAACGTATCTGACATAGAAAGAAGTTGTTGAACGGTGTGTCGATTAATAGTCTTCGCTATCTATATGGGGATTGTATTACTTTTGGGAGAAGTTATTCACAGACTCAGGAAGCTGTAAATATTTGCCTGGAGAAGCTATGACGGGATTCTGCCTGCTGCTGGTGCTGACAGATGATTTCCATCAGCTTGTCTTTTCCTTCCCGAAAGGAAAGGTATGGACGGATGATCACCCGGGGGATGAAGCAGGATATTATCTCGTCATCGGCAGATCAGGCGGCTGATATGCGACGGATTGGAATACGATGAAATCGCCGGGAAACTGGATATTGCAGAAAGAACCGTCAAATGCCATGTTTCCAACATTTTATCCAAAACAGGATACGCCAACAGAACCCGGCTGGCCAGTGCAGTAACCAACAAGAAATTTATCGTACCGAACCTCCCTGAAGAACGGAAGTTTTCCAAAACCGATGATTCGCTTACAGATGCTGTGTACAGTATTGGGCGGAGAAAGGCACTCTGACGCTGACGGGAGCGGACGGAGAAGTCTGTGCATTTTCCAGACAAAAATAATTCCGGTTTATAATGCTGTTCCCTTTTTCGGAATCGTGTACCGGCTTAAATCCACACCTTCCAGTTCAAGGAGTGCTTTCTTTCTTAAAATTCCTCCGCCATATCCGGTCAGGCTTCCGTTTGTACCAACTACCCTGTGACAGGGCACAATGATACAGATCGGATTGTGCCCGACCGCGCCGCCTACAGCCTGTGCGGACATTCCGGCAAGACCGCGCTCCCTTGCTATTTTGTCCGCAATCCATCTGTATGTGACTGTTTTTCCGTATGGGATCTCACACATGATCTCCCCGACACGGTTACGAAAATCCGAACCAACCAAATGGATTTTTGGTAAGAAACCGGGATTACGGCCGGAGAAATAAATATCCAGCCACTTCTTTGTCTGGTCAAAATACTCCGTTTCGCGGAGAACGGCATCTCTTGCCAGACCTTGTCCGACATATCTGCTTCCTTCCGTAAACCAGAGTCCGGTCAATCCTTCCTGATCTCCTGCTAGTAAAATGCCCCCGAGCGGCGATTCATAACGGCTTGTATAGATCATTTTGCATTTCTCCTGTTTTGGCGCGGGTATGGGACAGGACCTTCCCTTCCTACAGTACTGTGTACTGTGTCTCTATCTTATATCCCTGGAAATCTATTGTAAAACAGCAAAAGGTCTCTGATTCCCGCGGGGGCAGATCCTTTTGAGAAGGTATCGGATATGATACAATCGATTAGAGTATGAAATCGACGGACATGGTAGATTCAGGAGAATACGGGCATGGAACTATTCCTTACGGAACTGGAAACATATATGTACAACATTGTCGAGGTGTGCACGAGCCTTCTCGAGTTCTTCGGCATTGTCGTTCTGGTAACTTCCGCCGTCCGGTCGTTCGTTCGCTGGGCACGGCGTGACCGCAAAAATATCCGTCTCGACCTCGCGCAGGGGATTGCGCTTGCCCTGGAATTCAAGATGGGCGGCGAGGTTCTCCGGACGGTCGTCGTCCGCGAATGGTCTGAGCTTGGCATACTCGGGGCCATTATTGTGCTCCGCGCGATGCTGACTTTCCTGATTCACTGGGAGATCAAGAACGAGAAGAAAGATATGGCAGAGAATACGCCGCCAGCCCCGGCGGAAGAGGCGTCGGACAGGGACAATTTCGCCGGAACTGTATGAGGTTGAAGCAAGAGAAAAGGACATTGTAATCAGATGAGCAGGCCTGCCATTTCAGATAAAAACCGGGAAAAGCAGAAGGGCGAAGCCGGAAGCAGCATCGGAAAATCTACGACAAGAGCTGTAAAGAGTATGACAGAGGGAAATCCTGCCGCTCTTATTGTAAGCTTCATGCTTCCGCTTCTTCTTGGAAATATTTTTCAGCAGGCTTATAACATGGTCGACGGAATGATCGTCGGGCAGATGCTCGGTGCGGATGCACTTGCAGCGGTCGGTTCCTCTTCCAGCGTGCTGTTTCTGATCCTCGGCCTCTGCATCGGCACCTGCGCCGGTTTTTCCATTCCGATTTCGCAGCGTTTTGGCGCGGGTGATGAGGAAGGCGTGCGCCGCTATGTGTATCATTCCATCATTCTCAGCGCTGTGCTTGCGGCTGTCATGACAACCGTGACGGCAATTCTCTGTATGCCGATTCTGCGTCTGATGCAGACACCGGCGGACATCCTGGAGAATGCGTATTCTTATCTGTTCATCATTTTTCTGGGGATACCGTTTACAGTTTTATACAACATGACTGCAGGAATGCTGCGTGCTGTCGGAAACAGCCGTGCGCCGTTTGTTTTCCTTGCAGTCTCCACTTTCCTCAATATCTTCCTCGATATGTTCTGCATCGCAGTCCTCCACTGGGGGTGTGCGGGCGCGGCGATTGCGACGATTGCATCGCAGGCATTATCCGGTTTTTTCTGTTTGATTTACATTCTTAGAAAAGTGCCGCTTCTTCATGTCGGGCGGTTAGAGAGATGTTTGGACGGTGCAACAGCGAAAACACTGGTCGCCATGGGGATTCCGATGGGCCTTCAGTATTCCATTACCGCGATCGGTTCCATGGTCATGCAGGCCTCGAACAACAGTCTGGGAAGTGTATATGTCTCCGGATTTACGGCCGGGACGAAGCTCAAGCAGCTGTTTCTTTGCCCCTTCGACGCGATGGCTACGTCGATTGCCACGTTCATCAGTCAAAATTACGGCGCTCTCCGGATGGACCG
>OMVU01000143.1 GCA_900314565.1 uncultured Eubacteriales bacterium
CGCAAGAAAAATATAGGAATTGGAACAGAAATTGGAATGTGCTATGATTAAGCCGATATAAAAAGGCTTTACGACGGGTTCGATTCCCGCTACCTGCTCGCATGAGAAAACCCCGTAAATATAAGGAAAATGCCGAAAAACCTTATATTTACGGGGTTTCTTTATGCCACAACTGGCAGAATCACCGCCACATTTGGCGGGATGGATGCCACATTTGGCGGCTCAAAACTGTAACGAAAACTGCAACGCGCCGACCGCCTTCTGCTCCATACCTGCGACCTTGTCCTGCAGAGCGTGACGATACACACGCTGCATGACATGAGGGCTTGCCCAGCCTCCGCGGGCCATGATGTAAGCATCCGGGATTCCCTGGGCGTGGAGATACGAGGCGTTGTAGTGTCTGAGCGAGTGGAAGCAGTAGGGCGGATCAACTCCAAGTGACGCCTGACGCTTCTGGAAGTAGTTAGAAATCTGATGGGGAGTCAGATTTGTGACGTGTCCATTTCTACGGATCGCTTCGGCCACGAAGTGCGGCAGCAGGACGGTCCTGTTTGAGGTCTCCGTCTTAGGATCCTTCACGACGTAGCCGCCGAACTCGTCCATAACCTTGTCTTTATTGATGGTCACGTAATCGCCGTCAAAATCGTCCATAGTGAGCGCGCAGATCTCGCCGCGCCTCAGTCCACCAAAGGCGCCGAGCATGACCGGAATCTCGACCTCAGTATCCTTAAATATCCGGACAAGGCCGAGGACCTCAAGGTCAGTGGGGACGCGCATCTCTTTCTGCCGGCCGGAGGGAAGCGAGACGTTGAATTTTCGGCCCGTAGCAGGCTGAATGAGGCCGAGATAGTTCTTTGCGGTCTTCTTTCCCATCGTGTTAATAATATGCTGGATGTCCTTGTCTGTGACGGCTACAAGGCGCTTTTGGCACAGGGCCGGATATTTCGACCGCAGAGTCTTCTCGATGCTTCTGTAGCCTCTCAGCGTGGCCGGGGAGCAGGTTTCCGCGCGGTCGTCGATATACTTACGTATAGCCTCGATCAGAGGCGGATTGTCGATTGCCTCCCGGCACTCATCCGCGAAAGCGGCGGCCATGCGCTTTGCTGTCTTTTTGTCCTTGTGGGTAAAGCTGTACTGCTTTCCCTGGACGGTGATGCGCACATTCCAGTTCCCGCTCTTGAGTTTCTTTGCATTTGCCATAAAAATACCTCCATTAGGGTGTAGAAAAATAAGCCCTGAATGGAGTATACTGGAGTTGCGAGCGGCAGCAGCTCCATCCAGGACTGTTGCTATATATCATCCGCCTTGCCAAAAGCAGGGCGGGTGATTTTTTATTGTTTGTTATTTTTAATATGCCTCACAGAGTAGACGATGCCGAGGATCCCGAAGACTATACCGGCGATCCCGGCAGCGGGGACGGCGACCGTCAGAAGCAGGCTGAGCAGGACCAGGGCGGCACAGATCACGATCAGAAAGATAAAGATCCCGTTTCCGTAGCTGGGAGCATCTGCCGCAGGGAGATCAGCTGACGAACTCGCACGGCTGACGATGTCACCCACTCCGACAGTGGTCCGATTATAAACGGCATTTTTGACGGCACGCTCCGGATCATTGATAAAGCCCATACCCTTCTTCCCGTAGAGGGGGTTAACGGACTTCTTGATAGAGCGCGTCACCTTTCCAGTTGTCCGCGCCTTAATGCTTTTCTTCACACTTGGCTTCCTCATTCCCATCTTCATTTTCGTCACCTCCATGCTTTGTTAATTCGTCCATATATCCTGCAGTGATTATGCCCGAAGGAAGAGCGACGATGGCGATTCCGAAAACGGAGGAAAGCATCGCCACGAGCTTCCCTGTGGCAGTGACGGGGTAAATATCTCCATATCCTACAGTGGTAAGCGATACGGTCGCCCAGTAAATAGCCTCGAAGAAGTTGCCGAAGGTGTCGGGCTAAATGTTGAAAACAACAAGGGCAGACACCAGAACATACAGGATGGCAAGCGTGCCGACGGCGGCGAGCGCCTCCTTTGAGTTCTGGATCACGTTCCCGATGATCTCCATTGATCGGGAGTACCTGGCCGCCTTGAAGACTCTGACGACTCTCATGGTTCGGAAAACTCTCATCACCTTAAGCATCCGGAAGACTCTGAAAACTTTAAAGGCGCTGCTCATGACCGTGACGCTCGGGAGGATAGAGATAAGATCAACAAGGGCCATAAAGGTAAAAGGATATTTTACGAAAGGCAACAATCCTCTGGTGCCGAATTTGTAGTCGGCTGTGATCCATCTCAGCAAATAGTCGACGATGAAAATACTGACCGAAACCTTGTCGATCATAGTGAAGGCGGGCGTAGTGGTCTTGAATGCCAGAGGGACAAGACTCACGATTACCGTGATCAGGATACCGATGTCGTAGATTGAGCTCAGAGTGTCGCCGTCCTTGGATGCTTCAACGATCTCAAATATTCTCTTTCTCATGTCTTTAATATTTCTGCCGATTCTCGACAACCTTTCCGATGATGGTGACGGGGAGCCGCTCAATTTGTTCGTTTGTGTAGTTCATCGGCTCATAGGCCGGGTTAAAGCTGATCAGGCTGATCCCGGACGAATATTTCGCAAGGCGCTTGCATGTGGCTTTATCGCCGTTGACCTGTACGATGACCACATCGCCGGAATCGGCATCGGGCTGTTGTCTCACAATTACGATATCGCCTTCGACAATACGAGGCTGCATCGAATCGCCTTTGATTCGTAATCCGAAAAACTCGCCGGTCTTCGCCATATCTTCTGATATATCCTCCCAATCGAGAACATCCTCAATCGCGTCGATCGGGATCCCGGCGGCAACGCTGCCGAGAACAGGGATGCGCTTGCCTGCGTGGATGCTTTTGCTTGTAGAGGAAGGATCGACGTTATCCCATCCCATGATGATGGCAGGGGATATGTTAAGGGCTTGAGCGTAAGCCATTATTTTATCACGACGCATGTCAGCGATTTTGCCGGACTCCCATCTGGAAATAGTCCCCTCGCTGACTCCGACCTTGTCGGCGACCTGTTTCATTGTCATATTAAGCTCTTTCCGGCGTTGGGAAAGAATGTCTTTAATCTCCATTTATAACTCCTCCCTTGCCAAAATTATATTATCAGCATTGCAAAAAATGCAAGCAGTTGCGCCAACGAATATAAAAAACTTGCAAAAACGCATTGACAGTGGCGTGAATGTCTGGTAACATAAGACTTGCGGAAACGCAAGTGATAAAATATAGCAAAGGAGGGAACGGAAAGATGTTCATGGAGAGAGAATTCCGAGCTCAGATTGTTAGAGCAGGAAAGACAAACAAGGAACTGGCGAATCATCTTGGAATCGATGAGTCCACACTTTACCGCAAGATTAAGGCGGGCGGAAACTTTACGAGAGAAGAGATCAATAAGATGATCATTTTCCTCAATATCGAGAAGCCGGAAGATATTTTTTTTGCTCAGTAACTTGCGGAAACGCAAGAAACGGAGGAAACAATGGATAAGGCAAAAACCATAATAAGCTGCGGCCTTGCGATAGGTAAGGACCGCAGGAAGATCCAGAGAACGTCCGGGATACCTTCGAGGACATTCGACCGCAGAATTGCGGACCCGGACAAGCTGACACTTGGGGAACTCCGGCAGATCGCCGTCGCTACGTGCATGTCGGATGAAACAATCATAAAGATGGTCAAGGAGATTCATAGGAGGACGAAATAATGAGCACTCACTATCCGGATGAATGGGCCGAAAGAATGCACTCGGCGCTTGGGGCGACAGAGAGGCACCTGGAAGGCCTGAAAAACATAGAAGATATCGCGGCTGC
>OMVU01000140.1 GCA_900314565.1 uncultured Eubacteriales bacterium
GCAGCCGCGATATCTTCTATGTTTTTCAGGCCTTCCAGGTGCCTCTCTGTCGCCCCAAGCGCCGAGTGCATTCTTTCGGCCCATTCATCCGGATAGTGACTGCTCATTATTTCGTCCTCCTATGAGTTCTTTTTGGACTTCCTCGATTGCCTCGCTGACCATATTGGTCATGAGCTGTATATCCCGGTCGTCTGCGCCGGCAGAGGTGAGTCCTTTGGTGATTTCCGTGCAGTACCGGGACTCGACACGTTTGAGTGCGGCGCTGATCTCTTTAAGGCTAAACACCACAGGCGCCGTCTCCATCTGATGCTCTAAGACTTTTCGTCTGTTGCCTTCAGTCTCGACAATATAGGTGTATTCCTTCATTCTCTCGGAATACCCTATGTCGCTGACTTCCCAGATTCTCGTGTCTCCCTGTATTCTGACCGTGTCGCCAACCAGGAATCTGCTCTCTACCATCTCACTTAGACCTCCTTGTCTTTTCTTGTGATATAATTCCCCCAAAAGGAGGTGTGCTATGAATCAAATTCTTATCAGTGAAAATTCACTCAATGTACTTGAGTACCTGTTTGTTGGCAAAACGCTTCCCGATCCACTTCCTGACGGATGGGATGAGTGCTTACAGCAACTCAGCGAAAACGATATGATCGTTTATAAGGTTGTCGGCCATAAGAGTTTGCCCGGCTACCCTTTCCCGTATCCAACATACGAGGTCTCTATAACTGAAACCGGGCGAGCTTATTTTGAATCCGTTCGGGCAAATTCAGCCTTTTCCAACAAACAGCTTGAAATCTTGCAGGGTATCTCTGACCGGCTTGAACAGCGCGTTGCTATCGCCCAGAAGGAAGCCGAACGCGCTAAAAAGGATTCTCATACAGCCACTGTTCAGAGTTGGATTGCTATTGGTGTATCAGTATTGACATTTTTGTTTCAGCTCATGCCGCTAATACTAGGCATAATCTTACGATTGACAAAATGAGTGCCATGATTGACATAATCAGTGCCCACCTTGAAATATTGTTATTGTCCATGGTCTTCCCCCTTTCTTTCGACAATTCATTATTTCTTTCTTACCAGGTCCAGGAGCTGGGCGTCATTGAAATGTGCCAACTGATCCATCCGACGGAGTTCTCCGATCGTGATCGTGTCCGGATTCTTCATGCGGCGGTCAAATGTGGCCGGTGAGATTCCGGTCTGTCTTTGGAATTTTATTTTTGAGAGGCCCTGTTCCAGGGCTCTTCCCAGTATCGCCGCTTTTTTATCCATCTCGCTCTCCTTGGTTGCTTATAATTTAACCTTGCTGGCAAAAAAAATAGCGTCTCGCTCATCAACGGTCAGCCGCAGGACGTCTGACAATGCAGCCATCTCAGAAGCCAGGAATTCGCTTTTGTTCGACATTTTATTGTACAATGTCTCCCGTTTAATCCCTGTTTTTCTGCAGATTGCAACTATGGTCATGCCGCTGTCCGTGATCTTTTCTCTAAGCTTTTCTGTATCTGTCACGTAAGCACCTCCTCCTTTATTTCTGTGTTGCATTTGATTTAACATCCTCAATATATCATTGAGTTGCATCACTGTCAACCACAATCAACATATTTGTTGAACTATTTTCACTCTTGTGCTATTTTAGAAATGAAGGAGGGAAACCTGTATGAAACTCTACGAAAATATTAAAAAGAGGCGAGAGGAACTGCAGATGACGCAGAGTGAACTTGCTGAAAAGACTGGATATGCTGACAAGACCATGATTTCAAAAATTGAACGGGGTTCTGTTGATCTTCCTCAGTCAAAAATTGAGCCGTTCGCTAATGCGCTCAGAACTACTCCGCGCGCTTTGATGGGATGGGATGATGATTCAGAGCATGATTCACCCACAAAGATCCCTGTTCTTGGACGTGTCGCTGCCGGGATCCCGATCGACGCGATCGAGGATATTCTTGACTGGGAAGAAATCACTCCCGCACTCGCTATGTCTGGGCGCTACTTCGGGTTGAGGATAAAAGGCGATTCCATGCAGCCTCGAATGGTAGATGGTGATGTCGTGATTGTCCGCTGTCAGCCCGATGCCGAGTCCGGAGACGTAGTGATTGTGCAGGTAAATGGTGATGAGGCTACATGCAAACGCCTGAGCAAGCATCCCTCCGGAATTAGCCTGATCAGCTTCAACCCGGCCTATGAGCCGTTTACATATACGAATGAGCAAATAGAGTCACTTCCTGTTACAATAATAGGTAAAGTTGTAGAAAACAGGCAGAAATACTAAAGGAGGTACTGAAATGGCACTGTTTAAATCTGCAGAAGACAAGGCGGCCGAGCAGGCACGAAAAGAGGCGGAGCTTTTAGAGAAATATGGCGTTACTTCTCTTACGGATCCGGAAGACCGTGAATCTGTAAAGAAGATCGCTCAGGAGCTTATGGGTGCATCTCTGCTTGAAACAGGCATGAAGCTTAATATGGCCAAGCCAGAGGCGCAGCTCCCTGTCTCTTATCAAAGAGCAATCATGGAGCAGAACTTCATCATGATCAGACAGCTCGACAAGATCATCCAACTGCTGAACAAATAAAAAATCACCCGTCCTGCTACCAACAAGACGGGCGATAATAGAACCAGCCCAAATAAGGACTATGCTCTCCGGGTAATATGAGTATACCTTCTTTGGGCTTTATTTTCTACACCCTAAAGGAGGTTATTTTTATGAAAGCGCGAAAACTTAATAGCGGCAACTGGAATGTGCGCGTCACAGTCTGCGGGCAGTCTTACAGCTTTACTCACCCTAACAAGAAGACAGCTATCCGAATGGCTGCTGCCTTTTCCGAAGAGGTCAAGGAGAATATAGCCAATCCGCCCCTTATAGATGCGATTGCCCGTTATATCGATAAGGGCTCCGAAACGCTCTCTCCGGCCACTGTGCGAGGCTACAGGAGCATTGAACGCACCCTGCGCAAGAAACACCCGGCGCTCTGCCAGAAGCGCATAGTGGCCCTCACAGACAGCGACATTCAGAGCATCGTCGACCCGCTCGGCAAGAAGACCGCGAAGAACTACCTCGGTCTCATCCAGCCCGCCGTAGGACGCAGATTCAATGTCTCGCTCCCTTCCGGGAAGCAGAAAGAGATCGAGCCACCCTCTGATCTGGAAGTCCTCGGGCTCCTGCAGATCTTCAAGGACACGGAGCTTGAGATCCCGATCCTGCTCGGAGCTTTCGGTGGCTTGCGCCGCGGAGAGATCTGCGCACTCACTCTGCAGGATTTTGACGGAGACTATGTGATCATCTCTAAAGACAAGGTCATGGATGAATACGGCTCCTATGTGGTCAAGGACCCGAAGACGGAGACTTCTAACAGGATCGTCCTGCTGCCGCACTCCGTCGTCCAGCTGATCAGGAGCAAGGGATATATCACGACGCTCACTCCGCATCAGCTCTCCTGCAAATTCCAGAAGAAGCAGATCGTCCTCGGGATCAATCCGCCCTACTGCTTCCACAGCCTCCGGCACTACTGCGCCTCCTATCTCCACTCCCAGGGGATCCCGGACGCCTACATAATGGCCCGTGGTGGATGGGCGACGCCTCACGTCATGAACAAGGTTTACCGGCACGCCATGAAGGACAAGATTTCCACTATGGAAGACAAGGCCGTGAGCTCGTTCCAATTTGCGTTCCAAGATGATTCCTCAAATGTGATCTAATTTCAATCATATTTGATAGCATCCAAATCAAATTTGAGTAGCAAAAAGCCCATGAAATCAAGGTTTTCTAAACTTTCCTTGAATTCATGGGCTTTTCCCGTGAGAGCAGGTAGCGGGAATCGAACCCGTCGTAAAGCCTTTTTATATCGGCTTAATCATAGCACATTCCAATTTCTGTTCCAATTCCTATATTTTTCTTGCG
>OMVU01000137.1 GCA_900314565.1 uncultured Eubacteriales bacterium
CCTCGGAGAGCCTTCAGCTGACATAATCTACAGATTTTCAAGGTTCATTTGAGCCTATTTTTTGGGCCATCGTTTTTCATAGCCCACTTGACACTACCACGTTTGATGAGCTCATTGTAAGGGAGGTTCCTTGAAACAAGATTGAAGTTTTATTAATTTTTTACGGGGATCGATACCGTGAACCGGATCTTGCCGTCCTGGCTGGAGACTGCAATATTCCCGCCATGTTTTTCCGCAACTGCCTTTGCTATGGAAAGGCCAAGACCGTAATGATGCCCGTCACTGCTGCGGGCTTCATCGACTCTGTAAAAACGGTCAAAGAGATGTTCCAGCTTCTCCGGAGGGATCTCATCCCCATCGTTGACTGCGCTGAGCGCTGCCATATGGCCCTGACGCTTCAGTGACAGTTCGATCTCACTTCCCGTCCCGTGCCTTACCGCATTATCCAGCAGGATAGATGTGAGCTGCGTCAGCTGGGCCTGGTTGCCTGTGACGTGGATATCATCGTCAATGTCGCTTTGGATCGTTTTCCCCTGATCGAACGCGACGCTTTCAAAAGCAAGCACCTCACCAGTGACGACCCGGGAAAGATCGACCGTTTCCATGGGCGTTTCCGTATTTTCCGCTCTGGAAAGATCCAGAAGCTGCTTCACCAGATCTCCCATGCGTTCATTTTCGTATTGGATATTTGCCAGCCACTCGTTTTCTCCCAACTCTCTGGAAAGAAGCTCCGCATTAGTACTGATCACAGCAACCGGTGTCTTCAGTTCATGGCTGGCATCAGAGATAAACTGCTTCTGCTGTTTATCGTTTTCCTCCAGGGGACGGATAATCCGCCGGGAAAGAACGAGAGATATAAAGAACAGGATAACAATGGACGCCCCGCCGATGATAAGGACATTGTGCAGAAGAGTCCTCATGCTGCTTTCCGTCACCGTATCATCGATAAACGCTACAAGCGTATATCCCGGTTTGCTGCTGATCTGATAGGACAGGTTATCAAGTCGTCCTGCGGTTTTGCTCTTTGCCAGCAGTTCCCGGGCAATCGAGATCAGTTCATCCTCGCTGTACAGACCATTCGCTCCATCATTTACGGAAAGCACGGTATCGTTCTCTGAAAACGCGACAGAGTAAAAAGTGGACAGCTGAAAACCCGGCCCTAAATCCGGAGGCGGATCGCCCTTTTGGGGGCCCGAACCGGGGAGTTCCTGATTGCCGGGCTTCACATCCGGCGCTTTTCCCGGTTCAGACTGCTGGTCAAGAGAATAAAGCTCCACATATTGTTCCAGCATTTCCGAACTCTGCTGACGGATCTCATGGTAGCTTGCCAGCATGATCACGGACAGGGTAACGCCGAACAGAAGAATAAGCGAGAGCATGATCGACAATACGATCTTTTTTCTGGATCTGCTAAACATCTTTTTCCCTCAATTCATATCCCAGTCCGCGCACCGCCTTGATCTCCACCTTGGAGCCGACAAAGGCCAGCTTCTTCCGTGTGAAGGACATATATACCTCCACGTTGTTGTATTCTGCCTCATTCTCAAAGCCCCAGATCTTTACGGCAAGCTGCTCCCTGGTCATAATCTGTCCCTGGTTGCCGAACATGTATTCCAGAATGCGCAGCTCTTTTTCTCCGAGCCGGACACTTTGCCCGATGGAATTACAGGTCAGTGTTGCTTTTGCTGTATCAAGGGAGAGGTCGCCGAATTTCAGACTTCCGTCCTGAAAGCTTGCGCTCCGCCTGCCAAGGGCACGGAGCCTGGCCAACAGTTCTTTGGTCTGGAACGGCTTCGTAAGGTAGTCATCCGCACCGCTGTCCAGACCCTCCACCTTATCATCCAGCTGACTTTTTGCCGTCAACATCAGGATCGGTGTTTTGATGCCGTTATTTCTCGCACGACGGGCGACCTCGAATCCGTTCATCTCCGGCATCATCACGTCAAGGACGGCGATGTCATAAACACCGCTCTCCAAAGCAGCCAAGGCAGAGGCACCATCTGACATATGGTCAACATCGTATTTTTCCTGTTTCAACAAGGCCACAAGGGCCGCTGCCATTCTTTTTTCGTCTTCAGCCAGTAGGATCCGCATATCATCACCGCCTTTCAAACTCTATGATACAGACAAAAGATTGAGAGAAGATTGAAAACAGAATGCTTGGATTTATCTTTCAAATAACTCTCCGAAAGATGTTAGTAGTCCAGGAAAGTGATGAGTGAACTTGCTTTGAGCTATCTGCTTTGCTTGATAATATACAGTTTTTCAGCCCTGAAGCAGCAAGTAGTATTAATCCCGCCCGTGATACCAAAGCGCTGATAAACGGCGTTTTTACTGCATACTTGTTACATTTCTCTCGAAAAAACGTTTTATCCATATGGTAAAGAGTTACATCTAGGGCATATTATCCATTTCACTTTTCAGAGGCATTTGTTTCAAAAGCTCGTATCTCCTCAAAAATGGAGTCCAACTGAGATGATACAACTTCTTTCGTATCATCATCGTTATTTTGGAAAGCTGTTGATTTAAAATACAGCTTATATCCTTTAGCAAGATCACCTAACCCACAAATATCAGACAAGCGGACAAAGGCATCTTTCATTTCTTTGGTGAGGTTCTGGCAGTAGAAGTAGAGTTGAACAAAGAATTCTCCTTTATAATTCGTAATCTCATAAAAGTAGAAATTCTTTGTTTTCCACGGGCTGAGCTTTTCTGTCGATTCAGGAATCAGCGAGTTCAATGTCGGCGTTGTAAAGCGGACATATCTTCTCTGGCTGTTCACCTCGTCATAACATATTGAGCCAGCTGCTCTACGAGTCTCGCACCATTCCTTAGCTATCTCCAATCTGTCGAGTTCTTTCTCATTACCTTTGTTTTGCCTTGCGCTATAAACGAAGTCCTCTTCTATAATCAAGGTTATATTTTTTCAAAAGCGCTCGTATAAAGCAGATGCAATCATAAGCGGAGTAGCCGGTACTGATATAGATATCCGCATCCTTTTTGAGTTTGACCGGATTCCGGATTGCTGCTTTGTCATAAGCAAAGACCGGACTAGCCCAAGTCGGGAAAGGCTCCAGGTTGCTAGCCATCTGCTCTATAACCGTTCCGTCGAGTTCATACAGCTTTCTGGCAACAGAGCGGACCATCACAGCAAAGCTGTCAACATTTACACGCTCTCCAAGAAGTTCGTAGTAGTTGACGTATTTGTAGGTTGCATTCCTAGGATTACCTATTTGCCTGCGCGACCACCAAGGACTGCAGCAACAACTGCATCCATGAGGATGTCCTGAAGGAGCTGGCAGCCGAGGCGCTTGGCCTTTCCGCATTTGACGACGATGCCTTCACGGATCTCGTCGACCACGTAGACATCGCACCCGGAGGCCACATCACCTTCTTTTTGAAGGACGGCACCTCTAAGGCAATGACCTACAGCACAAAGCGCCGGATGCCCAAGTGGACGGAGGAACGTAGGAAGAAACAGGGTGACGCCATCCGCGCTTCCTTTACAGAAGAACGGCGGCAGAGAATGAGCGAAACCATGAAGAAAGTAAGGAGGGAGAGATATTGGCACAGCACAGGAAAGTCAAAACGATCCCAGCAACCCTGACGCGCTTCACCTCTGCTCCGATCACTGAGCAGAAAAAGCGCCGGGTGGCTGGATACGCCCGTGTCTCCACCGATCACGACGATCAGTTTACGAGCTACGAGGCGCAGATCGATTACTACACCAAATACATCAAGAGCCGGGACGATTGGGAGTTTGTTCAGGTCTATACCGACGAAGGCATCACCGGCACCAGCACCAAGCGGCGCGAAGGCTTCCGGACAATGGTTGCTGATGCGCTGGATGGCAAGATCGACCTCATCGTCACAAAGTCAGTCAGCCGATTTGCCCGTAACACGGTCGACAGCCTGACCACCATTCGCCAGCTCAAGGAAAAAGGCATCGAGGTCTATTTCGAGAAGGAAAACATCTGGACATTCGACGGTAAGGGCGAGCTGCTGCTCACCATCATGTCCTCGCTGGCTCAGGAAGAAAGCCGGAGCATTTCCGAGAACTGCACATGGGGACAGAGAAAGCGATTTGCTGACGGCAAGGTCTCCGTAGCCTACAAGCGGTTCCTCGGTTATGACAAAGGCGCTGACGGCAATCTGGTCATCAACCCGGAGCAGGCCGTTACCATCCGG
>OMVU01000136.1 GCA_900314565.1 uncultured Eubacteriales bacterium
GGCTTCCGACGCCAGAATCTCCCAGGCCCGTTCCGAGGCGATCCGGGGCGTCAACAGTTACCAGACCACTTATGGGCAGAACGTCGATGTGAGCGTGACTGCGGATCACGTCTACCAGGACCGTTACGGAGATGTTTACGGCGTCTCCGGTACAGCGCCGGATCAGGAGTTTTTGAACCGGAATGACTGGACGGAACTGAACAAAAATAATGAATGAGAGTGAACCGAATTCCGTTAAGGAAGTGTACGGATCATGCTCAAGTGACATAGTAAAGAGGCTGCAATCTCGTGGTTGCAGCCTCTTTGTTAGTTCATGGATCCCACTGAAAAAATGAAGAAAATTGAACAAAAAAGATGACAAAATCAGAGCCATAGAAAATGTCAGGAATCAGGGGACTGTAACAGACTTAATAGGTGATCCACATACATATATTTAAGAAATGTTTAAGATATATTAATGATAATTGTATATATTGACATTTATCATGATAATTGTATATATTGACATTTATCACTAAAAAAACCTACTATGAGTTTATAGATTCTTAATGGTGACAGGCACCAAGGCTGAAAAAGGGGGAATTACAATGAGTAAAAAGAGATGGACAAGGTATATCGCATTTATACTTACCGCGCTCATGCTGATAAGTGCAGTTCCTGTCGGAGCAAAGGCAGATACAGACAAACCTGAAGAGGCAATATCGGAAGAGGCCGCTGCCACATCCGATGGGGCAAATGTTCCCGCCTCATCAACAGAGCCCGAATCGGAAGAAACGGCACCATCCGCCGGGACAGAAGATACCGTCGCGCCCAAGGCGGCGGAATCAGAAGAGACCGTTGAACCGGGCGAAGCAGCCGGCAAACCAAACGAAGCGGCAGCGGAAGCTCCCGCGGATGTCCCGGAAGCTCCTGCGGGTGCCCCGGAAACAGAGGGGGCAGAGTCTGACCAGACAGACGGGTATGAGATCACTGTCGCAGGCGGTAAAGCGTATGTTCTGAAAGACGGGCAGACGATTGAGACTGACACGGCGGAAGCCGGAGACAATATTTTGCTGGAATACTATTCCCCTGCGGACGGAGAATATTTTGCAGGATGGGTGTCCGATCAGGTGTCTCCCGGAACTGACGGACAGTTTGTCATGCCCGATGAAAATGTATCGGTCATCGCGTTATTTCCCGAACAAAAATTGTATTACATAGATCTGACAGGCGGCAGCTTCAAATCGAAACCGGAGGATGAAGAAGCTGTCCTGTGTTTCCTTTACTCTCAGGAGGAATCTGAGGAGGACTTTGTCGGCGAAAGAGCATATGATCTGGACAAAGACATAAAGGCAAGTTTTGATGAGACAGAAAGAACAGCGGAGTTTACTCTCCTGGAGACCGCCGGTCTCAAAGGCGAAAATCCTGTTGACTGCACAAATATGCCTTACTCCGTTTCAGTAAAGTTCCCAGAGCCGGAT
This sequence comes from uncultured Eubacteriales bacterium, assembly GCA_900314565.1. Taxonomy (GTDB): domain Bacteria; phylum Bacillota; class Clostridia; order Lachnospirales; family Lachnospiraceae; genus Chordicoccus. The sequence continues at coordinate 1,461 of OMVU01000136.1, forward strand.
AAGGCCGACGAGGAGACAGGCAAGCTCTCTGAAGACGCCTCTGAAGAGGGCAAAACAGAGCTGACCACAAACGTGGGTGACCTTACGGTGAGTGTCACCTCTGACCAGGCGTTTCCTGCGGATGCCATGCTGTACGCATCCATCATTCAGGATCCCGCACGTGTCACAAAGATTGAAGAGGAAGTATCCAAAGCGATCGATAAAGGGGCAGCGGAAGAGGTCCTCGCGCTTGATATAGGGATTTATCTAAACGGGGAAGAGCTGGATCTGGAAGAGGATTCTTATTCGGTGAGCATCACCTCGAAGCAGTATGCGGAAAAGGTCGGCAAAGACGGCAAACTGTATCACTTTGAGACAGATGAGAACAGTCCTGTGCAGGAAGAATCCGCAGAACTCAAAGACAACACACTGACTTTCTCCACTACACATTTCTCTGTTTTCGCATGGGTAAAGATCTCCGCCGGCACCGGCGAAGAGCTGTACGGCTGCTGGGATCCTGAGCAAAAGGGGATCACGTTCAGCCGCACGAAACCGGAAGAGCCCTATGAAGAAGTAAATTCTCTGAAAGAGTTTATCCGGTCCCATACCGATGCGGTGTTTGTGGATTTTGCCTGTGACGGCGGAAAGATCAAGGCAGCTGCTGCGGACTGCGCCGGCTTGTTCGCCGAGTTTACAGACCTTCAGTCGGTACAGAATCTGGGGAATCTAGACACCTCTGCCTGCACCAGCTTTTCGCGGATGTTCTATAAATGCAGTTCGCTTCAGAGTATTGACCTGACCGGCATTGATACGTCCAAGGCCGAAAATATGCAGGCTATGTTCTACGAGTGCAGATCGATCAAAAGCCTTGATGTGCATCCGCTGGACACGTCAAATGTTACCAATATGTATATGATGATGGCGTATATGCGCTCTCTGGAGGAGATCGATCTCAGTTCTTTTAAGACCACCAAGATCGGATCGGGCGGACAGTATGTCAATGGCATGGCGGGACTTCTGTTTGGCAATTCATCTATGCGCAGCGCGGATCTGTCGGGAATTGATGACCGCGGGTATCACAGGGTTCTGGAGAATGCGCTTACCGGATGTCCGAAACTGGAACGGATCGTGCTCGGACCGAATATGCAGCTGAAAATGGATTCCAGCTATAGTGCTTCAGGAAATGTTCCCTGGGGACTGGACGGCAACTGGGCGATGGAAGAGGATACTTCCCTCGTAAAGAGTGCGAACGATCTGTATCTGCAGTACGATCGCCAGACAATGTCCGGCGTCTGGATCAAGGTCCCGGATGACGAGGACGGACATTTCTACCGCACGGACGGAAGCCTGGACGCAACGAATCTGTGGGAGGTACATGATCCGGATTCTCCTTTTAAAGGGTATTGTCTTAACCTTAACAGAACCGGTGTCGGAACTTATCTGGACCGCGTTACCGCCAATACTGACGATGAGATCCTGGCAATGCTCTGTACGAGCGAAGAGGGAAGTACGCATGGCTATGCGCCGCTGGGCAGCAATATGCGCGAGGCTATGATCACGCTCATCTATTACGGATGGCCCAATGACGCCGCGGGAATTCAGGCAAAATATGGCCTCACCCATGACAGCTACATGAATATTACGCAGCAGGCGATCTGGGATTTTACCGACCGATACGATGGAAAGGCAGGACCGTCTCTGTTCAGCGGGAATGAATTGGCAGCCTACAATGAACTGCTCTCCCAGACCTATGCCGGGATCGGACAGGATTATGAATTGTATCTGTACAGCTCATGGAATCCCAGCAGACAGAATCTGCTCTCGCTGATGAGTATAACGGACCGCATCTATGGCGGCGTCGAGGTGCTGAAGACAGGAAACGACGGAGGCCCCCTTTCGGGAGCGGAGTTTACAGTCTACGCCCTGGACGGGTCCGGAATCAGGTCCATGACAACGCGGGCCAGCGGCACAGCATCAATCTGCCGCACCGATACCTATATGGGACTCCCGGCAGGTGAGTATTATGTCAAAGAGACAAAAGCTCCGGCTGGGTATGAACTGAGCAATGATACGTTCTACTTCACGATCAAGGAAAACAACGTCATCGTCAGCGTCGGCCGTAAAAACGGCTCAGAGACCGAAGAACCGATCGTTTTCGTAGATGAAAAGGATGAGAGTTATAAAGGCGGGGGCGTTATGGTCCAGAAACTGGGTGATAACAACGAGACGCTTGAGAACGCCGTGTTTACCATCTACGACGAAAGCGGTGAAGCTGTAAAGAGCATCCGGACCAATGCTTCCGGCATCGCGCGCACAGGGAAACAGGATCTGCCTCTGGGAACGTACACGATCAAAGAGACCAAGGCACCCGCCGGATATATGCTGAGTGATGAAGAAATAGAATTCACACTGACAGAAGACGGGCAGTATTATTCCGAGATGCTTACTTTTACGGATGTGGGCAAAAAAGGATCGATCGTCCTCGAAGCTAAAAAATCCGTCAAAAACGGAGAACTTGCTGCCGGTGATTTCCGGTTTGAGCTGCAGACGACGGACGGAGTGACACTGCAGATCGCGGAAAATGATGCGGATGGAAACGTTAAATTTAAAGAGATCACGTACGGACCGGAATCCCTCGGCTACGTCAATTACCGGATCGTCGAGATCGTTGAAGACGATGAACACATCTCGTATGACAGACATGCGGAGAGTGTAACGGTCACCATTACCGACAAGGGAGAAAAGGAACTTTCCTGCCTTGCTGTTTACGATGCGGACGGCGCTTCGTTCACGAACGACCTGAATGCCAAAAAATTCAAGGTCTATTTCAGAAAGTATATTTTGAACAAAGCACTTGCACTTCCCGGAGCTGATCTGGAGATCAGAGATACGGCGGGGAGAGTGATGGAACATTGGACGTCGGAAGAGACGGAATACGAAGCAGAACTCTATCCGGGAGTTTATCGGTTGTATGAAGTCTCTGCACCGTTCGGTTATGCGGTGGCCACGCCGATCACGTTCACCGTTGAAGAGGACGGCACAGTCAGCTGCAGTGCGGCCGGCGCACTCGAGGGCAATACGATCACGATGACTGACCGGCTCATGGATTCTGCCGCGTTCACTGTTTTCAAGACGGATTCAGAGGAAGCCATGCTTGAAGGCGCCGTGTTCAGACTCACAGGCACGGATGAACTGGATCAGGAGGTCGATGCGGTCTCTGTAACGGATGACAAGGGACAAGCCACTTTCAGCGGACTTCTTTCCGGCACATATACCCTGCGTGAAGAGCAGGCGCCTGAAGGCTATCTGCCGTGCCATGAGGAATGGACTGTCGAAATAAAGCATACAAAAGCAATTGCCCATTCCAGCAATGTCCATGACGACGGAAGTGCTGACAGGAATTATCCTTCGAATGCCCGAGAGTCGAGGAACGCTGTACTTGAAAATGTGGAAAATATCCATTTGCGGCTGATGTACCAGATGGAGGACGGCTGGGACTTTATCTATATACAGAAGGAAGGAGTGACGCAGAAAACAGACGCGAACGGGAAGCCCATTGGCGATAACGGAGCTATAAGCGGCGGTCTCGGGAAACAGGAAATCATTTCTGAGGAGTATGATTTTGATGGAAACGCGCTTACGTTCCTGCTGACTTCGGATGCAAATACAGAAGGATATGGCTATTATGCTGTAATCAGCCATACAGATATTGTTGTGAAGGATTCTGACGGCAATATTGTAGACTTTAAGGATGGCCTGCTTCCGATTGAAAACGGAATTGTCACTGCCAAAGTGAACAAGGTGGACATCGCAGACGGAAAAGCGCTGAGCGGAGCAAAGCTGCAGATTCTGGATAAAGATGGAAGAGTTGTTGAGGAATGGGTGTCCGACGGCAAGGACCATGAGATCAAGGGACTGATTATCGGAGAGACCTACACCCTGCATGAAGAGACTGCGCCGGACGGCTACACCGCGGCTGCGGATGAAACCTTCAGCATCGATGAGAACGGTGAGGTGACTTACAGCGGAACGATGATGACGGAAAAGCGCTGAGCGGAGCAAAGCTGCAGATCCTGGATAAAGATGGTAAAGTTGTTGAGGAGTGGGTGTCCGACGGCAAAGCCCACGAGATCAAAGGACTGAATTCCGGGGAGACCTACACCCTGCATGAAGTGACTGCGCCGGACGGTTACACCGTCGCCCGGGATGAAACCTTCAGCATCGATGAAAACGGTGAGGTGACTTACAGCGGAACGATGGCGGAAGACGGCACATTGCTGCTAAAAGACAAAAAAGTGACTGAAGACGAAAAAACATCGAGCAAGGACGGACTCGGGGTCCTACGATAACACAGGAACCGGCGATAACAGTCATACAGTACTGTGGACCACCATTCTACTGATGGCCTGCGCAGCTTTACTGCTGACAGTAAAACGCGTAAAAAAGACCTGATAATGAAAGGTGATACGGATCAGGGGCCTGACCCCGGCGTGTTGATTCTGCGAAGGTATACACTTAAATGACATATTAAAGAGGCTGCAATCTTGTGGTTGCAGCCTCTTTGTTATTTTAAACCCTATGTTATTTTTCGTATTCAGTATCCTGTTTTCTCAGGATTTAGTCGTCAAAGTCCTTATCCCATTCAAGGACGCTGTAGTTGTTGACGTCGATGTCGTAGTTGTATTCGTAGCAGCCCTGGCGGAACTCGACTTCATAGACCTCGCGGC
>OMVU01000135.1 GCA_900314565.1 uncultured Eubacteriales bacterium
TTCACAATCTTCACCTGTGCACACGATGTCGCAGAACTCCGTCGGTACCGGTGCTCCGTTCTCTACGAGGAAGCCGGCCAGCTGCTCCGCGTCCATGGCCCTGATCCGTTCAATGTTCTTCATGTCACCTCTCTCCGCTCTCCCCAATCGCAGAAACCGTTCGGCGATTTGTTAACACACACCCCTGCTTTCTTACAAATTCCGTATTCATAGTGCTTGCAATCCTTACACCTCACGATTTCGGGCTGAATTGGCGGTAACTGCTTAATCTCTGTCACAGCTAGTACGCAAGCAGTTGTATAACGTTTGCACCGATTCTGCACAATCTCGATCGCCTGTTCTCTGCTTATCGCATCTGTCATGTTGTCACCCCCATCTTCGCTCCGCATTTCGGGCAGAAATTGTGATACGTCTCGTGGTATGCTTTATCACTTTCATATTTGTGTCCGATCATGTGTCCTGCTCCGCAAACGCTACACACTCTCCACACTTCGCCTCTTTCAATGAAGTTTTGCATAAGCGTTTGCTGACCTTTATCCTCTATCCACATTCCCCTCTTCGGCTGAATTGGCGGTAACAGCATCAGCTCTGTTTGTGCTCCTGCTTGATCAATCAGAAGCATATCGTCACCTGCAAATAATTTATATGTTTGCATTGCTCTGAGCGCATCAATCGCCGCCTGTCTGCTTATTAAGTCTTGCATCATTTATCCTCTTTCTCGCTATGTCATAATACTCCTGCTTTAGCTCCATGCCGATAAAATTTCTATTCAGATTTACACAGGCAACACCTGTTGAACCACTTCCCATGCAATTATCTAGAACTGTATCGCCCTCGTTCGTGTATGTCTTTATGAGATATTCCAGAAGTGGAACAGGTTTTTGTGTCGGGTGTTTTGTAGCTTTGTCTGTCTTTCCAAACAGTGCGCCGTTCCAGTTTGAGAAGTGAATTACATCATGCGGATACCGTTGACCTGTTTCAACCCAATCCTGAGCTTCAACATGTCCATACAAAACACATCTATCAGCCTTTTTATTTCGCACCCTTCCGATGTCTTTTCTTTCAACCGTATATTTTTGAGGGTTGTATGTCGGAAGCTTTTTATAAAAAACAAGTATATTCTCGTGTGCTTTCAGTGGCATTTTGTTTGCATTGTAAAATCCTGTTTTTTGAGTCTTTTCCCAAACGATTTCATACCGGAACATCTTCCTGTTGCTCTGTATCAAATTACTTGTGAACGGCTGAATCGAAAACAGCAGGATAGCACCATGATCCTTAATTATCCGCTTATACCCCCCCCACATGGATTCCATGTCAAGAGGAATATCCCAATCACAGTGAGTTAATCCATACGGCAAGTCACAAAGAATCATGTCAATGCTTTTATCTGGGAGGCTCTTCATAAGTTCTAAGCAATCACCTTGTTGTAGCCGAATCATTTGCATACCTCGCATCTATCGCCTGTTGTCTGCTTATCGCATCTGAGTTGTTCGGAAATTCCGAACAGTTCGTGCCAACCTCTGCCAAGTTCGTGCCATGTTCGGGCTGAATGGTGGGCAATTCCCGGATTCTGGCGAATACATTCTTGCCCTCCCATGGGACCATGTCCCCATCCTTACGCATCTGTTTCAGCAGGTCAATCGCCGCCTGTCTGCTGATCATGTCTCCGACATTGATGTCGGGAACATCTTTGGTGCCGACATTTGTGTCGGTACCCAGTGCCCTGATCGCCAGCTCCAGCGCCTCAAATGCCTCCTCTGTGATCTGCGGCTCGTAGGCTTCCGGCTCCTGCATTCGTCTCAAGAGATCTATCCAATATCGTTCCTTCTCCAGTTCGGCCATCATTATTTTCCACTCTTCATCGGTAATGTTTGCGGATAAGACCGCGCAGCATATCCAGCCAAAGAGCAATCCACCCAAAAAGGCCACGGCGGCCACTACGATAATTTTCAATGGTCCCTCCCTCCTGCAGGCCCGCTGCCATCGCTCCTCTCACTGTCCTGCTGATCTGTCTCCTTTTCGACGCCTCCCGGTTCAATATCGCCTTGTTCGTCGGTTTGTAACTCCTCCGGCTCCTGTGGCTCCTGATCATCCTCTTTTTCTTCCCTGTCATATTCACTCTCCAGATATGTCTGCCATGCCTTCTTATCGCCATCCGGTCCTACGAATGGGCATATCATACAGTCCTCTGCGCACAAGATGTCGCAGAACTCTGTCGGTACCGGTGCTCCGCTCTCTGCCAGGAAGCCGGCCAGCTGCTCCGCGTCCATGGCCCTGATCCTGTCAATGTTTCTCACCGGTGCCTCCTAAAATCTCTACGCGGACGAGACGCGCGAAACTTCCATCTCCTAACATAGCTCTTTTGAGCCGGCAGTTCTGCTCTTCTCCAATCTCTGCCGCGTCCTCGAGATCTATCGCCTCTACGATGTCTGTAAGCGTCTCGCATACGCTTCCTTTGCCTACTTCGTATGTAATCTTCCAGAGCATTTTCTTTCTCACCCTCCATTAAAACCTTTATGATCGCGTCCCAGTCAATGTTGTTAACCACCTCTTCCAGCTTATCTACCACAATGGCAAAGGATTTTCCGAGTTCCTCCATTGCTTTCGACATGTTCTGCATCATCTTTTGATATTCCTCGCTGGCCGCGGCCTTCTGAAGCTGTGCCCTGAATTCTTCTCTGTCGAACTCTTCCATGCTCTCCTTTCCGGGCGGCCGGCGCTGCCGCCCTGTTTTAGTGCGCAGATATTTGTCCCAATAAGTATTTACATGAGCGATTTACTCTTTGTTGTATGCTTTAATGCGCCGTATTTTTTATAGATAGTTGCGCCCGATCAGCGCCATGAACTCGTCCCGTGAGTGGGTCTGCTCGAATCGGCGTTGGACATCCTGCTGGATGATCAGGCAGGTTTCGTGGTTTCGGTGGACCGCTTCCGGGCCGCCGGCGTGTATATGGTGCTTCCGACAAAGGTACACTTTGAAGCCGTTGGCCTCTGATATGTCCCGCTGCCCGGGCCCGAAATACACATGGTGTTCTTCCGTCCTCTTGACGCTGTAGTCTCCGTGAAGCTTCTCGCAGAGGTAGCATCCGCCGTCTCTCGGCTGTATGATGCTGGGTGTATGCTTCTTCCTTGGCTTCTTGCTCCGCCTCTTCGGATACATGAGATCAGCCATAGGAGATGTTCTCCATCTTGCTCTTCTCCGTGACTGTGATGCACAGACCTTTGTCCTTCATCTTGAGGTTCAGTGTCTTCTCGTCTGACTGTTTGATTGTCAGCGCCTTCATTTTCCCATTCATGATCATCTCGCCTGCATCAGCGAACAGATCTTTCATCTCCTTGTTTTCCTTACCGAAGACCACTTCAAGGTCCTGGGCAAATACTGCGAGGACTGAGTTCTTCCATGCGTAATGCACAGCCCCATCGCACCCGCATTTTGCAGTGGCCAGTTCGTTCAGCTCCTCTTCTGTCACTTCGGGATCCGCGTCGACCATGTAGGCCTGCCCGCAGAATTTGCAAAATCCGTGCTCCATCTCTGCTCCTTTCTCAGTCTTCGCTCCACTTTGATGCTGCCATTCCCGCCATCTTAATCCTCAGATGCTCCAGGCGCTTAATCGTCTGCGCCATCCCGGAGAAGTTATCGCAGTCGAGCATCACTCTGAGGCTGTTCATCTCCGCTGTGAACCTGTCTTTCAGGTCTCTCAGAGGGTCCGGTTCCTCAGGAGCCGGAAGGATCTCTTCGATCTCTACCTGTTCAGGCTCTTCCGCGGGCTCTGGTGCCGGCACTTCTGCGATCGCGGAATCCGTTTTTACATTGGAGTTACCAATGGTCGGCGGCTCTTTTTGCGCCGGCGCAATTGGCGTTTCCGGTTCTGTTTTGCCCACTGCCGGCTCCGCGTTTTTCGGCATAGGTGGTACTGTCGGCTGTTTCGGGACATTTGATCCTAATCTGTCCGGTTCCCGCTTTGGAATTTCCTCTCCGAATACATTTCTGTATGTGTTCTTTCCGTCGATCTTTCCCTCGAAGATGTCTGCCGCGATCTGGAAGAATCCGCCCCAGCTCATCGGAGCCGGTGATTTCGGGAATACCTTGACCATGATCCTCGCATCCATCATGGATACCATCGTCATTCTGTGGCGGTATGTCCTCGCTCCTGACGGGTTGACGATTTCCTTCATCCCGTCCACATTTCCCTCTGCGTATGCCTTCGAGGAATAGAGGGCATTCATGATGTCTTTGTTTTCACGGAAGAATTCAATGATCCACTTATGCTCCAGGAGCACATCGGGCAGTTCCGGCGCGGCCGCTGCCTGCGGAGCCTGTTCCTCATGCGGTTCTTCGCGCTGATCAGCGGCAGGCTCCTCTGCCTTTGCCTCTTCCTTGGCTGCTTCCTTGTTGAACTTCTTGATCTCCCGGATGTCTTCTCTCTTCATCTCCGGAGATACCATCTCAAGATCTGAGTCCGGGAGTGCGAGCATCTCGGACAGCTTCGCGGATCCGTACTGTGCATATTCGAGTCTCAGCTGGTCACTGTATCCGTCGATCGAGTATTTCTTGTTGATGGCCATGAAGCGGCTCACCGCTGTCGCTGACAGGCCGTAGTTGTCCTTGGCCCACTCCGCCAGCGACTTCGATCCGTCGTTCTTATAGCCTTCCGTCTCATCGATCTTTCTGAGCAGGTAGCCGATTCTGACAAATCCCGCTGCCGCTCCTCTTAATTCCGCTTCCAGCTGGCCCTTTAAGGCCAGCCAGTCGTTTATAGTCATCTGCACATATTTGCCGTCCATTTTTCCTCCTTACATCGCTTCTGCGAGGATCCTTTCCCTCTTTTCCTTCTCCGTCCGCTTCCCGATCTGCCGCGTGAATGACTTCAGTATCGGTTCGACGGTCGGCCAGTCCGGTTTTCTGTCATAAGCGCCGTAGCTCTGTCTGATCTTGCCGTCATACTCGACTTCCAATGTGTAATATGGCGTCTCCGGAGCATCTGCCCGGCGGAGGAAGAGGATAAATGTCTCCCCTTTGTTCATCCTCTCCATATATGTATCGCTGGCTCCGACGCAGTGATGCTGCAGCTGCCCCTCTCGCCTTATGTCTGCCGCGTCCCTCGGGACAAAGATCTTCAGGCCGGCTTTCTGATAGCCAAAATGCTCTTGGTTTTCCTTGAACGACTTTTTGATCTCCGGGAACTTTTTGTTTGCTCTGAGCCTTTTGGCCGCGTCCTCCCTCGCATTCTTCTCCTCCAGGTACCTGTCATGCATCTCCCTGAGCCTTGGCGTGTGGCATATGATCTCGTCTTTAAGGTCCATTCCTCTGTCTGCTGCCATCTTCAGATAATCCTTGTAGAGGTTGTTTGTGCCCGCGAAACTCCTTTTTTCCCTGGCTGACTGTTTTCTGAGATAGTTGATCATCCTCTGCAGCGTCATGCCGGTCTGCCTCAGCTGCAGTTCTTTTATCACCACCTTGTTTGATGTGATAAACTGCAGTGTCTCGTCGTCGATCTTTTCATTGTGTTTTTCAATGTATTTGATGGCATCGATCATATATCCGTCACCGTCAAGTTTTTTCAGCGTGTAGAGCTGCTGCCCATTAACTTCAAGAAGCGTCTTCAGGTCTTTTGCGTCCTTTCCGTCGAATTTCGTCGTATTATATGCCGCTTCCCTGGCCAGCCTCTTCAGTCCGGCTTTGATGAGGTACTCGATATAGCCTTTCTTTGCAGCCCTCTGGAGGGCATATTGCATGTTTTCTTCCCTGTGTGACAGAAACAGTTCCGCGACAATCTTCTTGACGCCCGTGTTCTCAAGCACTTCCACGATGTTCTTCATATAGAGGATCCCTCTGCCGATCAAATACGGCTGTGTGCTCCGGCTGTAATACCCGTTCCAGTTGCCGCCCTCATATGTCTCTGCCCACATGTATCTCCCAATCGGCTCCACGGTCCTTTTCACGTAAGACGCCATTGACTGGAATGAATACGGATTGGCCAAAACCCTGAGCGTCTCACAAATGTTCGTTCCGCAGTTCCATCTTTCCAGGAGTCCTTCTCCTTCTC
>OMVU01000182.1 GCA_900314565.1 uncultured Eubacteriales bacterium
GCTGTCTCCCCAGAAATCATACAGGTTCTTATGGCCGGAGACTGAAGCCTTTGCCTGCATTTCAAGGCGATACGGAACCACGCCGTCCATCGGCTTCACTACACCATAGAAGCCTGACAGGATTCGCAGGTGCTCCTGCACGTAGTCATACTGTCCATCCTCAAAGACCGCCGGTGCCATATAAGTATATTGAATTCCGTCATAAGCCAATAGGGCAGGCGTCAGGTTCTTCCGAAGGTCCATGTGCGCGAATCGCTCACTATTTTGGCGGGCGATCTTGTCGCTGCATACCCAGAGTTTCTTCTGTTCTTCATAGGACAGGCTCTGAATCCATCGCATCAGGATCTCCGTTTTCTCCATGAAAACCGGAAGCTCGGTGCAGGTAAATAAATCTGTATCGATCCGCATCTGCTTAGCCGGAGATATTATTATCCTCATCTCAGTTCCCCACCATCAACCAGCTTCAGCCTGAAGCTGAAGTATACAAACGCCGACAGCGCCACTGTCAGGATGTCCGCCGTCACCTGCGACCACACAATGCCGTACATACCAATGAAGTGATTGAGTATGAAGAGCATCGGAATGTTGAAAACGGCCCAGCGCATGATCCCGAGAAACAGTGACCGTTCCCCTCTGCCAAAACCCTGAAAAGTGTACACCGTGAAAAAGCTCATGAACATGAGCGGCGTAGCGAGGCATCGGATCCGCAGGAAATCGGTACCGAGGCGAACCGTCTCCGGATCCGCGATAAACAGGCGAATAATGCCGCCTGCAAAGACTTCATACATTGCGACGCTGAGCGCCCCGACGATCAATCCGGTGATCAATGAAAACCGTATGACGCGGAACATCCTTTTATGATCGCCTGATGAGTAGTTGTAGGCTACCAGCGGCATCATTCCCTGGCAGATACCGATCCCCACATTCAGCGGCAGGCGCTCGACCTTGAGCACGATTCCCACCGCGGCCAGCGCGATATCCCCGTAGCTGGACATCAGCTTGTCTATCACAATATAGTCTATGTCAAAGAGGAGCGTCGCGATTGAGGATGGGATTCCCACGGTGAAAACAGACCGCACATTCTCTGTGCTCGGTAGTCCGTTCGAGAGCCGGAACCGCAATACTGTATCCGCCTGCTCTCTCAGAATCGTCATGATGAAAAAAGCGCACGCGCAGCAATTCGAGATCAGCGTGGCGACGCCTACGCCCAGCACCTCATATCCTTTGGGGAACAGGACAAACATGAACAGCGGGTCGAGCAAAATATTGAGCACGCCGCCCATCGCGATTCCGAATCCGGCTTTTCCTGATTCTCCCACGCTGCGCAGCAGATTTGCCATAACACTCGAGAGAACCGTCGGGATTCCCCCGAGCACAATGACACAGAAAGAATACTGGGCAGCATAGGTTAGTGTGTTTCCGCTTGCTCCCAATAGACGCAGGATCGGATTCATAAACAGCAGCATCCCCGCCGAGAATACTGCTGTTGTGACGACTGCCAGACTAATGCTGAATGCGGAGACCTTTTCCGCTTCTTTTGCGTCTCCCGCGCCGAGAAGCCTAGAGATCAGAGCTCCGCCTCCAATACCGGCGAGGCCTGCCAGAGACAGGCATATATTGAAAACCGGCAGGATCAGCGATACCCCGGCGACCATAAACGGATTATTCGTTCTTCCCAGATAGAACGTATCCGCCATGTTGTAGATCAGTACGATCAGCTGGCTGATGATCGTGGGCAGAGCCATTATCCTGACGGCCTCCGGCACAGGCATTGATTCAAATATGGCCTTATTCTTCTCTTGTTCCATAGTTCAGTCCTAAAAATCGACCTCTGTTCTGTGCGGCCTCGACCTCTGGGGTAGTTTGTGGACAGGTGTCCACAAACTACCCCAGAGGTCTTTCAATTCCTGCCCCGGCAAAATGTCGTCTCTACGGAATAGTCATCCCTTAGGACGACTATGTCGGCGTCCTTTCCGGCTTGAAGAGAGCCCTTCGTGCGCTCCATG
>OMVU01000134.1 GCA_900314565.1 uncultured Eubacteriales bacterium
CAATGGGAGAAGACGTGGGGCGCCGCATAGGGCTGCTGCGCATCCAGTTTGGTCATGTCAAGCGCAAACGAAAAGTCGCTGCCGTCCTCACTCACATAGTTGACCAGGTCCTCCGATGTCCTGGAAAACGGGCTGTTGAGAATATAGGTGTCAACCAGACTGCCCCTGGCAAGCGTGAAGTGAACCACCGCTTTCCCGGGAACAATATAGATCGGGACCGGATATTCGGATCCGCCAAAATAGCCCTTCACCTGCCGGATGTCCTCGCCTTCCACGTAGACATCCGAGTTTTCTCCAAACGGATACACCGGCTGCGCGGCAAGAAGCTCTGCCGCTTCGTCGCCGGTTAAAACTCTCACCTCATCGACCGCAATGAAATCCCGGATCTCCTCGTATCCGGCGGCCTCTTCCCTCGACGCGATGAATCGGATCTCATGCTCTCCTGTCGGGAGTTCGACCGCACATGTATCCCACTCATGCGTCCCTGAAAAGGCAGTCACTATTTTGCCGTTGTCCTCAATAAACAGGCTGTAGAGCCCCGTGTTTGCCTCTGTTTTGACATCAAATGCCAAAACAGTGCCCTCCCGGTCCACCTGGACCTTCGTTCTGAAGGCTGCTTTCTTTCCGTACACTTTGCCTCCAAAAGCGGCGGCAGCGGTGCGTCCGTCCAGACCGGTCGGAACAAAGGGAAAGTCTTTTTTCTCCGGATCGCTGTCGAATACCAGTGCTGTGCCCGGGGCGTTAAGAGCCTCGGACAGCTCTTCGCTGTCCGGGTACGCCACATCGATCTTCTCCCCGGGAACTTCCGTCAGGAGCACGCTCTCTTTGTAGTCGTCGCCCAGGAATGTGTCCAGGACGCGGTCAATCTCCCCCTTGTTGAAGAAGCAAAGCTCGCGGACATAACAGATCTTACCAAACCTGTCTATCACGATCGTGACCGGATAGGAGTTAAAGCGGGCCAACGTGCCGATCACCGTCTCATCCTCATACGCAGCCCGGAAGGGAAGCCCCATTTCCTCCACAAACTTCTTAACTTTCTCAGCATTGTCGCCGTTGATGTGATCCCGGTCGATGAGCAGGACCTCTACCTGATCCTTGCGCTCTTCGCAGGATTTGACCATTTCGGGAAATTCATTTCTGCAGGGGCCGCACCAGGTCGCAAATATGTTGAGCACAACGGCCTGCTTGTCCGCGAGCGCCTCCGAAAGCGTAAACGTACCGCCGTCAACGGTCTCGATCGTAAAATCCGGAAACTCGGTTCCCAGCAGGTCATTCCCGGGAGGCTCAGTTCCGCCTGCATCTGCCTGCGCATCTGCCTGCGCGGATGGCTCGGCGGATGGCTGGGCGGATTGCCGGGCGGTTTCTGCCGTTTCGCTTCTGCCCGCCTCAGTGCCGGACGCACTTTCCTGTTTCTGCCCGGCTCCCGCGAAAGAATACATGCTGCCGCTATTTTTCTTCTTACTCTTCTCATCCTGTTCACATCCTTTTGTCGATTTTGGTGCCAGGCACCAAGGTGGTCATTAATCTCCCACGCTAATATATCCATTCTTATCCTTATATTAGCATGTCTCCACCCATTGAGATACTCTACAGAAAGGCACCTGAGTATCATCGACTTATCCACAGGTACTTTTCACTAAGGTTCTTCTAATGTTCCGGCTTTATAGTATTAAATGATTAAAAATCTGGGGGGGGACTCAAAACCGGAGGTGATAGTATGAATAATGCTCAAAATATTGTACTCATTCCGGCCTATGAGCCGGGGCCGCCGCTGATCAGGCTTCTGTATGATCTTTCTGACCACGGAAACTTGATTGTCGTTATTGATGACGGCAGCGGAGGAGACTATCTCAAAGTGTTCGATGAGGTCAGATCCCAGGCCGTCGTCCTCACGCATAAGGAAAACCTGGGAAAAGGAGCCGCGCTGAAAACCGGTCTGGCTTATATAGAAAAACACTGTGGTCCAAATTCTGTAATCGTAACTGTCGATGCAGATGGACAGCACCGGCCTAAAGATGCGATGAAACTGTGCGAAGTTGCTCGGAAGCACCCCGATACTCTTGTCCTTGGCAGCAGAAAATTCAGAGGCCGCATTCCGCTTCGAAGCAGGTTTGGAAATACGGTGACAAGACTTGTATACCGTATATCCACCGGACTTAAGGTTTACGATACTCAGACAGGCCTGAGGGCTTTCCACAAACAGTTGCTGCCACAAATGCTCGAAATCCCGGGGGCACGTTACGAATATGAGATAAATGTTCTTTTGGAGATGGCAAAGACTGGCGTACCGATCATGGAGGAAGAGATCGAAACAATATACCTTGACCGTGATAATTCCTCCTCCCATTTCGATACAGTCAGGGACTCTTTTAGAGTCTACAGAGAGATCCTGCGGTTTTCAGCTTCCTCTCTTATCAGCTTTATAGTGGACTATGCACTGTACGGTATTCTGATCCTGTCGACCGGAGACCTTCGTTTGTCTAATGTCGGCGCCAGGATCATCAGCGCTAGTACAAACTATTTGCTCAACCGGAAATTCGTATTCAGGAGCAACCGCGGGCTCATCAGATCCGCATTCTCCTACTTCCTGCTTGCATCAACCATTCTGGCCGGTAACACGCTTGTTCTGGAATACCTTGTGGTAAGTCTTGGTATTGACAGGTTGATCGCCAAGATCATGACAGAAATCCTGTTTTTTACCTTCAGCTGGTTTATTCAGAGATCCTTCGTTTTCAGAGGGAGGAAAGGAGCAGTGATCTGAAATGTTCAGGAAACACTTTTTTGCAATTTTCTACAGCATACTGTTGGCCGCCTTTACCGTCTATATGTTTTTGGACACCTTCGTGATCACCCGGGTTTACGCTGCGGTTCCTTCAGCAGGGGCCTCTTCAGCGGTGGAGGTGGAAGCCAAAGCGGCTGATACCGAAGAAGACTCTGAATCACAGGCAAAAAACAGAAACGGGAACGAATCTACGACCACAGGCGATGAGAACGAAGTTTCTTCTCAAAGCAGTACAGAGCGGTCAGCTGTATCCACAGAAACTGCTTATCAGGACGAGAATATCTCGGTCACAATCACTGAGTACCGGGAATACGACACATCGATCTATGTCGCGGATATACTGCTCTCCTCTCCTGACTACCTTAAAACTGCACTGGCACAAGACTCATATGGCAAAAACGTGACAGAAAAGACTTCTGAAATTGCTCTCGCAAATGACGCTGTTTTGGCCATAAACGGAGATTATTACGGCGCGCAGGAAACCGGCTACGTCTTAAGAAACGGAGTTCTCTATAGAGATACTGCACAGAAGGGACAGGAAGACCTTGTCATTTACGAAGACGGCACCTTTGAGATCATCGTTGAGGACCAGGTTGCTGCGCAGGAACTTCTTGATAAAGGGGCAGTTCAGATCCTCTCCTTCGGTCCGGCGTTGGTGACAGACAGCGAGATATCCGTCACAACGGATGAAGAAGTGGGAAAAGCCAAAAGCAGCAATCCGCGCACTGCGATCGGTGTGATCGATGATCTGCACTATGTTTTTGTCGTGTCGGACGGCCGGACAGATGAGAGCGAAGGCCTCTCCCTCTTCCAGTTGGCACAGTTCATGTCTAGTCTGGGTGTAAAGACTGCCTATACCCTGGACGGCGGGGGATCCTCTTCCATGGTATTTAACGGCACCGTTGTCAATAACCCGACAACCACTGGGGGCAGGATCAAGGAAAGGAGCGTGAGCGACATTGTATATATCGGATAATAAAAAAAGACAGGCTGTACGGATCGCTGGGAATTACATCGCAACCTCTCTGTTCTGCGCTCTGTTCGGCGCCGTTTATGAGCTTTTCAGCCATGAGGTGTACTCCTACAGCATGATCTACGCCTTTGCCATCCCGCTCGCAGGTGGAGCGCTTCCCTTCCTGGCGATTGCCATGGGACACATCAGACGTTTCCCCGGCCGGATTTCCCGCAGTCTCTATCACGCCGCGATCACGACATTTACAATAGGAAGCATTATGAAGGGCGTCCTGGAGATCTACGGAACTACCAGCGCGTTGCTTCCTGTATACTGGATCGCCGGAGGATTGCTGATCGCCGGAGCTGTAGCTCTCAACATCGCAGTTTATTGAGATAGATATTAAATACCTTTTCTGATATCCTGCGAGTTCATTCCAAGAAACTCATATGATGAGTTGTCAGCCAGTTTCAAGAAAGGTTTTAGGTACAGGAAGTCATTTTAGGAAGAATAACGTCCACAAAACAGAGACAAGATAGCTTGTTTTGTTCGGATTACGGCCCGGGCGCCCAAGAATTCGGTACAAAAGCTAAATCTTGACACATTCTCGTCCCTCGAGAAACAAGATTTCCGGGAAGATGCTGTTTCTCATGTACGATAATCTCTACTTTCAATGCTTCTGTACCGAAACCAGGCACCTCAATCCAATCAGCCCGGTCATTTCCAGTCGCGGATCTCCAGAAGCGCGGGAACGAGTTCCCGCGCGCTGGTTTCTAATATGATTCTTCCCTTCTCCGCGGTAGCGCCCCGGGGGTCGCCGCCGATGCCGATGGGGCGTCCGTCCTCGGTGACAAACTCCTCTCCCATCCACGACCTTGGTGCCTGGCACTGTTACTTGGCGTGATCTCGGGGTAGCCCAGTGTGATCAGGCATCCGAGCGGTCCTTTATCCGGGGCAAAAATCTGACGCATATATGTACTCACGAAACAGTGGACTCGTTTTAATGCCTATCTTTTCGATCAGCGCAATTTCCTTCTCAAACTCTGTCATAGAAGCTCCCCCGCTATCCGTTCACAGCACCATAACCAGCGTTCCCGCACCGATCAGTATACAGCCTATCAGAGATTTCGCAGTGAATTCCTCGTGCAGGAAGATAAAAGCCAACATCAGCGTGATGACCACACTCAGCTTATCGACAGGCACGACCTTGGACGCTTCTCCAATCTGCAATGCCTTATAGTAGCACAGCCATGACGCGCCCGTAGCAAGTCCGGACAGGATCAGAAAGATCCAGCTTTTCTGGCTGATGAATTTGATGCCGCCCTGTGCGTTCGTCAGAAACACCATGCCCCATGCCATGACCACCACGACCATCGTTCGGATCGCCGTAGCCAGATTGGAGTTTACGCCTTCGATGCCAATCTTAGCTAATATAGATGTAAGCGCGGCAAAAACCGCAGAACCCAATGCGAACCATAACCACATATACCGTTTCTCCTCAATACTTCTCGAAACCTTCGTGCCTTAGCTTTACCAATCATCCGCTCCATTATACCACATTGCTGCCGCACTAATTCCAGGAGGCTTTTCTTCATCGAGTTGAAGTAATCAGGACCTTGGTGCCTGGCACCAATGGCAGCCACCTAAAGATAAGGTTTCGGTACAGAAAGACGTTTTAAGAAGACTAACGTCCACAAAACAGTCAAAAGATAGCTTGTATTGTTCGAGTTACAGCCCGAGCGCCCAGGAATTCGGTACAGAAGCTTGCTTTGAGCACATTCTCGTCCCTCAAGAAACAAGATTTCCGAGATGATGCAATTTCACATGGACGAGAATTCTTGCTTTCAATGCTTCTGTACCGAAAAATGCGAAAGATGTGTTCATCCGGACAAGGATCCCCCGACCAAAGCTGCTCCGCAGGGACGAAAATATTCCGTTTCCGTGAACTCTCCCTGCACCATCCCGCTGACATGATGAGCTGTTACAAAGAGTTGCCAGCACAGGACGCCATCCTCGCGCAGGGA
>OMVU01000133.1 GCA_900314565.1 uncultured Eubacteriales bacterium
GGGGTATTTGTTATCAAGTATCTTCAGAAATTCGATGTAATCTTTGCTGTTATGGGTATCGCTTACCAGTGGAATAGCTTCTCCTGTCTGCAAATCGATTCCCGCAAGGAGCGACAGCGTACCGAGCCTTTTGTATTCATAATCTCTGCTGACTGTGCTGTGGTTTTCATCAGGAAGCAGATCTTCCGATGTAGTCGCGATCGCCTGAATACCAGGCTTTTCATCATAGGAAAGCACATGAACGATTTCTTCGTCATTTTCCCACGGTATTAACTGACCGTTCTCATCGAACTGCATCGACAACTGCTTATACACAAGAAGAACGTTGTGCATCTTGCCGTCAAAGTCAGGATCACGGTTTTCACAATACTACTTGATCCGGAACGGTTTGATCTCGGCCTCATCAAGGATTGTATGGACAGTGCTCTTATGGATCGTTGAAAGCCTTATAAACCCGGCTGCTTCTGCATGCTTGTTGATATGAGACGTCAGTTTGGCATACGTCCAGGTCTCAGCGGCATAGCCGAAATCCTTCGGTTTCTGACAGGCGAGATTTATGATCCAGGCCTTTTCATCGTCCGTGATTTCGGCATTACGGCCGCGGCCGGGAGCGTCAAACAGAGCATTCTCAACGCCGCCTTCAGCATATTTGCTGAGGCAAAGCATCACACTTTTACGGTTGATACCGACTTTGTCGGCTATATCATCAATCGAACAGCCATCAGCTTTTAACAGCAGGATGCGTGCCCTGTTCACCGTCTGAGCCTGGATCGTTCGGGCGCGGGTCTGAGCTTCAAGGTACTCGCGCTCTTCGACAGTAAGGGTTATGACACTTGCTTTTCGTCCCATGGATCAATACCTCCATCTCTTGATGGAAATAGTGTACCATGAAAAGCAATTAGAGTCCAGTTATTTAAAAATCAAAATACCAGATAAGTCCCTGGATTCTTATCATGGTAACTGGCATCTATACTTTGTTCACAGAGACTACTCGTCTGACATCCTTGGATTGGCAGATATAGGAACCGGAAAAGCTGAATATGATGAGGGGATCGTATATGAATTGTCCGATGAGAAGTTCATTTTCAACCTTATGAATTTTGAACGTGACTTGCCAAAGTAAATTCCGTATGCAAGATTAAATTCCACACCCCATTAAAAAGTCGAAAAAATAAAGCCGTAGGGGTTTTTCAGTATTGACTTCATTCCATTGAAGTAGTATACTTTGCCCAACTTCATAGAATCCAAACCGTTGAAGCGGAGATAACGGCAGTGATGCCTCTACAGAGAATCCGGGTTGCTGAGAGCCGGGTGTGAAACAAACTGTCAAATGGACCGCTGAGGGCGCAGGGAAATGCAGATCAGACACCGGAGGATCCGGCAGCAGATCTCAGAGTATTCTGCGACGCCGGAGGCAGGCGTAAACTGCCGGGGATATGAAGGTATCCCGCTAAGTGCACGGGTCATGCCGTGAATCAAGGTGGCACCGCGGATAGGGTAAGTGTATTCGTCCTTGACAAAGCATCAATATGCTTTGTCAGGGACGTTTTTTTGTTCGGGAACCTGTCGGCATGGCACAGGGAAAAAACATATTAAGGAGGCTGATCATGAACAACAGCAAGGTCGTCATTCTCGGGGCAGGGCATGTGGGATCCCATGCGGCATACGCACTGGCGCAGAAAGGGATCTGCAGCGAGATCGTTCTGGTGGATATTGACAGGGAGAAGGCGGTCGCCCAGGCGCTGGATGTCGACGACAGCGTCGGATTCGGGGCCGGAGAGACTTTTGTGAGAGCCGGAGAGTACGGAGATGTTTCGGATGCCGCGGTGGTGATCAATGCCATCGGGGAAGGAAGAAAGCCGGGGCAGACACGGCTGGATCTTCTCGGCAGATCCGCGGAAATGGCAGAGGAACTGATCACTTCCCTGAAGCATTTTCCGATTCCGGGGATCTTCATCTCAATTACGAATCCCTGCGACGTCATCGCTGACTATATGAGAAAGGGCCTGGAACTGAAAAAAGAGCGGGCCTTCGGGACCGGGACGCTTCTCGATACAGCCCGTCTTGTCCGGGCGATCAGCAGAAGGTCGGGGGCCGGCAGAGCCTCCATCCAGGCTTTCAGTCTGGGTGAACACGGGGACTCCTCCATGATCCCCTTCGATGCCGTGAAGATCGGCGGACTCGGAACAGCGGAGTACGGACTTTCGGAGGAGGACCTTCTGAAAGATACGAGAGAGAGTGGGATGGTCATTATCGAAGGCAAAAAGTCGACGGAATTCGGTATCGGCTCTGCTGCGGCAGATCTGGTGAAATGTATCCTGCTCGATGAAAAGAGGATCTTTCCGGTGTCCGCCCTCCTGGAAGGAGAGTACGGGGAGACAGGCGTCCACTGCGGTGTGCCCTGCAGAATCGGCTCCGGAGGAATTGAGAAGATCATCGAGCTGCCGCTTTCAGAAAAAGAGAAGGAACAGCTGCATTATTCCTGTGAGGTCATCCGGGAGCACATCCGGATCGCGGGAAGAAAGTAAAGATACAGAGACAGAAAAACAAGTAGAAAAAACATAGTCAGAAAAAACATAGCAAGAAAAAACACAGACGAGGAGGAAAACAAATGAAAAAGACCATGCTTACAGCTATGACAGCGATTTCAGTCATGATAGCGGCGCTTACGGGATGCGGAGGAAGCGGCGCGGCCGGGACTGCGGCTGCCCCGGCGGAGAAGACATCGGAGGCTCCGGATGCGGCGGAACAGTCAGCACCGGCTGCCGCGGAAGGAAAGAAGGTCAGGGTAGCCATCGTCCAGCCTATGACCCACACTTCCCTGGACCAGATCCGGGATACCATTATTGCAAATCTCACGGAAGATACCGACATTGAGATCGTGACACAGAACGCTAACGGTGACACGGCAGCCCTTACCTCCATCCTCCAGAACCTGAAGAGCGAAAAGACCGACATCATCGTTCCCATCGCCACTTCCACGGCATCCCCGCTGACGAGATCGTGAAGCTGGTTTACAATTTCCAGCCGGAATGCAAAAAGATCGGTTTCGTCTACACCTCCAGTGAGACAAATTCTGTATCTACCATCAATTCGGCGAAGAAGTACTGCGACGAGAACGGCATTGCCTATGAGGAGACCTCCATCTCCAACGTCTCCGAACTGCAGACTGCGGTGGAATCCCTTCTCAGCAAGGGAGTAGAAGCGCTCTATACCGGCAACGACAATACCATTGCCAGCGCTATGGCAACATACACCTCCGCGGCTTATCCGAAGCAGATCCCGATCTACTGCGGTGCGGACTCCATGGTGGCAGACGGCGGTTTTGCCACGGTTGGTGTGAACTATGTCCAGCTGGGAGAGCAGGTGGCGGAGATCGTTAAGCGCATCAGGGCTGGGGAACAGCCGTCGGATATTCCCTATGAGACTCTGGCGGAATACGCGAAGTTTGTGAACAAGAAAGCAGTGAAGGACTTCAGCGGAGATTTTCCTGAGTCCGCCTATGAAGGCTTCGAGGTCCTTGTGGAAGAGGACGGGACCAGCCATTTCAATCAGTAAGGCGCGGGCGAGCCTGTAATCACAGGAATTTTGTAAGACAGGAGAAAAACTATGATTCTGGATATGCTGGTATCGGCTTTCGGTCAGGGCTTTATTTATGCGCCCATGGCGCTGGGCGTCTTCATCTCCTTCGGAATACTGAAAACGCCGGACCTCTCTGTGGAGGGAAGTTTTGTGTTCGGCATGACGGTCTGTGCCCAGACGGCGATCCTGGGGCACCCGGTCGCGGGGCTTTTCGCCGGGATGTTTGCGGGAGCCCTCGCCGGTGCCTGTACGGGACTGCTTCAAACGAAGCTCAGGATCGAGGCGATCCTGTCGGGAATACTCACCATGACGGGGCTTTACACCGTGAACTACACTATGCTAGGTGGTCAGTCCAATCGTTATCTGCAAAGAATGTCGCTGAATGATCTGGGGGTCGAGGTGCCGTCGCCGGTCCGCACCGTCTACAAACTGTTTCAGTCCGCACTGGGAGGAAGCCTGGATTCCTCCCTCTCGGCATGTCTCCTGACAGGGATCATCGCGGCGCTGACGGCAGCAGTCCTGATCCTGTTCTTAAGGACAAGGCGCGGAATGGCGATCATCGCCACCGGCGACAACGAAGAGATGGTGCGGTCTTCTTCAATCAACGCGGATCTCGCCAGGGTCGGCGGGATCATGATCGCCAACGCCCTTGTAGGCCTTTCAGGCGCACTGCTTTGCCAGTATCAGCAGTATGCTGATCTGAACTGCGGGACGGGGATGATGGTCATGGGCCTCGCATCCGTCGTCATCGGGACGACGATCTTCGGCAGACATTCCGTGACGCAGCAGGTCCTCGCGGCGGGTGCAGGGTCCCTTATTTACCGCTGCATCATCCAGGCGGCCTATAAGATCGACCTGCCGAGCTATTCCGTAAAGCTTTTGTCGGTGCTGATCGTCATCGCGGCCCTCGCGGTGCCCGTGGTCACCCAGAGGAGGAAGAGCGTGACGGGACAAAGGGGACAGAAAGGAGGCGGACAGGTATGAGCAGCGCCCTCAGACTGGAAAATGTGGTCAGGATCTTTGAGCCGGGCACGGTGAATGAAAAGGTCGCCCTGGACCACCTGGATCTTTCAGTGTCAGCCGGAGAGTTCGTGACTGTGCTCGGCTCCAACGGCTCCGGAAAATCGACGATGTTCAACATCATCCTCGGGAGCATGTTCCCGGACGAGGGAAGGGTGATCCTGGGAGACAGGGACATCACCCGCATGAAGGATTACAGAAGAGCCTATGACATCGGGTGCCTGTACCAGAACCCGCTCCGGGGCACCGCGCCGAACCTGACGCTGGAGGAAAACCTGGCCCTCGCCTACACGAGAAAGGCATCCCCTTCCTTTTTCGCTCTGAACCGGAAAGACAGCGCGTATTTCAAAGAAGTTCTGTCCAGTCTCGGCATGGGGCTGGAGGACCGGATGAAGACGAAGATGGGCCTTCTCTCCGGGGGACAGCGGCAGGCAGCCTCCCTCATCATGGCGACGATCGCGGAGCCGGAGCTCCTGCTTCTGGACGAGCATACGGCAGCACTGGATCCCGGCGCGGCTGAAAAAGTCATGGAGCTCACGAAAAAGATCGTGGAAGAAAAAAAGATCACGACGCTGATGGTCACACATGACATGGACTACGCCCTGGAGTACGGTACCAGGACCATCCTTCTGGACAGCGGAAAGATCCGGATGGACCTCTGCGGCGAAGAACGTGCGGCAATGACGCCGGGACAGCTGGCGGAGATCTTCTACAGCAGGACCAGGCGGCGGGGCAGCAGGTGATTTTAGAAATTCTACTCTTCACAGGTTATCTGGAGAGAAGATATAATAATGTTACCGCTTCAAAAACCGTCTTCTTTATTGGAGAGTAATTATGAAAGAGCACAATGGTGTTTTTTCAATTGAATACAAACGGATTGAAAACTACACTATGAAGTGTCGATTATATCCGAACAAAGAACAGGCATTGAAGATAGATGCGATTCTCCATGGCCTCAGGGTGGCACATAATGTGACTATGTATGAAATGAAGCATCACAATCCGGCAATTACGAACAGCAAAGAAGGTGTTTACTGGCCTGACTTCAAAAAGATGAGCAAGGCAAAATGGCTGAACTGGCTGAGAGATAATTATCCACTAAAACTTCCCATAGCAAAAATGGGGCTCGTACCTTGAAAACTCAACAATACAGGCAATCAGATAGGATATTCAGGCAGCCAGTTCCGTTTTCACAAGCGAATTGCGAATGTAATCCGGAAGCCGGCCTACAAATGTCTCAATGAACATTGCGTACTGCTCCTCCGTAGGTTGGAATATAGCGCAGACGCTGTCTATCATAGCAGTTATGATAATCCGGAAGGATTCTCCAAATGTGATGTCCTTAAGCTCGTCTGTAAAGAAGAAAAAGAGTTCTCCCAGTGTCCGGTCATCTTCACTCCGGCGCTGCTCCATCGCGATCATGAGATACCTTGTAAACACGATCGCCACATGGGCAGTCAGGGCATCATAGGACAGGCTGTGACATTCCGTAACCAACTGGAGATAGGACTTGCAGGTCTTGAAAAACACCTCGATCTGCCAGCGTTTCCCGTAGATCCGGATGATCTCTTCTTCGGGAAGATCCGGCTTCGTGCAGATAAAGGCTACCCAGTCTTTCTTGTTTTTCCTGTTTCTCACACAGACGATTTTCGCCGGGATCTGTTGCTCCTTACCAACCTTGACATCTACAGAAAGCAGATATTTACTGCGTCCGCGGCGTTTTTTGCAGATGCCGAAAATCTTGCTGATGGAAAGCTGTTCTCCATTGTACTCGTAGTAAATACGGGAACTCTTCTTGATCATGGCAATGGAATCCAGTCCCAGGTTTTTGACCGCGATGAGCTGGGCCGGGCTGGAGAACCACGTATCAAACAGGACATAGTCAGCGTGGTGTCCGGCAGACTGAGCAGTCTTCAGGAGCTCAATCATGACATCCGTTCCCTTCATCTGTGCAAGTTTTCTCCGCTTTGCGGCAAGAGAACGACCGTCATGGCATCCGACAGGGCCAATAAGGTTGCTTTCTTTTGAGGATGCCAGAAGACTGCTGTTTACTGGAAGAAATGTATTTCCATCTGTCCAGCCAAGAGTCATAAGCCGGTAGCCTTTTCGGTACTTCATCGATACATGGTCAAACACGCGGGAACCGAGTTCTGTTTTCTTACAGCTGGTGCGTTCAAACAGGCTGTCATCAACGACGAATGCGTTGATGCGATCGTCGCCGGTGAGTGGTTCGATGGTATCAGCAACTTTCCTGGACAACAGCGTGGTAAAGCGCAGCCAGTTCGTCTTCGGATTGTTCAGGAACCGGTAAAAGGTATTCTTCGAAAAAGCTTCCCGGAAAGACCCGGTCTTCTGCTGCATGTACATGCTGCGTCCTGAAAAGACATTGCACAGCTTATACTTGAAGATATTCAGTACGGGAATCCCCTTTTCCTTCTGTGCATTGCACCTGCGAAGCAGCTTTCCGATACCGAAGGTATTGAAAAAAGAGGAAATGGCATTAAAAAGTTCCTGTCCGTCCTGATCCTGTGGTACAATTGAACTTGGCATAGAACGCCTCCCTTTGTATGGTTGTTTCTCGTCAATTCAATTATACCAAAGGCACAGGGTCTATGCCTTTTATATTGCCTACATTGTTGGGTTTTCAAGGTTCAACACACCGTTTCGGTGTGGGAAGTTTTAGTCCGTTTCGGTGTGGGAAGTTTTAGTCATTTATATCATACTTCCGGATGATTCCGGTTTGCAATGCGGGAAAAAAAGGGCGCAGGAATTAAAGGGATGCAGGGGTGCGGAAACGGGAGTAAAATAATTACAGCGGCAAAAGGAATCAATGCTGCAGTCGGTTTAAACAGAAATGTGAGAAAGGCGGAATGGAATCATGACGAAAGCAGAGATTATTGAGAAGGTAAAGGAAGTCATCGCGGCCCCCTCCTGCTGTCCGGAAGCGAAGGCGGCGTGCCGGGCATATCTTGACGCAGTCGGCACCGAAGGTGAGAAAGCTGCGGAAAAGGCAATGATCGCAGAGCTGAAGGAGGATGTCACCTCCATTGAAGGCTTTATTGCATTTTCCGCGTCCGATACCGGAAAAAAGATTTTCGGCGAAGCACAGGCGAAGGCCATGAACGAAGCGGCTGTAAAGGCCCAGGCAGCAGGCGCGAAGTACTGCATCTGCGCGGCGTGCACCGCAGGCGGCGCGATCCTCGACGAGCTCGCATAAATAAAGACGGCGTTCGTACCTGACGAAGAATCGATTTTGCTGTGGCAACGGTTTCGCAGATCAGATTTTGAGAGCAAAACTGCCGCAACCGGGAGAAAATATACCCGGATGCGGCAGTTTTCGTCTGCAGAACAAAAGTACCAGATCCTCAGGCTACTGCGGACAGCCACATGACGATGACCGGCAGAGTCACGAACATGAGGAAGTAGGAGATGATCGTGCCGGTGGCGCAGTACTTTTCGTCCGCGCCGTAAGCGCCCGCCATGACAGTGATCTGGGTAACCACCGGAAGGGAAGCCTCAATGACGAATACCTGCAGCATGAGACCGCTCATGCCTGCAAGACGGCAGCAGGCGTAGCAGACCAGCGCCGCCACCGGGAAACGGAGGAACAGCATGGTCGGGATGCCGCGCATCAGCTTCAGATTCTTCAGACCCAGGTCATAGATGATGTATCCGCAGTAGATCAGTGCCAGCGGCGTGACGCAGTTTGTCAGGTATTTCGCGAAGTTCATGATCAGCGCGGGGGGCCGGTAGCCGATCACAAGACAGCAGACCGAAACGATGATGCCGATGATCGGAGGCTTGGTAACGATGTCGTGCAGCAGGCCTGCGGGGGTGATCTTTTTCGCCCCGCCGGTGCCGGCGTGGGACACCAGCAGCATGGCCAGCGACTGATTGAAGGTAGTGCTGGCAAGGTAATACATCATGAGGTAGGGGATGCTGACGTCGCCGAACAGCTGGGTGCAGACAGGAACGCCGATGAAGATGGTGTTCGCAAGGAAGCTCTGGGCGATGAACACCCCGCCGCGGCT
>OMVU01000163.1 GCA_900314565.1 uncultured Eubacteriales bacterium
GATTCAGATGTGTCGCTCCGCTTAGAAACTGTCGCCGATCAGGCTGCAATATCCTCAAATACCGTGTCGCCGGCGCCGCTCAGAATTCGTCGCTCAACATATACGTGCGCTATTATATATGTGCAATCCAGTCTCGATTCTATCTTGTCTTATAAAACCAATTGTCTGCTGCTTCCTGAGATGTAGTGGTTGGCTACATCATATTAATCAATGCCTGCATCTGTTCATATGCGTCTCGTTTTGTAAAGGCAATCTCTTCTTCATCATCCAGATCCAGGAATGCGGCAACATCCGCCGGGCCTGCATGATTTGGTGAGGCAAATTTCTCTGCCAGTTTTTCCTTCATTTCAAGGATAATCTTCGAGTCCTTATAGTCCTCAAACAACTTTGCCAGCCCATCTATTCCAGCCTGATAATGCTTGACCAGAAAATAAAGGTCATATGCATCCTTTGATTTTCCCCTGCCCATAGCTGCAGTTTTCATGACAAAGTATGGCACAACAGCAATCACATTAACCCTTACGACATCCATCGCCCCGTCTGTTCGTTCCGCTTCGATCCTTACTGTCTGCGGATCGAACTCAAACGCGAAATTTCCACCTGTCGCCTTCAGCGCTTTTACACCCTGTACATGTTGGCTCCTTTTCTTTTTCTGCGTTCCGCCATACATCCCCGCCAGGATATCTACATCAACGTCATACGAAATTCCATCAACCTGCACCTGCTTCACAAAAGAAAAATACTTCTCGGGATGCTCCTTGTATCCGTTTCGCAGCAATATTTTGGCCATAGTCAGGTATCCGTTGTCTTTCAGCTTTATGTGGTTGATCAGCACATCCACATCAATACTACCGACATGCCCTTCACCCGGGAACATCAGATCCGGAACCCATCCTCCGACGATGCGAATATCATCCCGGTACTCATTGAACAGATTTACCAGTTCCACAAGCACCCGATGGGCTGCTTCTTTCTGCCCTTCACTATAATCAAGGCTGCTTCTTAATTCTTCATCACGAATCATTTACAAATCTCCTTTGAAAATACAGCCTCTGCCATTTCCTCTCCCCTCCCCTTCAGCTGCATGCAGTCAAGATATACCTGTACCGGTGAGGCAACCCTGCTTTGGTTGATTTCCCTGCAGTCAACAAATACTTCATCGCTGTCAGCTATATACACAGTAACATTGGCTCCTGAATCGACTTTCTTACATTCGGTCAGATTCAGGAAATCTGTTATATCTTTCCTGTCAACCCAGACATGAGCCTTTGTGTACCTTACAACCGGTGCATATCTGACACCCCCAGAAAAACCGGTAAGGCAAAGTGACACTCCATTATTCCGGTAAGCCGCATAACACTTTTCTTCAAAGCGTGGAATGCTTTCAATCGTGTAACAGCTTATGGCTTCAGGGATTTCATAAGCGCGGCTCCATTCTTTCATGAGGGATTCCGCATCCGTGATATGAAGCCCGGAGGAATCCATCACCGCCCATGATTGCTCGCACAGATATGTCTTAACCCTTGAGACCATCCCAATGCTACAGCCAACTTTCTCTGCAAGTTCTTTTATCTTCCATCTCTTTGACACATCCTTCATCAGTTCCCGGAGTATAAGGGAAGTGGTTTTTGCGGAAGACTTGAATATTGTTTTAGCATGGTTTTCTACTGGATAACGATTTGGATTCCCCTTATTGGAAATATAGATACTGTCCATTTGAATCAGACAGTTTCCGGACAGATCACAGTATCCCACACCGTATGTCTCACAAATCTTTGCAGAGGCATCGCTTATGTATGGAGCCATAATGATACAGTATAGCTGCCCATTCGACTGACTGACCACTTCTTTTACGGAACTGGGGACTGCCCGTTTTAGACAGGTAACATGGATTTCAAAGCTCCCGCTTCCCCGCTCTTGCAGAATCACAGTGAAACCATGTTCCGACTCATCCGCAATCTGTATGTCCTCTACAACCGGAACCCTTCCGAGAAGCTCTTTCAGAACCGAAATGGATTCTATCATCTGGCCTTTCACTGTATTCACCCCCTTCAATCAATTATTGAAACCTATCATATCAGTAAAATATAATAATTTCAAGAGATGTTTCACTGTATTCTCATATTTCAATATAATATTGAAATATGAGAATACAGTGAAATGGTTCAAATGACAATTTGCTTGTACATGTGCATTCCAATCTCAGTTCTCTATTGCCTAATTAAGAATTATCCACCTGTTTGCTGCTTCCTAACTTGGATGTGAACTTCTTCTATAATTAACTCTCTACACCCAAAATTCAGCTTTTCTTCCGCACCAGTGCGATTCCGCCAGCACTTTTTGTCGCTTCATTTTTCCGTAGCATATCCGTCATATATCTGCCTTGCCCTTCATAAAATCTACGATCTCATCCAGGCTCCGCTTGCTTTTCTTATAGGCCTCGAACAGTTTCTCCCTGTCGGCTTCCGCCTTCTCCTCCAGGAGTTTCTCATACAGGTCCTGCGCTTCTTCCAGTTCCTGTCTCAGCTTCAGTATCTTCTTTTCCTGCCGTTCCAGCCTGATCCCGATATCCAGTGCTTTCCTGTCAGTTCGTAAGAGCACTCAGCTGCTTTCCGAGTTCTCCTGCTTCCTTCTTCACGCTTGCTGCCGTCAGGTTGAATGCCAGCAGGATATCTTTCTGCGTCGCCGTCACCGCGTGGTCCAGGCGGTATACTCCGTCAGCCTGCCTGATCAGTTCGATCTTGTCCAGTTCCTTCAGTGCCGCCGGGACTGTCATGTAGTTCTTCTTTTTGTGAAGTTCCTTCATCCGGTCCTTCAGGCAGGTATATATCTTATTGCGTACGATCAGGGCAACAAACTCGATAAAGATCTTGCTGTGAACAGGCTCGTCTTGGTAAACCCTCATGCTTTTCTCACCAAGATATGACTTGTCGCCGCGGAACAGTTTCTCGGAACAGTCACGGCTCTTGTACAGGTCGAGCGCCGCCTCCGCCTTCATGTCCGCCGACGTGATGATGCAGAAGTACCCGCACAGCTTTATCTCCCTCGAGATCACATCCTGTCTTTCCCTGATGAACTGCAGGGTCTTTTTCCCTGTTTCTTTTTCTGTATGGTAGATCAGGTCAAAATACGGAGACTTCCAGCCGCTCGTCTTCTCCTGCGCCGTCCCTTTCAGGCTTTCCAGCAATTCCTTCTGCTCCCTGATCAGGAGCTGCAGTCTCGCCCTTTCTTTCGCCTTCCTGTAATCGCTGTAATAAATATGGAAATACCGTTCCTTTTCGTCCGTCTTAAACAGACGTGCCTTTGCCGTCATGCCGTTTACATCGTAATAAGGAATGGCGTTTTCCCATTCATCTTCAAACTCACCCCTGTGCCTGAGGATCAGCGAACTGACCAGTTCCCGGCATCCCTTCACCATCAGGATGAACTCGAATCCGTTACGGTCCATGAACCTTATATTTGACTCACTGAAATATCCCCTGTCAAGAATGAACCCGGCATTTTTGTACCCATAGGCCGCCGCCTTGTCCAGCATGATCTGGAGCTGGGACACGTCATTGATGCTTCCCGGATATGCCTCATAAAACAACGGCAGCCGGTTATTCCTGTCATAAGCGATCGCATAGTTAAAGACTGGCTTGTTTTGCTTATCCTTCTCGTGGCCATACTCGGCGATCTCTATATCACCGGCCTGGCAGTGCTTGTTCGTCGAGTCGTAAGAGATGTATATCTTCTCACGATGGTCTCTCGACTTATTCCAGTCATTCTGGAACTTTATGCTGTCACTGCGGCTGATGTCTCTAAGAAAGCTTGATACTTTCGAATCGCTGTATACCTTCATTCCTGTTGTAAACAAGGGATGGTTGTAGGCATAGTCGGGATAGTATTGTGCAGCATTATTCTCCGTTACGATCGAATATGCGGCAAGATCCAGGAACAGGCCCGCGTCTTTTCCGATGATCTCCCCGATCTTTTCATCAAGCCGGTAATACTTCATCACCTTTTTGATTACAAGGTACGCGCCAATCTTAAGGCAGCCGCTTCTTGTGGAGGCTGGGAGTTCCTCAGGAAGCTCCGCGTCCGGAAAGAATTTCAGGTAATTCCCATTCGGGATCATCATGGCCGGATCATCTTCGCACGCCTTTCCGATCGTTGTACACTGCGGCACAGTATACTGCCTGTCCGCGTAATATTTCCGACCATGTTCGTAATAAATATATGTCGTTCCCTTGATTTTTTTCTTGGAGATCCCGCTTTTCTGCTGCGGGATCTCGACTCTGAAATCGAGATACATGGTTCCTCCTGTCGAGAGTTAATTAACGCATTTATATTCTACCATATACCCCATATTTCCACAACTATAATGCCGATTTTCGGCTTAAATCCAAGGTTTTTCTTATTCTCTCTTTATCATCCCTCTATAGAGTGTTAATTATCAAGGAAGTTCACATGTATATTCACAGATGAATTCCAGTTTGCGGGGAGGATTACGTGAAAATAGAAAAAGATGAAATAACAATCCGAGATTTTACGGAAACAGATCTTCCACTCATGTTTAAATGGTT
>OMVU01000131.1 GCA_900314565.1 uncultured Eubacteriales bacterium
CGCACCTCCTGATAGGTAGTTGTATCTGCAGACACTACCCCCAAGGAGGTTTTTATGTACGAAGATATTTTTAACCAGATTCGCAACGAAGCAAAAAAGAGGAACTTAAAAGAAAGCACTATCAATGCTTACTGTAATTCCGTAGGCTACTTTCTTCGCATTGTGAACAAAGATGTTTCTGTCCTCACGACGGATGATGTTGATGCATTCCTGACAGAGAAGCGGCTCGGTGGATTGGCACCCCGGACTTATAACCATTATCATTCCTCAATACGATTTTTCTATAAGCGGATCCTAAAGATGAACTGGGAGGATGAAGACATCCCAAGAATGAAGCTGGATTATTCCCTGCCCACTGTCCTGTCAAGGGATGAGATGCAAAGTATCATTGATCATCAAAGCGATCATCGCCACCATGTATTCTTCCGGTCTGAGAGTGTCGGAAGTCGTACATCTTCATTATGACGATATTTCCCGTACCAACAAGACGATCCATGTCCAAGAAAGCAAAAGCAGAAGGGACCGATATACAATCCTTTCTGAACGCAACCTCGATCTTCTGACTGAATACTGGTTTAAGTGTGGCAAGCCCAGAGACATTCTCTTTCCAAGCTCATGGACAGGCACGTATCTTGACAAGAACAGTATCAATCAGTATTTCAAGAAAAGTGCCGTAAAAGCCGGTATTACAAAACATGTAACCAGTCATTGCTGCCGCCACAGCTTTGCCAGTCATCTGTTTGAGGATGGTGTTGACATTAAATATATTCAGGCACTGCTCGGACACGTGGACCCGAGGTCTACAGAAGTATACATTCATATCAGCAACAAGAGTCTGCTTGGAATCCGCAGTCCTTATGACCTGAATAAAGGCGGTGAAGCATGAGCGCCGCCTGTACAATTCAGGATGTGTTCAACCGCTTTTATCCTGAGTATACGAAAACTCATGAACTCTCCGCGGCTCAGCGAAAAGCAGCCTATCACATCAGGAACTGCAAAACAGGTGCTTTTGGCGTCAACGTAAGTGTGTGTGAAGAATGCGGCTGTATTTCCACTCACTATAATTCCTGCCGTGACCGGTGCTGTCCCATGTGCCAGGAGTTTCCAAAGGAAAAGTGGGTAGACGCCCGTCGGGAAGATGTACTGGAAGCGCCATACTTCCATGTAGTCTTCACTGTCCCGGAGGAATTGAATCCAGTCATCTACAGCAATCAGAAGCTTCTGTATGATGCTCTGTATCACGCATCTTCCGATACACTGCGGGAACTGGCTTCCGACAGCAAATATCTCGGTGCAGACATCGGATATATCTGCATTCTCCATACCTGGGGGAGTGAAATGAATTTTCACCCCCATATCCATGCCGTTGTACTTGGCGGTGGTCTTGACCCCAAAAACCATTGGAAAGACAACGGAGAAGATTTCTTTCTTCCCATCCGGGTCGTTTCACGCCTTTTCCGCGGAAAGTATCTTGCGGAACTGAAGAACCTTTGGGAAGATGGAAAGCTTGAATTTCACGGCAAGGCGGAATGCTTCAAAAACCACTATGCGTTCAAGGAACTGCTGGACTCCTGTTATAAAAAAGAGTGGATCCCTTACTGCAAGAAACCGTTTGATGGCGCAGAGTCCGTTATCAAATATCTTGGGAAGTATACCCACCGGATCGCGATCAGCAACTACCGTATTAAAAGTATGACGGACAGCTCGGTTACCTTTACTGCTAAAGATTACAAAAACCAGGGACAATGGAAAGAGGTCACAATCACCGGTGAAGAATTCATCCGCCGGTTCCTGATGCATGTCCCGCCCAAGAGGTTCGTCCGGATCCGTCACTATGGGCTTCTGTCTTCACGCAACAAGAATCGTAAGATTACTCTGTGCAGGAACCTTCTTGGCTGCAAAAAGTATCTGTCCCGGCTGAAGGATCTGGATGCCCCGGCAATCATCCGTCTTCTCTATAATAAGGATGTCTGTAAATGCTCATCCTGTGGAGGAAAGATCATGCCGATAAGGGTTCATCCGTCTTTGCTCCAGCCAGAACCGCATCTGCTCTGCTGACACCTTGAAACTGAATACGGATCCTGTGAAGCCTTTTTTAAAGGCTTATTTCTGATGCAGTCGTCACAGTTTTCTCGTATAAAACAGTACATTTATCAGAGGATCCATGCTAAACTCTTGGCAGAAGCGGTCTGATTGAAAGCCCATATATACCGGCTGCCCGGACGCGCTTTGTTCAACCAGGAAAAATCGAAATTGATGCAAACGAAAGGGCAGTTATCGGAAAGCGCAATGCTGCTTTTTCGTTTGCACCATCTCAAATAATAGAGCTATGGAAAGACTACTCAACTATCGTGGCTATGACTTTCCAAAAAGCATGGATATATAAGGAACTGACAAATTCTCCCATACACACGTCGAGACGGTTGTTCAACTTTCCAAGGGAAACATTTCGAGTCAGAATGTCAAAGTTGAATTCTCTCTCGAAGACATGGACATGTCCAGGTTCCAGCAAGGGGCTACATATGAGCAGATTCAGGCGTGGGTGCAGGAGAAGTACGGTTTCCATGTGACACACCTGAATATTGCGAAGACCAAGAGAAAATGTGGAATCATAGAGCGGCAGAATTATAATCTTCCTAAAAGTGAGGACAGCAGGTCTCCGGAGACTCCGAAGGAGAAAGAAGAAGCGATCATTGATGCTTTCTTGCATTTCAAGATGATGTGAATTCAAAAGAAACGCCTCTGAGCCAATAAGGTTTGGGGGCGTTTTGGTAAGAATGAACTGTTAGTTATTATGTAGGACATTGACAAGTGACCTTTCGTTCACTATAATAGGTGAACGAAAGGTCACTTTACTGTGTGCGGAGGTTGCTATGGCGAACGACACAAAAGAGAGAATACTGGAAGCTGCGCTTGAAGTGTTTTCAAAAAAGGGCTATGCAGGGACAAACATTCGTGAACTGAGCGCATTGCTCGGGCTTGTGAAGTCCGGGGTCTATAAACACTATGAGAGCAAGGAAGCTATCTGGAATGCGCTGCTGAATGAGATGATCAACTATTAAGGAGAGCATTTCGGCTCGTCGGAGCACCTTCCGCCTGTGCCGGATTCGCTGGAGGCGTTGACCCGGCTGACCATGCAGATGGTGAACATCACCGTTCATGATGAGAAGATCATCATGACGCGCAAGGTGCTGACGCTGGAGCAGTTCCGGGACGACCGCGCGCGGGAATTGGCGACGAAGCATTTCCTGACCGGGCTGACGGAGATATTCACGCACATCTTTGCCGGGATGATGGACAAGGGCTTGATCCTCCGTGATGACCTCGCCATGCTGGCCTTTGCCTATACCACGCCGATTTCAGCGCTGATCCACCTGTGCGACCGGGAGCCGGAGAAAACGGAAGGAGCGATCGCGCAAATCGAAGCGTTCAGCAGACACTTTATTGCGGCCTATGGGGTGAAGTAACAATGTTTGATCAGGAAAAATATCTGGCTGATCTGATCATGAACTGCCGGTCGGCTTTCGGAGAGCGGCTGTTGTACATGGGGCTGCAGGGAAGTTGGCTGCGCGGTGAGGCCCATGAGAACAGCGATATCGATATCATGGTGATCCTTGACCGTTTTTCCGTGAGGGATATGGATACATACCGTGGAATTCTGAAGAAAATCGGTTTCTACGAGAAATCCTGCGGTTTCATCTGCGGGAAAGACGAAATGAAGCGTTGGAATCCTCTGGAGGTATGCCAGCTGCGTCATACGACGAAAGACCTGGTCGGCGTACTGACAGATTATCTTCCGCCCGCGACGCAGGAAGACGAGATCAACTATGTCAAATTGAGTCTGGGGAATCTGTATCACGAACTTTGTCATCGCTATATTCATGCGGATAGGGACAAGAACACAGCCAAATTCCGCGGGACCTGCAAGAGCTTGTTTTACCTGATCCAGAATCTGCATTTTCTGGAAAGCGGGCATTTCATTCTCAACAGGAAGGACCTGAAGGAAGCGGTTGCGAAGGAAGACCGGATCGTTCTGGAACTGGCCGATCTGCCGGACGGTTACGATTTCGATCAGGCTTTCTTTTCTCTGTTCACCTGGTGCCAAAAAGCTTTTGCACGCATCGAAAGCCTTGGAGGAAAAGGATATGAACCATAAAGCCCTTGTTGTCATCGATATACAGAATGATATCACCAAGCACTACCAGGACATCATGGACAGACTGAATGCCGCCATCGAATGGGCTGCGGAAAGCGGCATGGAAATTGTGTATATACAGCACAACAACCTGTCCGCCGGAACCCGTACCTTCAAGCCGGGCACAAAAGGAGCAGAACTTGTGCCGGAGCTCAAGATCGTCTCGGATCATATCTTCGTCAAGACAAAAGCCAACGCTTTGACAAGCGAGGCATTTTCAGAATTCATCCGGTCAAGGGATCTCCGGGAGTTTTACATTACCGGTGCGGATGCCACGGCCTGTGTGAAATCCACCTGCTTCAACATGACAAAGGCCGGATATGCCGTGCATGTCATCTCCGACTGCGTCACCAGCTATGACTTGAAGAAGATGCCGGAAATGCTTGCCTACTACACGGACAAGGGCTGTGAAGTCAAGAACCTTGCCATTTACATGGGATGAATTATCAATTGATATGAAAGAAAACATCGTACAGAAGCTTACATCAAAAGATGATAAATATGCCTGTGCCTTTACTGATAGAATTGTTGCAGAAAGCCGTGATACAGATGAATGGTATGAATACTTTGAGGATGTTGCTTCGTTGCTCGACCATCCAAAGTCATTGGTAAGAAATCGAGCTTTGTATATCCTTGCGGCAAACGCACAGTGGGATGAAGAAAACCGATTCGATCTCATCCTGCCGGATTATCTGAAACACATCACCGATGATAAGCCAATCACCGCCCGACAATGCGTGAAGGCACTTGCTCAAGTGGGGCTGGCAAGGCCACAGTATATCCCGCAAATTCTGTCTGCTCTGAGCAGCGCAGATTTGTCCAAATACAAAGACAGTATGCGTCCGCTGATTGAAAGGAACATGGAAGAAACGGAAAAGATACTGATAAACTCAGAGCGTGTAAACTTATTCGGTTGAACGCTCTCAGCTATGATATTGCAGCAGCGCTGCAGGACGGCAAAACGGTGATCATCGACCATGTGATCACCAGCGCCAGAATCTATCGTGCCTTGAACAATGCGGGTGCCGGATTTCAAATGAAAACGGTTCTGGTCAGCTGTGACGTCGAGATGCTGCGTCGGCGGGAGGCCGAACGGGGTGACCGGTGCGCCGGTTTCGCAGAGGCATCTCTCCAATATCTGTATCCAAAGACCGGATATGACCTGTGCGTTGACAGCAGCCAGGCAAGTCCTGTAGCCCTTGCTGAAGAGATTGTCAGCTCCTTGGTGTGAAATAGAAACTGCTTTTGGGAGGATACGCCAATGAAGATACCGGTTTTGAACGGAAGTCCCAAGAGAGATAAAAGAGGCATAACAAAGGAAGCAATTAATGCTATTCTGCTGGCGATATGCCTTCTGCTGTCAGGGTGCGGGGGAAAACCACTTTCGATGGTTCTAAGACATCCGATGAGACAGGGTTCCGGATGGAATACAGCATTTTGGACAAAGAAGAATCCGCCGAACTGGAGCTGACGGAAGGCGATCAGATACAGGTGCATATTTCACATACCACTGGAAATGTGGATGTGATCTTCTGCGAGGATGGCGGAGATCCGATATACAAGGGGACTGAGCAGGAAAAATCAGACTTCATTCTGACGATTCCGAAAACCGGCTGCTACCATATCTCCGTTACAGGCCATCGGGCTAAGGGAGAGATCTCTTTTACCTGCATTCCATTGAAAGAGGAATGAAGGAGAATGGCAAACACAATCACGCTTTTCAGAATGGCGGCCGGTATCGTTCTGCTGCTCTGTCCGGTGTTCTCCCCTGCCTTTTATGTGTTTTACATAGCAGCCGGGTTGTCTGATATGCTGGATGGATTCGTAGCGAGAAAAACAGATACCGTCAGCGAGCTTGGGGCTAGGCTGGATACGATGGCCGACTTTGTGCTTGTGGTCGTATGCCTGATCAAACTGCTTCCGATTCTTAGTATTCCTGCATGGCTGTATATATGGATCGGAATCATTGCCCTTATAAAGGTTGTGAATATCGTTTCGGGATTTACCGTGCAGAAGAGGTTTGTGGCTGTTCATTCGGTTATGAACAAAGCGACCGGAGCGCTGTTGTTTCTAATGCCACTGACAATTCCCGCAGTTTCGCTAAAATACTCTGCGATTGTCGTCTGTGCTGTGGCAACGTTCGCAGCAATTCAGGAAGGCCATCTCATCAGAACAGGAAGAGAATAGCTGCCGGGCCATGCAGAGTCTGGATTGGGAGGAAAAGAAGACCATGGAATTCAAAGGAACCCTTATCGTCGTAAAAAACTGCAATAAAGCATTGAAGTTTTATCAGGACATGTTTGGATTCGAGTTGATTCGGGATAATGACGGCAATATGGAACTGTCCGGAAATCTGTATCTCCAGGAAGAAAAATACTGGGAGCGGTTTACCGGGAGGCGCGTTATTCCGCAAAGCCATCAAACTGAGCTGTATTTTGAAGAGTCGGAGATCGACAGCTTCGTAAAAAAGCTTGAGACACTCTATCCTGACACGGAATATGTGAATCACCTTATGACGCACAGCTGGGGACAGCGGGTCGTCAGATTCTATGACCCGGACGGCAAATGATCCGTGTACATAGATTAACAAAGAACGATTTGCGGAGCCCTATAATGTCCAAATGGAATACAAGTTATAAAAGAGCAGTAGAAGTGGGATGTATATTGTCAAAGCAGAAACAAACCAGGTAGAAAAAATCGTAGATATGTCTGTGAGAGCTTTCGAAACAGATGTATATGTTGGCGGAGTAAAGGGGGATTGTCCGCCTGAATTTGATTCAGTAGAATGGCATAAACAAATGGCCCGGGAGGGGCATTTGTATCAAGCAATGATCGGAAAAGATTTGGTAGGGGCTGCCATTGTATTCCCGGATGAAACAGAAAAAAGCGTATTCATTGGCAGGATCTTTATTGATAGCGTCTATCATAGAAAAGGTTACGGAATTCGCTTGATGGATTGCATAGAAAAGTATTTCCCATGGGCTGCCGCTTTTCATCTGGATACCCCATGTTGGAATGAGCGGACAAATGCTTTTTACAAAAGATTAGGCTATCGGACCATAAAGGTTGAGGATGGATTCGTCTTTTACCAGAAAAGTAAAAGTGAAACCACTGCGGAGGATATCGGACATGAATGAATATATTTCTTATTGCGGATTAAACTGTGAGGCGTGTGAGGCCCGTCTTGCAACCCTGAACAATGATGATGCGCTGCGCCAACGAGTCGCCAGGGAGTGGTCTGAACTGAACGGTGTGGAGATTACGGTTGAAATGATCAATTGCTCAGGGTGCAGGATTCCGGGGATTAAGACGCCATATTGCGATTCCCTGTGCCCCATTCGGCAGTGCGCCATGGGGAAACAAATGGAGACATGCGGCAGCTGCAGGGAAATGGAGCGCTGTGAGAAGCTGGGAGCGATCACAGCGCACAACGCAGACGCTTTGAAACGCCTGAAAACTGGCATTTGAACAGAAGGAAGGACAAGATGGAGTATCATAAAACCATTACCCTGAAAGACGGCAGAGCCTGCACGCTCCGAAACGGAACGGCGGAGGACGGGCAGGCGCTGCTCAATATCTTCAACGTCACCCATGCACAGACGGATTTTCTACTCACATATCCGGAGGAGCACAGCTATACCGCTGAGGACGAAGCGGAGCTGCTGCGGAGAAAGACAGACAGTGCCGATGAAATCGAACTCCTTGCGTTTGTTGACGGCGCGATCGTTGGCTCGGCAGGTGTTACCTGTGTCGGTCGAAAGGAAAAGATCCGTCATCGTGCGGAGTTTGGCATCAGTGTGGATAAGGCATACTGGGGCCTCGGCGTCGGACGGGCACTGACTAAGGCCTGCATTGAATGTGCAAAAAGAGCGGAATATGCCCAACTGGAACTGGAAGTCGTGGCAGAGAACAGATCCGCCATAGCCCTGTATGAGAGCATGCGGCTGGAGCTGGGCGAGCAAAGCGCTATGTGAGTGACTGGCACAAATAACAGGGATAACACAAGAAAAAGGATGGTATTCATTCCATGAAAAGAAAAATCCTCATTTTTTCCGCCGCATTGCTGGCGGTTGTACTGGCTTTGCTTCTCGCTTTTCTTCTGCTCTATGGGCCGAACTTCGGCATCTATCTGCGCAAGCCCAGCCCGCAATCTTACGGGGAACGTGCGCTTGCCATTATGGAGAACGGGTATTACTCCTCTGCGGAGGAGTGGCGGGAGGCAAAGGCGGCGGCACAGGATGCTCTGCGCGCCGCGCA
The DNA here is from genome assembly GCA_900314565.1 of uncultured Eubacteriales bacterium. Lineage (GTDB taxonomy): Bacteria > Bacillota > Clostridia > Lachnospirales > Lachnospiraceae > Chordicoccus. The sequence goes on from OMVU01000131.1 coordinate 8,453, forward strand.
GAGATATGAGGATACCTGGCCGATCCTGTGCCAAGCGCTCTCCGCTGCGGGTGGCAAGCATTCCCGGCTGATCACACCGGCGGAAGAGGAGGAAGCCCGGGAGGACCCGATCACCCTTCCGCTGGTCAGCACCGACAGCATGGAGCACGGTATCGTGACCCTTGTGATCCCGGAATTCACGCAGGGAGCGGAGCAGGCACAGGAATACGCGCAGATCGTGCTTTCCTGGCTGCGTGAACACCAGGACGCCGCCGGTGTAATCCTCGATTTGCGCGGGAACCGCGGCGGCGATCTGGCGCCGATGATCTGCGCACTCTCCCCGCTGCTGCCGGACGGTCCCCTGCTGGGCACCCGGTATGCCAGCGGCCAGATGAACACCATGACACTGGCAAACGGCGCTTTTTCGGGTGGAAGCGGCATGACAGTGGAGAGCTTCAAAATGCCCGAGACGATCCCCATCGCCATCCTGACCGACGAATGGACGGGCAGCTCCGGCGAGGCCGTGCTGCTGGCCTTCCGGGGACTGGAAAACGTGCGCAGTTTTGGCTCCCCGACAGCCGGATATGCCAGCACCAACACCATCTTCCGCCTGTACGACGGAACGCAGATCGTGCTGACCGTCGGGGCGGACGTGGCACTGCGCACAGGCGAAGTGTTCTGTGAGGAGCCGATCCCGCCGGATGTCTTGACAGACAGCCCCGAGCAGGAGGCTGCCGCATGGATCCGCAGTCGATAGCCGCGGAAAAGCGAGCGGAAACCGTGGGGAATTAGCTGGTTTTCGCCGGGTGTTGGGCTTTTTCATTTGGAGGAAGAAAACATGAAATCGAAATATACCTTCATTACCCTGCGTGACCGCCCGGAGTTCATGGATCGGGCGACAACCTGGTTCCACGAAAAATGGCGCGTGCCGACAGAAGCCTATCTCAATTGCATGACGGCTTACCTGAATCGGGAGACGGAATACGGCTGGTATCTGTGCCTTAGCGGTGAGCGGATCGTCGGAGGACTGGGGGTCATTGAAAACGACTTCCATGACCGAAAGGATCTGACGCCGAATGTCTGCGCGGTATACACCGAAGAAGCCTGTCGCTGTCAGGGAATCGCCGGGCGGCTGCTGAACATGGCGGTGGAGGATATGCGCGCCAAGGACATTACACCCCTGTATCTGGTCACCGATCACACCGGTTTTTATGAGCGCTACGGCTGGGAGTTCCTCTGCATGGTGCAGGGGGACGGGGAACCGGAGATGACAAGGATGTATATTCATCGGTGAGGCAGGCATGAGAAATGTCACAGTCATTGATAAGAATGAATTTGAGTGCTTATTTTTGTCAAAAGCAAATCCTGGTCAACAGATAAAAATGCGGGTGATGCTTTT
>OMVU01000130.1 GCA_900314565.1 uncultured Eubacteriales bacterium
CTATAATGAGAAGGCTCAGCGCTTCATCATTGACAACTTCCGCCGTATTCTGACCGAATCCGAGGAAATCCGCGACCGGAATCGCAGAGAGAAGAAAAAAGATGGATCACCGCGCAGCGCACGGCAAAGTGCAGGCAATGTAACTCAGGAAAATGCTCCAAATAAGCAAAGCGTAGACAATTCATCGCCTCATGGCTTTGAGTCCTCAGAACCTGCTCCTGTGGAAGACCTCCCTCAGGAATACTATGATATGCTCAGAGATGGATGGGAAACTTCAGACAATGGAGTGCCGTGGTGAGCGAATTTATTATTCTGTTTTCCGACATTCAAAGCGAGAGACAATAGAAAAACGCACAGAAGATAATCTTATTCTGTGCGTTTTTTTCATTCATTGCGTCACCTAATAAACTGCATTCACTGCATATTCTGCCTGTGCGTGTGTAAAACCCTCGAACTCGAGTTGTTCTACCAATCCGCTTCTGGAGAAAGAGGAATAATCCAAGTACTGCTTCGCCTTTTTAACCGCCTGCTCATTCCAATCGGCACCGCAGTGATCCGCCGCATAAACAGCTTCGGAGTGAGAATAGCCTTCAAATTCGAGCTGCTCGATCAAACCTGTATATGAAAAAGCGGAATAGTTCAAATACTGATATGCTTTTTCAAGAGCATTTTTCTCTCCGAAAGATGCAGAACCGATATCCGATACAGAAGATGATCCAGATGAATTCCTTGCGTAATTACTTTCCGAATTTGCTAAAGACGGAGACGAAGTTGAGCCTGACAAACGATCCGCATAATTATACTTTACTGTTCCATTGTGAATCCATAAGATATAATCACTCTCAGTATATGAATGGCTAATGTTTAAATGATCTACCCAGAAAATATTAGCATTCTCAGCATTTCCGCCAATCTTTACAACAGCCAATAGTGATTCACTGATAGATTTCATGGAATCCACAAGTTTCTGCCAAGAATCATTCAGTTTGGAACTCCTGGTATCCAAAGCTTCCCTAAGGTTGTCCGGAGCTTGGAAATAAACACTGAGTTCACTTTTTTCTTTAACGTAGACAATCTCATGTTCATAATCTGCGAAGTTTTCATCCATGAGCTTCTCTATTTTTTTGAAAGTTTCTGATTCTTCGAAAGGAGCTTTATAGTCTTCTACAGATTCCACCGAACCGTCTCCGCGGTCCAACACATAATCACAGTTTTCAGCCCACATAATGTGCAGCTTATCTTTACCAAAACAGAGATGAAAATCCTGCTCATTCCCATATAGATTCCCTTGTGGTTCCGATTCAAACAGATATCCTTCCTCATTTGAGTCTCTTACTTCACCGTCCCCAATCTCTCCCATGTAACCGGAATAAGTGACTGTGCTGTATACTTTACCCCCGGAAAGGTAAAACGAAACGTCCGCACTGTAAACATTCCCTCTTTCTGTAATATTTGCGAACTTGCCGCTGCAGTCATTAAGATCTTTCAGCCTCTGAATGAATTCTGTCTGTTCCGAATTTATGGATGGATTGTTCTTTAACTTTTCATAAGCCTTATCAATCGGCAGATTTTCAGAAGTCATTATTTCTGTGTAAAGAGTATTATTTTCCGCTGTCTTACCGGAACTGCTGCACCCCGGTACAGTCAACAGACAAAACATCAAAGCCATAACAATTATCATTCTTTTTATGTGGATAGGATTTGTAGTCAAATGCAATTCACCACCTGTACATTGAGTATTATTTGTTGAAATCAAACGCCGAAATGACATCAACTTTTACTTCGCCATTTTCATATGTGAACGGTATCTCGATTTTTCCGTCAATATCATTAGTGCAGATAATATATCCGTTCTTTACTTCATATGTTCCGCCGCTTGTATTGAACGACGTCCTCAGTTCATACTCATTGGGCTCCCAGAATTCTATCTGATATTTCATGTTGTTCGCATTGACATCCCACTGATAGCCGTTGATCTCTTCCTTAACCGCTGCAACCACTTCATTGTCAGCATCCTCAAGAGCCCACATCTCTTCTTCATAACCTTCAGGATCTGCCTTTTCTGCCACTTCCTCGGGACTATCGCAGAAAATTATCTCATCCGTTGTTAATCTGACCTTGTCCGCATCGGGTATTTGTGATTTAGATATGCTTATGTTTCTGCCCGCTTCAAGGTCTCCTTCAGGTACTTCGAATGTTTCAACAAACTTCACCTCTTCACCAACATAGACATCTTTCAAGTAGGCTCCGTTATAATAATTTCTTAAATATCGACTCTCTCTTTTTGACCTTACAGCTTTATAAGTATTTGAATCGTTTATCTTCAAATTCATGCTCTTGCTGTCAATCTTAAGATTCTGATCCTTTGTGTGAGCAGTATAGAATATATACAGAAACCGCATGTTTTCATTGTCTTTGGTCGAATAAGAATTATCGACATATACTCCATCAATAGTCATATAGTCGGTTTCTTTAACAGCGGATCCTCCTTTATTGTCCCCTGATGCTGTCTCCACCGTTCCGTTTACTGCGTCATTAATGTTGATCCTGTATTCTTCTCTGCCGATATACTTATCCCCATCGCTGATGGAAATCTGAATTTTGGCATCCAGTGTGTACAGATCTTCCAAGGAGTCCAATGCAGTCGGATCTGGACTTGTATTATAGTAAATATCATAAGTATATGTTTTTGTTTTCCCGGGAGCAGGACCAGAATTACCGTCCTGCATTGATGCAATAACACTTTCGTCCTTAATATAAGCATCCTGCAAATTGAAAAGGTATTCCTTATCACTATTATTGTGGACTTTCAGCGTTATATATTTTTCTATTTGAGGTTCTCTTCCAGCCCAATTCACTTTCTTTTCAAAGAATTGTGTCAATTCTACTGTCACATATTCATTATCAAGAAGGATCGTGTCAGTGAATTCTGTTTTTTTGTTTTCCTCAGTCGATCCTGTTGCCGATGTATCCGTTTGGGATGTTGGTAAAGCGGTTGCTGTCTCTGCCTTTTCTTTGTATTCCTTAAGCTTATCCTCACTGAGTCTTGCAAAGGTTATACCATTAACCTCAAGGGTCTCATTATCTCCTTCTTTTTTCTTTACATAAGGATATTCTGCCTCAGCGACCTTTATCTTAACAGTTTCGGCATCTTCCTCCCATTTGACATCTGACTTATAAGCCCAGGGTAAATAATCCGGTATATTCTCTCCTTCATATTTCACTTCACTCAGCGTTATCCCTGAACCGCCTTCTTCTAAAATTAAAATGGCCCCTTCTTCTGCCTTCCATCCTCCTACACCAGAAAACGGCCCGACATTCGCTGTTCCGGCGCCGCCGGTACCAGAACTGCTTCCACAGCTGCAGAATATTCCTGCTAACACCAATAACATGGCAAGGATCGTAATTCTTTTTTTCATCTGCGCCCCCTATCATAAGATTTAAAAATTCATTCACGTCATTACACAACGTCTTTTAAAATATAGTATATTATACTACTTTTAACTACTTAATACTACTTTATAATCTGTCCTCAGGAGAATCTTTATAATGAGAGACATGAATACACAAAAGCCATTAAAAACCAAAGTGAGCATAACGCTTGACGAAGATGTGATCAGAAGAATCAGAGAACTGGCCGAAGCAGACGACCGCAACTTCAGCCAGTATATTAATCTTGTGCTAAAAAAACATCTGGAAAAGAAACATACCGATGATCATAAGCCGGAATAAGCATTCAGTGCAGCCGTCAGAATACTTACAAGTCAAAGGTCCAAAAGCTGTTTCTTCTTAATCTCAAATTCTTCCTGTGTCAAAACTCCATTGTCCAAAAGTTCTTTATACTTTTTCAGTTGATCAGTTACGTCAGAAGTACCGTTATTTTCAGGAACTGCTTCCGAATTATCTGTCAACATTCCTTTGATTCCCAACACGCTGATGACGCAAACCACTGTCAAAAGCGCACACTCAATATAAAAACCCCACGCAGGTACATATTCGTAATGCCCGTAGTATCCCCAGGTAGCAGTTCCACCCGGCTCACCGTTCGGAACAGTAGACACTATATCCATACAGCTTATGAGCGCGAATAATACCGTAACTGCCAATGGGGCAAAATAGCAGAACTTAGTCAGTTGATTTCTGATTTTCAAGCTCTGCATGACCAGGATCGTTATGCTCAATGCAGCAGCTGCTGCAATGAGCAAGGCAAGCCACAAATACCGGGAATAGAGGCTGACACCTTCAGACCACGCTTTAGTTGCATGGCCAACTCCCGGCACCTCATTTTTCCAGTAGTTCATTGTGAATATGACGGGCATAAAAGACAACAGCAAAAAAATGCTGATGGAAGCGATTGATATCAGATTTGCATGACTCTTTTTCATAGTCCTTTCTCCTTATCACGCGAAAAAATACCTGCAGGATTAAACTCCTACAGGTATTCTAATAAACACTGATCTGCCTTTGGTGGGCTCTGCGCCCACTGGCTTCAAAACTCTGTACTGATCATTCCCTCCCAGGTTCCGATCAGTTCACCGTCATCTGCGTAGACCCATATCTTGTAAGACCGGTCAAACTAGCTGCTTTCTTCTTCGGAATAATTCACCTCAGCTGTGTCTCCGCTCTTGTATTCCTTCCCGTCGCTCCAAGTATCAGAATCATTTCCGACGAGATCGTCGATTCGGAAAGTAACAGTTGTCGCAGAGTCCGGAGGGCCGCCGCTCAGCCTGGCTCTTATATAGGCTGACTGCATGGAGCCGAAAGAATACGACAAACCGGTGCTGATAGAGGCGCGCCATTTGTAAATCTCTGTCTGCAGATCCTCCGCACCCTCGTAACTGCTGTCAACCAGTTCCTCGATATATGCATATGTCGTAGAAGTCGGCTCTTCGCATGTTCTCTCACAATAGCGATATTTTGCCTCCGATTCACGCTCGTCTGCATCCTTATATCCTGAAATAGTCTCAAAACTTGTCGCTGCAGCCTGAAAGCTTCCGTTTTCTGCCTCCCTCACCGCCTTGAGATAGATACTCTCCTTGCCTTATAGTCTCCGAGCTCGCTGTATTTTTTCGAAGATTTATCATATTCTTTCCCGGCAAAAGCCGCTTCCGCCTCTTCATAGAGAGTCCCCTGCTTCAATAAAGAGAGCTCATCGCTGTCTCCGACACCTGCGTCCAGCAAAGCGTCATAAATCAGCGACGCCTTGTCCCAATGCTGTGATTCCCGCTCACCAGCCGCGCTTGTAAGGAGTTCTTTGTAAATGTCATCAAGCTCACTATCCGAATCAGTATCGTATTTTTCAAGTGCGTTAAGGGCATTTGCAATTACGTGAATTCCTGCAGCGCTTCCGGTCTCCCTGAAGTCCTCCATAGCTTTTCTGGCTGCACTCAATGTATGGTCAACGCCGGCCTCCCAATGCCGCTGTGCATCCACTGCCTCTTCTTCCCTGAGCTTATACAGCGCACTCAGTCCTTCTTCAAAAGATTTCCTTGCAATTTCCGCCTCGGCTTTTCCGTAAAGGCTTATGGCCTCCCAGGTTGTCTCCTCCCCGTAATATCTTGTCAAAATATCCCTGATCGCATCAGCATTTTCCGTATTTCCTGCCAGATAGCACCGTTTCTGTGTATCTGCTATTTCGTCGCGAACGGACTGCTTCTGCTCCGCCGTCATCTTGCTGTAGGGATGCTCCTCCGCAAACTTTTCGACCACGGTCTGGATCTTCTCGTCTGTGCCCTTTATCTGTTCAATGGCCGAAAGCTCCGCGCGGATCGCCTCCTCCTGCCGCGCCGGGTACACGATGAATCTCCATCCTGTCCCTGTCAGGATCAACACTGCTGCAACGACAGCCGCTGCCAGCGCGATCCTTGCCCTGATCCTGTGGCTCTTATTCATCGGGTCAAAGCTCGGGATCTTCTCAAATTTTTGATCAAGGGCCGACGTGTGCTCCCTGATCCTCAGGATTTGCGCCTTCATCTGAGCGGCAGAAGTATAGCGCTTCTTCGGATCCATTTCCGTAGCCTTCTTCGCGATGCGATTTGCATCAACGTTCCCAGGCAGCATGCGCTCAATCAGCTTACCAAGGGCATACAGATCCGTTCTGACATCTGACTGGGCAAAGCCATACTGCTCAGGAGCAGCAAGACCCTGCGTGCCGATCATCATGGTGTCCTTGTCCTGGCCGGTTATGTATATTTTGGCAGCATCGTAATCAATGATCTTGACAATTCCATCGTCTGTCACCATGATATTGGAGGCCTTGATATCGCGGTGGATGATCGGAGGGTCCGCATTGTGCAGAAACTCCAGTCCGTCACAGATCTGCGAGAGGATGTCGATGCGTTCGGAAAAGGGGATACCAAGTGAGATGCCTGCATTTTCAGATTCCGCCCTGCCTATGCCGGAAGGTTCTGTTTCACTGCCGGAAGCCTCCGACGCCCGAAGGATCTCGTCAAGCGTCCGGCCCTGAATAAGCTCCTCGATGACAACAAGGCTCTCACCATCTTTCCAGAAAGCCTGTACAGCAGCCACATTGCGGTTTTTGTGATCCCGCAGAAAGGCGTAAACATGTTCATTGTAGACATCGAGTGTCTTTTTAAAATATAATTTCCCTGTGGGGACATCCCTGACGACAGATTTGCCGTCTTCCAGGATTTTTATTTCATCATAGAGCGCGTTTTCGCACAGTTTCTCAAGTTCTGTCATGGATACTCCCCCTCGGCTTTCGCACAACCCGATTATAACATGAACTTACGGGGAGATATATCATGGACGAGACAACCACTAAAAAGCTGACTGATGTACTGTCAAACATCGACAACACGCGGGATATGGAGAAGTTTATGGAGCAGCCCAAAGTCGCGGACAGTTTCAAGAATTTCCCCGACTACTATCGCTCCCTCCCTGCCGTACAACAGGCTGAGAGCGGAGAACTCATCCAGAAGAGCGGCCTGGAGCGCTCCTACTACTACCAGGTTATGAAAGGCACCCGGAGCCCAAGCCGTGACAAAGTACTTCGCCTGTGTATTGCAGCCGGACTGAGCCTTCGGGAGACGACCCGCGCTCTGGAGCTGAGCGGCAATGCCCCTCTGTACCCCAAGAATCGCCGTGACATCATCCTTACTGTCGCGATCAACCAATCCGCTTCTGTGGACGATGCCAATCTCCTGCTGTTCAAATATGGGGAGGAGCCTCTTGCCTGAGAATTTCTGTCCGGTATTAACAAGATATTGTTTTCTTAACACTTGACGCAAAAAGCCGCCGCACCTTCAAGGTACGGCGGCTTTAATCATTCCGTCATCAAATCTTATCCCACAAACGGCACCACATGTGTCACCGCATCCGCGGGCTGGATTCTGCACTCGCCGTTGTCCAGGTCGATCAACACATATTTGTTGTTGCCCATGCCGAGCTCCTTCATGTAGCTGAGCTGGCGATGGCCGTGTCTGGTCTCGATTCTCTCCACCAGGTCGTGGTGGTCTTCTTCCTTGAGCGCGTATACGAGATCTACGCTGGCTGTGTCGATCGCGCAGATGTCGAGGGACGCGAGGATTCCGATGTTGGGTGTCACGACAGGAGCTGCTGCCACGCCTTCGCAGTCACAGGAAACGGACATGTTGCGCAGCACATTGATGTACGCGATACTTCCGGCAAAATAGTCAATGGTCGCCTTCGTCGACTCCGCCATGCGCTCCATCAGCTCTTCCATGGCGATGCCCCACTGATTTCCGGAATCAGCTTCATGGATCCATTTTTTGCCTACCTTGCCGTCCGCGCAGCCGATGCCGATGTTCTTGTTGGAACCGCCAAAGCCGCCCATCACGTGGCCTTTGAAGTGGGTCAGCGCAAGGAAAGAATCATAGTCGGGCAGAGATTTGCCGACAGACATCTCAGTAAACCACTTGCCGCCTTTGACGGGGAGTGTTGTCGTTCCGAACTCGTCCGTGATATCCACGTCAGCAAAAGTCCATCCATTCACTTCCAGCGTCTTGCGGTGCTTCTCGGTCGTATCGCGGTCGCCCTCATAGAAAGTGTTCGTCTCGATGATCGTCGCGTCGTCAAAGATGCCCAGCTCTTTCTCAAACAAATTCTTCACCCAGGG
>OMVU01000128.1 GCA_900314565.1 uncultured Eubacteriales bacterium
CTATCTCCGGAATAGTTCCGTCCATGATGGACAGTATACAGATCAGACTTCGGACAATTCATGCAGTCTGATCAGGGACAATCAGGCAAGTCAGTAACAGCTTTATTGCGCAAAGGTGAATCTTCCATAACCCGGAACAACTTTTCTTCATCTGAAGCAGTCATGTAAGGCCTCAGGTGTACTCTCTGATAAGCGGGTGAAAGGATCATGCCAGAGTAATTCGTTTCGGCCAGTCCTGCAGAGTACAGGTAGGAAAGGATCTGGCGCACAATGGGGAATACCGTCCCTCTGCTGTTAATACCGAGCTTCTCAGAAAGGAAAACGAGCATGGATTGGACCTGCTGCGGATCCAGCGAACCAAGGTCGGAAACGTTCTTAACGCCAAGGCCTTCCATCATGATCCGAAAAGAGTAATCATAAAGGGAGATTGTTTTGTTTTCAAGGTTCTGGGTTCGTAAAAAGGCACTGTACTGTTGGCGGAGATCCTCCAGGGTCTCCTCCTTGCAGCATACTTTCCTGGAAATAAACAGCTTCCATTCAAAGTGTCCGGTATCTGCTACTTCGATCAACACAAGGGCAGCCCGACGCCGTATTTTTCTTTTCCATTCATGGAGGATGCCATCACGGCACTTCTTGTTTGCATCTTCAATGAAGGCATTACATCTGCTTCTTGCAAACATTGTATCTCCCTGGATGTAAAGGAACGTATACAACTCCCGCCAGGCCTGCATGTATTGCCAGGCAGTAGAAGTAGATAACTGAAGATACTGCATTTCCTGCTCTGCCCGGCGGATCAGGCAACCTGTATCGATGATGTTGTCAGGTATCGGGTAACCGATTGTACCGGAAAGTTTTTCGGCTTCAACGGCAGAAAGGATCTCTGGTTCATTGTAGAGTTTTCCTTCTGGCGTAAACGCCTTTGTGCCAGCTTCTTTGTCAACCAGCCGTACTGCATGGAAGAGCTGGAAGCGCAGATCCGGTGTTGTAGCCCTGGCAACATAAGAATCGTATAGCTCCTGGCAGGGTTCTGTGATGCCTTTTGCATCTGCGTGAGATGCCAGATGTTTCAAGTAATTCTTGCGGACTTCATATGTTGAAGTGGCAAGCAGCTGCTTTTGCTGTTCAAGGACGACGTTCACTATTGTTTGTACTTTACTCAACTTGGTACTCCTTTCTGCCGCAGAGTTCATTGCGGTCAGAAATAGGATATCAATTGAGCATGTTGGAAGAAGTTGTTATCGGTAAAAAATCTGTAAACAGCACTGACTATAGGGTGGATCAGGCTGGAATTTCCGATAACACTTTTTTGCCGATAAAAACGGTTATCAGTAATTACTGATAAGAAGCAGAAGCCGTCCGTAGAGGGTACAGTCGGGAAGATTGCCACGGCGATCATCGCCAGATGCCGGAACGACGTGTATTACTCCTTCGCCGAACTGAAAAAGAGCGTTTCGGACAAACTGAATAAGTTCAACCACGAGGCCTTCCAGAAGCGCGACGGCAGCCGCTACGAAATGCTTCAGGAGGAGCGGGAGTATCTTCGTCCGCTTCCCGACGTCCCTTATGAGATTGCGGAATGGGTCTATGGCCGGGCCGTTAACCTCGACTTCCATGTCGTGTATAAGAAAAACCGGTATTCATGCCCGTATCAGTACGCAAAGAAAAAGGTGGACCTGAAGGTCACGGACCGCTTCGTGGAGATCTACCACAAGAGAGATCGCCTGACAACGCATAATCGCTTTCCGGACTATATGAAGAATAAATACTCCACGCATCCGGAAGATATGCCGCCTGCGTTCCGTAACATCGTCCAGTGGGATGACGAGCGGATCAGGAACTGGGCAAGCTCTATCGGGAAATCGACCCGACAGGTCATTGACCGGATCTTCGGCACCGTAAGCATAAAAGAACAGGGCTATAATCCCTGTCTTGCCGTTCTCCGTCTCTGCAGGACGTATACAGATGCCCGTCTGGAAAGTGCCTGTGAGCTCGCCATCAGCAGAGGGATTAAGGTGCCCCGTTACCATCACCTTAAAGCAATCCTGACGGCGAATCAAGACATCATTTACAAAGATCAGCAGGAAGCCGGCTCTTCGTCCGATGATTCATCCATGGGTTATCTGCGAGGAAGTGATTACTACAGGGAAGGCGGTGATCCTGATGCTGAATGATGAGACCAGAAGGAAACTTCGCCTCATGAATATCGGCGAATTCGTCGAGGAACTTGAGATCCAACAGCAGGATCAGCAGACGGTGGCTTTGCCATTCGATGACCGTTTCCAGCTTTTGACGGACAGCGTTTATCAGAGGAAATATAACGACAAAGTCCGCCGGTTGGTCAAGACCGCAAAGTTCCGTCTTCCTAAAGCGGATGTCCATGACATCCTGTATATCGACAAGCGTCCCTTGAACCGGGGCGTCATGGCAGATTTAGCCAACTGCAGGTTCGTTGACGAAAACCGCAGTATCGTATTTCACGGATACCCCAGTTCCGGAAAGACCTTCCTGGGCTGTGCGGTGGCCAAAGAGGCCTGCCGACAGCTGCACAAAACGAAATACATACGGCTCCCGGATCTCCTCGGCGAATACGCGGACAAGTCGCTGCTGCCCGGTGGCAGGAACAAGGTATTAAACAAGTATGCAGCTTTCAAGGTACTGGTCCTGGATGAATGGCTCATGCCAGATCTTTCCAAAGCAGATGTAGAATTCATCCTGGAGCTGACGGAGCGCCGCTTCGACTGCACGTCAACCATCTTCTGCACGCTCTATAAACGTGATGAGTGGGTCGCACGACTGGGCCGCGGCACCTATGCCGAATCCATCGTAGAACGTTTTGCTTACAACACTACTTGGGTAGACACAGGAGACATCAACATGAGGCAATATTTATCTCACTCTTGAGCCCCGGGCTGAACTGCGTTCAGCCTTTGCTAAACGGCGATTGCCATGCGCTGACCGCGCTTCAGCGCATGGGCTAATCGCCCGGAATAATCACTATTTTTGTTATACTTATTGAGTGGGTATACATACTTATTGTAGAGGGTGAACGGAAGCATGTATTACGATTTCAAAGTCAAGATACCTGAGGTCAAAGGGAAGATCTACGAGCGGACGATCAAGGGTGTGGTCTATATCAACTACGAGTATGACAGGGTCTATAAGCCGGATAAAAAGTACAACATACCCAAACGCACTACGATCGGCAAGAAATGCCTGGACGATCCGGAGATGATGTACCCGAACCCCACCTTCCTGACATACTTCCCGGACGCTGAGCTTCCGGAGGATCAGGGACGTGAGACCAGGAGCAGCTGTCTGCGTATCGGGACATGGATCGTGATCGAAAAGCTGATGACGGAGACCCTTCTGGACAGGATCATCAACGGGCTTTATGATGATGACCGCGGCACAGGGCTGTTCCTGGATCTGGCGGCGTACTATCTCACTACAGAGAATAATGCCGGGCAGTACTATCCGGACTACGCCTATAACCATCCGCTTTTTACGCCGGAGCATAAGATCTACAGCGACTCTACCGTATCTACTTTCATCAGCCAGATCTCAGTGGAGGACAGTGTTTCCTTTCAGAATGAATGGAATGCGGTCAGGAAGAAGCAGGATAAGATCTATATCTCATATGATTCTACTAACAAGAACTGCCAGGCCGGCGATATCGAGATCGTTGAATTCGGGCACGCCAAGGAGGATCGGGGTCTTCCAATCTTCAACTATTCCATCGCGTATGACTGCAGCAACAGGGAACCGCTGTTCTATGAGACCTATCCGGGCAGTATCGTCGATATTTCCCAGCTTCAGCTTATGCTGAACAAAGCTTCTGCGTATGGATATAAGAACGCGGGATTTATCCTGGACAGGGGGTATTTTTCAAGGGAGAACATCCGGTACATGGACCATCTGGGCTATGATTTCGTGATCATGGTCAAAGGGATGAAGTCCTTTGTGAACGATAAGATCCGGGAAGTCCGGGGAAGCTTTGAGGAGAAACGGCAGTATACGATCCGCCGGTATCAGGTGAATGGTACGACCGTGAAGACAAAGGTCTTTTATTCTGATGATAAGGAGCGCTACCTTCATATTTATTACAGCTATAGCAAAGCCGCTTCGGAGCGTGAAGATCTGGAGTCAAAGATCGACCGCATCGCCGCATACCTGAAAAAACAGGAAGGACAGCCGGTCGTCATCGATAAGAATTACGAGAAATATTTCAGCCTTGAGTATTACCATGAAGGGAAAGATGACCAGTGTTTCGTCTGCGGGATAGAGAAAGCCTCTGTCATAGAAGAAGAACTGAAGATGTGCGGATACTTCTGCATTATTACTTCGGCAGAAATGTCGGCAAAGGAAGCGCTGGATCTCTATAAGAGCAGAGACATGTCGGAAAAGCTGTTCAAAGCGGACAAGAGCTTCCTGGGGAACCGAAGTCTCCGGGTATATACGGGTGAATCTCTCGAAGGAAAGATGCTGATCGCGTTTGTCGCGCTGATCATCCGGAACCGTATGTACACGAAGCTGAAGAACGCAGAAGAAGAACTGCTGGAAAAGCCGAATTATATGAACGTGCCCGCATCCATACGGGAGCTTGAAAAGATAGAGATGATCCGTCAGGCAGATGGTGTGTACCGGCTTGACCATGCAGTCACGGCAACACAGAAAACGATACTGAAAGCGTTTGGGATCGACGCGAACTATGTAAAAAGGAAAGCCCGGGAGATCAGTGACCAGCTGGACCCGAAGGCTCTGAAGGTAAGGATATAGGAGGGAAAGTACAATGGCACGCGGAAGGCGCAGGGCATGAGTATACTGGTATTATCCGGACGCCATTCCTGTATTATACGGACAGCGTAACGGTATTATCCGGATTTAGTTCTGGAATCATCCGGACAGCATTCTG
>OMVU01000127.1 GCA_900314565.1 uncultured Eubacteriales bacterium
TTGTTGTAATTGATATATAATTCACAATAGGTATTCAAGAGACAAAGGAGCTTTCACCATGAAAATCATGTTCTACGCGCTTCGTCCTTTCGACGAGCTTGCTTATGCAGAAAAATTCAGTAAGGAATACGGTATCGATTTCGCATGGACAGCAGAGTACCCGACAAAGGAAAATCTGCATCTGGCAGAGGGCTGTGATGCCATCTGTACGACGCCCTGTGATATGAGTGCGCCGTTCGTGGATGCTTTTGCAGATATGGGCGTGCGCTACCTGCCCTGCAGATCAATCGGCTACGACCACATAGACCTCACGGAATCAAAGAATCGCGGGCTGAAGGTTTCTGCGGGCAGATATGCTCCCAATGGTGTTGCCAACTATGCCCTCATGATGATGCTCATGCTCCTGCGCAAGATGATTCCGATCATGAAACGCGCTTCCGTACAGGATTACCAGCTCAAAGGCAAGATGGGGCACGATATCTCCAACTGTACCGTTGGTGTCATTGGCACCGGGCGCATTGGCAGGACACTGATTCGCTCTCTTTCCGGTTTCGGATGCAAAATTCTCGCCTACGATCTCTACCCGAATGACGAGGTGCGCAAATATGCCGAATACGTATCTGTAGATGAACTACTGGCACAGTCCGACATCATCTCGCTTCACGCGCCGGCAACAAAGGAAAACTATCACATGGTAAACCGCGACGTTCTCGCCAAATGCAGGGACGGCGTTATCATCATCAATGCCGCGCGCGGCTCTCTCATTGACACCGGAGCTCTGATCGACGCCCTGGAGACCGGCAAAGTCGGCGGTGCTGGACTCGATGTCCTCGAAAACGAGAACGGTCTCTACTACTACAACCGCGAGGGCGATGTCATCCGGAACGATGAGATGAGCATCCTCCGCTCCTTCCCGAATGTTATCGTATCCCCCCACACCGCTTTCTACACTGACGACGCCGTGGAATCCATGATCAGGAGCGCTTATGAGAGCGTTGATTGTTGGAGTAAGGGGAAGGAAAATCCATATGAAGTGAAACTCTGATGACGACCAGAGCAGCACATCGTGGGTAAGGCAGAGGTTTTTTGCAGTTTCTCCACCCTGTTCAGTTCTTCTGACTACCCGTTGAATTTCATTCGGTTTCCTCCAGCTCGGTTTATTCAGAATAATTACACTACGGGGCGTATTGTTTTATCTGGAAAAGCTGATTGCAGCGATGAAGTCCGTTTATAGATCCGGTGTATGTTTTCCATCACAGATATGACCCCGCATTACAAAAGCGCCGGCCTGCCGGTACATGGTGCTTGATCAGCGCCTGCGTGAAATCGAGTGAAGACTGCACCGGCACCTCTTCATCCCGGGCGGTGTGCCACAGAAATGTGGGAGGCGTGTTCTCTGTTACATAGTTGGTCACGCTAAGATAAGCATAGATTTCTTTGTTGCTCCCGCACAGGCATTTTACCAGGTCCTTGCCGTCAAAGGCATGAAGATTGGTGACCGCATAGCCGAGAATCATCGCATCCGGCCTGTTCCCTCTCTGCTCTTCCTCCGTAAAAAGACTCGAAGATGCTGGACCTGTGATGTCAGAATGTCAGCTTTCCGCACTTTTTCGTCCAATCTGCGGGAAGCTGACATCTATGCGGTTTCTTATCCTTCCTTTTCTGTTCTTCTTATCTTTTCTTCCTGTGCGTAAACGACTCCAGAATATCCTTTACATAGGAGCCCAGCCCGCCGGGATTCTGGATCCGGACGATTGCGTAGAACATCTGCGGTGTCGGGATTTTCGGAAGAAAGACATAGTACTCGGGCAGCCACTCATATGGATTATATTTTTCCTTCGCGCGGTAGAGATCCCTGAAGCCATAACAGGAATTCAGCTTCTCGTAAACAAAGCGCAGCATTTTCTCCACTCCGTTCTGCTGCAGGGCAGGTTCTGCGCTCTCTTCCTCTGATAATCCCGCAAGCGGCGCATTGCCAAGGCTTGCCCACTCGCAGCCCTCCGACAGGAACACCTGAAAGGCATCGTACATGATCTTTTCCATGATGCCACCGGGTGCGTCTTTTGCGCGCCTTGTCACATCTGCCATATATCCCGTTCCATGCAGAAAAGGCACATAGACGATATAGCCCTCCATTTTCCCCTCGGCATTGACCGCGTAGAAATATCTCCTGTCAAACGGCTGGTCGAATGACGGCGTCCCCATCGTAAACGTCAGAAGACCACTCTTCTTCTCCTGCAGCCATTCATCTGTGATCCGGTTGAAGTTCTTCTCAATCTCCGGATCCCTCTTTTCCTGCGGTCTGTACTCCTTTACAACTATACCCGCCTTCATCGCATGATTGATGTTCATGCGCATCTTGGCGCCCTTTTTCCCGGCAATGCTGTATTCCGATAGTTTGAATCTCGCCTCCTCGCCGCACTTCGCCGTGCCAAATCCCTGTCGCCTATACTCATCGAGGAACATATCCGTCACGCTCAGAAAGAAAATATTGTGAGCGCTCCGCACACAGAAGTCCCTGAATTCCCGCAGAAGCGCCGGAAAATCCGCCGGCGCGCAGATGGGATCTCCGTTGACGACAATCGTATCTCCCACAATGCCATAGGGGATCACCCCATCCACTGTGCTGCCAAAATACAGGAGTTTATCCCTCTCTAGCGTAAGATACGAGCATGGGTTCTGCCCGTAGTCATGCAGAAGTGTCCTTGCATGCTGCAGATCCTGTCCGCTCGTCTTTCTGGACGAGAATCCCGGCTGAAGAACCAGGAAAATAATGATGATAAAGCACGCCCATGTAAAGTGCAGAATCAGGCTCTCAAACCGCCACATGCCTGCACTCTCTCCCGCAAAGGGTCCCCCTCCGAACAAAAGAAGGATGGTGGAGAGAACGCTGTCCGCCATGGCATGCAGTCCGGCATCGCCATTTTTGTCCAGGAAATGATAAGTCACCGCGGCATTCAGAAAAACAGCCACACCGGTTGCACCAGCAATCGCCGCTGCCCTCTTCACTGACAGCTTCTCCGACGGCACGCAGAAATCCCTGCGACAGCACCAGAAACCGATGACCATGACAGCGTTAACGGCAAGAATCAGTGCAGAGAGCGGATGATCCGCCCTTCCAAAGAGCAGCAGGAGCAGGCTCATGAAATTTGCGCCCATCGTCACATTCAGCGCCGCCCGTTTTCTTCTGCGCAGCTGAACGCTGACGACGAGATTCACAATAGAAAAAAGACGCTGCTCCATTCTGCCCAGAATATAGAACAGTCCGATATCCCCCGACGGCACCGCCATAAAACTCTCTATGAGCAGCACCACCGCAAAAATAATCTGACAGACAATAAGCATGTTCTCAAAGCGGATTCTTGCCAATGTCCACTTTCCTGTTGTGTACTGCATTTTTCCTCCGTGCATTTCTGCCGTTTCTGCGCTACGATATAGCCGTCAGAAAGGTCGTGACTGCAATAATGGCTCTCTATCAGCGGGCATTATACTACACCGTATCAGACGGGTCAAAAATATACTGTATGGAGACAGGAAATCCCCGGGGCTTCCCTGTCGTTCTGCTGCACGGGAATGCGATGGACGGCAGTTATTTTCAAAGCGCTGTAAAAATACTGACCAGCCCGTATCGCTCCTCCCGTCAGAATCAGGATCCATCCCATTGCAGGTATCTTCTGATCGACAGCAGAGAACACGGAAAATCCATCTCCGGCAGAAGCGGCACGAAAGCCAGTCCAAAGCTCAATTTTGTCCTCATGGCGCAGGATCTTGAAGATGTCCTGCAGCAGCTGGAGATCAAAAAATGCATTCTCGCCGGACACAGCGACGGCGCCAATCTCGCAATGGTCTACGCAAGCCGGTACCCCGCGCGGGTCGGTGGACTTCTGCTCAATTCAGGAAATCTGAACGTCAGGGATCTGAAATGGTATGTGCGTGCCGCCATCCACGCCCGGTACACGGCCCTTTGCGCACTGAGCATCCTGTTCCATCCATGCCGCAGGATGGCCGCTGTGACTGGCCTCATGCTCCACGATCTGCCTGTGACAAAAGCGCAGCTGGCCGGAATTGATGTGCCCGTCTGGGTACTGACCGGCGAACACGACATCATAGGGCGCGCCGCCACAGAGCAGCTCGCACAGCTCTTCCCGCGCTGCAGACTCATCATTCATAAAAATGCCGGACATGACCTGCCGATTCAGGATCCCGCCTTTTTTGCAGGACTCATTCAGCATCTGGTAAGAGAAATTGCGTGAGATAAATTGGAGTGGTAACTGGTAATTGTCCGGCATCTTTGAACACACCTATCAGAGAGAGCCGGACGTTCCCGAGATTTGGTGCTATACTGCCGCAGGCAGAAAAAATAAGAAAGCGTTAACACAACAAGGAGGCATTATGTCCATGATTGATCCCTCCGCCTTCATCGCAGAGGGCGCTAAGGTTCTGAAGGATGTGACAATTGGAAAGAACAGCAGTGTGTGGTTCAATACTACCATTCGGGGCGATCAACCGATCACGATCGGCGACAACACGAATATTCAGGACAACTCCTGTCTGCACATTGATCTCCCCTATCCCATGCGCATAGGAAACGGTGTGACCATCGGGCATGGCTGTATCATCCACGGCTGCATCATCGATGATGATTCTCTCATCGGAATGGGCTCCATCATTATGAACGGTGCTCATATCGGGAAAGAGTGCCTGATCGGCGCCGGAACACTCATCACACAGAATACAGTCATTCCGGACCGCAGTCTTGTTTTCGGCAGACCCGGGAAGGTGATCCGCCCCGTTACAGACGACGAGATCGCCTTTATGCGCCATAATGCACAGCATTACGCAGAGGAGGGAAAGCAATATAAGGCAGAGGGATACGAGAAGAAATAAACACCTGTATTGCAAAAATGCCGGCCGACGGATTGACTACATACAGCATGGCGATCCCGGTGCTCCCCTTCTCCAGAAGCCCTTCCGTCTCCAGGGCAAAGGAAGAAAATGTGGTAAAGCCTCCGCAAATGCCAACCTTTAAGAACAGAACCGCCTTGGGATTCATTGCATTCTTTGCCGCAAGCGCGGCCACCAGGCCAATGACAAAGGATCCGATGACATTGATCATGAATGTCTTTATCGGAAATCCATTTTCCGGATGAACGGGCAGCAAGGTGATCAGATACCTGCAGATTGCTCCGACTGCTCCGCCAAACCCAACAATAATAATGTTCATATTCGTCTGTTTCCTATTCGTACAACCGTCAGGCATAGAACATATCCATTACTCCGAGATCCGATAATGGGCGACCAGATCATCTCGTTTCTCCAATCACATAAGGGACCCCATCCTTATTTCTTCGATCTGAAACAACTCCTATGTGATTTTTAAAAATAACGATGTCACCGCCCTGCCACTCTTCGATGTCTGAGAGATCGGTGGTCAGACTGACCGCATTGTTCTTAAACCAGACCTTCAGGTTCTGCACCCTCCGGAAATCAATGTTCTTATCGGGATTCTCGATGTTGTAATCACCCGGATGCGTTTTGATATCCTCCTCCACCAGTTCCATGAGGTCATATCCGGCGCCTCTCATCGAAAAGGCCACTACATCTGTGCAGACTCCATAACCGTCATCGGGATAGCCGGTGCTGTAATATCTGCTCTTGTACTGCGGCTGCGTACTGACATACGCCAATGCACCCTGCAGGATATCCATCTGATCGTCGATCCCGTCTCCGTCTTTATCTACTGCACTATGGAACTGCGGGACCTGCGTTTGGTACAGATCAGGCAGTCTCTTTGCAGATGTCCGCTGATGATGAGGTAGGAAGAACACACTTACCAAGAGAAGAGCGGCCAATAGCGCAATAAGGCAAATTATTCTTTTTCTGTTGATCTTCTTCATAAATTCTGATTGTCAGCTACACCCGGCTTTCTTTCCGGGAATTCCCGTGCGGATGAAAACAAATTCCATATCGG
>OMVU01000181.1 GCA_900314565.1 uncultured Eubacteriales bacterium
CTGCTGTATCCGGACAAGGTTGCTTTTCCGCCCGCAAAGCAGAGAAAGACTCCCGCGGCGGACCAGCAAGCTCGGAGATTCAATCTCCGAGAAGCTGACGTTTTTGGGAAAGCGCATCAGAAAAGCCGAAAAGCCGAAGGGTCGGCAGAATTTCACTGCAGCGCCTTTTCTGCCTGATCCGCAGTCGCCTGATCACACTCTGCGGTGATCTTTGTTCCATTTTCTGTGTATTCTGTCTGCAGGACGACCGAGCGCTCCATCAGAAACGAGACGACATTTCCCCGATCATAGGGAATGAGGAATGTCCGGACAGTCCGTTTCGCGTGGAGAATATCAAAGATCGTTCTGCACAGGCAATCGATCGAACTTCTTTCTTTGGCGCAGAGATAAAGGTTCACATTGGTGATCCCCGCGACGGTCTGCTCGGTGGTGCCTGTGACGGGATGTGCAGCAGGCGGGTCACAGAGATCCGCCTTGTTGTAGACCGTGATCATGGGAATATGGCCGGCGCCGATCTCTGCGATGATGCTTTTTGTGACCTCAATATGTTTCGAGCAATGCGGGTCGGAGCCGTCGACCACCTGTACCAGAAGGTCCGCCTGAGTCACCTCTTCGAGTGTCGACTTGAACGCCTCGACAAGAGAGGTGGGAAGCTTGTGAATAAAGCCGACCGTATCGGACAGCAGGAATTCCTGTCCTCTCGACACAGTGATGCGACGTACGGTCGTATCCAGGGTGGCAAAGAGCATATCTGCTTCAAAGACCTGCCGCCTGACCGGCTGACCTTCCGGAGCTTCATCTGAAGAATACTGCGTCAGCATCGCATTCATGATCGTGGATTTGCCTGCATTGGTATAGCCTACAAGAGATACCAGAGGAAGTCCTGATCCCTGTCTCTTCTTGCGCTGGGTCGCGCGTTCACGGCTTACGCCTTTCAGTTCCCTGGTCAGCTCGCTGAGTCGGTGATCAATGGTGCGGCGGTCGATTTCCAGCTGGGTCTCGCCTTCTCCCTTGGCAGACATGGAGCCGGAAGCACCGCCCTGGCGGTTCTGGGTCTCCCACATGCCGATCAGTCTGGGTTTTAAATAGCGGATCTTGGCAAGTTCCACCTGTAGCCGCGCTTCTCTGGTCCTTGCCCTGCGTTCGAAGATCTCGAGAATCAGCGCAGTCCGGTCCATCACAGGCAGTTTCAGGAGCTTTTGCAGATTTCGGATCTGGGAGGGGGACAGCGTATCATTGAAAATGACCCGCTCTGCACCGTACATCTCCGCGCAGGCCCGTATTTCATCTGCCTTTCCGGTACCGACATAAAGGCCGGTGTTGATGTGGGAGAGTGACTGCGTCAGGGTATCCAGCGGTTCCATCTCGCATGCCCTGGCAAGCTCCGCAAGTTCTTCCAGGGAGTGCCGGAATTCCTCCTCCGAAACGGGTTCTTTGGCGTTGAGTTCGCGCACGCCCACCAGGATCACGGGTTCTCTGCCGTCTCCCTCATACTTCGTCCATATTTCATTTTCTCCGAAAAAAGCTGCCATTACAGTAAGGGCCTCCTCCACCATGACGTCTGATAATAATATGACAGATATTATAGCAGATTCTGAGAAAAGATGCTCTAATTATGACAGAAGAGGCGGATGCTTTGCTTCTTTACGAGCATAATCTCAGAGATGGAATCACTGAGAAACCTGTCCGAGTATCTTGAAAAGAAAGAATTTGTGGAGTAGAGTAGTAAATAACCGCTAACGATTATTTTTCGCCCATCCTGCAGAGGAGTCTAGGACGGACGGCTGTATGGTGGGCTTTCTTTTTAACAGAGAGTTAGCAATACTTAATAAAGTAATTTGGGTGACTGCCGGGATAGAGCGCATGAGCCTGAAAAAGAAAGAGTTCCTGCGATTGATCCGTCAGGAAAAATGAAAGCCATGCAGAGATGGTAGTGTCAAGTGGGCTATGAAAAACGATGGCCCAAAAAATAGGCTCAAATGAACCTTGAAAATCTGTAGATTATGTCAGCTGAAGGCTCTCCGAGG
>OMVU01000178.1 GCA_900314565.1 uncultured Eubacteriales bacterium
GGCATTGAAGAAACTTCAGAAGTACTTCGCAACTACCTGAAAAGGCAGGACCGGCAGATCGACCGACTCTATACCTATGCCAAGATGCTGCGTTGTGAAGCTATTGTAAGAACATATCTGGAGGTGCTTGTTTGATGAATGCAGATTCCGTAAAGGCAAGACTGAAGAATTTCGCTGTCAGCTCCGGCTGCACGTTCCAAGAAGCTCTCGTCTATTACGGACTTGAGCGGACGATCTACCGAATCTCGGTATCTCAGTATGCCAGCCATTTTGTTCTAAAAGGCGGCATCTTTCTGTATGCCGTCTTCGACAGAAAGTACTCGCGTGCCACCACAGATGTTGACCTTCTGGCCAGATGTATCTCAAACAGCGCTGAAGAAATGAAAGCCGTCATGCATGATATCCTTGCTCAGGACACGGATGACGCACTTGTTTTCGACCTTGATTCCATTACGGCAGAAGATATCACAGAATTCAAAGAGTACCACGGACTGCATATCTCAGCGGTCGCATATCTTGACCAGACCAGAATTCCGATCGGGATTGATATTGGATTTGGTGATGTTATTTATCCGAATGCTGTGGAGATGGAATTTCCTGTGATCCTGGACATGGAAGCACCCAGAGTAAACGCATATTCTCTGGAGTCTTCTATTGCAGAGAAGCTGGAAGCCATAGTTAAAAACGGTTTTCTAAACAGCCGCTATAAGGACTTCTACGACATTTATGTGCTCTCCGAGAAGTATCCATTCAACTATGAAAAACTGCAAAATGCTGTCACAGAAACATTCACAAACCGGAAGACACTAATGACAATGGACACAGCAGCATTCAGCGATGAGTTTCTTGGTGATACGATGCATCAGACTAGATGGAACTCGTTCCTGAAAAAGAAAAAAGCTCTGATCCCAGTATCCATGAATGATGCTATGGATCGGATCAAGACATTTGTAATGCCCCTCCTGGCCCAAACCGATGAACCTGTTACCGAATGGGATCCGCACGAGGGATGTTGGAAATAAAGATAAACTGCAGAGAAGTGCCTGACACAATGAACTAAATGCTCAAGGTGTCAGGCACTCTTCTTGCACTCTTCTTTATCTTGTGCGAATATGCGTAATAGTCTGCGGGAGAAGAAACTCCTCCCGCGCATTTCCGGACACTTCACTTAGAAATCCTATCCGCAATAGTACTTGCCACAAAGCTGTCCGGTTTGACCTGGCAGCTGTAGCCGCAGGACTTGATCCAGCCGACCAGTTCAGGGATCAGCTCCCTGGTCTTTCCCTTTATGCTGTTTCCTGCGTCGATGTGGATGGAGATCGGACAGTTCAGGTACATCTCTTCATACCTCTTCTCACTCTCCATGATCCCGACCAGCTGTTCTGCGACCTGCAAGCTGTCATTTGTCTCTTCGTGAAGCTTAGTACGCACATCTTTAATGATGGGTTTTCTTGTTACCTCGTAGAAGAAGATACCTCCATGCCCCTCACAGATCACAGCGATCACCGATACGACTTTGGTCTGATCAAAGTTCTGGGAGTCCGTCCCAACAATGATCTTTACCGGTGCATCATAATGCTCATGCTTCTCAAAGAAGATCCGGATTTTTTCCGGGATGTCCTGGATATTCAGTTTTCCATATGTTGGGCTTGTGAACATTTCCCGTTCCTCCTTTGATTCATGACCTTTTAATTTCCGGATTCGAACCGCGACTCCGGAGCGACAGTCCAGTGTACTGGCCGTTATACTATGGAGCTATATATTCTTTTTGTTTCCAAGCATATAAAAAGCCGCTTGTCATTTCGGACAAGCGGCAGTTTCAGCATCAATTACTGTAATCTATCTGGTTATACCTTGTCTCCCGGGGAGACCTCTGGTCCCAGACATCCACTTGATCCAGTTTTATGAAGGCATACACAAATAAGCCATTCCGCGTCTTTGGCGGTCGGCGCAGTTGTCCCCTGAAGATCAAACAGGCGATATGATTCTTTGATTTCGTTTGTATGTATCTGCAGCATAGCCTTTCCTTTCCGGACCTCTAGTATAAACGTCACGAATTAACTGGACTTTTTAAGAGGCAATGTCTCAACCTGTATTTTCTCATCGGAATCTATTTCGTCGAGCTTATACTTCCAAT
>OMVU01000124.1 GCA_900314565.1 uncultured Eubacteriales bacterium
TTCCTCCTTGGTATTATGTTGGATTTGGCGATTAGCATTATACCAAAAGGTTGAGCCGTTGGCTCTATTCAATTTACACCATTATATAAGCACTACCGGAACAGTAAGGAACGCAATGCTTTCTTTACAGCATTAAAGGAGGATCATAAATGATCAGGAATATTGTATTTGATATCGGAGGAGTCCTTGCGGATTTCAGGCTTATGGAGTTTCTTACAGAAAAGGGTTTTGACGGCCCTATGATCAAAAGGATCCTCAGGGCATCGGTCATGAGTCCATATTGGGAAAGATTCGAGCGGGGCGAACTGACCGAGGAGGAGACGCTTCGTGGATTTGCCGGCATAGATCCGGACAATGAAGGAAATCTCAGAGCGGCCTTTTCCAATATAGAAGGTATGCTGACCATGAGGGAGTACGCGATCCCTCTGGTAAAGGCTCTGAAAGAATCGGGTCTTCGCGTATACTATCTCTCAAATTATTCGAAGAAAGCCTATGACGAGTGCGCCGGCTCTCTCGAATTTATGCCCTATATGGACGGGGGCCTGGTCTCATTTCTTGCAGGGAGGACCAAACCGGATCCGGAGATGTATCGGATGTTCCTTCTGAAGTACGGACTTCGGGCGGATGAGTGTGTTTTTATAGATGATACAAAGGAGAATGTGGAGGCGGCAAAAGTACTCGGCTTCTCCGGAATCGTTTTTCATGATTATGAGGACCTTCTCCGGGCGCTAAGTGATTTAGGCCTTACAGAATTGAACAAGACTTTAGGGTGATTCAATCTGCGAAGAGCTGACTTGTATAAGGGACGAATATCCGCCGCTGCATAACCAGCGGTTGCCTTGACTTCCTTTTCGGCATTTTCAGGTGCGATATCGATCCCGGCGCTCTTTGCATTTCTTATTATATCCCGGCGGTATACGGCAGGGAGCACAGTTGCTATAATAAAAGAAGGGAGCAACTTCATTAATCATAATCGACAAAGAGGTGGAATATGAGCTTTTCAAAAGATTTTTTGTGGGGCGGCGCGACCGCTGCCAATCAGTGTGAAGGCGGATGGATGGAAGGCGGCAAAGGCCTCAGCACCAATGACGTGATTCCTCACGGCAAGGACAGATTCCCGATCATCCGGGGCGACATGATTGTATCGAAGCCGGATGCGGATCATTACTATCCCGCACATCTTGGCATAGATTTTTATCACCACTACAAAGAAGACATAGCGCTGATGGCGGAGATGGGCTTTAAGTGCTTCCGTATGAGCATTAACTGGACACGCATTTTCCCGAATGGAGATGATGCGGAACCCAATGAGGAAGGTCTTGCATTCTACGACAGTGTGTTTGACGAATGTCTTAAATACGGTATCGAGCCGCTCGTATCCATCGTTCACTTTGATGCGCCCATGCATCTCGTCGAAACGATCGGAAGCTGGAAGAGCAGAAAAATGATCGATCACTTCGTCCGCTATGCGACGGTCCTCTTCGAGCGCTTCGGTCACAAAGTGAAGTACTGGCTGACGATCAATGAGATCAACATGCTCCTGGCTCTTCCTTTTATGGCTGCCGGTATCCGGTTCGAGGAAGGCGAAGACCGCCGGAAAGTGACCTATCAGGCAGCGCATCATGAGCTGGTAGCCAGTGCGCTGGCTGTGAAGATCGGCCATGAGCTCGCACCGAACGCGATGATTGGCTGTATGCTGGCCGGCGGAAATTATTATCCGTACAGCTGCAGACCGGAGGATGTGTGGGAATCCATCTGCAGAGACAGAGACAACTATTTCTTCATTGATGTGCAGAGCAGGGGAGAATATCCGGCCTTTGCCCTGAAGCAGATGGAAAGAGAAGGCGTTATGCCGGTCATGGAGCCGGGCGATCTGGACATTCTGAGAGAGAACACAGTTGACTACGTCACATTCAGCTACTATGCTTCCAGATGCGTCAGCACCGATCCTGCAATTGCAGGAAAGCAGACCTCCGGCAACGTTTTCGCCAGCACGGCCAATCCGTATCTGAAGCGTTCTGAGTGGGGATGGCAGATCGATCCGCTTGGTCTTCGTGTGACCCTGAATACGCTGTACGACCGCTATCAGAAGCCGGTCTTCATCGTGGAGAACGGCCTGGGAGCAAAAGATGTGATCGAGGCGGACGGGTCGATCAATGACGACTACAGGATCGAGTATCTGAGGGCGCATATTCAGGCGATGGATGACGCCGTAAATCTGGACGGGGTCCCGCTGATGGGATATCTTCCGTGGGGGTGCATTGACCTAGTCTCGGCGTCGACCGGCGAAATGTCCAAGCGGTACGGCATGATTTATGTGGACAGGGCGGACGACGGCAGCGGGACATTTGCAAGAAGAAAGAAAAAGTCTTTTGACTGGTATAAGCATGTGATTGAGACGAACGGCGCAGAATTGTAAAAGAGGCTCTTTTAATGTTCATGGCGGAGGAACCGAACCTGTTCTTGTGCGGGTGCAGCTGTTCACTTACGCATGAGGAAAGGAGTACACGTAAAAAGCCGGAAATGATACCCGGGGACATCACGGGGCTGCCGCACTAAGTGCGGCAGCCCCGTTAGTTTTATCCGCTGATTTAAAAAAGGATGTTTTACCACGGGAACCGTCTCTCTCTGATCCCGATCCCCAGCTCACTCTCACTTTTTTCCAGAATTCCTGCCAGCTTGAAGAGGTCTGCAGAGTTCTTTTCACGGATGGAACTTCCAAGCTCTCCATAAAGCTGTTTGGCGAGGGCGATTTCTCCGCTGCCGATCTTGTCAGAACCGCGAAGCTTTTCGGCGCAGACATACACGATGAAGGCAAGACGAAGGTTGTCTGTATAGGAGGCTTCCGCAGAGGTGATGACTTTCTCGATCTCATGGGACACTTCCGCCAGAGGCTCTTTGAAACGGACCTTGATCGTACCCGCTTCCTTCGAACCGGTCGTGACAAGTCTGATGTATTTCAGTCCGCTCTCAGCCGGCGCGTCATCTGTTTTCATAGTCAACTCGTAAAGCGCGACGCCGTAGCCGCCGGAGCCGAACGGTTCGGAAATGACCTTGTCGTTGGTAAAGTCCTCCCTCGCAAGGGTCCTGTTCTCAAAGCCCAGCAGGCGGTAGGATTCGACGACTTCCGGGTTGAATTCCACCTGCGCCTTCACGTCTTTGGCGATGATATTGACCAGAGAGGAATACTCCTCGTCAATGCTCTTTTTGACATCCGTAAGACTGTTCACGGTTCGATAAACACCGTTGCCGTGTTTGCACAGGACTTCGAGCTTGTCATCCTTGTAATTAAAGAGACCGGTGCCGATCACGCTGAGGAAGAGATTATCTTTCTTCTTCTGCTCAATGAGTTCTTCCAGTCCGCCTCTGTCCGTGATTCCGAAATTCAGATCTCCGTCTGTGATCAGGATTACCTGGTTGTTGCCGTCTTCGATATAATTTTTCTTTCCGATCTTATAGGCTGTTTCGATTCCCGCGGACCCATAGGTGCAGCCGTTGATTTCGATGGACAGGAGCTTTTCCAGGATGCGGATGCGGTCTTCATATCCGTTGACGGTAAACGCCTCGATCTCCACATGATCGTCGGTGCTGTAGGTGACGAGACTGAGTTTATCGCCGTTTCCGAGCTTGCTGAGGACAGTGGCGATGATGGCCTGGGTCTGTTCGGCATTTCCGCTCATGCTTCCGGATACATCCAGAAGAATAATGATATTCTGCCGGTCTTTTACTTCTTCCCGCCCCTGGACATGAATGTAAAGATATTTTTTCCGATCGCCCGCGTCCATCAGTTCATAGGAAAGACTGAACATCTCATCGCCGGGGAGCGTGCTTTCATATCGGAAATAATTGAGCATTTCCTCGATACGTACCATGCTTTTATCGATTCTGCGTTCGTTCCGGAGCTGATTGAGAATGACGCCCGCAGATGCTGTGTTGGTCGTCATCCGGAAAGTGGACGTTGGCTCGGCAACGGTAGTGCGCGCGTCCTTTTCCTCGATCTGTTCATACTCGTCTGTGGCGTATCCCATAGCGCCGGCAGGATCCAGCGGGACTGGTCCTCCGGCCGGAGTGGGGGGAGCGGAATAAAATGAAGCAGAGCTATTCATCATGGAAGGCGCTTGTGCAGGCATGGGAAAAGCTGAATATCCGGCCATGGAAGGGGGAGCAGGCATGTATGAAGCTGAATCTTTCGCCATAGAAGGGGATTCAGACATCAATGGCGGTGCCCCATAGCCCATGGGAGCAGCACTCGCAGAAAATGAAGCGCCTTCGTATCCATCACAGTCTGCATCCCCTGCGGCAAAGCTGTTTCGTTCTGGTGCTTTGGATCTTATGGATGATGCTAACTTTGAAAAGATGCCGCGTTCTTTTTTTCCTGACGGAGCGGCAGCACCTGTTTTCATTGATGGAGGGGCAGGAAAAGAGGCAGAGGTATTTGCAGAAGATGCATAATCCAGGGGTCTGCTGCCGTAGGGACGACGCATCTGATTTACCATGTGCTTCCTTGCATCCAAAATTTTCGGAGGCAGATATTCTTCGCCCCGGCATAAGGCTTCATACAGACCGTCTATTGAAAAATTTTCGAATCTGTACTGCCCGTATGTAAATAATGCAAGTGCAGCGGCAGTCTTATGATCGTAGCCAAGGCTTTTATAATAATTGTAAAACTGCTCTCTGTTTTTTTCCTGAATGATCTGCTCTATTCTCATGATACGACTCCTTTCGGGACTTTATGAGCAAGGCTTCCCGATGGTTCAGCCTTCGGGGAGCTGATACGATGATACTTTGTGTATACAGGTACTTTCTGCTGACGAAACAGTGGATCTGCATCAGCAATGTGTTCTGTAACTATAGCCAGTATACAATACAGCAAGACAGGAACGGTCGCTTTACGGGCGACTTTCAGGGTGATTTTGCAGGAATAAATAACGATTTAATCTTAATAGTCTTCACCAACTAGCGCAGGATGCTCGTGACTTGAGTCATGAGAGGAATGCGCTTTTTTTGTTCTGCTGATGTATAATTCGTTCGTCGTTTCTCGAACATATGTGCTATAATATAATCAAAAAAGGACGTATCCCATGCAGCAGACATTGACTGCAAAACTGCAGATTTTCCCAAAACCTTCGGACA
>OMVU01000118.1 GCA_900314565.1 uncultured Eubacteriales bacterium
CCTCGGAGAGCCTTCAGCTGACATAATCTACAGATTTTCAAGGTTCATTTGAGCCTATTTTTTCGGCCATCGTTTTTCATAGCCCACTTTACACTACCATATATAGCGTCTTTGATCATTACTATTATAGAGGAGTTGATTCTGAACATAAGACACACTAAGATTTACGCTTACGTGTAATCACGTCACGCTCCGGCTGTTTTGATTAGTCCCATCTTTACGAAAATCGGATACAGATAGCTTGCTCCGAATGTACCGAGTGCCTTTGGACCTTTCATGACACCATCCAGTTCAACAACTTTCCCATATGCCTTCATCACGATCGCTCTCGTGATGCTTTTCTCCTTCCGGTCTACAAACATCTCGCCGCCGCGAATCTTATAGGTGAAGTCCAGGCCCTTGCTGGTGGTGAAAAGGCATCCCTGCAGGTAGGTTAACTCTTGCCAGAGCTTCTCTTTCTTTTCGGCATCAGTTCGAGTATTGTTCCTCTTCCTGACCCTGTACTGCTTCTGCCGCTCAGCCTTGATGCTAATGTCGGGAAGGTTGTAGATGATGTTAGTATACGGGAGATATGAGTTTATGCTAGCGCGTTTCAGGCCGGTCTTCTCCGTGATCTGAGCTACAGTCAGACCGTCTGCATGCAGCTCCTGAATCTTACGACTTAGGGATGTCGAATAGAGACCTCCCGTTATCAGGAGCTTCCGCGCCTTCATGACGGTAATATCGAACTCGGCTGCAACATCATGGAGAGAAACATAATCCTGGTCTTCAGGTTCTCTATCATCTACAGGATCACCATAGTACTCACACACGGCGGTCAGGAGTTCCTGCATAGTGTGAGGACCGTTATAGTTTGGTTTCCGTTTATGTGCTGGCATAACTTATATCACTCCAATCTGAATACGTAACATTCCAAACAGTCAGCTCTAAAAAAATAGGCATTCACGCCGTTTTCATGTCCACAATCGATAATTTTCACTTATTGTTACTCACAATCGTTTTGTCCTTCATCACTGCGGTCGGAAATGAGCTCCTCAATCGGAACCTCCAGCACCTTCGCTATCAACCTCAGATCGCTCAAGCTGTCCCAGTCTCCACGCTCACCGCGCTCGATCTTGCTTATCTTCGATTGGCTGAAGCCGACTATTTCTCCGAGCCGCTCTTGTGATAATCCTTTCTGTCTTCGGTACTTTCGGATTTTGTCGCCGATCAATTGCATCACCTCCGCTCTCTACAGTCTCTTACACACACTATCCGTCTTTGTCTTTTCCAATCCCTCCAGATGCTGGTGTGTAAATGTGAGGCTGGAAATGTGGTAGGCCGGTAGGCCTGACCTCTGGGTCAATTCTACTGCTGAACTGACCCGAGGTCTATTGCTTATTCGGAATATTCTCTTCTTGCTCCATCGGTCCTTCTTCGGTGCCTAACTTACTACCGAAAGAAGTGGGTACCGGGTACAGTTAGTAGAAACACTTCTCACAAAGCCGCCCGGAACCTTCGACATAGTAACGGCGGAGCGTGATTGGAGTGTTGGGCTAGTAGAATGTGGTTTGCCACAACGGATGCACTTCTCGATCATTTGAATTCACACTTATAATCTACATACTTCTGGATTTTCATCAGATCTGCTTTCCCCTCCAAGTAATCCTTCGGTCGAATACAGATGATTAGTTTTCTACAAGTTTTGTCTGTAGACATCAAAAACTTTTCCACCGTTTTCTCAATGACTTTCTCAATTGTTGCTTCTCTAATCGCAGCTCTTCCAGTTCCGACCAGCGGCATGGCAAGATCGTCACAATGCCCGATTTTATTAATAGTCTCAAGGAGTCCGCTCAGGGCTATATCAACGTTGGAATAACCTTGATTTACCGGCTTTCCGTATTTGTTCACATCATTGATTGCAACAAAATAATAGTGTTTACCATTATGGTCAACTTTTGCCACCGAGCCGATTGGGTATTTCTTTACCGATCCGTAAATATCGGAGCTTTCTTCGTATTCTATTCCCTGCTGTTCAAGACTGGATGCAATCAGTCCATCAAGTTCATCAGTTCTATCCCTGAAACACTTAATCTGAAATGATCCCTGGACACTCTCAGAACTGATATACTCCCCTTCCATGACCGTGCGGAAAAATGTGTTTGTCGGAATCACATAGCTCGAGGCATTGATGCAGAAGAGATCACTAACCTTAACCACAATTTGAAGATCATCATCCTCTATTGCGCCCTTGCAGGACATCTTCTCATGATTGTGGATAAGAGAAGCAATCACGCCGATTAGAATTACCAGCCACCAGCGGTCTTTACAGAAGATCTCCATCTTGTCGAAAGACATCATATCTTTCAACAGAACAGCAAAAGCAAAAACTGATGAGATGTACCCAATCGCTGTGTAAATCAGCTTCCAAATTGCTGATATAGTTTTTTTCTCTCCAACAAGGCACTTAAGGCGAACGGCAATCCAGTCTTTCACATTCCCTAATAACTGCTTGATACGAAGTAATTTCATATCATTCATAACCAAGGGCCTTCTTAATGTACTGATAATCACCAACCCTGTATCCTAATGCATTTCTTGTCCAGAAAGGATGAGCATAGTCTTCATAGCCGTTCATATAAGACGGAAGCCATTCAGACTCGCATTTCATGGAGTTATACACGATCACAATATTCCTTTTTCGACGAATTGCCTGACGGAATTCATGTTCCAGATAGGAATAAGTGTTAATGCTCCCGATGTCATCATTCGGGCCTGGCGTTGATGTAGAATACCATTTGCATGTTGCCTTTCCATTTGTATTCTGCTTGTAGGGTGTACACTCGCACCCTGCTCCATCACTGTTTCTTCTACACAAGCTTCCCGCGGTTCTCTGCGCTGTTTTATCTCCGACAACAAATATCACGGCTGAAGAAGCATTGATTTGTTGATTGAATTCCTTCTTAAGATCACATGGACGGCAATCTGGATCTGAAGAAACACTTCCACGTGAAGGATGGGACATATCATAGAATTCAAGATTTCTTCTCGGGTCTTTGCACCAATCATGAATCTCATCAACCACATCACGGTCTCCGTCATTCGGAGCATAGTCTGCGCTGATGTAAACTTGTTTACTCATTTTGCCTTTCCTCCCTTCCCGTTACTGTCCCGCCAACTCTGGATGTACTAAATCCTCAACCTTTGCATCAAACAGCTTATCAAAAAACACTTGATTACGCTGTCTGGCGTTCTTCAAAAGTTTGTTATAGGAAATAACCTCAACGTATGCTCCGATACCTTCGTTGTATCCGTAATAGCCCTCATTGTCTTGCGTCAGCCTTAGTCCGCGTCCTACTGCCGAATCCCTCATTGAGGGCGTTAAATCACCAATTACATAGCAGTAGAACTTCACACGGCTCATATCACCAAAGTCTCTACCGTTGTCTTTCTTGATTTTCCCTTCACGGATGTCTCTGACATACTTAAGAACCTGCCACACAGGATCATTCTCATGATCATCCCGCTGTGGCCTCTTGAGTTCGACTATCGTAATCGAATTGATGTCATCTGTCTCTGCCGTGTAGGACAGCGCAGCATCAAATACAATAAGGTCTGTCCTTTTCTGCGTTCCATTCTCCAGCACCGGCAACTTGGTAAGGTATTTATCAGAGGCGAGGTAGTGATGGTATGCCAATCGATCATCTATTAGCCACAGATTCATGTCATCGAGCTTTATTTCATCGGATGAAACCTGCATAGGGCAGATGATGCTGTGTATCCTCGATTCCAAGCTATAGCTTCCGCTTGGTTCTACCTCAAGAGCTTTTCCGAGTAAGTCGATAATAGCCTTACGTCTGATAACATATTCTGCAAGTCCGGCGCGACTCAACTCATGTATGTTCCGGCAGTATTCATCAAACAGTGGTTGGAAACCAGAATCGGTCGTTGCATTCTGTTTAACCTTTTCCTCGATATCCCGTCGTTGTTTCGCTGTTTCATATTCCCACTGTTGCTGATGTCTGTAAAGTTCCAGGTCAACCTTGTCATCAGTCAAACCAGAAGGAATGTCATCGTAAACCTCCGGCCGCTTATTCAGGAGGAGCCTATACTGAGGCCGTGTAGCTTGCACAAGCCGATCAATCTGTTTGCGTTTTTCGGTACCGACCTTATCAAGATCAGCCTTTAGATACACCTTGATCATCTCAACGGCGGCATCAACAATTTCCTCTTCACTTGCGCCGCGATTATCGCCCATGACAGGAAGGTCTTCGAATTCAAATTCTGACCTTTCAACATTTATACTCTCGTCCAGGTAATCGCCAGCGAGGTAACCAACATAGTATACATCGCCATCTTCTGTGGGCAGCTTTTTCCCTTTTTCCAAGTTAGAGATCTTCTTGTAAAGATTAACCGACTTTACCTCTCGATTATTCGCGCACAGATGTAATTCGTGGCCATCAGCACCTTGCGCGAGAAGCATATGATAGAGCTGATAATGGCGACCTTTTAAATCAATAGGGTCCTGATTGAGGGAGTCCTTATAGACCTTATCAAAATAATCATTCAGCGAAAAGGACTCTCCGCGATTGTCCTTCAACGTGATAGCCGGAACCGCCTTCATAATGAAGTATGGTAAACAATGCTCGATTATTTTCTTAGCAAGACTTTCCAGGCTATATGACACAGCATCTCTATATCTCGCGCTAAAGCCAGTCAATGTGACGCGAGTAATGTTGGAATAATTGTTTCCCTTCAGTTCCTTTGGCGCTTCGTCGGGTGAGACTCCAGAAAGAGTGAAGTCAAATTCACGGAGATACCATTTGCCGTTTTCCTGATATGTGCTGCTGATAACTACCTTTTCAAAAGCCTTCAGCCAGAGAAAGCGTCCTATACCCTTGCAACCCTTCTTGACCTTAAGCTGAGAATAGGCCTCTTGAAACGACTTGAAATTAGCCTCATTGAAGCCATTTCCATTATCAGTCACAATAAACTGTTCGAAGCGGGATGGTTCCTCTGATTTTGTCCCGTCAGCATTGAGGCGCATCTGAACATTAGGATTGCGCAGTGCTTCGATAGTGATTTGCTTCTGCTCTGTGTCCGTGTCTTCCAGCGACTGAATGGAGTTGATCACAGTTTCAAAAAGAGGCCATAACGCTTTATTCTGTCCCAACTTTATCTGAGCAACCTGTCCAGCAACATTTACTGTCATCGGCATTGTATTGGCCTCCTTTCCCTGTTCGTACTTCCTTACTTTCCCTGTATGGATTCCCCGCCATGGGCAGCAAAGTAAGATGCTGTCCTTCTGACAAACCAACACCATGGCTGCGGTTACGTTCAGCGGGTGTTTGGGAGCTTGGGAAATTTCGGGCGTCAGACAACAATACTTTTTCGGTATCGGAGCTGTTTCACCTTCAGAGACCTCGTTCACCTATACCTAGCTTTGTTCTTCAACTTTTGCCCTTTCTGACCGCACCCCATCATCATATGTTATTTAACCTTAGATGACGGCAAAAGTAGGACTACATTTTCAGTCCGAGTTCCTTTCTGAACGATTCTTCTTTTACATGGGCGGGAACATTGCAACTAAAAATGTTCCATCCTTCCTCCGGCAGCACATTAAGGATTGGCATCTGCCAATGATCTCGGACGTTGACATACCTGACTGTCGCATACTCTTACGAAGGAGCAATAAAGCAGTGGTGTTAATGATGTCATGCAGGATCTTTCCGCGCACCGTGCTGTCAGTCCACTTCGACAGCGGCAGAAGATCCAGATACTCCTTCGCAGTTTTAAAGACGACCTCGATATCTGTCCTTCCGTAATAATCGGACAGAAGATCTTTGGGAGATACGTCAATGTTGGAGATAAGAACAAAGTAACCGTACTTTACGGTATACCAGTCTTTGTCCTTTACCTTGAGTTCAGCGTACTCATCTTCATGATCGACAAGATAATCGCTGAATCGTTTAAGGGCATTGTATTGATCAACATAAACATATGCATACACCGGTTTCTCAAACAGCTCGATCTTCTGCCGAAATATGCGTGATGCTTACGGACAAAGGCGTATTTTCCTTTTCCGATTAGATCCTTTACTTCCCAGTAAAGTGTTTTGAACGGATAGCCTTTACGGGCGGGCATCCTTCCAATGATGGTCTTTTCTGTACCGATATGGAAAGCTCCGATCAGCTCTTTGGAAACATAGCCGGCGTCAAGAACAAGTGAATCGATCTCGATCCCCAGAGCGCCTGCGACATTATTGACGATCATCATGACAGTATTGATGTCAAGGACATTTCCCGGAATGATATCGTACCAGACAGGAAGGCCTGTCTCTTCATCAAGGACAAGGATCAGCCGTGTCATGACCTCTGACGAGGCCACGCCGTGGCAGCACAGTGCATTAAACGGATTATTGTCGATGTCGTTCGGAAGAGGCGTGGAATCCACATAGCATCCTTTACCAAAAGATGGATCCTGCTTCTGCATAGCAGCGACAAATGTCCTGAAATAAAATACCTTCAGGCTGTCCTCGCCCATCAGAGTGAAGAACCTCGTGTCCGAATGCAGGCTTGAGACAGGTACATCTTTCAAAATGTAGGAAGCAAAGGATTTCCGCAGAAAGTTGTCACAGGAGATCCTGGATCCATCCTTTAACACCCCGTGAAGGATGTGGCACAGCACACGTTCATAAACCTCATCTTTTGGAAAAACGGATCTTAAAATCGAAATGAGACCGCATTTCTCAAAAAAATGTAACAGCAGGAAAACATCACCAAATACCGTGTGGATTTCCGTCTCAGGAAAAATATCCTGGCTGCAGATTCGGCTGTCATCACGTTCGACACCTTCGAAAGTGTCCGTAAGAGCATTGTATTCTACCAGTCCTCTGGTCGGAGACATGAAAATCCCGCTCTTTCGGTCTGCACTTAGATAAAGAACCTTGCCAAGTTTCTCTCGGACTTTGTGCTTACTGTGATTTTTGCTTCCGGTGCTGATGTAAACAGTATCAACAATGGCGGCAGAACCACTTGTTATAACTCCGTTTTCATCACGGACAATCTTCTGTGCTTTGATGAATGCCATGGGTCCACCCTTTAGATAAAGTAGTTTTAAGTAGAACTACATTAATTATAGCAGTCCCGTGACAAAAGCACAATATTCTGTTGAAAAACTGCGGTTTTCCGCAGATGTTGTTATGGATAGATCGATGTAGTTCTACTTTTATGTTGATCTAAGG
>OMVU01000117.1 GCA_900314565.1 uncultured Eubacteriales bacterium
CTAATTATGAATGATATTGTTGTTGGCTTCTTAAAAAGGAGGAAGAATAGGTGAACGAGGAGACAAGGGAATTAGAGAGGCCAGAAGGCTTGGTGGAAGAATTGCAGTTAGATGCAGCTAACAAGCGGGGGGGTACCGACTAAGAATTAATCGTACCCATTGCATTATTCTTGCGCTTATCTACTTTTGGATACCGATAATTTTATTTTTCTTCACGTGGACAAAAATTTACATCGCAATAATATCAACGGTAATAGTTGGATACGTATTTGCGAAGTTTATCAGTGAGGTTAAGAGAGGAAATTTACAAACAGATGACAGTGATGATGCTTTGGAAATATCACCGATAGCACTTATCCTCATAGTTGCGTTGACGCTCTTCATGGGGTGGATATCAGGTTGGGCTGGAGCAGGTATTGGTCAGGCAAGCGACTGGAATAAGCATAATGCTATTTTCAGAGATTTGGTGGAGCGGCATTGGCCTGTCTATTATGACAGCGGGAAACCTGCGATGCTTACATATTATATAGCACAGTATCTTGTGCCCGCAGCCGTAGGTAAAGTTACACATTCATTTGATGCCGCGTATCGAGCTCTTTACATCTGGAACTGTGCTGGAACATTATTGATCGAGCTTTTTGTTTTATGTATAGCAAAAATCAAAACAGAACACGGCAAGGTATTGTCGGTTGTAGCTTTTTGGCTTTTCAATGGCTTTTATCTGTTAGGACAGATGTTCTGTAATATATGGATTCAGGAAGATTTAACAAAATATTTCAACCTGCATTTCTTTAATATTGCAGCCGGGCAGGTGCTTCAATATCGCAGTATTTTTGTTTCCATGAGATGGGTGTTCCCACAGGTTATCGTGCCGTGGCTTGCAGTATCATTATTTTTGATTTTGAGAAAGAATTACAGATATTATATTTTTATCGGTTTGCCTTCGATGCTTTTCGGCACATTTTCTTTTGCCGGACTTGTAATACTTATGGTGCTGTTCGCGCTATGCGATTTGATAACCGATAAAGCAAAAATTGTGCCAAAACTTAAAGACATGTTCTCGTTGCAGAATATTCTTTTAATCGTTCCGGCATTGGTAATGGTTGCATATTTTATTGGCAATGTCTTTTCTGAGAAACCGGAGGAAATCGGATTTCGATTTTCAATTACCAGTTATTCAGATTTATGGACGTTCATAGTATTTGAACTCTGTGCTTTTGGAATTTATGCATTTCTGATATTCAGTAAATACAAAAGAAATAAACTGTTCTATGCCAATACGATTGCATTGATTATCATACCGTTCGTCAGAATGGGAATAAATAATGACTGGTGTATGTGCGTTTCACTTGCACCATTGTTTGTGCTCTTTATCATGATTATTGCGTACATTAATGATACGAAAGCTCCGGAAGCAAGTGGTAAAAGTCTGGCTTATAAGGGAGCATTGATAGCGCTTCTTTGCGTAGCTGCATTATATCCGCTTTACGAAGAAGGGGGCATTATAAAGCAAAGGACAGAGAATTACGCACAGCTTATGGATTCGTTCGGAACTCTGGAAAAATTTACTGCATGGAATGCCGAGGAAGAATATCGGGCCGATGTAATCTATAATTACTTTACATATTTTCCTGAGGAGAGCTTGTTCTATAAATACATGGCTCAGTAGGATATATAAATGCTAACTTCCCGCGATTGGAGAAATCCTCTCGCGGGATTTTTTTATGCCCGGACGGCAGAAATGGTCTCCAGCTGACGGAGGAAAGGTGACGGGAGGTGTGTCACTTATGACGACAGATGAGAAAACCAGAGTGGACGAGCTCCGGGCAGCGGGACAGGGATATAAGAAGATAGCGCGGGAGCTGGGACTCTCCGAGAATACGGTGAAGTCATACATCCGCCGGAGCACGGAGCCGGTCATGCCGGACGACACGGTGTGTCCGGAGTGCGGTAAGAAGATCATCAATACGCCGGGGCACCGGCAGCGGAAGTTCTGCTCGGCAAATTGCAGGTGTGAGTACTGGAAGAAGCACCCGGAGAAGATCAACAGACGGAGCGGCAAACAGATCCGGTGCAGGAACTGCGGAGAGGTCTTTACGGACTACGAGCGGCGTGGCAGGAAGTATTGCTGCCATGCGTGCTACATCGCTGACCGGTACAAAGGCGGTGATGGCCATGACTAAGGAGCAGTTCCGTGCGGAGAAGCGCTTCCAGACGGCGATGGCAACGGCCAGACGGATGCTCCGGGAAGGTCTCATCACCGATGATGAGTACCGCCGATTCGAGGAAAAGATGGCGCAGAAGTATACTCCGACATTCGGCACATTATTCTCAGAATTGACTTGATATAAGTAGGGTTTAGAGCGATGTATAGTACCGAAAGGAGTTGATACAATGCGTAAAATCAGCAGGATTGAGCCGGACGTCCCGGTCATCCGAAAGCGGAAGAAGGTGGCGGCCTACGCCAGAATATCACAGGAGAACGAGCGCATGATGCATTCCCTGTCGGCACAGGTCAGCTACTACAGTGAGATGATCCAGAAGAATCCTGACTGGGAGTACGCAGGCGTCTATGCGGACAGCGGCATCTCCGGAACCGGCATGAAGAACAGAGCAGAGTTCCTCCGGATGCTGCAGGACTGCGAGGATGGCAAAATCGACATCATCCTCACGAAGTCAATCAGCCGCTTTGCCCGCAACACGGTCGACCTTCTGCAGACCGTGCGACACCTAAAGGAGATCGGCGTAACGGTCAGATTCGAGAAGGAGAACATTGATTCCACGAGCGGGGACGGCGAGCTGATGCTTACCATCCTCGCTTCTTTTGCACAGGAAGAAGCCGTCAGCACCTCACTGAATTACACATGGGCGAGAAGGAAGAACTTCGAGAAGGGAAAGCCGCAGGCCCGCTTCAGGGTGTTCGGATATCGGTGGGACGGCTGGGATCTGATCGTGGAGCCGAAGGAAGCGGAAATCGTCCGAGAAATCTACAGCCGATACCTGAATGGAGATTCGCTTAGGAGCATTCTGGACTGGCTGAAAGCGGAAGGTGTTAAATCAAGCGCAGACAGGACAATGACGCGCACCTCGCTTAACATCATTCTGAGTAATCCGCTATACAAAGGCGACCTCGTTTTGCAGAAGGCCTTCGTCGCCGATCCCCTGACACACCATCGCAAGATCAATCGTGGTGAGCTTCCCCAGTATGTGGTGAAGGAAAATCACGAGGCTATCGTATCGCCGGAGACCTTCGCGGCGGTGCAGGAGCTTCGGAAGAAACACAAAGAGGAATTCTACTTCGTGAACAACAAAGGCGACCGGAGCTGCTTTACCAGCAAGATCCGGTGCGGCTGCTGCGGCAAAAACTATCAGAGAGGTTACCGAAAAAATCCGACGACAGAAACATATGTGTTCTGGGCTTGCGGCAAGAAGAGAAGCATGGGAGCGGCATCATGCCCGAGCAGGCTGGTGCCGGATTGGCAACTTCGGAATATGTGCTGCAAGGCGCTCGGCATTGAAGAATTTGATGAGGACACTTTCAACGAGCAGATCGAGATTATCGAAGTACAGGAAGATAAGAGCATGATTTTCCGGTTTAAGGACGGCCACGAGGTGACGGTGCCGTGGGAGGCTACAGCGAAGGAACTGGCATGGAACGTAGAACGATGGAAGGAAGGAGGTGACTCTGCGGATGAAGAATGTAACAATGATTCCGGCGACCATAAGCCGGATGACGCAGACACCGATAAATGAGCAGGTAAAAAGAAAGGTCGCTGCATACGCCAGAGTATCGACGGATCAGGAAGAGCAGCTGACCAGCTACGAGGCACAGGTCGATTATTACACCGGGTACATCCAGAGCCGTGAAGATTGGGAGTTTGTTTCTGTGTATACGGACGAGGGCATTTCCGGTACGAATACCAAGCACCGTGAAGGCTTTAAAAGCATGGTGGAGGATGCGCTGGCCGGGAAGATTGATTTGATCATCACGAAGAGCGTGAGCCGTTTCGCGAGAAACACGGTCGACAGCTTAACGACCATCCGAAAGCTGAAGGACAACGGCGTTGAGTGCTATTTCGAAAAAGAGAACATCTGGACATTTGACGGGAAGGGCGAGCTGCTGATTACCATCATGTCCTCGCTGGCGCAGGAGGAATCCAGATCCATTTCGGAGAACGTGACGTGGGGCCACAGGAAGCGCTTTGCAGACGGCAAGGTGATGGTTGCGTATTCTTGCCTGCTCGGATATGAGAAAGGCCCGGAGGGCGGCCTTGTGGTTAATGAGGAGCAGGCCAAGATTGTCCGGAGAATTTACAGGATGTTCCTCGAAGGCATCACCTGCTTTTCCATTGCCAAACAGCTGACAGCGGAGGGTATCCCGACACCAATGGGAAAAGAAAAGTGGCGGGCCAACACGGTGGAGAGCATTCTCACGAACGAGAAGTACAAGGGTGACGCGCTGCTGCAGAAAAAGTACACGGTCGATTTCCTGACGAAGAGGATGGAGAAGAACACCGGGCAGGTGCCGCAGTATTATGTGGAGAACGACCATGAGGCGATCGTCAGCCGGGAAGTGTTCGAAGCGGCGCAGCAGGAGATGGCACGCCGCCGGAGAGGCAACAAGAGATATAGCGGCGTCGGCATCTTCTCATCAAAGATTGTATGCGCAGAGTGCGGCGGATACTACGGTGCCAAGGTTTGGCATTCAAACGACAAGTACCGCCGGGTGGTGTACCGCTGCAATCGGAAGTACGACAACGGAAGCAAATGCTCTACACCGGCCCTTTCGGAGGATGAGATCAAGGAGGCTTTCCTGAAGGCCGTCAATATCCTTCTGGCCGACAAGAAGGAACTGATCCAGGACATCGAGGAGCTTCGGGATATGCTCTGCGACAACGACGGCAGGGAAGAGGAACGCACAGAGCTGCGAGCGGAGATGACGGTACTGGTGGAAGCAATCGAAGCGGCGGTAAGCGAGAATGCCAGAGTTGCACAGGATCAGAAAGCCTACCAGAAAAAGTACAATGAGCTGGCGCGAAGGTATGAAGAGACGAAGAGCCGATACGATGAACTCGGAGAGCAGATCGCGGATAACCTTGCGCGGAGGGAGAAGCTGACATTATTCATCAAGGCCCTGAAGAAGCAGGATGCCGTCACCGAGTTTGATGATGCCGTCTGGAGCACCTTTGTGGAATCGGTTAGGGTCAGGACAAAGGAAGACATCACCTTCGTCTTCCGGGACGGAACAGAGATAACAGTATAACGACGGACAGCGATGTCCGGTAGAAACGGAGTGGCCAGTGACATGGCTGCTCCTTTTTTTTGTGCCTTGGCTGAATTATATATTGAATATTTCTGAGCCGGGCAGGTAGAATACAAATGAGCACAGAAATAAGAAATGCTGCTCGGCTCATTCGACGTTCATGCTGAGGATCGAGCGGCAGGCTTTCATTTGAGAGTATGCACCCCCCTCGTGCACCCCTTGCACCCCCGGGG
The DNA here is from genome assembly GCA_900314565.1 of uncultured Eubacteriales bacterium. Classification (GTDB taxonomy): domain Bacteria; phylum Bacillota; class Clostridia; order Lachnospirales; family Lachnospiraceae; genus Chordicoccus. The sequence continues at coordinate 5,497 of OMVU01000117.1, forward strand.
GTGCAAAGATATAAGGTTTGGTATCAATATCTGTCAACTGATAGACACAGCACATGCTGATCACATACATGAGTGTATCCGGGAAGCCATATTGAAGCCCAAACCCGCCCCAGAAAGCAGTCGATGCGATAATGACGAGCGGAACTGCCTTGCAGGAATAATGGGCTTGCAGAAGCCGTATTTTTCGCTCAGGTTATTGCTGCGGATCCAGAAAAACAGGATCAGAGACATCACGATCTGCAGCACAGCCGTTACGGATTTCACTATGCCAATGGACAAGGAAAGCTGGTCCGCATAGCTGCTCAGGACAACATAGGCAACGATCCAAAGGATTGCAAAAGTGATCTCGCTCTTTTGATACAATTTAGTCATTACTATTTTTACCTTTTCTTATTCCTTCCTCGATCAAAGTCAATGATTCTCGGATTGAGGCTGGATCATACCTCATTCCGTTGTTTGCGATCAGACTGGCATAACCATGAACAAGAGCTGCCAGAGGTTCAAAAAAGAGAGCGGCGCCTTCTGTCGCCAATCCTTCTTCTGCACTTACTACAGTAAGCAGATCAGCTGCTTCCGGGGCTTTGATCAAATCTTCCAGACGCAATCCCGAAAATCGGCCGGATTGAAAAAGGAATCGAAACAGCTGCGGTTCTTCTTCTGCAAACCGGATATATCGCATTCCTATCTCTAAAAGATCTCCGCCTGCCAGTATGTATTCGCTGTGGAATGCATCTGCCTTCTGATAAACCAGGTCTCTCAGCATGTCAAGATTAGGGAATTGATACATGATGGGCTGGGTAGAGCAACCGAGAAATGCGGCAAGATTTCTCGCTGTCAGAGATTCATGACCTTTTTCCCTGATCAGTTGAAATGCGCCTTCTATCATTGCATCTCTTGTTGTTGTAGGTTTTTTTGGCATTGAAGTCACCTCATAATACTATAACACTTGTTATTGTATTTTGGCTCCATACCTTTTTCAAGTCTCATGAACGACCTCTGGGGTGGTTTGTCGACGGTTGTGGAATAATCCACACCTGTCCACAAACTACCTCAGAGGTCGATTTTGCCCGTTTTTCCCAAGTGAGGACAAACTACCCCAGAGGTCGATTGTCCTCGCGGACCCGGTCGATGAACATCTGCACAACCGGGGAGAAGACCTGATACTTCTTCCAGATCAGGTATCCGGTGGACTTCATGGTGGGCACGATCGGCCTCATGCACAGCGGGCTGTCCCCGGTCGTGTTGATCAGCTTGTCGAAGCAGATGGCATAACCGAGTCCGTCCTCCACGAGCAGCGAGGCGTTATAGATCAGGTTGTACGTTGCGACGATGTTGAGCGACGACAGTTCTTCCGAACCCGTATAATAAGGCACGGCCGCTCTTGAAATAATGACCGGAAGGCCTTTTAAGTCGGAGAGCCGGATCTCAGATTTTTCTGCAAGAGGGCAGTCTTTAGGCATAAGCAGGCCAAAAGAGTCCTCGGCCGGCAGTTCAATGGACTGATAGAGGGTGTGGTCTACATTGGTGAAGATCACGGCAAAATCTATCAATCCGTTGTTCAGCTCATCCATCAGGTCCTGCGTGTCACCGCTGGTGATATGAAAGCGGATATCCGGATGTTCCGCGGCAATGCTCGCCGCTGCGCGCGACAGGTAATGGAAGGACCAGGATTCTCCGGCGCCGATCCGCACAGAGCCCGAGATGTGGTTTTTGATCTGCGAGATCTCTTCCTCGGTCATCTGCATCAGGCGCACCATTTCTTCCGCCCTTTTGCGGAGCACCATTCCTTCTTCAGTGAGGGTGATCTTTCTGTTCCCGCGTGCAAAAAGGGTCACGCCGAGTTCTTCCTCAAGCTCCTTCATCTGCCGCGACAGAGAAGGCTGG
>OMVU01000116.1 GCA_900314565.1 uncultured Eubacteriales bacterium
TACAGGCAGCAGAATAAGCCTTCGTTGTATCAAACAAAAGCTGTCTGTCCGAAGGTTTTGGGAAAATCTGCAGTTTTGCAGTCAATGTCTGCTGCATGGAATACGTCCTTTTTTTGATTATATTATAGCACATATGTTCGGGAATTGACGAACAAATTATACATCAGCAGAACAAAAAGGCGCATTCCTCTCATGACTCAAGTCAGGACATCCTGCGCTAGTTGGTGAATGTTCCCCATGAATTTCTGCATCTGCCGGAGCTTTTAGGCACAGACAGCGGATTTCTTTTAAGTGTTCCCCATGGATTTCTGCATCTATCGGAGCTTTTAGGCACAGACAGCGGATTTCTTATGAGTGTCCCCCATGGATTTCTGCACCTGCCGGGGCTTTTAGGCACAGACAGCAGATTTCTTATGTTTGTACTACATAAACTAGAGAAATCATGGAGAACAAACTTGAGAAAAAGCTCCGCTGTACCTAATCACTCGGATTATAGCGAAAAATCATGGAGTGCAAATCTGTGAAATACCCCTGCTGTACCTAAGCAACCGGATTAGTGCAAAAACCATGGGGTGCAAATCTGTGAAATACCCCTGCTGTACCTAAGCAACCGGATTAGTGCAAAAATCATGGAATGCTTATCCCCGTATTACGAATTCTTATCCTTATCCCTATCCTTATCCTTATCCATCCGTGTACTTATACTGCTTCAGTTTCCTTCCCGAAACAAGACAAAAACACGTTCCTGCCGCACCGAGCACGAACATCATCATCGCCGCGCCGGACCCTTTCCCGGACCCGAAGAGCAGTACCGGCAGCACGTCAGATGCCTGCACAGCCATGAACGGTTCGCAGACCTCATCCACAAGAAATCCGCCCAGCGCCAGCCCGATCGGAATCGTAAAGAACTGCAGCGTATTTCTGCAGGCATACACTCTGCCCTGTAATTCCACCGGGATCGAAGTTCGCATGATGACAGTCAGATTGGCACTCATGACAGGCACCAGGGTCCAGCCCAGCAGCTGTCCTACACACCAAAGGACAGGACTTCTTGAAAATGCCAGCAGGAAATTCTCGATTCCCAGAGAAAACAGCATCGTTCTGTAAATGACCTTCACCCGATCCCGCGGCTTTCTCATGATCGTAACAAGCAGACTGCCCAGAATCATCGCAATCCCCGAACAGGAAGTGACGATCCCCAGCACACCGTTTCCGCTCCGTGGGATCACAAGCGCTGGAAGAACGGCGTTAAAAGCAGAAGAGATCAGATTTACTCCTGACATGAACAGGATCACATGCAGCACCAGCGGATTCGTTTTCAGAAAATGAAGCCCTCCCGTGACCAGCGTCAGCAGTTTCTCACCCGATTCTGCCCCGGCACGGACTGCCGGAATCCGAATGAAGCAGGCCAGCGTCACGAACGCAATGGCAAAGCTCGCAAGATCAAGCATGATCACTGCGCCCAGCCCGGCGATCCCATACACGGCAGCTGCAATCAGCGGATTGCCGACCGAGATAACTGACCTGGATAATGACTGCAGGCCGCTGGTCTTCTGATACTGTTCCTTCGGTATGACAAGCGTGTATGCCACCTCCGAAGCCGGCTGCTGAACTGTGTTCATCAGTCCGGAGACCGCATTGACCGCATACAAATGCCATACGCAAAGCAGGTCTGTTTTGTACAGAACAAGTATCAGTACCGTGCAGACCGCGGCGAATGTGTCGCATGCCAGCATAGTTTTCTTCTTGTCGAATCGATCCGTGACCGCACCGGCGAAGATACTCATGAGCACGTAAGGCGCGTAGGTACAAATGGTCAGCGCCGCCGTGCTCAGGGCTGAGCCGGTCTTCTCATACAGCCACAATGTCAGCGCAAAACCTGTCATCGCGCTTCCCAGCTGCGACAGGCTCTGCGTACTCCACAACAGGTAAAAATCTCTCAATTCGTTATTCTTCTTATCCATTTTCTTTGCTCCTTATCATTCATTTTTCTGATATGAGAGCAAAGCCTGAGGAATCCCATTCCTCCACACAGTCTCCTCAAGCTCTGCGTGGAGCAAATGCAATGCAACGTTTCATTTTCGCGTCTCCTTAAAAAATTCTGTTTATCTGAGCGGGGCCACGGCTCCGGTCAGCAGTCCGCCATCGTCTTTCCTTCTCCCACCAGTCCGCTGAAGTCCCTGGTGAACTGATCGATCGCCGCGTCGATCGCCGCGTTCTTTACAAGGCCGTCGATGACATCCGGCGCCACCGTCACCGCCTTCACACCATACTTCGTAAGCTCGAGAACCTGCTGGCTGTTCTTGAAGCTCGCTGCCAGAAGGCCGCTGTCAAGGCCGTTTGCCGTAATCGCATCATGAATATCCTTTGCGACCTGCACGCCGTCAAAGCCCATATTGTCGATGCGGTTCACATACGGAGCCACATACTCCGCACCGCACTTCGCCGCCAGGAAACCCTGCATGGCAGTGTAGATCGCAGTGCCGATGAATCGGATTCCTTCTTTCTTCAGCTGCTTCATAGCCTTGAATCCTTCTGGATTACAGGGGATCTTTACCAGAGTAGACCTTCCCAGCACTTCCACGATCCTTTTGGCCTCTTCTGCCATCCCCTCCGCTGTCCCCGCCGTTGCCTGCACGAACAACTCGCCGTCCTCGCCGATGATGGAGCGGATCTCTTTCAGCACTTCATACGGATCTCTTCCGGTCTTTGCCAGGATCGAAGGATTGGTGGAAACTCCGTCAATCGGATAATACTCATAAATACGGCGAATCTTCTCTACATTTGCGTCATCAATACAGAATTTCATTGCTCTTCCTCCATACTGTGTATCAGAAACGCCTCGATGTTCCGATGTACCGCGCAGGCAGGAATCACCTTCCCTTTTGCGTGGCGCGGCTCGAACGCCGATGCGTTCTTGCCCTCTATTTTATTACGTCTGTTCTGTTCTTCTGATAATATCGTCCTGTTATAACGTCTGTTCCGTTCTTCCGATAATATCGTCCTGCGTTGCCTTGCTCAGGACATTGAAGAAAGCGCTGTATCCTGCGACGCGGACGATCAGATCTTTATGCTTCTCCGGATGTGCCTGCGCGTCAAGAAGGGTCGCCTTGTCTACTACATTATACTGCACATGGTAGCCTTCCAGACGATTAAAAAATGTGCGGACGATAAATTCAAGCTTCTTCGTGTTCTCCTGCGTGGAGAGCATGGCGGGTGTGACCTTCTGATTCAGGAGCACGCCTCCCGTGATCTCATGGGTCGGGAGTTTGGACACACTCTTGAAGACAGCGGTCGGCCCGTTCCTATCCATGGAGTGTGCGGGCGAACACCCCTCCGCGAGCGGTTCCTTCGCATGACGTCCGTCCGGGGTCGCCATCGTGCCGAATCCCTGGCCGACATTTGCGGAAATGGATGATGTCCCGCCGTAACGGATGCCGCCGATCGGTCCTCTGCCGAAGCGCGTGTTCTTATATTTCTTCATCTCATCCAGATAGGATGCGTAGGCATCCACCACCAGCCGGTCAGCGTAATCGTCGTCATTGCCGTATTTTGGCGCGTCATGGATCAGCATCTGACGGATCCTCTCCCCCTCCTCGCCGGCGAAGTCCGTTGCCAGCGCGTTCATGAGCTCGTCGCGGGAGATCTTCTTTTCTTCATAGACCAGCTTTTTGATCGCAGCGAGGCTGTCCGCCATATTCGCGATGCCGACCTGCAGGCCGGAAATGAAATCATACACTGCACCGCCTTCCTTAATGGTCTTACCGCGGCCAAGGCAGTCCTGCGTCAGGCAGGAGCAAAGAACATCAGGAACTTCCCGCTCACTGGCAATGTCGATGGCGTTCTCCACGATGACACTTGCGCGGGTCAGTTCTCTGATCGCGCTGTCCCATGCCTTCATGAGGTCGTCAAAGGATTCCATATCCCTGAAATTTCCGTAATCCTTCACGAATCTCCTGCCGCTCGTCACATCGATCCCGTTGTTCATGACCATCAGAAGAATGCGCGGGAAATTCAGGTAGCTCATGCCGGTGCAGCGGTAGCCCCATTTTCCGGGCACGGCCGTCTCCACGCAGCCGATTGCGGAATAACAATAGGCATCCTCTCTCTTGACTCCTTTCTCGATGAAGGAGGGAATGATGACCTCGTCGTTGTTGAAAGCCGGCATGCCGGTCCCGAGCTTTAAGACCTCAAGCGCTTCGTCCATAAAAGCCTGGTCAATGTTCCTGTGATAGCGAACGGTCAGATTGGGCTGGGGAAGCCTTGTCTGGCCGATGGATCTGAGGATCAGGAAGGACAGCCGATTGACTGCATCCCTGCCGTCCGCAGTCTGACCGCCGATCGTGACATTCTGGTACATGGGGCTTCCGGCGCTTGAAAATGTATGCGCCTGCGAGCGTACCTTGTTGATTGTCAGCGTTTTGATCCAGAGGTTTGTGAGAAGCTCCACTGCCCGGTCCTCGGTGATCCGTCCCTTTTCCAGATCAGATGCCAGATAAGGACATACATACTGATCAAAGCGTCCGTAGCTCAGGGAGTGTCCGTTGGACTCGATCTGCAGGATCAGCTGAATGAACCACACGGACTGCACTGCCTCGTGGAAGGTCTCAGCCGGTTCATAGGGGACCTTCTCACAGATTCGGGCGATTTCGAGAAGTTCGGACTTTCTGGGCTCCTCCGACGCCAATGCCTTCTCCCTTGCCAGCGCTGCATACCGCGAAGCAAATTTTTTCACGGAATCGATGACGATCAGGACAGCTTTATAGAACTGGTACTTGTCGATGGATTCGGGCTCGGTCAGATCAAGGCCGGCCTTAAGTTCCCTTGTGCGCTCCTCATAGCCCCGAAGGCCTGTGCGCAGCAGTGTCTCGTAATCCACTGCCAGGTGCGCATCGCCGGCGTTGAGCTTACCCTCCATGCCGAAAAATCCGGTGTCCATATAGACCTGCATTTCCTCCGGGATCAGCGCCTCGCCCCGGGCGCGGAGATTGTTGTTCTCCCAGAAGGGAGCAATCTCCCGCAGCTGCTGTTTGGTCTCCTCCGTGATATAGAAGACGTCGCCGTCGCGCTTTTCAAACAGATCCAGCTCTTCCATGATGAACTTCATCGTGTACTCGGGGAACACCGGCGCGCCACGGTTGACAGAGGACTGATTGCCGACCAGGATTGTCTCGTCTTCTATATAAATATCCATTCCGGCCAAGATATTCTGCAGCATCAGCGCTCTCTTCATGACCGGAGGCTGATTCAGATTCTTTTTATACGCTTCTGTAGCCAGGACAGCGCGCCGGGCATCAATGTAGGGTTTTTGATCCAGGACGCTCTCACGATATGCCTGCATTCCGGGTGTCAGGGATCCGAAGTGCGCTTTGTTTTCCATGACGTTCTCCTTTTTCTGTCTTTGTTCGCTTTTGTCTTTGTTCGCTTTTGTCTTTGTTCGCCTCTGTCTTTGTTCGCTTCTGTCTTTGTTCGCTTCTGTCTTCGTTTGTTTTTATCTCTGCTTGTTTCTATCGAAATTTATTATGTTCCGTTCGTAACTTCATTATAGCACTCCTTCTTCTTTTGTCAACATATATTTTCGAAAATAATTATTTAAATTTCATTCGCAAGTTATCCTTTACATCAGTCTGCTTCCCTGTTATTATAAGAACAGGCTTAACATGCGATGTCTGCCGTCCTGCGGGTGCAATTAGCATATTTTTCTGAACTTCCAGTAAGTCTTCAACTCAACAGGAGGTAACACTCAAAAATATCGTTAAAAAGCCCGGAAAATCAAGGAAAACCATTGATTTTTCGGGC
>OMVU01000114.1 GCA_900314565.1 uncultured Eubacteriales bacterium
CAGCTCCTCGAGGTGCATGGGGCCGGAGGTGAAGGAACTGACCCTGGAACTCTCGCTGCCGCAGCAGGAAAGGGCGTAGTTCACCCCCTGCTTGCCCAGAAGATAAGCCGCCACGCCGAAAGTCATCAGCGCGATCTGCTCCTTGGACTCCCCTGCGGGCGTGTCGCCCGTCATTTTCTTTCCCGTGTCGCCGATGAACAGCACGTCATGCTTTCTGTCGGCAAAATAGCGTCGGATCAATGTTTTGCCCACCCGGGAGGAGGACTTCCAGTCTATGTAGTTGACATCATCTCCGTAGCGGTACTCCCTGAGGTCATCAAAATCAAGACTGCGCCCATGCTGCATGGAACTGACAAGCTTATCGATGATCGTTTCAACGGAGACATTGTCGGCGACGGCCGCGTAGTTCAGGCCGATCCTGTGGCGCAGCACCTGGTGGCGCATGTTCTTGACGTCCTCGGGGACCGCGTAGGTGCGCCCGCTCATCAGCGCGTTCGCCTTGGCGATCTTGAGGAAATTGATGGTCGCGCGGGGGCTTGCGCCGATCCTGATATAGCCGGCGATCTTCTTGTCGATGTGCTGTTCGGGATAGCGGGTAGCCGTCACGATATCGGCAATGTATTTTTTGACAGAGTGGTCCACATAGACCTTATCGGCGATATCCTGCACCTTGTCCACGTCCTCGAGAGTGAGCACGGCGGGCAGTTTGCTGTTAATGGTGCCGTTCTCGATCTTGTTCATGATGATGATCTCCTGGTCCGCGGACGGGTAGGTGATCTTCTCCTTGATCATGAAACGGTCGGTCTGGGCCTCGGAGAGAGGGTAGGTGCCTTCCTGCTCGATGGGGTTCTGGGTCGCGATGACAATGAAGATGTCCTGCGGCATCTTGTAAGTGATCCCGCCGATGGTGACCTGGCGCTCCTGCATCGCTTCGAGCATGGCGCTCTGGGTCTTGGCGCTGGATCTGTTCACCTCGTCGAGCAGCACGAAATTGGCGAAAACAGGGCCGAAGATCGTCTCAAAATATGCCCGTCCGCCACTACAGCCGTGATCAGCGACTTCTTGAGCTCTTCCTGTCCCACGACCCTGTTGGAGAAATAATCGCCGAGCTTCGCGATCACACTCTGGGCGAAAGAGAACTCTTCCTGCGGGATAGCGTTTTTGCCTTTAAAATTATCCATTTTCCTTTAAAATTATCCATTTTTCCTATTCCTGATCCTTTCTGGAGAATTTCCTTCTTCGGAGAATTTTCTGGTTGTCATTTTACCACATATTGGAGACCTCTGCACATTGGGAGACCACTGGGGTAGTTTGTCCACAGGTGTGGACAAACTACCCCAGAGGTCGATTGTTCATTTGACAGATGGAATTAATGAAGATACTATAATTCAGATACGAATGGAATTGAGCTGTCCGAAACGTATATTTACTTACAGCAACTGTTAACACAGCACAAATTGCAGAGGAAAAAACGAATGAAAAAGAGATTATTTATACTGACCACTCTTATCATCAGCGTATACGCCATGACCGCTTGCGGAAAAGGCAAGGAAGAAGCTCCGGCTTCACCGCAGGAAGTTGTTCAGGAAGCGGCCGAGGAGACGGTCAAGGAAGCGGCCGAGGCGGCAGAACCCGAAAACCTCCTGGAGGATTTTGTAGGCGATATGGATCTGTCCGGTTCATGGGACGATGAGGTCAGCAAAAGGGCTTCCATGGATGTCGTAAAAAATGAGGATGGCAGCTACGATATCACAGTTCACTGGGGCGGAAGCGCCACAGAGACAGCGATCTGGACGATCCACGGCAATTACGACCCCGAGGCGGGCATGCTTTCCTACGACGACGGCAATTACTCGATCCACACTGTTGACGACAAAGGAAACGAGACCATTTCCGGAGAAGAGAAGACGAGCGGCGCTTTCATGAAGGAAGGCGACAAGCTTCGCTGGCAGGATTCCAAGAATGCTGAACAGGGATTGTTTTCTAAGACAACTGAATAATTCTCAAGAGCAGTCGACTTTATTAATGCAATTAAAAGCCGCCTTTTCTGCCGATCAAATTCCCGGCAGCAAAGGCGGCTGTTTTTTGGTTCTGAGAGACGGCCATTACCACTTCACAACTTGCACAGCATTATATATTCCTCATCGTTCTCATCTACGGTCTCAAAGCCGACATTTTCATACATCCGAACCGCATAATTCGCTTTCTGCACGGCGAGAGAGGCCTGTTTGAAGCCCCGCTCCCTCAACAGGCAGAGCATATTCCGCATCAGCCGGGTTCCGATCCCTTTACCCCGGTATTCCGAAATCAGGGATATGGCAAAAGACGGCGTCTCATCATCCACATGGCCGTAGTCGTCCATGATCCTCGTCCATACGGCGCCTACCACATGGCCATCTGCCTCAGCAAGCAGACAAAGGTCCGCTTCACATCTGCCAAAATATTCATAATAGATCCTCAGTTCCGACCGCTCTACGATATCCCTGGCCGGGGGCTGCACGCCCTCCGGAATGAAGATCGCCTCGTACAGGAAATCCTTCAGTAAACCAGCTTCTTCAGTACACAATTTTCGTATTATAACGTCATTGTGGACTTCAATCAGATCCTCTACATCAATACAGCGGAAACCGTTATCCATTAGGAGCTGCGCGGTCACGCCGGCTCTGTCCACCAGCTTTCCCGAAAATGTGCCGTCGTACCGCTGCTTCACTCCGCAGCTGGGACTCCTGGATTGCAGCACGATCAGGTCCGGCTGCTCTATTTTGGCAATTTCCAGACACTTTGCGGCGCCGGCGCGGAACTGCGCATCCACGTTCCGGCCGTCTTTGGCGGTGACCACGCCGTTTCTGATCTCTGAGGGAACGCGAGGCGTAGGAAGCCCGCCCATCTGCTCCGGGCAGACTGTGAGCACTTCGTTTGTGTCCATCAGCCGAATAACCTTCTCGCTGCGGTTGTTCCCACCGTTATATTTGCAATTCTCACCTGCGAGGCAGGCGCTGACCATGATTTTCATTGTTACTGTTCCTCGTGCACGGAATCGTGTAATCCCTTGTCTTTCTTCAGTGCTGCGCTCAGGGAATTCGGAATGCCGCGAGGCCCGCGAACAGCATAAATCCCATATTCCGCCTTAAGGACGTCAAATGTAAATTTGTCAGGCGCATAGCGCTTCTGAAGCCTGATCTTCATCAATGCTTTGATCGTGATATATTTGTTCGCGTGGTTGTAAGGAATGTCGGTTTCCAGCACCTTGCACTTGTACATCACAGCTGAGTACGGCGCTGCTACGTACAAATAGACGGTATCCCCTTTTTTGATCCCCGCGCCCTGCTTCCAGTCGATGATATCCGTATCATCAAAGGCATGTATGATATCATAGTACTTCGGATTCGACGGAATGATCCATTCCTTCGGAGGACGGATTTTCTCTTTTTTCTTTGCTGAAGCCGTCGCCAAAAAGCTCATGTCGATCAGGTCAAAGACCCTGTTCTCCGGCACTGTACCGTCCAGTAAAACAGAGATCCAGTGCATTTTGTTCATGTGGTAGGCAGGCATGATCCCGGCTTCCCGGATGACAATATCCCGAAAGATCACATCATCGATCTTGAGATTGATCACATCTGCAAAATCCGCGCTATGGAGCCCGACCTTGTTCCCCTGTACATCCATCACCAAGGCAAACCACTTATTATTGTCCGCGTGCCGGAAAACGGCGCTGTCCGGGGAAGTGCGCCAGGGATACTCAGGCTGTACTTTGTATTTCTTTTTGATGTAGTCAAAAACCTTCTGCCGATCCATCAACTTCATCTCCCATATCTGAATTCATACCTGCGCACCGGCGACATATCTGCTGGTATTTTTATTATAGCTTGTAATCGACCTCTGGGGTAGTTTGTCCACAGGTGTGGACAAACTGCCCCAGAGGTCACTTAAAATGGTATATTAAAGATACGGGAATTTCAGCCATAAGGAACAAACTACCCCAGAGGTCGCTTTGTTCGGAGGAGATCATGATTAAAAATATTGCCATCGTAAGCCTTTCGCGAGGGATCCTTGGTGAACCTTTTATGCAGTTTGAAGTTGAGATCGGACTTCGCAGACTGAAGGATCTTGGCCTGAACGTTAAGTTCATGCCGAATGCGCTGAAGGGCTTGAAATATGTGGAAGCGCATCCGGATAAGCGCGCTGAGGATTTATTGCAGGCGTTTCGTGATCCGGACATCGACATGATTTTTTGCGCTATAGGCGGAGACGATACCTACCGGCTGTTACCGTATCTTTTTGATAATAACGAGCTGGCAGATGCAGTTACAGACAAGGTGTTTCTGGGGTTTTCAGATACTACGATCAACCATCTGATGCTTCATAAGGTTGGCCTGCGGACTTTCTATGGTCAGGCCTTTCTTCCGGATATCTGTGAGCTTGGACCGAAGATACTTCCATATACCCGAAGGTATTTTGAAGAACTGATCAGAACCGGAGGCATTCGGGAAATAAAGCCCAGTGATATCTGGTATGAGCAAAGAGAATCTTTTACCCCGGAACAAGTCGGCAAACAGCTTCCTGTTCACCCGGACCACGGATTTGAGCTGCTGCAGGGATCCACTGTGTTCTCGGGCAAAATACTCGGCGGCTGCATTGATTCTATCTATGATATCTTTGACGGCGAGCGATATTTTGACATGCCGGTGCTCTGCGAAAAGTATCACCTGTTCCCTCGTCCGGAAGACTGGAAGGGTCGGATCCTTCTGTTGGAATCGAGCGAGGAAAAGCCGGCGCCCGCCAAATTCCGGCGCGCTCTTGAATACCTCAAGGATGCGGGGGTGTTTGAAGCTGTTTCCGGGGTGCTGGTTGGCAAACCGATGGACAACACGTATGCGGATGAATACAAGGAGCTGTTAATCGATGTCATCGACCGCCCGGAGCTACCCGTCGTGTTTAATGTAAATATCGGGCACGCGATGCCGCGATGCATAATACCTTTCGGCGTCGATGCAGTTGTAGATGTGGAGAATCAGGTCATTCGATTTAACTAAGCGACCTCTAGCTAAGAGACCTCTGGGGTAGTTTGTGGTCTGATGGGGATTATTCCACAGGTGTCCACAAACTACCCCAGAGGTCTCTTAGCTAGAGGTCGCTCGTAACCGATGACACGTTTCGTGTCACGGATGTGAAAGCCCGTTTCTTGTGGAGATGAGGGCTCTTCAGTACCATTTATTCCGTCAGATGAACAAAACAGTACAGGAAGTTCATTTAGAAAGGCGGAATAAATCATGAAAATGAATCGAAACACAAAAAGCTGTCTATGGACAGGAATCGGTCTTTTAACTGCTTTCATACTGTGGACGCTGTTGATCACGCGAATTGACGTGAAGGCGGTTGGACCGAACGGAACAGCAGTTGGCTTTGCAACTTTCAACCAGTGGTTCCATGGCCTGACCGGAGTCCACCTGATCCTGTACACGATCACGGATTGGCTTGGGCTTGTCCCGATTGCAGTTTGCCTGTGTTTTGCGGCTCTTGGCGCGGCTCAACTGGTCAAACGGAGAAGCCTTTTCCGGGTCGATCGGGATATTATACTTCTGGGGCTTTACTATATTCTGGTAATATTTTGCTATCTGTTCTTTGAAATGGTGCCCATCAATTACAGGCCGATCCTGATAAACGGCGTTTTGGAGGCCTCTTACCCCTCGTCGACAACGCTTTTGGTCCTGAGCGTGATGCCGACCTTGAAGTTCCAGATTGACCGGAGGATCGAGAAACCGTTTGTCCGGAAGGCGACCACTGTGTTTGTGATCGCATTTTCGATGTTTATGGTGAGCGGGAGACTGATAGCAGGTGTCCACTGGGCAACGGATATTATCGGGGCTGTTCTGTTGAGCTTTGGGCTCTTCTGGCTCTATCAATATTTTGTTCAATTGGCTGACCTGCATGGAGAAAAATATGGAGTTCAATGAAAAACTTCAGGAATTAAGAAAAGGCAAAAAATTGACGCAGGAGGAACTTGCGCAGGATCTGTTCGTTTCGAGGACAGCCATTTCCAAATGGGAATCCGGCCGGGGATATCCGAGTATCGATTCGTTGATAGAGATTTCGCGTTACTTTTCGGTCTCGATCGATGAGCTTATCTGCCCGCAAGAGATTATTTCCGCGGCGGAAGAGGAAAAGCAGGAATATGCCGGCAGAACCGCTTCGTTCATATGCGGTGCATTGGATCTATTTGCAGGAATTCTGCTGCTTGTGCCTGTGTTTGGAAACGGTGCGGATTCCGTGGAGGCTGTGTCCCTGTTTGGGCTGACCGGCGTTCAGCTATGGGTAAAGAATGCATTTCTGATAACGATTGCAGTCACAGCGCTGAACGGCTTATGCGGACTGATCATCCTGAAATTTGATCATCCGGTTTGGAACAGGCATCGACTGATCACAGGGATGGTGTTGTCCATTGTGGGGGTGGCTGTTTTCATTGCAACCAGGCAGCCTTATGCGGGGATTATATATTTTGCCTTATTGGTGATCAAAACGCTTGGAATATGGAGGAAATAGATGAGGTATCTCAAAACAATAACACTCAAAGACGGCAGAATATGCACGTTACGAAATGGAGAGGAGAAAGACGGAGCACCTGTACTTGCCAATTTCATCCTTACCCACGAGCAGACTGATTATCTGCTTTCATACCCGGATGAGAGTACCATGACTGCCGAGCAGGAAGGGCGGTTCCTGCAGGAGAAAACGGACAGCGATAATGGGATCGAGATCCTCGCGGAAGTTGACGGAGTGGTCACAGGCCTTGCCGGCTTTGACGCAGTCGGAGGCAGGGAGAAAATCCGGCACCGGGCGGATTTTGGCATCAGTGTGGACCGGCAGTACTGGAACCTCGGAATCGGAACGGCGCTGATGAATGCGTGCATCGAATGTGCCAGGGCAGCGGGCTATGAGCAGATCGAACTGAGCGTTGTCGCAGAAAATGAGGCGGCGATCGCGATGTACCGTAAGGCCGGGTTTGTTGAATACGGACGGAACCCGAAGGGATTCAAATCCCGGTTTACGGGGTATCAGGAACTGGTCTATATGAGAATGGAGTTGTAAGGGGTAAAGAGACCTCTGGGGTGGTTTGTCCCCAGATGGGGATTATTTCACAGATGTCCACAAACGACCCCAGAGGTCGTTTTCCCAGGGGCGCGGTGCTCGATCGGGTGCTCGACTACATCGGGACGAAACCGTTTGGCGCTTCCGACAGGGTTGCGCTGACCTGCAACAAAGAAAACCCGGTCGCGAGAAAGCTATATGAGAACAAGGGATTTCAGGCAACCGGAGTCGAAGATGAAGATGAGATTGAACTTGTTTTGACGATATTTTGACACATTTGTATTTGGATAATTGAGCAGAAAAGGCTTGATTAAATATATTTATAAGGAGTGTACTGTTTGAAAAAGTACAACAAAACGGAGATTGCGGGCTGACCGGGAGGTTTGCAGGCAATCTG
>OMVU01000113.1 GCA_900314565.1 uncultured Eubacteriales bacterium
TGTCTCGTCTGGTGTTAAGTCAATGATGGTGTAGCCGGTGGTAACGCACGTAAATCCGTACTTTTCCATTGACGCAGGGAGCTCGGCTTCGGACATTGCATATTTCCCGACACCATATTTCTGCAGTTCATCTTCTGATTGATACAATAAAGTGTACTCCAGTGATCATTTACACCAAATTTCCAAATCCAAGCGACTGTATTTATATCACCGGCTTTAAAAGCTTTTACACCTTCTTGCAGATCCCCGTAAATATCGTTTATATATTATCATATTCTTTGCGGTTGCCTGAGCATTTCGCTCAGGCAACCGTAATTACCGTGTACCTCTCAGAGTTAATGATCTTTTCCATTGCCTGCACCGGATTCAGTCCGACGCACTGCATGACCTGTCGGAACACGCCTGCGGACTGGCCGCTCACCAGCTGTACACCGGTACGGCTCCTGTCAGCGTGGAAAACGTCATGGCGGCTTGCCACGTTCCAGAAGATGACGTTCGGAATCTGGTAACCGTGCTCCCTGAACTTCCGGGACATCTTCTCATAGAATGTCCAGTCCCTGTCGCCGCAGTAATCAATTTCCATGTCGGAGATAACGATCAGCGACTTCGGCATATCTTCCTGCGCCACATGATTCTTCACAGCAATCTTCAGAACGTGCTGGAATGCAGCCTTGAGATTCGTGTTATTCGCCCAGTCACTCATGTTGATGCTGTTGATCTTCTGCGCCAGGGTCTCACCCTTCAGCATCTGGATCCGGGACGTTCCGGAGAAGGACATGAACATGTTATGGTACGGACCTGTATTCCGTTCGGCGAAGTATATCGCCAGCCCGACCGACGTTGCCATCGGCCTTCCGTACATGGAACCGGAAGTATCTGCGATGACCAACGCATTGGTCCCTGCTTCCACATAGTCCGGCAGCTGACGCCACTGGGCTTCCTGCGTTTCATCTTCCCTGATCCGAATCCCACTCCACCTCATCTCCATGACTCTCTCGACGATATCGTACGGAAACAGAGTCGCAGAGTGGATGGTCTCCTCGCCATGCACTGCCTTCTGTACGAAAGCACTGTAACGATCAGCATCATGCTTCATGAAAGCCCTTCTGTAGATCATCATGGCTCTGGACGGGACCGCAGAGTAGCGGATCTCATCCCAGCGTCCGGCAGACATGAGCGCTTCCACGATACCGATCTGCTTACGCATCGCACGCACCAGACGCTTGAACTCATATACAGAGTAACCGAGCTTCTGCGCAGTTAAAATACCGAGCTTTCTGGTATTTGCAGAAGAAGCGTCTGCCGTCTTGATCCACTTTGCAAGCAGGGAAATGGCATTTCCCTCCTGCAGGTTCTGACGGTCCTCCTCGAACTGTCTCTTCATGGCGGCCCACATCTCCTCCTCCATCGGAGTTCCGACCAGGCAGTACATGTCATCGTAACGGCCGTATACGCCGATCAGGTCCAGGTTCGGACGCAACGCGTCCGGATGGTACTTCGCCATGAACTGCAGGATCGTACGGAAGGTCTGCCGTTCACCCAGTCCTCCTCTGACATCACGCGCGTAGAATGCGATCTTCGTTGCAAACAGCGGGATTTCTGACGATCGGCGCCAGGTTATAGGGCGGCCACATATGCTTGTCATCCTCCAGAAGAACATACTTGTCGGTCTCAGTCAGATGGGCTTCTGTTGTATACGCAGTGGCGACGTCCGCTTCATCGTTATCGACTACTTCCCATTTGAGACCGTTGTCGTATATCTTGGAGGATTTCCAGTTGAACTCGCCGTAGAGCCTGGTGAGACCCGGAATACCGTCTTCTCTCTCATCAAATTCACCCTGAGAGCAGAACCTGAGTCTGTCCGCATTTGCCTGCAGCTGCGAGATGTTCGTGATGCCGTATTCATCGCTGGCCTTACGGCTGATGAACAGACCCTGTCCGTCATTGGCCTGCGCGTAGTCGAGCCATGTAATATTGAACTGCTTATTGTAGGCATCTTTGACCGTGTTGTAGACCTCGTCCTGATCTGTCAGCGCCTCCATTCCCAGAATTGTGATAAGCCCTGTTCCGGTGTATTCCGGATAGAGATCTATCTCTCCGCTTGTAATACTGGTGTGAACGACGGAACCCGCAATATTCATCTTACGCTCGACCTTGAATCCGGCGTCTTCCAGAGCCAGTGCATAGATCTCCGCGACGATCTCATTTTCCGTGAAATCCTTCGATCCGACGACCACTGATTTCTTCTCTCCCGACCCGGATTCCCCGGAGGAGGCCGACTGTCCGCCGCATGCAGCCAGCGCTGCAGTCACAGATACTGCGAGCAGTATTGCCATTCCTTTTTTCAAAATGTTTCTCATATTTCGTTCTCCTTTCATGTCCCGAAAAATCGGGCGCTTGCGAAACTCTGTGCGAAATGGGATCGTATGAAGAGCAATGTTTCGCAAGAGCCTGCCCGAACAATTGCAGATCCATACAACACTCTATGCATTCGGGCATCCGTTACACATATTTGTATTTTAGCATCCTTCTGGCCACAATATCGAACAGCCACCCTGATGCCAGCGACAGGACTGCTACCAGACCGCCGCCCAGCACAAGCAGATCCATCCGATAGAGTCCGAGTCCCGTAAAAATGATCTCACCGAGGCCGCCCGCTCCGATCTTTGCCGCAAGCGTTGTGCTTGCGACCACTTCTACCAGCGCCGTCCTCATGCCTGCCAGGATCATCGGCAGAGCACAGGGTATTTTGACTCTCCAGAAGAGTTCCTTTTCCGTCATGCCGATGCCTCTGGCTGACTCGATTATGAAATCCGGGATTGTCCGAAATCCCACGATCGTGTTCAGCAGTACCGGCGGTACCGCGAGGATCGTCAGGGCTGTTACCGCCGGCGGAACGCCCGTCCCCATAATGGGGATCAGAAGAATCAATACAGCGAGGGACGGCACGACTCTCAGCATCTCAAAAGGTGCTGTAAGGAAAGCCTCACCCTTCTGAAGCTTTGCGGCAAGACAACCGCAAGGGATTCCGATCAGCGCTGCGACGAACAGCGCAAAAAGGCTGATTCCGATATGCGCGGTGATCTGCTCCGCAAGCTGCTGCGGATGGGTGGCGATATACTCCGTAATTTTCTGAATCATAAGTGCTCCTATACCTGAGGGGGCATTTCATCAGGGCATTTCACCGGATCATTTCAGTTCCGGGATTAAATTTCCCTCCTCAGCGACCGTTTACTCCGACATAACAACGACTTTTCCAAAGCTGCGGCTGCTGCCCAGGTATTCATGCGCCTTTGCCATTTCCGACAGGACGAACACCTTCTCCGGTCTGCAGTCCACTTCGTGAACCTTCACGTAGTCCAGCATTTCCTGCAGACTCTGCTCTGTGACATTGCCGGAATGAAAGGCCGTCAAATATGCATTGGCCGGCAAATCCTCCAGCGGGTCAAAATCCTCCAGCGTCCACTTTCCTCCCAGAAGCCCTGTCACACATATGATCCCGCCATCCGCTGTATGGGCGAAGGTATCCCGCAGTGCGGCCGGCCCGATCAGATCGAAGATCCGGTCATATTTTTCTCCGGTCTGAAGCACCTGATCCCTGTCCTCCACGACCTGATCAAATCCTTCATCCAGCAAGGCCTGCGCCTTTCGCATATTTCTCGTCGTCCCCGTTACCTGCACTTCTTTGAAGCCGCTCTTTACCAGCCTCACGAACGCGACACCGACACCGCTCGTTCCTCCACGCACGAGGATCCTGCTTCCTTCCGTGATCCTCAGGTTTTTCATGGAGCCATATGCCGTGTAATAGGTCTCGGGCAGCGCGGCAAGGGTCTCCCATGGCAAGTCTGTCGTCACGGGATAGATCTGATGATTAGGAAGTAGCGCGTACTCGGCATAGCCGCCGTCAAAAGCTCTGCCCATTTCTCCCATGATCGAGATTACTTTCTGTCCCACCGGGAGCCTTCCCGGATCTGTCGATTCTTCGATCACCCCTACGCACTCGATCCCCAGGATCCTGGGAAATGTTACCGAAGGCGACTGTCCGTCACGAGTGAAGATTTCGGAATGGTTGACACCGCGCCCGATGATCCTGACCAGAGACCAGCCCGGTTTCACTGCCGGAACCGGTATTTCCTTGTAAACCAGTTTCTCCGGTCCTCCCGCTTCATAAATCACTATTGCGTTCATTCGTTTTTCGCTCATGCTTGCTCCCACATCATAGCTTTCTTCTCATTAGTGCCCGGTACCGGCTGAATTTCCGAAGCGGACCTCCGCTGTACGATAATCAACCTTCGTCAGCTGCCGCTTCTCCTGCTCGCCTGATAATTGCCTCCGCAGGGCAATCGCGGAAACAAAGACCGCAGTGCAGGCAGTTCTCCTGCCTTATCCTATAGGGGAATCAGCTGGGAATCGACGCTTACACCAACCTCTTTTCGGACCTGCCCCCAATCCATCTCCGTCAGCAGCTTTCCATTTTAAATGACGAAAAAAGATGATGTTGCCGTTGAAGTCGCCCGGGAAGCGACCGCAGCTGTCACTGCATATGCTATGATAAGATCGTAATCAGAGATCAGAAATTTTAAAAAGAAGGGGATGATTTGAATGACAGATAATACCAACATCTGGCTGAACGGAATCATGGGAGTAGTCGTCGGCGACGCCCTCGGCTGCCCCGTACAATTTGAATCACGGAAAGAGGTCGCCCGGCATCCGGTCACAGACATGCGCGGATATGGGACGTTCAATCTTCCCGAAGGATCCTGGACAGACGACAGCAGCCTGACCATTGCACTGCTGGAAAGTATCCGGCGAATCGGGAAGATCGATCTGGACGATATCATGGAAAATTTCATGAACTGGTTATACGACGGAGATTTTACACCTTACGGACAGTCCTACGATATCGGCCGCGGCACGATGCAGGCGATCGACCGTTACAGCAGGATCCGAAATGCAAAAAAATGCGGCGGAGACGAGGCACGGAATAACGGCAACGGAAGCCTTATGCGGATCTTGCCGGCCTGCATCTACTGCAGTGTTATGGAAACCAGTGGAATATACTCTGATCGTGATGCGATCGACGTTATACACTCTGTCGGCGGTCTTACCCATGCCCATATCCGCTCGAATATTGCATGCGGCCTGTATTTCTTTATGGTAAAGCAGATCCTGATCGGAGAGGGGCCTCTGCAGGAAAGAATGCAGGAAGGACTCACGCAGGGGTTCGCATTCTATGAATCCTGTCTCGCTGACAAAGAGAATCTCCATTATTATGACCGTCTGAGGGATCTGACCGCTTTTAAATCCCTGCCCGCAGAAAAGATCAAGAGTACCGGATATGTCGTCGACGCACTGGAAGCAGCTGTATGGTCCCTGATCACGACCGATCGTTTTGATCAGGCGCTTCTGAAAGCGGTCAATCTCGGAGACGATACTGACACCGTAGGAGCAATCGCCGGAGGGCTTGCCGGACTGTATTACGGATATGACTCCATTCCGGAAAACTGGCTTTCCGCCATAAAGCGCAGAGAGTGGATCGAAGAAATGTGCCAGATCAAAGAGTAATTCATCGCTCTTCCGCTGTTCCCATGAACTCATCAATCGCCAAAAGCACCGGTACGGTATACTGCTCGCCTCCGAAGAGCCACTGCTCATGCTGCATGTTGAACTCCCGGATGTCCGGATCCCGGAAATATTTTTTATAGCGCTTCAGATACTTTTCGCCCATTTTGCTGGCGTAAATGAAATGGACCTTCGTATTCTCCACATGGATGTCCTCCTTAAGCCAGGTGAGCAGGTCCGTGTAATACTCGTTTTTGATGGACTCCGGGCTGAATTTTTCAAAGCAGCCCATGAAACGGTCTGCCGCCTCATCACTCATTTCGAAAAAGCTCTTTAACTTTTCTCTGGTTTTGGCCTTCTTCTTTTCGTTCTTCGTAAATCCGGTCAGGAGCGGGACCACAAGTTTCGACTGCAGCCAGGCGCTGAATTTTCCGCTCTGGTCAAGATCCGGACTTCCGAAAATGCCGTGATCTATATGGATGGTTTCTCTCTGGATCAGCTGTCCCAGAAAGCTGCTGCCTAAAGATGAACCGATTGCACCGTCCAGATGACCATCAAAATTGTCGAGAATATACTTCTCTATTTTTTTCGTGACCGTGATCATATCCGGAAAGATCGATCCGCTGCCGTCAAAGCCGTCGTAATTGACGCAGATCAGATGATACTTCTCTCCCAGCCGATCCAGCACTGTGCTGAAGTTCGTCTGATAGTCGCATGCTGTTCCGGGAAGCAACATCAGGGTCTTTCCGGATTTATTACCCATCTCATCAAATTGCATGTATTCTCCTCCAATATCTCTGCGGTAGTGTCAAATCTACTACCTGTTTTATATTTCAAAAACCTTGATTTTACGGGAGATTCAAATAAAAAGAGCATTGACCTCCCTTTTTTGGTATAAT
>OMVU01000109.1 GCA_900314565.1 uncultured Eubacteriales bacterium
TCTCCGCGGAGGCGGTGTCCTCGGTTATGACAAGGAGCATGCCGTCGTGCTGAGTGCAGAGCTCCGCTGCGGCGAAGGACATCGCTGAGCCCGGGAGCGGGCCTATCTTAAGAGGCTCTTTGCCTTTGTTCTCTGCTGCTTTCCCGATGCTCTCCGGAAGGACTGAAAAAGGAACTCCTGCCCCGCTGCTCCTGCCCACTGCTGACCCCGCTCTTCTTACTCTGTGTTCTTCTTTGACGCCGCTTTGCGCTCCCGGAGTGATTTCCGCTCGATTTCGGCGATAGCCGCCTGAAGCGCAGCGCGATCCTGATCCCTGATGATTATAAAGCGGAAGAAGGCGCACTGCGACGCGTCAGGAGGAATAAGTGCTTTCTCCGCGTCCCCGGGCTTCTCAGCCCTCGCGACGGCGTACGCGGCGGTGCCGTATTCGGGGAGGAACACCTGAACACGCGCAAGGGTGCCTCTCTGGAGAGAAGTCCTCACGGTGAAGCCGCCGGCGCTTATTGTCTCTGTATCAATCGCGTCCTTTGAGGCCTCGTCAACTATATAGCGGGTAAGGCCGTTGATCCTCTCCGCCTGCATCAGGAGGAAGGCCGCGAGGCGCCCGGTGTCCCCCGGGACCATCGACATCCTCCGGAAGCGCACGAGGTCAGAGGGAGCGCAGGGCGACGCGATATTGAAGAGCTCCGGGATCTCGCGGAGAAAGTCTGGCTCTGACGGGATGCTCTCGCCCTCAGCGAACGGAGTGATGATGGCACGGGCAGAGTACCTCACGGAGAAGAACTTCTCCTCGGGCTCCTCGCCGGCTTCAGGCAATGCGTCAGGGGAAGGGGCGGCCTTCGGGGCTGCGGCCTCTTCGGGGGCCTCGTGGGCTGTCGTGGTGTCTGGTTTTCTGGTGAAGAACAGCATATTCCTTTTCAATGCGGCAAAAAAGCGTGTGTGTAAGTACTTTGTCCTCAAAGTGAGAGCGGCCGGGATTCATGAAGCGGTCGGCCAGGATCAGTCTTTGGGCTTCAAAGCAATACCGAAGCCTCGGCCTGACTAATATTAGCACGGAGACGGGAATGGTGGGCAGTGAAGAAATTTTGAGCTATAAGCCATTTGATGGCCTGTTTAAGGAGCGTGATTGCTTCATTTGTGAAAATGCGATGATAGAATATTGACAAATATCTATCATTTGTTTAATCTGATGATGTAAATTTTTAATATTTATATCATTAATTGGGAGGCAGAAATTTGGTTCCTTCAAAAGGCGAGATCGACTCTTATTTAAAGGATGTCAAAGCTGCAATCAAGATTGGTCATTATAAAATTGCTCGTAACGAAAACAGACAGGACAATAGGCAGTTGTTTGAAGATTATGTCCTCAATGAAGCTAAGGCAAAAGAGATACTGTTGAGCCTTGAGACAGAGGATTTTTCTTCAGTAGTCAATAATACTAATCCAGGGTATCCCAATGAGAAGCTCTATATTTTCGGTAAGGACGTGTCATTGGTTGAAAAGTATTCCGATATTGAAATTGAAAAAGCAGTGTCGCTTTATATCAAGTTTAACAAGCTCGAAGGCCCGTATGTAGTTGTTATTTCATTCCACGAACAGAAATGGGCGCTGACATACCCGTTTAGATGATCGCGGTTTGGTTAAATAAATGAGTTAGGAGGGGAAAACATGAGGCAGGTAAAGAAGGAGGACTTCTGCATTTTCTGCAGGGAGGTTAAGCCTTATTCTGTCGTTAAGAAAACCATTAATAAAAGGATACGGGATAAGGATTACAGTTTCGTTATTACGACTTATGTATGCGACTGCTGTGGTCATGAAATGAGCGTCCCGGGAGTTTTTGATCTGAATTCCCGTGAAATTGACGAGCAGTATCGTAAAGCGGAATCGATTGTTTCGATCGAAGATATCAAGGATCTCATGAAAATCTACGATATCGGGAAAACTCCGCTTTCTTTGGCTCTCGGATTCGGTGAGATTACTATTACCCGGTATCTTGACGGTCAGGTGCCGTCGAAAGAGTATTCTGATGTCATACGCAGTGCTCTGTCATCACCTGCATTCATGAAGGAAATGCTCAATAAGAACAGAGAGAAAATTGCTGACTCTGCATATATTAAGGCCATGAAAGCTGCTGATACCCTTGAGAAGGCATTTCTGATACCAGATAAAATGCAGGGTGTCATCGCTTATATATTCCATGTTGTAGATGAAGTAACTCCACTGGCGCTTCAGAAGCTGCTTTATTACATTCAGGGAGTATATTCTGCTTTAACTGGACGGTTTATGTTCAGCGAAACCTGCGAGGCATGGCGTCACGGCCCGGTTTATCATAATGTATACAATCTGTTCCATGACTTCAAATACAATCCGATTGATGATGCCAGGTTCGCAGTTCTTCGCGACAAAAAGGATCTGCTCAGCGATGACGAACGGAACATAGCTGACCTTGTGCTTGGAACATTCGGCAGATATGGCGGAAAGACGCTGGAGCGGATTACCCATAAAGAAGCCCCTTGGGTGAACGCCCGTCAGGGGTATGGACCAGATGACAACTCCAATGAGGAGATATCAAATGACTCCATTAAGGAATACTTCACGTCCGTAAACATGAAATATCCGCTCAACAGCGAAGAAGGCCTGAATAATTATATTTCTGCTATGTATTGGTTGCATACAGGAGGAAAGTCTTAAGAAAGCTTGTAACAATCTGCTGTCATTGAGAGATTCAGACATACGTAGCATCACTGATTCTTTCAGTTACAGTATTCTTTGTATCAAAAAACGTCTGAACTTTGGTTAAAGATACTTGTCCAGGCATTGCAGTTAAAAAGCAGACGAAAAACAGCTGAAAATAAGTCCAGCAAAAACAGGACTTTTCCTTGATACATATGTGGCGGAATTCTTCGATGCAGAGGATCCCGCCTTTCTTTATTATCCAATTAATCGCAAAAACCGGATTAGGATTGAGCTAGTTGGTTTGAGATATTTTGTGCTGAAGAATAAAATATGTCATCTGTGTATGAATTATTGGCTGTTCACTAGCAACGGTCTGCATTCCGCATATTTTGGCAGGAAATTCAATGGCATCATCAGGCAGTACATCGTATTCCATCCGCGGGCATTCGGTAGTTTTCTATGAAGGACCTCATGAGTATTATGTTGATGGTGTGAAGGTCCCTTCTGTTACAGAGCTCCTCGAAAGATATTCAAGGCTCCACGGGCTTGACGATTATTCAAATATTCCACAGGACGTCCTCCGTAGAGCCGCGGCAAGGGGAACAGCGCTACATAATGAGATAGAGCAGTTTGAGAAATTTGGCACGCGCGGCTCATCAGAGGAGTTTTGGAACTACCTGACACTGAAGAGCAGATATGGAGTAAGAGTAGAGTCGAGCGAGCTACCGGTCATCATATTTGATGAGTCAGGGAAACCAGTATGCGCCGGCAGGCTTGATCTGATTGCCTCATTAAACGGACAGACCGCAGTTGGTGATATCAAGAGAACGTCGAGGCTCTATCCCGAAAAAGTATCGCTGCAGATTAACCTGTACCGGATCGGCTACATGCAGAGCTATGGGAAATCCATTGACAGACTTTTCGTTATGAGACTCCGGAAGAGCGTCAGCCAGTTTGTAGAGTTCCCGATTGATGAGAAGGCGGCATGGGCAGTGCTCAGAGAGTGCAATAACTCATCTACGGAGACCAACCGTTTGCAGAATGGCAGATACAATACAAGCCAGGCTGGAACAGTCAGTGCTCAGACATTCAAAGGCACTGCAGGGAAAGCTTCCAAATCAGTTAATGGCAGAGCAAGCGTGCAAGGCAACTTTGGTGTTAGACAGAGCAGGCCTGCTTATCAGCCGAACCAAGGAGTGGTTGGATCTTTTGACAATTCATCTCAAAATCAAAATGTTGCAAAATCTTCTATAACGCCAGCTCCGAAATACTACAGCAGTGAGGAGTATACCCTACTGTCACCAACAGGCTGGTATACCCTTAAAGGACGAATGTGCCGAGGGGAATTATGGATGAGATTAACTATCTGGTCTTGGCTGCTGTATAAGTTTGACAGTTTATTTTCAAAGCATGAACCTAGCGATGCACTGTTTTTTATTGTTGTAGTGTTATTGGTCTTTTTCCCAATATTCAGCTCAATTTGGTCGAGACGCTTTCATGATCTTGATCGGAATGCATTGGGGAGTGCCTTTAATGTCTTGATGTTTTTGATTTTTCCTTTTTTAGCCTTTTTATATTCTCTTTCTTCGTTTGTAAGGTATTTGATTGAGCTGGGATTACGAGAAGCTATCGATTCATTGTTTCATGGAGGTGTATCTTCAGCAAATGAGCTTGTATTTACAATTGTACTTATTTGTATTTGGTTCATCGGTATTACAGCTGTGCCTATGACTGCTGGTGTGTCGATAGCGGCTTGTTTTGTTAAAGGAACTGATGGTAAAAACAGATACGGCCCTTATTAAAACAGCTGACAGATTGATTAAAAACAACCATAGCGCTGTTTTTTACATGTTTATGGCATGTCGCCGTTAGAGCCGGGTGAAATGGGCCAGCGTACTCTGGGACATGTTTTTTGGACACGGAGCAGCCTGTTGCAATAAAATATGTCCTGCTATGCTGTCGTGATGATCTTTTATTTGGCAAACATGCAGGCATACGTAAGCATTGTGATCCGAGTTTTTACAGACTCATTTTCCAGTTCTCCATTCAGGAGAAGGAACATTGCAAGGACGGCTGAATATGAAGCTTCAGGACGCTTTGAAGAAAATTATCAAGGAATTCGGGATGAGTGTCCTTAAGGAGAAGCGTCTCGTATCCATTCTCGCCGATTACAAGGTGTTTGATGATTATCCTGCTGCAAAACAGGTTATGAAATCTATCGTGGAAGACGGGTACGGGAAGGAGCTCTGTCGTCTCGGCATGGACGGGAGCAGCGAGGAGTGCCTGGGCTATGCCGAACGTCTGAAAAAAATCCTTGTCGCGGATCAGAACTTCAAGCCAAAGTTCGCTGATTATGCTGTGGACTGCATTATGTTTTCAATGGGACTCGCCTCATCAGTAATAGAACCTTCCGATCATGGGTTTGATCCATTCGGTAACTGTACTGGCAGTCGTGGACAAATTGGTTGCGGGGCGACGTCAGATGTAGAACCAAAGGACACTTCGAACACAGGAATTCAGAGGCAGAATGCCCAGCAGATTGGCAACAAGACTTCCTCTGACAGTCTTATGACCGGAACTGGAAGCACTGCAAGTCAGCAACATTTGGGCAGTGCTGGAGTACAGGATGACAAGTCAAAAGCTAAGAATTCACCAATAACACCTGACACGAAGTACTACAGCGATAAGCATTATAGCTTGCAGTCAATTGCAGGCTGGTTTACATCTAAAGGTCGCATTGGCAGAACGGAGTTTTGGTGCAGAATTATCGTTTCTCTTGCAGTGTTTACAGGTTTGATTTTGCTGTTGCTGTGGTGTTCGCGTGTATTCCACTTAGAAGACGCTGCCATTTTATTGGGAGTGTTTTTTTCCATTGTTTTTTTAGTTAGTTTTGTGTGTACTTTGGTAAAGCGTTGTCATGATCTTTGCTGGTCTGGATGGGCAGCATTCATGCTTATCTGGCCACTTAGGTTTGTCCCGCCACTCGCCCGTAGTGGTTCTTACTGGGTTTTATTAGTATTGTCATTGGTTTTGGGACTTTATTGGATACGGGTTTGCATTGGTAAAGGTACTGATGGCGAAAATAAATACGGACCGGATCCGACAAGTAATGTAAGTTAGTTGATTCAATGCAAGAGACCGCAGGACTATAGTGTCTGTCAGTGATTCGATACAAGTAAACAGCAGTTCTTCTATAGCAGAAAGTTATTATTGTTCGCTCAACGAGGCGTTTACGCATTAACATGCCGGACATTCCTTGTTAAAGGTAGTCCGGCATCTAGACCGTGTGCTCTCAGACCAGTCCTCAGATCCTGATCACCTTGACGTTCTTAAACCCTCTCTCCTTGAGAATGAGCGCCTGCAGCCTGCTCATCACGCCGTTTTTGCAGTAGAGAAGGTAGGTCTTCGTCTGGTCCAGGTTCCCGAACTCCGTCGCGATCTTGTAGAAGGGGAGCTCCTTGATCTCCGCTCCCTCGAGCTTCAGCGGATTCTCCTCCGCCTCATCGGGGGCCCTGACATCAAGCACGACCTCGCCCTTGCCTGCAGCGGTGACATACTCGACCTCCGGCTCAGCCCCCTTGGGCGCCTCGCCGATTTCCTTGATGTCGGTCCAGCGCGAGTCCTCGATCGCCTTGTCAAGAATCGAGAAGTCGAACTTCTTCTCCTCCTCCTCGATTCTCCCGAGATCCGCATGGATGGTCGGCTTCTGCGAGATCACTCCGCAGTACTCCGGCATCGCGGCCGCGAGCTCCTCGGTCCCGATCTCGCGGCATTTGTCGATGATGTCCTGCTTGTCCATGGTAATTAAAGGACGGAGTATGAGGACAGGAGTAACCCGGTCAATCACCGAGAGGTTAGTGATGGTCTGGCTTGAGACCTGCCCGACGCTCTCGCCTGTTACGAGGGCCTTGATTCCCTCCCTCTCGGCGATCTTCGCTGCGGCGCGCATCATCATGCGCTTCAGGACAACGCCCATCAGGTGGTGGTCAATCTTCTGGAGGATCTCGCCTACGACATCCTCGAAGGGCACGGCGAAGAACTTGACGCGGTGCGAGGATCCGTACTTC
>OMVU01000155.1 GCA_900314565.1 uncultured Eubacteriales bacterium
GCAGAGCGGAACAACTCCCGACGACTATCACTGCGCCGAGGACCTCTATAAATTCCCGCTTCTCACTAAGGATCAGCTCCGCGACTGGATGGACGAGGAGGCAGCTAAGGATCCTGAGAAGTATAAATACTGGCACGTATCTCCCACCTCCGGTTCCACCGGAAGACCGCTGCGCGTCCTGATCTCCCCCAAGGAGTACGCATACGTCACAGCGAACTGGCTGCGCACCATGGGATACGGCGGATTCAATCCTTTCACAGGAAAGACAATGTGCCGCCCCAATTCCCTGCACGGACCGGTCAAGGAATATGACTCTCCCGTCCAGAAGCTCGGCATCCTCCGCCGCAAATATATGTCCGACACGATCAAGCAGCGCGTCGACACCCAGACCCTTGTGGATGAGATCAACGCATACAAGCCCGATTATCTCTACAACCACAAGAACCTGCTGATGCGTATCGCCAAATATGTCAAGGAAAACGACCTTTACATCCACCAGCCCAGCTTCTACACTCCTTTCGGCGAGATGCTCGATGATCCGTCCAGAGCGCTTCTGATGGATGTCTTCGGTCCCGGCCTCATCGATGCCTACGGAATGGGCGAGACCGGCTCCTGTGTCATCAGGATCCCCGGAAAGAAATATTATCAGGTCAACAGCGACCTCTTTGTAGTAAACGTCTATAACCAGGATCTGACAGGTCCCGCCCTGAAGGGCATGATGGTCATCACTCCTCTGTACAAGACCGAGCTCCCTCTGATCAACTACACTTCCTTTGATCAGGCGGACAGCTACATGAAGAAGGGTCTTCGCTTTGTCAGAGGTGTCCAGGGACGCATGAATGACGTTATTCACCACAGAGACGGAAGCGTTACCGAGTGGGGCAACATCTCAGGCGTAGTCAACTACATCCCTGAGATCATCTCCTACAGAATGGTTCAGGAGACCTACGAGGATCTGACCCTTATGATGGTGAGAAATCCCGAAACTCCCGTGGAGAAGCAGGAAGAGATCGAAAAGGTCCTCGACGAGAAGCTCATGGCCATGTTCAAGGATCCTTCCATCAGGATCACATATCAGTGGCTTGATGAGATCCCTGTGGATCCCAACGGAAAGCTGAGAGTTATCATCAGCAAGGTCAAGACCGGAGCCATCGGTGAGCCCGAGCACGCCGGAGAGGACGTTGGAAGCGCCGACATCAGGCCCGATGCCGCCGATGAGGAATGATCAGTTAACACTTGCATTGATTTATACGGAAACTGCCGCTGACGCGGCAGTTTCTTTATTATGTGCGCAGATTTACAATACTTTCAATTTGGTGTATATTCCTATTTATGAATACGAAAACACAGGAATTAACTTTTGGAGCTATGATCGTTGCTATCTTCGGCGTTCTGCTTTTGGTCAACCGACAGACCGGCGGAATGTTCGAGGGTTTCTTTATGTTCATTTTTCCCATCCCTATGGTGGCTTTTTCTGCCAAATACGGATGGAAGGACAGCCTGCCTGTCTTTTTCTGCACGATCCTGATCGCGTTCCTCTTCGGAACCTTCACCGGCATGTTCTACGCCATAGGCATGTCTTTTGTCGGCATGGTTTACGGTTCCTGCATCAGATCCGGAAGGGATATGAACCGCACGCTCATTCTGGTCATGATCCTCTCCGCCGCCATGGAGCTTCTGTGTACTGTGGCGCTGGCTACTTTTGCCGGTTTTGACCTCAATGCCGATATCATGGCAATGCAGGAGACTATGAACACAATGCTCGCACAGGCAGGCGTTGATACTTCAACAGGCATTCTGTCCTATGATTATCTCCGCCGCATGTATATCATCAGCACGGGATTTGTAGGCGCCATGGAAGGCCTGATCGTCTACTATCTCAGTTATGCGATCCTTAAAAAGCTGCGCTATCCCATCAGGAAGCCGCAGCCCCTGACAAGCTACTATCCTTCCAGGATCTCCGGCGTAATCGCGCTGGTCCTGGTCTTTATCTATGCCTACACCGTTGCGAAACCTTTTTCCAATTCTGCCGCGCAGAATATCCTGCAGTCCGCCGGAATGTGCGGCGTGATCTATCTGATCTTCTTCGGATATATAGCCCTTCTCATGATCTGCAGTGTTTATCTTCACCTGCCCAGGATCCTTGGAATGATCATCTCTTTATTCCTTACAATGTCCATCTCCTATATCCCGATCCTTGTCGGCTATCTCTATATCAGCGGCAGTCTTCATAAGGCTATGGAAGACCGGATGTCAGAAAAGCCCCATAACTTGTCAAAATAAACCTTGAACGCCAAACTGAATAGAATTATGATACATTCCAACCACAAGCCTGACAGTGAAAGGAGGTTTCACTGCTATGGGTAAAGAAAATGGTGTAATGTTTCAATTTTTTGAATGGTATCTGCCGGCAGATGCTTCGCTCTGGAAGACAGTATCCTCGAAGGCTCAGGAGCTCTCCGATAAGGGTGTGACTTCAGTGTGGCTGCCTCCCGCATACAAGGGGCAGGCAGGAATAAATGATACCGGCTACGGGGTCTACGATCTGTACGATCTCGGAGAATTTGATCAGAAAAAGACAGTCCCCACCAAATACGGGACCAAAGACGAATATATAGATGCAGTTAACAAATTACAGGCTTGCGGTATTGATGTCTATGCGGACATTGTCTTAAACCACCGCATGGGCGCTGATGAGACAGAAACGGTACAGGCCGTCAAGGTCAATGAGGAAAACCGGACGGAAACGGTCTCCGATCCCAAGACGATCGGAGCCTGGACCAAGTTCACATTTCCAGGAAGGAACGGCAAGTATTCAGATTTTGTCTGGGACCACACCTGCTTCAACGGCGTCGATTACGACGAGCTCAAGGATAAATCAGCGATCTACAAGTTT
>OMVU01000108.1 GCA_900314565.1 uncultured Eubacteriales bacterium
TTTGTGGATAACTCAGTCCGCGTTGCTAATGAATTGCCGATTTTCAAACTCCGAGCGGAAGATTCCGTATAGAATCTACCCTCGTGAATAATTCAGGATAAAGAAGCTGATCCTGTTCTGAAAGGACGTTTGCCTGCTTAAAGAGAAGCACAGGATCGGGCACGAATCAGTTCATTTATTTGCGGAAAAATATAAACAGACAGGATAAGAAGGGAGAATTATACGTTATGAAGAACTATGAATTCTGGTTTTGCACAGGCTCACAGGATCTGTACGGAGATGAGTGCCTTGCTCATGTCGCTGCCCACTCCAAAGAGATAGTGGAGAAACTGAACGAAAGCGGAAAGCTGCCGTTCAAACTGGTATGGAAGCCGACCCTGATCACCAACGAGCTCATCAGGAAGACTTTTAACGAGGCAAATAACGATGAGAACTGTGCGGGCGTCATTACCTGGATGCATACTTTTTCACCGGCCAAGAGTTGGATCCTCGGACTTCAGGAGTACCGCAAGCCGCTTTGCC
The DNA here is from genome assembly GCA_900314565.1 of uncultured Eubacteriales bacterium. Lineage (GTDB taxonomy): Bacteria > Bacillota > Clostridia > Lachnospirales > Lachnospiraceae > Chordicoccus. Next base: position 523 of record OMVU01000108.1, read on the forward strand.
ATTTCCATACACAGTACAATGAGGAAATCCCCTATGAGACGATCGACATGGACTTCATGAATGAGAACCAGACGGCTCACGGCGGAAGAGAGTACGGCCATATCGTCACCAGAATGGGCATCGAGAGAAAGGTCATTGCCGGTCACTGGAAAGACGAGGCAGTGGTGGAAAAGCTGGCTTCCTGGATGTACATGGCAGTCGGCGTCATCGAGAGCTCCCATGTGAGAGTTGCCAGATTTGCAGATAACATGCGGAATGTTGCTGTCACGGAAGGCGACAAGGTCGAAGCGCAGATCAAATTCGGATGGGAAATCGACGCATGGCCGGTCAATGTCCTTGTTGAGTATGTGGATTCCATCCCCGACAGCGAGACGGAAGCTCTGACGGAAGAATATTACCGCACATACAAGATCGTCGAGGAGGGCAGGGACCCGAAAGAATTCAGAGAGCACGTCAAAGTGCAGGCGCAGATCGAGCTCGGAATCGAAAAATTCTGCAAAGAGAATAATTACCAGGCAGTGGTAACGCACTTTGGCGACCTTGGCGGACTGAAGCAGCTCCCGGGCCTTGCAATTCAGCGCCTTATGGAAAAAGGCTACGGTTTCGGCGCGGAAGGCGACTGGAAGACGGCTGCCCTTGTCAGAGTCATGAAGCTCATGACAGAGGGGAAGAAGGACGCGAAGGGAACTACATTCTTTGAAGATTATACCTACAACTTTGTGAAGGGGAAGGAAGGCATTCTGCAGGCGCACATGCTGGAGATCTGCCCGAGTATCGCGGACGGCGAGATCGCCATCAGGGAGAAACCGCTCTCCATGGGTGACCGCGAGGATCCGGCGAGACTGGTATTCACCGCGAAAGAAGGATACGGAATTGCGTGCTCGCTCGTAGACCTGGGAGACCGCTTCCGTCTGATCATCAATGAAGTCAATGTAAAGCATACGGAGAAGGAAATGCCGGAGCTTCCGGTCGCAACAGCATTCTGGACACCTGAGCCGGATCTGGCTGTGGGCGCAGAGGCGTGGATCTATGCGGGCGGTGCCCATCACACTGCATTCAGCTACGATATCACGGCAGAGGAGATGTGCGACTGGGCTGCCAACATGGGAATTGAAGCGGTCGTGATCAATAAGGATACGAATATCCGTACACTGCGCAATGAGATGAAGTGGAACGAAATGTATTACAGATTCTGCAGATAAATGGGCTTTGCGCGTCGCTTCGGGGCATAAAAGCCGTTTGAAATATCCACACGCTGCGGTGCAGCCGGCCTGGAAGGAGATTTATATGAGCACGATATCGGATATAAAAGAAGGAAAAACATCTCTTGGAATCGAACTGGGGTCTACCCGCGTAAAGGCAATGCTGATCGGAAGCGACCACACGCCGATCGCCTCCGGCGACTGTGTCTGGGAGAACAGAAAAGTTGACGGCTGGTGGACATACACGATGGAAGACGTCTGGAACAGTATACAGAAGGCCTATGCCGCCATGGCACAGGATGTTCAGTCCAGATATGAGATTACACTTGAATCTGTCGGATCCATCGGCATTTCGGGAATGATGCACGGCTATATTCCGTTCGATAAGGACGGCGGGCAGCTCTGCATTTTCCGGACATGGAGGAACACGAGGACCGCGGAAGCATCAAAGCTTCTCACAGACATGCTGCAGTTCAATATTCCGCAGCGCTGGTCATCCTCCCATCTCACGCAGGCTATCCTTAACGGCGAGGAGCATGTGAAGGACATCGCTTTTCTCACCACGATTGCAGGGTATGTTCACTGGAAGCTGACCGGAGAGAAGGCGATCGGAATCGGGGAGGCATCCGGTATGTTCCCCGTTGCCGACGGGACATACGACCGGAATATGATAAAAATCTACGATGCATGGCTTAAGGAGCAGGGAATGCCCTACACGCTGGAAGAGATCCTTCCGCCTGTCAAGGCAGCCGGAGAAAAGGACGGACAGCTTACCGAGGCCGGCGCTGTGCTTCTCGACCCGACCGGTATGCTGAAAGCAGGAATTCCGTTCTGCCCGCCGGAGGGAGACGCAGGGACCGGCATGGCTGCCACGAACAGTGTGAGGGTGAAGACCGGGAATATTTCTGCCGGGACATCCATTTTCTCAATGATCGTTCTCGAGAAACCGCTTGCTCATGTCTATTCTGAAGTGGATATGGTCACGACGCCGGATGGAATGCCGGTCGCGATGATCCACTGCAATACATGCAGCTCGGATATTGACTCGTGGGTAAATCTGTTCAGTGATCTTCTGGACACAGCAGACGCGCATCGGGATAAAGCGGAGCTGTACCCCATGCTTTATACGGCAGCGCTCGAGGGAGATCCGGCATGTGACGGGCTCATGGCGTTCAACTGCTATGCCGGAGAACCCGTGATCGGAACATCCGCAGGCACTCCGATCTTCATGCGGAGACCTGATGTGAAAGTGTCGCTCGCGTCTTTCATGCGCACGCATCTCTACAGTGCAATTGCTACACTCTGCGCAGGCAATGATCTTCTGCTCTGCAATGAGCATGTTGAGGTCGACCAGATCTACGGGCACGGAGGCTTTTTCAAGACGAAGGGCGTCGGACAGAAGCTCATGGCGGATGCCCTGAATGTGCCGGTGACCGTGATGGAGACGGCCGGCGAAGGCGGTCCGTGGGGAATGGCTCTCCTGGCAGCCTACATGCGTGAAAAGGAAGAGGGCGAGGCGCTCAGCGACTGGCTCGATGAGAAGGTGTTCCGGGATGCACAGGCGGAAACAATTCTGCCGAATGCGTCAGGGCACGAGGGATTCGAAAAATATAAGAAGCAGTACTTAAAATGCGTCGAGGCGGAGAAGAAAGCTGCTGAGACGATGCTGGGATAACAGAGACATATTTTGCCTGCGAATGCCTGACAGGCATTCGCAGCTGCAAAACAGTTATTCAGTATACAACCAGGCAATTGCGAAAATCTATGCTTCAATTCCATTTCGCACAGAGTTTCGCAAGCGCCTAAGTATACAGCAGTTGAGAGAATCGATGGCCGTGTCTATTTCTTCGGGAAAGCAGGAACAGGCAGAGGAGGAGCACGGCCATTATGCAGTATGGAGAGAATGTCATGCTTGAAGAAATGAAAAAAAGAGTCTGCGAGGCCAATCTGGATCTTGTGGCAAAGGGTGTTGTCATTTACACATGGGGCAATGTGTCTGAGATCGACAGGGAGACAGGCTATGTCGTTATTAAGCCGAGCGGGGTGGAGTACGACGGAATGAAGCCGGAAGATATGGTCGTCGTGGATCTCATGACAGGAGAGGTCGTCGAAGGCTGCTATAAGCCATCCTCCGATACACCGACACATCTGGAACTGTATCGCCGCTTCCCCTCGATCGGCGGTATTACGCACACGCACAGTGCTCATGCAGTCGCGTATGCGCAGGCCGGGGTGGCGATTCCGGCGCTGGGTACCACGCATGCGGATTATTTCTACGGGAATATTCCCTGCACCAGAGAGCTGACGAAAGAGGAAGTCGAGACAGATTATGAGCTGAATACCGGAAAAGTGATCGCAGAGACGATCGAGGCCGGAGGATATGAACCGCTCGATATTCCCGGAATCGTCGTCAGGAATCACGGTCCGTTCACCTGGGGAAAAGATGCAAAGCAGTCGGTCTATAATGCGGTCGTGATGGATAAGGTGGCGGAGATGGATATTCTGACAAGGATCCTGAATCCGGACGCGGAGATGCCGCAGTATATCCTTGACAAGCACTATAAGAGGAAACACGGGCCGAACGCTTATTATGGTCAGAAATGAAGCCGACTTTCTTAAAATGAAGTCGACCTTCCTAATTAAATGAAGGCGTCAGAAGAAAGTCAGTACCGTTGCTGGTGGGAGCGGGCGGGAGCGTCCGGACGCGGCAGGAACGCGAGGCGTTCCCGGATCCGGGAGCCTTAAGAGTCCGGATGCAGGAAGTTTTAGCAGTTAACTGATGAACAGATATAGGAGACAGATTTATGCTTCATGAATTACAGATTGCCGCAACGAAGGCAAGAATTCTGATATTGGAAGGTGTCCATGCCGCAAAGGCCGGCCATCCTGGCGGATCCCTGTCCTGTGTGGATGCGCTGACGACGTTATATTTTCATGAGATGAAGGTTTATCCGCTGAACCCGGATTATCCTGACAGAGACCGTTTTGTCCTGAGCAAGGGACACTGCGCGCCTGCGCTCTATGCAGTGCTGGCGCTCAAAGGCTTTTTCCCGAAGGAAGACATCAGGCTTCTTCGAAGCATCAAGGGTCATATGTCCGGTCATCCGGATATGGTCCATATCAAGGGAGTCGATATGTCTACAGGCTCTCTGGGCCAGGGAATCAGCACGGCAGTCGGAATGGCGCTTGCTGCAAAGCAGTTAAAGAAAGATTACCGCACCTATACGATCCTCGGAGACGGGGAGATGGATGAGGGACAGGTTTGGGAGGCGATCATGGCGGCCGCCAAGTGGAAGCTTGACAACCTCTGCGCGATGGTGGATGTGAACGGACTTCAGATCGACGGAAGGACTGAGGACGTCATGCCGACGCATCCCCTCGACAGAAAATTCGAGGCCTTCAACTGGCATGTCATCACGATCGACGGAAATGATTACGACGAGATCGTGGATGCGCTCGCGGAGGCGAGAAATACGAAGGGGAAGCCGACGGTCATTTTACTGAAGACCCAGAAAGGGCGCGGCGTCAGCTTTATGGAAAAAGCGGCAGAATGGCACGGCAAAGCGCCCAATGATAAACAGTATGAGCTGGCAATTGCAGAACTGAAGGCCCATCTGGCCGGATTGGAGGCAGTATATGGCAGGTGAAAAGATCGCGACAAGAGTCGCATACGGACAGGAACTTCTTGTAATGGCGGAGAAGTATCCGAATATGGTCGTTCTGGACGCGGATCTTTCCAGCGCGACGAATACCAATGCCTTTGCGAAAAAATATCCGGAGAGATTCTATAACTGTGGGATCGCAGAGCAGAATATGACCTGTATTGCAGCAGGCATGTCCACCTGCGGGCTGATTCCCGTGACCAACAGTTTTGCGATGTTCGCGGCGGGCAGGGCGTTCGAGCAGATCCGGAACAGTATTGCCTATCCGCATCTGAATGTGAAGATCGTGGGATCGCACGGCGGATTGAGCGTCGGAGAGGATGGCGCGACGCATCAGTGCAACGAGGATATCGCCCTCATGCGCTCACTGCCGGGAATGACGGTCGTTGTTCCCTGTGACGGGTATGAGATGAAACTGGCGCTTCAGGCGATCCTTGCCTATGAAGGACCGGTCTATCTGCGGATGTGCCGTATGGCGACGGAAATCGTCACTGACCGGATCGAAGGATATCGTTTTGAACTTGGGAAGGGTGTTACGCTGAGAGACGGAGAGGGTATCAGCATCGTTGCCACCGGCATCACGGTTCCCATGGCCCTCAGGGCGGCGGAGCAGCTGGAAGAGGAAGGTATTTCAGCCCGCGTGATCGACATCCACACGATCAAACCGCTCGATGAGGAGCTGATCCTCAAGGCAGCCAGGGAGACCGGGGTAGTTGTGACAGTGGAGGAGGCGAGCGTTATCGGAGGACTGGGCAGTACCGTATCAGAACTGCTCGGCAGCAGATATCCGGTGCCGGTGCTGCGGCACGGCGTCAACGACGAGTTCGGAAGATCCGGAAAGGCGACGGAGGTACTTGAATACTACGGGATTACTCCGGAGAAGATCGCGGAGACTGCAAGAAACGCTTACGGGCTGAAGACGGAGCAGGAGTGAAATGTTTTATCTCAGCGGGAAAGACTCCCGCTTCAATAAGCGGGGGATAGATCAATATCCTGCTCGTCTCAGTGGTGGGTTACAATCCCCCACTGAGATAAACGCCTCCGGCGGATCGCAGCCGCGCAAAGAGGTTCGCACCATGCGCGGCGCGGCAAGAACGCTGAGGCGTTCTTGAAGTCTCACGTGATTGAACGCTGACTCTTAAGTCCGTGTTTCAATCGTGAGATGCATGCGTAACATTTATTGGGATCATTGTAAAGAGAGGGCAGGTAAGTCTGCTCTCTCTTTTTTTGATCAGACCTGCGGGCCTTCGGTCTGCTGATGTCCTTCAGCCTGCCGATGTACATCAAATCTCGTTCTGGGGGACGGCATTTTGGCGGTTGTCACTGTATTATTAAAACTGATAAAATGAGAATAGCCGGACACTGCACAGACATTGCATGAAAAGACGGAAGAGGAGACAGAATATGCCTATCGGAGTGATCGTCAATGTAATCGCTGTTATTGTCGGAGGACTGCTCGGTGGAGTCCTGGGCAGGCACCTGAGCGTGGATTTCAAGACCAAACTCAGTATGATCTTCGGCGCATGTGCCATGACGATGGGAATCAGCTCAATCTGCCTCATGCAGAATATGCCTGCGGTCATTTTCTCGATCGTCTTTGGGACCGCTTTCGGTCTTGCGATCCATCTGGGAGACAGGATCAATGCCGGCGGACGTCTGATGCAGAAGACCATCAGCCGGTTTGTAAAGGTCGATATGAACGGAATGTCCGAGAAGGAATTTACGGATGAGCTCGTTACGGTCATCGTCCTTTTCTGCGCGAGCGGGACCGGAATCTATGGGACCATCGTCTCCGGAATGAACGGCGATCACAGTATTCTCCTTTCGAAATCTATACTTGATCTGCCGACGGCGCTTATTTTTGCATGTACGCTTGGCGCGGTAGTGGCATTTATTGCGGTACCGCAGTTCATCATTTTTATGCTCCTGTTCCTGCTGGCCGGCCTGATCTATCCGCTGACGACACCGGAGATGATCAATGACTTTAAGGCATGCGGGGGAGTGCTCCTGCTTGCGACAGGATTCCGCATGATCCGTGTGAAGATGTTCCCTGTGGCCGATATGATCCCTGCGATGATCATCGTCATGCCGGTGAGCTGGTTCTGGATGACGTATGTGCTGCCGCTGGTGAGCTGAGACGTTCCTGAATTCAATGCAGGAAGCATCAGATCAGGGATATACAGACAAAAGTTTTCTGCACAGATTCGCTGAGTTCCCGGCGATACTTATCACAGGAGGACAGGAAGGGCGCGGCATAATTTTATGCTGCGCCCTTCCTGTATTGCATCATTATCGGTCTGTTGATTATAATGAAGCAATAGAGAAGATATGTATCCGGATTCTGTGGGAAGGAGAGTTTGGAAAATGAGGATCAGGCATTCTGCGGAAGCTGACCTTTGGCGGATAATGGAGATTTACAGCTTTGCCAGAAAGTATATGGCAGAGCACGGGAACCCGAATCAGTGGGGACCGACGAAATGGCCGCCGGAGACTTTGATCCGCAGCGATATTCGAAATGGGAACAGCTATGTCTGCCTTAATGACGAGGGAAATGTGATCGGAACCTTTTTCTTTATTCACGGGCAGGACATTGAGCCGACCTATCGGGAGATCACGGACGGAGCGTGGCTCGATGACAGTCCCTATGGCGTCGTGCACAGAATCGCCGGGGACGGCTCCGAAAAGGGGATCGGCGTGTTCTGTATCAACTGGGCGTTCGAGCAGTGCGGACATCTGCGCATCGATACCCACGGCGACAATATCGTCATGCAGAATCTTGTCAAAAAGCTGGGGTTCGTCCACTGCGGCACGATCTACGTGGAGGAAGACAATAATCCGCGGCTGGCGTTCGAGAAGACAGCCACAGGCCGGAAAGGCGTTTGAAATATCGGGAGGAGGAATCGGAATGCAGTTTTTGGTCAAAGCTTATGACGGACCTGACATGCTGGAGAAAAGAATGGCTGTCCGTCCGCGCCATCTGGAAGGGATGAAAGCTCTGGGCAGGCAGATCATTGCTGCCGGAGGTCTGCTGGACGAAGACGGAAAGATGAAGGGCTCCGCACTGGTGATGGAATTTCCGGACCGTGACGCGCTGGATAAGTATTTGGAGAATGAGCCCTATGTAATCGAGGGCGTCTGGCAGAAGATCGATATTGAGATCATGAACGTTGTTCTTGTCAATGGGGAAAAGGTACAGAAATAAGCATCGTAGTTTCAGGAGGAATGTAAGGGCGTGGAGTGGATCTGGTTTATCATAGCGGCGCTCGGAGCCGGGATCGGAACAGGGCTGGCAGGTCTTTCTGCGGCCACGGTCATGGTGCCTGTCCTGATTGTGCTCTGCCCTTCCTTTTCCGGAGAGACCGGCGCGTATCAGGCAACGGCGATCGCGCTTGCGTCGGATATTCTCGGCTCGGCGGTAACGACGTACACCTATGCGAAGCACAGGAAAATAGACCTCAAACGGGGCTTTGTCATGCTGGTATGCATCCTCACGATGTGTACGGTCGGGAGTTATGTGGCTTTTCTTGCAGGGAATGTCGTATTGGGCAGCTTTACGCTCTTTCTGACCTTCTTCATCGGTATCCGCTTTCTGGTAAAGCCCGACACCAGCAGGGAGAATACTGCCGGCAGGGGCGAGAAGCTGGATGTAAAGGGAATAGCGATCTCGCTGTTCTTCGGACTGACCATCGGTTTCGGGACCGGCTTCGTCGGAACGGGCGGAGGCATGATGATGCTGGTGGTGTTTACTGCATTTCTCGGAATGGAGCTCAAAACGGCGGTAGGTACCAGCACTTTCATCATGACTTTTACGGCGCTGATCGCCTCGGTCAGTCATATCCTGATCCATCCGGCCATCCTGCTGGAAAAGTGGAATGTGATGCTTCTGTGTATCACTGTCGCAACAGCGGCGAGTCTGTTCTCGGCAGGATTTGCCAACCGGGTAAATAACCGGACTGTAGGCCTGGTGACCGGCGCGGTCCTGACGGTCCTGGGCGGGAGCATGCTGCTCCTGAACTTCTGGCCGCAGATTTCTTCCGTGCCGTTGGCGGTGCAGACACTGACCTGCCTTGGCAGGCTGATCCTGTACATTATCCCATGTGTGCTGGTCCTGCTGCTGATTCATTTTCTCACGGAGATTCCGTCCTATGTCTTTCGGAAGCTGCTGCATATCGTGGCATTCACCTGCTTCGCGGTCATGACGCTGACCGCTGTCAGGTGGCAGGCTCCGGCGCTGACATCCCTCGTCATGGCCGCGGTGATTTATCCGCTGCTTATGCTGGTGGAGAACGAGGAGTGGTATGGGAGGTTCTTTGTCGAGAAATCGCCGGGAGAAATCAAGCGGAGCCTTCTGATGCTGTTCTTTATGTTTGCGGCGGTGATCGCAGTATCCTGGGGCATTTTCGGGAATCCGCATATCGCAGCCGCTTCGATCCTGATGTGGGGAATGGGCGACGCATCCGCCGCGCTGGTCGGTATCCCGTTTGGAAAACATAAGATCAGGACAAGGTATGCGGTCAAATCGTGGGAGGGCACACTGGCCATGTTCGCCGCTGCTTTCCTGTCCGGTGTGATCGTTCTGCATTTTTTCGGAGGAATTGATATCGGGCGAGCAGTTGCTGCCGCTCTGCCGGCTGCGTTTGCAGGCGCTGTGACAGAGCTGTTCTCTCCGAGCGAATGGGATACGGTGACCGTTCCCGTTGCAATTTTGATCGTGCTGATGCTGTGTTTGCGGCTGATATAATCTCTGACGCAGAATTTTCGTGATGTGAGTCTGAGATGAATGCGCAAAGTGAAACCTGGCTCTGACATGGGTTACAAACCCGCGCCAGAGATTAAAGACTCCGGCGAATCGCAGCTCGCAGGGTGCGAAGCACCTTCATAAAAAAAGCGTTCTGCCGGATTTCGCCAACAGAACGCTTTTTTCTTTTCTTTTTGTTATGAATTACTTACGCAACTACTTTCTCGTACTGTCTGCTGCCGAAGCCGAGGATCATCATCATGATCGGCTCGATCACTACGAGGCCGAAGGTGAATCCGGCGCCGTGTCCAAAGCTTCTGGACAGTCTGTGAAGAACCTGGATCAGGAGTATGAGTGCGAGGATGGCGGCAGCGATCGAAACACCCATAAGGATCATTGACGGTACAGCAGCGGTCACAACGCCTGTCGATACCAGGCTGTTGCAGACTGAGCTTGCGACAAGGGATACAGCATAGGCCGCGAAATGGCGTGTGCTGAGAAGCTCTTTAAAGAGCAGATATGAGCTGTAAATGGGGATGAGTCCTTTCCATCCCGGCATGCCCATCTTCTGGAACAGAAAGTACTGGGCAATCAGTGTAAGTATTCCAAATCCTAAATATGTGATTCCTGTGATCATTGTTTTTACTCCCTTCTTTTCTCTTTTTCTGAAAACCTTTTATATGGTAATGGATTGCTTTTGATTTTTTCTCTGCAGGGTTTCTTTTGCCCTGACATATATAGATACGAGGGATTACATAAAGGGGTTAATGGATTTTAAAAAAACAAAAAAACTTTATTGAAGTGGGATTTGGAGCCTGCTGCGGATGCCGCGTAAAATGGACAGCGCCGCAGGGAATTACGAGGTATGTATTTATGTTAAGTGATTTTTATGATATTGATACCGAACCGGTCATACAATTATCAGCAGTTTACGGAGAACCTAAGAACATTCTGGAAAAGTGCATCATTCTGTTCTCAAAGGAGATTCATGATTATCTGCTGTGCAATTATGAATGCAAAGAAATCGGCTTTATTTCGGCGTGCAACGGCAATATAACAATTTTCAGTTTCAACATGGCCGGAGAAGATATAGCATTTTATCTGTCTGCAATCGGCTCTGCAGCTGCCTCCCAGATCTGCTATGAAGTTCATTGGCAGACAGGGGCGAAGAAATTTGTGATGTTCGGATCATGCGGCAGTCTGGATCATGAGAAGACAGACGGAAAATATATCATTCCTGCGCAGTCATACAGAGGGGAAGGATGTTCGTTTTATTTTGCTCCCGCTTCGGAGTATATTGGGATTCCTAACTGTAATAAACTGGCAGAGATATTCACTGATCTTAACGTACCGCATGTCCGGGGGCGTATTTGGACAACAGATTCAATGCTGAGGGAAACAAGAGGATTGGTGTCAAAAAGGCGGCAGGAAGGATGTATCGCTGTCGAAATGGAAATTGCAGGAGTTCAGGCTATATGCAGTTTTTATGGATTGGAGCTGTATTGTTTTCTTGAGGCCGGAGATGTGCTTTCTGACAGCAACTATAGAATGGAAGGATTACACGAAGCAAATCACAGCGTCGGAAAACTATTGATTGCAATGAAAGTACTCAGAAAAATATAAAGACCGGATTCCGGAGATCACGGTCAATCGGAATGAGATCATTCTTTTCACTTTTTTTATATCTCTATATCTCTTAATAATATAAAAAAAAGTAACTGGATATTATTCTCTCCAGACTATACAATTAAAAATAGAAGGTATATTGCAGATAATTTGTCAATCTATACACGCACAGAGGGATCTGTGCGTTATACCTGACCCATGAGATGCAATGGAACTATTAAGGACAGCAGTGAGCGGGATCTGTCCGGGTCCGGCTTTATGTTGTCGGATGCTAAAGGAGAATGCTATGACTAAAAAAAGAGACAGAAAGTACAGAGGGATCGTGATCGGACTGATCTTCGGTCTCCTCATGACAGGCGTCATGTCTTTCACGGTCTTAGCGGATGAGGCGGAGAGTCCGCCGGATGCCGTACTGGCCGGGGAGATTACGGAGGATGCCCTGTCAGGTGAGGATGCTCTTGCCAGTCCGGAGGCTCCTGCAGAAAGTCTGTCCGAAGAAATGAATGCGGATTCAGACGACAGCAAATCGGAGCCCGCGAAGACGGAAGGCGGGGGTTCCGCTGATACAGCGGAGACGAATTCCGGGACAGAAGCTTTGGCAGCGGCTGAAACAAAGACGGAGACAGGCACTCCGGCTGAGGCAGCCGGGGTGAAAACGGAAGCTGATGCAGCCGAGGTGAATTCTCCTGCCGACGCAGCGGGGGCAAAATCTGAGTCTGCCTCAGCAGATGCGGCAGTGACTGCGTCTCCCGGCGAAGCGGCACAGGCCGCGGCATCAGTAAATGAGGAGCCTGCGGAGAGCAGGGCTCTCCTGGCAGGTGCGCCCGGAAATCCGGTAACACCCACCAGTCCGACACTGAACGGCGAGATGGCGGACCTTACGGACGCATCGGCATCCCTCACGGGAGATGAGAGCCTCAAGGGGACGGCCACGGCAGCGCAGGCGGATGTGGAAAATGCGATCCAGAAAGCCGTCGATGCAGCGCTGGCTTCGGCCTCGAGCACTACGACGACACTGCGTGTCGACGTGGAGAGCGGGGACTATACAGGCGGTCTTAAGGTCGCGAAGCCGGCCGGAAGCACGCTCAGCCCGAGCCTCATCCTCTACGTGTTCGCGCCGGGCTCGTATGGCGGGGCGGCCACCGGGGCGGTCACGACCGGTAAGATCAGCGCGGCAGCGGACGGGTCGGCGAGGCTTGGCGGGGATGTCCTGATCGACGGGATCAACGTGGTCCTGGCAGGGCTCTATTATTCCCTTGACACAAAGATCACGGTCCGGAACGCGAAGGCGGACATTTACGGAACGACAGGATCCGATACGATCAGCACCGTCCTCGACGGGAGCGGGACGCTCGTCGTCCACTCCGGCGACGGGGCGGATGAGATCTCCGTATCCGGATCGACCACGGCCGGCGGCGTGGTGGCCACG
>OMVU01000107.1 GCA_900314565.1 uncultured Eubacteriales bacterium
CCGGAAAAGAAACTGATTCAGATCGAAGGATAAATACAGAAGTCTAATATTTATGGAGGTGTCAAACCATCTGGCGAGACGCCTCTTTTTTTGAGAAAAATGTTATCGCCTTTATTCAGTTATTTACTTTTCGTGTTAAAGAAGGCTCTTTGCTGTCTTACTTTTGCTGCTCAATAGTGCAACTGAAATTTATACAGTTATGGAAATGTGTTTCAAGTGGGAAATCCATTCTTCCAGACAATCTCTCTTGAATTCTCGCAGGGCCTTTGTATAAATTTGAAATGATTCCGGGTCTGTTTGCTCTAAGAAGTGTAATGCTTTTTTAGGACCATCATAATACAAGCCTTTTACATCGAAATATATTTCCAGGCTATCAAACAGTACCCAATGCCAACGATAGTACCCCTCAGCATCCTCACGTATTGTTCGTGAAAGCATCTTTTCACACCAACTGACTTCCTGCTGAATCTCTTCCTCGGTCTTTTGCGGGATATGCGCAATATAATCAAGAACCCGCTTTTGTACGCGCGCAGCAATCCCTTCCGTATCCAAAATGATTTTTCCGTCCCATACTTGTACAAACTTCTCCGGATCAAATTCTGACTGAAATGTTTCCAGCGGATAAATAAACACATCAAGGACAATGCTATCAATCACAGATGAATCGTGCATTCTAACGCTGTCTGCGATGACAAGCGCGTCGAAATCGCTGTTTTTGTTTGCACTGCCATCAGCAAATGAACCATAGGCAATAATCGCATCCGGTTGATAGGTATCTTTTAAATAAGCGACAATCTTATCAGTAGTTTCCATGTCTTTCGTCCTCACAAATCTCAACAAAATCGCTGCGCGATGGCCTGCCAAAGTTGTGGCGCAGCGATTTTGTTCAATCGGAGTTAGCATTACTCTTATCCTTACAAATCAATAACAGATTCCAATTTATTCAGGAGTTTCTTGCTTTCCTTTGGAAACTTCCTCCTGAAAGCTCTCGTAAGCAGCATCTATCTTTGTCTTGAGACGTTCGTAGTCCTCTTCGCCCGTGATCACCCCATAGCACGACTTGTCACCATTATTAAGGCAGCATTCTGTGTAGTGCGCCAGATACTCGCCTGACTCATCATAGTAGTATGACATAACAAAAGGCAGAACATCTTCACGGATATCAGACTCGCACAGTTTCCCGTCACAGTTGATCATCAGGTATTCAGAGCCGGTCATCTGTCTGAAGCGCACCTTTTCGCAGTCTTCCGGATCCGCGTCCTCGCCTTCGAAGCCTCGATCAATGATCCATTGGACAAAGAGTCCTATATGATCAGCTGCCAGCAACCAGATCTGTTTAATCTGTTCCTGCCTCAGCTCTCCTGTTATCTCATTCGTCTCTCGGAATTCCTTCTCTGCTGTATCCCAATGCCAGTCAGCTCTGTCTATTGCCATTTGTTTTCACTTTCCTCTTCCTCAAACATCAATTCAGCCAAACGCAGTCCACAATATCTGTATCAACTGTAACAAGTTTTTCATCTACAAATACAGCAGCCCAGCCATGTTCTTCATCCCATGGGCAATTGAGCACAAGTATGACGCATACTGGAATTTCTTTCGATTCATATGGAGTGTCACCCGTTTTGCTTTTGGCATATACTGCATCTTCTAAAACATAGAGAGTAACTTCTGTTCCGATGTAATTAACAAGATTGGAAGGGGTTTTGAATTCCGGCCAGTAGTTCCTTCTTTCTTCCTCGTCATCCGGCCCCCACTGTTCATACATATCAGCATAATAAAGCCTTATAAATGCCTCCAGCATTTCAGATTCTAGCTCAGGTGTCCATTTCTCAATCAATCTTTTGCAGTAGAAATCGTTCTTTTCTTCATCATCTATCATCAAATCAATGTCGAATTCATCAGGATCAAGCAGTAAAAGATTTGACATATCTTCATTTCCTTCTTTACTTTTATCTTCTATCCACGTTACTAAATATGAGAACCTTCTATCTTAAGCAAGTTCCCATAATAGTTCATATCCCCATAAATGCTCATTTAAGTATCCTCAGAACTTCTCGTACAAATCCGAAACTCTCTTATCCAAAACCGGGTTTTTGATAAGTGTACCGTCAGTGTTTAAAATCACTTTTTGCGTATGATCCGTAAGAAGATAATTCCCCTTTCCGTCACAAAGTTGTCCTTCATCACCGATCCATTTTCCGTATTCCCAAAAAAGTTTCAGTTCTTCAGAAGCACGCTCATTCATCCATCGCTCCATAGCTTCATGGAATGCCTGATCCTCTTCTTCGTTCATCTCACAATCCATCTCTTCTTCTGAAAGAGGTGAGAGAAACTCTTTAATCAGTGCTTGTGTTAATGTTTCCTCTTCTTCCCACAATGGTCTTGGTGGCGGTCTCCTCATATCTAACACCTCATATACAACCGAATATCCCACGTCTTAAGTCAGTATGATATACTGTGACAGCCCTCTCCTGACGTAACTCTTCATGTCCCTGTAATCAGCATCCCGCAGTCCCAGGTCGTTAGCGTCGAGAAAGACCAGCCAGGGAAGATATTTGGACAGGTGGCAAAAGACCTGCAGCTCCTGAAGATCCTGTACAGTCGGGTACTCATAAAGACCATTCAGAAAGGACGGATCAAACCCTTCGACAGAATCCCCTTCTTTTTTGTGCCGGAACATTTCCGTCACGGTATCCTCAAGTTCTTCGTACTCTTCATATGTCATCCGATGCGCAAAGCCCCGAATGTGGTCTCCCGTATTGCCCATGTTGTCCCTCCTCCACGTCTACCATTGCGAACACATTTTCTGTATTCCCATTATATCGCTGGAAAATGTATTTGTACAGAACGGGGACTGGCTTCCTAAAGACTGTCCGGCGGTTTTTTCCAGACCTTCCAGACGGTTGACGCACCAGTCTTTTTTGATGTAAAATGTCGTTGAGAAATGACACCTTAAGAAACGAGAATAGGTGTGTTCAGCTCGGAAAATGCGTCTTATCAGAAAATTCTTCTAAAATGATTCTGTCGAAAAGTTAGCTTCGTCTCCTTTCGTCAAAATCATAAAAATCAGGGATTTATACACCATGCCGACAACAAAGGAGACACGATGTACGTTCAGGGAAAAAACACGAAGATCATAAATTCTTATTTGCGTTATCTTATTGAACATGGTCCTGCGCCAGATTTTCCGTCTGACGAGCGGGAACGGCGCAAGGCTTTCAGCGTGATCCTTCGCTACGTGGCGTCCTATTATCTCAGATGGACACCCCTTGAGCTTTATAACCACCTCACATTCGAGATTGCGGAGACCTACAAGCTCAATGCGCTGATCTCAAAGCTCGGACTTCGAAAGGCTGAAAGCCTTGGATATTCCTCCCTTGTTATCGAGGCTTATCCCCAGGAAAGGTTCCCGCGGGAGCAGCAAATCGTCATTACCATGTACGAGGATATCGTCGCAGGAAGGGCGAACAAATGGCCGACATCGTTCTTCGCGGGACAGAATGAGACCGGTCGGCAGCTTGCAAGGGAACTTGTGCGTTACGTCATCAGCAAGCATTTCCCCTATTCGGATGTGGAATCTCTCTATGCGGCTTTCGCTGAGAACGGAAAGATGTCCGAACAGTTCAAGCGTCTCCGTATTTATGACTGCTACAAACAGTTCTGGAATACCACCCTTGACTGCCTGCATGACTCGATCGAGGATGAGAGACGCTGTCCGGCGCTGTACTCTTATTATTCCTTCACGCGGGCATATGAATCCGTCATTCGACGAAAGCAGGATGCCCGTTCGAGGAAAAGGAAACGTGCGACTCTCGCTCCGACTACACAGGCTGCGATTTCGGGCAGTTAACGGCCGCTTGTTGGAATCATTGCCATGCAAAAACGGTCAGTGCTTTTTTTCTGATTTATCACTTTTAATTTGGTGGGAGAGATTTATTATGCATAAGAATAAATGGAGATGTTTTTTCTGCACGGTATTGACATTGATACTGTACATCTCTTTGGCTGTTCCGGCTTTTGGAGAGACGCCACCGATTGAAAATCCTATATCCGGATACGAGCCAGTTGCCGCAGCTTCAAAAGGACGTGCATCTGATGTGATTGCGATTGCTAAGACACAGGACGGGTATAAGGGTGTTATCTGTAATAAAGGAATGAATAATGAGAAGCGTTATTCTTATTTTGGTGATGTCTGGGATGCAGAACTTGCGAAAGCTAACGAGAACAGCATAGGTCATTGGTGTTCTGAATTTGCTTCATGGTGTCTTGTACAGGCTAAAGTACCAGGTGCAAAACCCCTTATCAGCGTTACTGCATGGCGTAACTACTATAAAAATTCTTTGTATATGATGTACGCTTCAGCTGAGAATGCTTCTATTGAGAAAGAAACCCGTGCTGATGTTGTAAAAAACTGGTTCAAAGGCTTTCAATCTAATGGCACTCTCAGGCTGAAAGATTTAAAGGAAGGCGATATCCTGCTGATCCTTACAGATAAGAGATTGGCTGGTGGTACGAGAGCACCTCATC
Organism: uncultured Eubacteriales bacterium; assembly: GCA_900314565.1. Taxonomy (GTDB): domain Bacteria; phylum Bacillota; class Clostridia; order Lachnospirales; family Lachnospiraceae; genus Chordicoccus. The sequence goes on from OMVU01000107.1 coordinate 4,528, forward strand.
ATACTGCGATTTTCGACCATTATAGCGGAAATGAAGTTTTTGTAATTGATGGGAACGTAAAAGCAAACAGCTCTTCCAGTCAAGTGCGTGTTGACGGGAAGTACGAAGCCCGAGAAGTCATCTGTGTGGTTCGCCCTGATTATAATCAATAAGATTTGCCCAAAAAAGCGCTTCCCATGAGGAAGCGCCCTTTTTATCTGATCGCCATCATTTTGCTGGTTCCTGAGCGTGTCCCCAAAGCACACCCCGAAGTACTCCAGCGTGCCTTTTCTTTAGCTGGCTCTAAAAGAATTCCTTGAAGCGGTTGGCTGCCACCTGCGGAAGCATCGCCACATCGCTGACCTGTACGAAGGAATTCCCGTAGATTTCCTTCATCTGTTCCTCCGATGTACCGAGTCCGAACGCGAGGATGTTCGCAGACCTCTTCAGTCTGTTGAAAGCGTCCCTCGTGTCCTTGAAGCCGTCCCGTTTCCCAGCGCCGTAAAAAGCCGGTGATGCCGGATATCCGTCCGTCAGGATGAGGACGATCTTCTTTTCCGCTCTCGACTGCCGGACTTCCTGCTCCAGATAACGGAAGGAGTATCCGTCTGCGTTTTCACCCATGGCCCTTATCTTCGCAAGGGAAACGCGCTCCCTCTCAGATCCGGTACGCACGTAATGGAAATGGTCCAGGCTGCGTCCGTTCAGTTCTGCCGTATATCCCATGATCATGAGCGGGATCTTTAGTTTGCTGCAGGTCTCCGCAAAGATGATCGCGGCATCCCTCGCGGCCTCGATCCTTCCCGGGCTGCACATTGACCCTGATAGGTCAATGGCGAGGAAGATATGTGTTCCTCCGCAGTCCTTGTCCTGCACCTTCCTGTCGAAGATATTCTGGGACGTTCCAGCCGCCCACCGCCTGACGTTCAGTCTGCCGTGAGAGGAATGATAAGTCGTGCCGGTATGTCTTCGCATGAGCTCCCGCAGGACCCTGGCAAGCGCATCCGGCGTACCTGCAAGCCGTTCCCTTAATATCCTATATGTTTCTCTGTCCGAATCGCTCACTTCGTCCATGACAGCGGTGTTGCAGACCTTGAATGGGACTGTATCTCCGCCGCCTGCGCTCTTGCTGTGGGAAGGGATCTTCGTCTTTTCAGGCTCCATCTCCTTTCTCATGTCCCGGATAACGGCTTCTGCGCTGTCGAGCAGTGCCGTGTCATCCTTCGTAAGCGTTGGCCGCCGGACGATCGTCCGCGCTTCCCGCGCGCTGTCTCCTGACCCCGGACCATGCCCGCCGGGAAGCTTCGTTCCGCTCCCGGTATCGATCTCGTCAACATCAGGGAATCCTTCTTTTCCATCCCCTTCAGGTCTGCTTTTCATGCCTTCACTGTCTTCCGTTCCGTGCATTCCGTCTTCTACGCAGCTTTCCTCCATGCGCCGGATCCGTCCCCGTGTCTCTTCTCCGGATTCTGACGGGGAGATTCTTGCCTCCCCAGTCCCGGAAGCCATGCTTTTTGCGAGTTTTTCGAGGAACCCTTTCAGTTGCTCTTCCAGTTTTTCATTCTCTTCCCACAGAGGCCGGGTGAGCTCCACCCAGCTCCTGGCGCAGACCGGCCTAAAGGCCGCGTCCGGATCGCAGATCTCCATCATGAACTCCGGGATGATCTCCCGGTAGTATCGCTCCGCTTCCGGGAACGTGAACTTCCCCTTGAGCTTCCCCGTGTCCCCATACATGACGAGGGCGTTGAGGAGCTGTACGAGAGGGGCATCCCACGTCTCGAGCGGAGGCGAGCAATAGAAGACCCATTCCGTCAAAAAACGGAGGGCCCTCTGCAGCAGCCTCGGGACAGGCGCGAAATACTCGATCGCCGGATCCTCGATCAGGTTCGCGAACGTCCGGATCATCTCCCGTTCCTTATTTAATCTCCCTTCCTGTACTGTCTCCTGCAGCGCGTCAAAGTCAGTCAGGAGCTGATGCAGGAGCTCATGCGCGAACACCCCGAGACGGAGGAATTCTCTTTCCTTTTCGGAGAGCCCTTTCATGATGGGATGCATCCACGCCAAAAAAATGATGCCTTCAGCGCTCGTGTATCCGAGCGGAAGTTCTTCGTTTTCCTCTGCGCCCGCGGTATCACTCCCGGGGACCGGCCTAACCGTAACAGCTTTCCCGATTACCATGCGCGCAAGGAACTCCAGGTATTTAAAAAAAGCTTCCATTTCCCCCTCCCTCTATAGCATCGTCCTGACTGCGCGGGAGACCCGGCCAGCCATTTCTTCGTTGTGGACGGCGATGAGCCCGATGATCGAGCTCTCGATCGCCTCTTCTAAAGTACAGCCCTCCTGTATGTCCTCGATCGCGGCGCAGCAGGCGCGGATCGATAAAGACTGGAGGACGGATTCCGTGTCAAGGGAGTCGATATCGTTCCTGTACGACTCTATCGTCTCGCGTACCCTTTTATATGTCCTGTAAACGGATCTGCAGAGTTCTTCCTCTTCGCCTGTACGGGCTGCCAGGATAGAGACAAATTCCTGCTCGGACGGCTCTTCCATCCGGTACGGATGCCGCATTCGGGAGACGAACGCTTCGTTCATGGGCATTGTCCCTTCTGTACGCGGGTTCATGGTAGCGAACACTACGCACAGCGGGTGCCGCACGATCTTCCGGTCTCCTTTCTGCATGATGAAGGGATACTCGACGAACTGTCCGAGTACACCCTGCAGCACATTCGCCATTCCAAGGTTGACCTCCTCGAGGACAAGTGCTCCGCCGTTTTCTGCACAGCGCAGGCAGTCCGTCATGACGGATTGGAGCCGGTCCTCCACAAAAGTGACTTTCTCCGTCAGAGCCCCCTCCTCGGTATCCTTGTTGATCGCCTGCACAAGGCAGGGGATCCCGAGTGCCGCGCATATGAACTGTATGTTATAGGTCTTCCCTGATCCCGGTGTCCCCGTGATCAGGATGTTGACGTCATCGTGTCCCATAGCGGACCTTCGCCCGGACGGGTCTTTCATGCCTTCTCCGATCCACTTCATGCGCTCAAGCACGATGCCGAAACGGTAGTGGATCTTTTTTATGATCCGTTCTGTCAGCCTGGACGGCACGAAATCCATGAATCCATCCAGGGATGGGATGTATCTCTTCATGTCTTCCGGCCATGCATACCCGATCAGGTATTTTCCGGACCAGACGTCCCCGATGAAAGCTGAAGCGTCGAATCCGTCTGCAGGCCTTGTTTCTCCTGCCATCGCCGGCCGCGCGGCTGTACACTCCGGGGAATACCAGTCCTCGTTCCGGAACGAGAAGACCTGCACCATCTCGTTCTCTGTCGATTCCGTAAGGGGCTTTATCGCGATGTATCCCTTCATCTGCTTTACGAATTCATAGTAGAATTTGTCGCAGAGAAGGGCTACGGCGTTCTTCAGGTCCTGATCGCCCGGCGTCATGCTCCCGGAACACCACTCCCTGTAGGAAGTGAATGCCTTTTCGATCTCTGCGTCCTTTTCTTCAGCCTTTTCCCGCGCAAAGATCAGGAAAGAGATCCAGATGGCCATGCGCCCTATCCGGAATTCATCCGTCATATCTGAGGACAGGATATCGATCCTATCCCCATCTTTTTCCCCGATCGCCTTGTGCCCCTTGTAGTCGATCATCGGACGCCCGTCTGACGTATACCCCATTTTGAAGAGCGGTCCGCCTCTTGCGTCCCGCTCGATGAGCGTCATGACCTGGCTGATCTTCGGGCCTGTATGGGCGCTCGTCGGACGTGACGCCGTGCAGGCAGCGCTTCCGGCCGGAAAAGTATCCCTCATGGAGATCCCCAGTGTTTTCGCAGACTCTTTGCCCTGATACAGGACTTTTTTCATCTCAATTCCTTTCATTTGTTCTTTCCTTTCCTTTGAGATTCCTTTGATGTGATTACAGATTTATCTTGTCCCGCCCTCCGCGCATAAAAAAAACCGGGCGCTCCTGGCGCCCGGCAGTCGTTCCGGATCACTCCCCTCTTCCCTGGGGAGCTTCCGTTTCTTTTTCGAGTTTCTTCGTCTTAACAAAATCAGTGAGCTGTTCCTTCTTGTCTTTGAGCGCTTCCGCGAACCCGGCCAGGAATCTCTCCATCCCCGGACCATCCTTTTCTATGTGGGAGATGAATTCCTCTTTCGTCACGTCCTTCCCATTCAGGGAATAGGAGGGGAATCCTTTTTCCGAGAAACAGACCCCGTATTCGTCCATTCCTGACGGTTCGTTCCGAGCAGGAAATTCCAGGGAAACGATCTTCATCTCCGGATCGACGCTCTTGAAATTCCCGTCATACCAGACCGCATGGGCGCCCGCGACGACGCTGCGCTGCCAGTCCCTTAACGTTTCCCTGCTG
>OMVU01000106.1 GCA_900314565.1 uncultured Eubacteriales bacterium
CGAAATATTAGATTCCAACTAATATGTAAAGGGGGATTTTAGACGGAAATCGTCTTGTGAGATAGAAGAAGCGGGACCGATTTTTTCGGTCCCCGCCCTCCAAATTAGCGTTCCTGGCGGGATTCGAACCCACGACCTTCCGCTTAGGAGCGGGTTTGTCACCCAAAAAAGTAAGGAAAGGAGGGAGTTTCCGTGCCCCGATTTTCGTTGTCACCCACTTTGTCACCCAACTTTTGAGACGGTGGGACTTGAAGCCAATGGTCTCGAGAAAAAGCCTTTATTTTAGGGGCTTTTCGGGATTTGGCCGAGTCACCCGGAGTCACCAGTAACAAAAACGTAATTAGGGCATGCGGAATAGGTACCGTTCAGCATGCCCTACTTAAAAAACAGCAGAACCCGCGTGAGGGCTCTGCTGTTTTTAATTGGGTTAAGAAAATACGGGATGGTCTGATCTGATCAGACAGTATTATCCCTCTTCGGGAGCCTCGTCCACATCCATTTTTGCGCGGACGATCTTTTTCGTAGCGTTTTTGACAAACGGGAACTTACGCACTTTCAGGGTGGTGATGGCGCGGTAAAGAGGCTGGGTCTTGTTGTAGTCGTCCAGGATCCCCTGCAGCTGTGCCGCAACGTCCTCGGGAGAAAGTCCCTTAGCCTCCACGACATCGGGATCCGGGTAGATCCGTGCCGCAAGTCCGTTCTCCTCGCCGCTGATGACAACCTCACCGACCAGGTCATGGGTCAGCATAACGTTCTCGATTTCTTCGGGAGAGACGTTTTCACCGTTGCTGAGGATAATGAGATTCTTCAGGCGGCCGGTGATGTAAAGATAGCCGTCTTCATCCATGCGTCCCAGGTCGCCGGTGCGGAGCCAGCCGTCGGAGAATGCTTCCTCAGTCTCTTTGGGCATCTTATAATAGCCCTTCATGACATTGGAGCCCTTGACCTGGATCTCGCCGTCCACGAAGCGGACCTGCATATTGGCGAGGACTTTACCGACGGAGCCCGGTCTGTTGCCGGTCTGTCCGTTGGTACTGATCGTAGGGGAGCATTCGCTCATGCCGTATCCTTCACATACCTTGATCCCGTACTCCTCGAACAGGCTGATATAAGCGGGATCCAGATGTGCGCCGCCGGAGAAAATGTACTGCAGATTCTCTCCCATCAGCTGCTTCCCGATCTCGGGTTTTGGCAGATCTGATTCAATGGCGGCAAGCCTCTTGCCGATGGTCTCGATCATGAGCGGCACCATCAGAAGGACCTGGGGTTTCACTTTTCCAATGTTCCTGACCATGTGGAGCAGAGAATCATTGATATAGAGAGTCGCTCCGAGAGAGAAGCCTTTGAGCCAGTCCATGACCAGGCAGTAGGCGTGGTGGACAGGGAGCACGGAGAGCATGGTCGTCCCCGGTTCAAATGTGACGATCACATTGGTCACGTCGTCATAGAGATTCCGCTGGGTCAGCATGACGCCCTTGCTCTTTCCGGTCGTACCGGAGGTAAAGATGATGGTGCAGACATCATCGGACAGAGGGCGTTTATCCTCAGCAACCGCTGCCCCGTCTTCTCCGGAAATGAATTCCGCAAAGGAGACGATAGAGGGGTCCTCCGGTGAAGGATTCCCGTCAAGAACCACATAGAGCCGCACGGCAGGGCAGTTTTCCTTTACAGTGTCGATCATGGATGCCAGTTTCGGAGCAATGAAGAGAGCCTCGGAATCCGAACGGTTGATCAGATCACAGAGTTCCAGCGGCGGCAGCATCGGATCGAGCGGGACAGCCGTAATCTTCGTGCTGACGATTCCCAGATAGGAAGCGATCCACTCATAAGAGCTTGTGCCGATCATGGCCACCTGTTTACCTTCAAAACCATTTTTCAGAAGGGATCCGGCAACCTTGTTCCTGTCTTCGTTGAGTTCCCGATACAGCTTCTCAGGAATCTGTTTTTTTACGATCCAGCGCACTGCCGGATAATCGGGATATTTTGCGACCGTATCTTCCAGCAGCCTGGCAATGATGTGTCCATCGTCCATACTTAATTCTCCTATGAAAAATATACAGTCTGTGAGTTAATATACGTCCTCTTCTCCTGATCTGCTTTATTCATCAAAAAGCGTGTTCATGTACTCCAGGGCCTCACCGACTGTCGTGATACGGATGGCTTCCTCCTCTTCCAGCTCCACGTCAAAGGTATCCTCCAGATCGCCCAGATAGGTCATGAAACTCAGGGAATTAAAGCCGAGGTCCTCGCGGAAACGCATATCTTCAGTAATCTCCGATGCATCCTTGTCGCAGTATTTTGCCACAATCTCCAGAAATTCTTGCTTCTTATCCATACTGAAACCTCCATTTTTTATTGAATGTTTTTTGACGCTCTGCGATTACAGGGCGCAGTGTCTCACAATTATCTTCTTTCCTCGCGCGCGGCACAGCACGGCAGGAATCTTTTACACAGTGCTGATCAGTTCTCCAATCGTGACATCCGGTTCATCCACCCCGCGGAACATCATCTTCATCATGTAATAATACAGTCTCTGAATGTCATCATAGGACAGGACGGCACTCTGATAATGATAATCAAAGATGAGGCCGCAGTCATTGGAGCTGTGGGTAACAGTCAGGTAGATCCTCTTGGTAGCGGCGCCGTTTGGATACCAGACGGAACGGGTCTTGATCCCCGCCAGATGCTCATTCTGCATACGGACAGGCATGGGCTGATAGGTCAGGGACATGGAGATATACTCCGTGTTATCCGGCGCGCCGTAGAGCTCCTTCAGCATTTTGTCTACCGCCACAGGATCGTAGTTGCAGTGAAGATAGATCTTGTTCTGGACGTTCTGGAGTTCATATAGGGCATCCAGGAATTCTGTATCCGGGCTGATGATAGTACGAAGCGGGAAGGACAGCACACGGCTTCCTCCGCAGGTCCATTCAGCCTGGGTAGAGCGGCGGGATACGAAATTCCTCAGCGTGATGTCATCCTGACCGCCCATGGCCTTGGAAAGATAGGTCCGCATAGTGAGGAGGATCAGGTTGGTCATGGAAACGCCGTGCATCATGCAGAAATCCATCAGCTTCTGAGTAGCTTCGGGCTCCAGATGGAAGTCCGCAACACCAACGGAGCGGTCTTTTGTCTCCACATCCGCTGCGCGGAGGGACTTGTCCCCGTGCGCTCTCCGGCTCTCCTGCAGAATTCGGGAGCCTTTAATGTCGGAATAAATTGGTTCGCCGTTTTCCGTCAGGTAATCGCGCCAGAATTTCTCGTCCTTGGCCCGGCGCTTTTCGTTCTTTGCCTTTTTCAGATCGCCGATCAGGACTTCTTCGAAGGAAGCGAGGGGCTTGGGATATTCAGAGCCGAAACGATAATGGCAGTAAAGCTCCATAATGTCGTTGACCATCACGATGAGGCCGGAGGAATCAACGAGGCGGTGGTCAATATGGATATACATTCCGTTGTAGCCTTCCGGCATCTTCACCATGGTGATCTCCACCATGGGGATCTCCGGCTCTTTGAACTCCTCATAGGTCTTTTCCTGCAGAAAAGCGTCGGCTTCCTTCATGGTGAGGTCGGAGAGATCCAGGAAGGGAACATCGCGGTCATCTCTTTCCGCAATGTACTGCTTTACATTCCCGTCTTCATCCGGTGCAGTAAACCGGAGACGAAGGCACTCGTAACGCCTAAACTCGTCCTGAATGCATCTCTTCAGAAGGTTAAAATCAATCTCTGTCTGCAGACCGGAAAAAACACTGATATTGCAGCAGCGCTGAGTGCCGGTTTCTCGGATGGGCAGATACTGCAGCATCTGACCTACATCCAGGGGATAAAGTTTTTTCTCCATCGTTTTTCTCCTTGTTGGTTTATCTTGCCGGATTTCCAGACCGACTGTTACTTCCTTTTGTTACTTCCTTTTCTTACTTCCTTTCCCTACATCAATCGTCCCGGAAGGGACAGCAAACATAGAAGGCCGGCTTTCATTCATAGAATGTCTGAGGGCATCAGAGGGCGTCGATTTCAGCGGCATCAATTGCCCGTGCGGCAATATTGCGCACATCTTCGTTGATGGCATGCCCTTTTTTCTTATCTCCTGCAGGCATTCCTATCTTTTTCTTCACCTGTTTTATACCGCCGATCCGCTGTGAAAACAGCCAGTCCCGCATCTCCTCTTCTTTGTAGACCTTCTCCCAGCAGAAGTGGGCGGACTGCCAGAAAATCTGCTTCTCGGGATAACGGGTCAGGCGGTAGCTGATGCCGGCTCCATCCAGCGCGGCCAGGGTGGGATCCAGTGTAAATGAAGGGACGATGACCGGATCATCCGCAGAGTGGAAGATCCACATAGGTATGTGTTTCAATGCCCCGATCCTCGCGGGGTTGGCTGCTCCCGCGACAGGGACCATGGCTGCGAAAGCGTCCGGATGCTCCATCGCGAGCACATAGGCACCGAAGGCACCGGATGAAATACCAGTGAGATAAAGCCGTCTGTCATCAATCTTGTATTCTTTTTTGAGTTTCTCGATCAGTCTCCAGGCCACTGTCAGGTGGGGCATCGGCCAGAAAGGAGAATCCGTTCTCTGCCTGACGAACTGGTTCAGGGTCGTCCAGTTGTCATCCTTGTCATAGCGGACGTTGCATTTGGGAACCAGGACAAAGCACTCGTTGCGGCCGGCTTCCGAATCCTCTGCAAAGACTGTCGCCATCTGTGTTTTCATCAGCACTGAGTCAATAGGCTCCTGAACTTCACCGGTTCCGTGAAGGCATATGACCATGGGATATTTCTTTCTGCGGTCATACTTTCCGGGAACATAGAGTTTGTAGGGCATTGTGATCTGGAACTCCTCATCGTAGAAGGATTCCTCCCTGAAAAGGTCCCGGAGTTTTTTCCCTGAATCTCTGTGGATATGGATCTCATAGCGGTCCGTCCCGTGCTCTGCACTGCCCGCGTCAATAGTGACAGCCGCATCGAGGTCATTGGCAAAGCAGGACTCCCGCTTGTCAAGGCGGATGATGTAGCCGCCGTAATAGTCATAATAGGGGATCTCCGTTCCGGCTATATAGTCGCCCATTTCCGGCTCAAGAGTTTCAAATCCAAAACGGCCGGCATCACGGTCGGAACGGATACTGATATAAAATTCCGGTGCGAACTGCAGCTTCAGAAGTGCTCCGAAGCAGTCCGTGGGGACGGTTACATGATATGTTTTGACAGCAGGATCAAACTTGATCAGGCTGTCTTCGGAAGCGTTAATGAGAAATTGTAGATCTGTGATAGGTACCAAAATGAAATAACTCCTTCGATTGTCTGCCGCAGGCAGGTAGGGCAAATGAACAGTACATTTCCACCCGCCTGTGAAAAAATAATATTACTGTTTTCTGCAAGGGGCCGGACACGACGGTGCGCTGTCAGGGCCGGGCAGGAACACACTGCTTGTGCGATTCCCGAAAGTCTCAAATAATGTAGGGGCCCGCTGAAGCAGAACTTCTACGCTTTATTCTATCATAGAAACGGAATGTAAACCATATTTAATCGCATAACCGATATCTGTCTAAACATGCTTTGTCTTTCTGCGCAGGAAGACCAGGATACCGATCCCTGCAACTGCGGCAGCTGCAATGGCCGCCCACATGGCTACGGGAGCCGTGTCACCGGTCATGGGGCCTTTCTTGCCGCCGGAACCCGAATTTCCGGAAGAGGATCTTGTCCCGGAACTGCTGCCGGAAGATCTTTTCTTCGTCGAAGACGATGAGCCGGAGGTTTTCTTTACAATGGTGAATCCGGCATCCGCCCTGCCGTCATCGAAAACAGCAGTAATGGTATGTTCCCCGACGGAGAGGGTCTCCAGGAAGTCCGGCCTGAGGGAGACGTTCAGACTTCCGGGGTCGGCTGCGTAACTGGAAGGATCCACGGACTTGTCATCCACCAGGATGCCGGTGAAGCGGCTGAAGGTAGTGCTGTCCGCCGTATTCCGGCTGACCGTAAAGGGCAGGTCCTTTTCGGAGCCCTTGGTCCATTTGCTGCCGTCCCCTTTGGTACAGGTATAGACGATATCTTTATCATCTTCGTCCCCGGTACCGGCCTCTCCGCCCGAAGGGATCCTTTCTCTTTCAACGTGCGAGGCATCGTTCCTGCATGTGCGGGTGCGTTCACCGGGCGCGGAGGCAGCGGGCTCTCTGGTGACCACCCAGTCGCCCCAGTCATGGCCGGTCGGGCGGGATGGTGACGTCCTCCGGGCTGAGCTCCTTCTGTGCCTTTTCATCGGCAAAGAGCTTTCCGCAGCCCTCGCAGATCCAGTGTTCCTTATTTCCTTCTTCTGTACAGGAGGCTTCCTTTGCCTCCGCTTTCTTCAGGGGGAACTGATGCTCTGTCAGGACCGGGACAGGCCGGGTCTCGGTGTGGGTGCTGTCCTTTCTGCAGGTGCGGGTCTCCTCGCCCTCTTCCAGCTCTGTCGCCGGCCTCGTCATTTGTGGCCTGCGGCATCGACTGCGACGATCCTGCGGCTCAGTTCCTCACCGCACTCTGTACAGTAGACGGCTTCTTCGTAGCTGCCGGCTTCCTCACAGGACGCTTCCTTTTCGTTTTCCTTTACGGGGTCTCCCGGTGTATGTTTGTGGTAGGTGACGAGCGCTCCCAGTTTGTCCGGGACTTTGAAGGTATAAGTGCCGTCGCCCGCATCTGTGATATCTTTTACAAGGAGGTATCAGCATGAAAACAAACCGTCGTATTCCATCAATTAAACTTAACGATCAAGCTGCTATGGACTACGCTCTTTATATGATGATGAGCAGTTTCTTCAAGAAGGTTGAGAGTCTCTCGCCTATTTTTGAAAAATAACCGGCGCATTCTCGTGTTTTTAAACATGAGTTAGCCGGGAAAGCCTGGTGCTTGTTCTTTCAGCTTAGACAATCGGTTTTTATATAG
>OMVU01000105.1 GCA_900314565.1 uncultured Eubacteriales bacterium
ATTGGAAGTATAACCTTGATGATATCGATATCTCAGAGGAAATCATCGTAGATACACTATCGTTAAAAACGTCCAGTTAATTGTCGGATGTTATACTAGGGTACGTTTACAGCGGGCAGGTCTATGAACAGAGAAAGAAAACGGATTTTGACAGGATACTCATACGAGTGACGGCACAATATGCGTTCAGCCGTTACACCCTTGAGCTGCTTAACGCCATCAAAGCAAAATGTGAGGCGATTGACGGTGAACCCCGGTGTTTGTTCGAGTGGACACACGGTGAAAAGGATGACGGCACCGAAGTGTTTGATGACGGGTTCAGTGACGATTTTATTTTTGATATCGAAAAAATTTACCCGCGCATTAAGAAGAACTGGGCGAAACATCCCGAAAAGGAAGTGGCGCTTATGGGATATGAAGCTCCGGGCGGAAAGCTCGATGCACCGATGATCACGGTACTCGGAAGCTATGTCGTCATACTCATGCAGGATGTCGGGGAAGGCTATCTGTACCTGAATTATGATCAGGTCCCGAAGGACATGGATATCCATGACCTGTTCGATAAAGCGGTCGAAAACATGCTGCGCGACAAGACATTCCGGATGCAGGAAAGCCGGAACAAGGGAATCTACGGAATTTTGGCCGGCGGTGATTTCGAAGCGGAATCTCTGCTGCTTGACTGGACAAATATGTCTGCTGAATTGGAGTGCGATCTTCTGATTGCCGTTCCGACAAAGGATATGGTCTTATTTACAAGGAAAGACGATAAAAAATTGAAACGGACTCTTAACCGTATGGCCCGGGAAATATTTGAGAGGAACCAAAAAGAAAGCCCTGAACTCCTTTTCTCTGCCGATCTCCTCGAGTATCAAAGGCTCGACGGAACGCTGAAGGTCGTCGGCAGTTTTTTACCTTGAACTTTCCATAAGCGGTCAGTCATTGTATAATGAATACTGCAGGTCCGCACATAGAATTTCCTAATATAATGACTGAATTCTCATCCGAATTCTGACTATGAGGTCCATTAATCACTTCGCCTTACAGATACATGGTATATTTCAGTTCCACAATGCTCCACAAGAGCATTGTTACGCAAGCTTAAGCACGCGAGGATGCGCAGGGATTCGTTTCGGTATTATGTCAGCTGACGCTGACACGAATCCCGTGTCAGGTCTCGCGAGCAAGACTAGAATTGACAAAGGAGGTCTCTTATGGAAAAACTGACAGACGGAATCAAAACACTTCTTCTTGCCAGCCTCGGCGCAGCCTCTCTCACTGCCGACAAATCGAGGGAACTGCTGGACGAACTCGTACAGCGCGGTGAGCTCACGATCGAGCAGGGGAAAGCCCTGAACAGGGAACTCAAGCACCGCATGGCTTCGGCAGGTGAGAAAGCCGCACAAAAAGCCGTACCTGAAGCTAAAAAAGTCGACAATGATGAGCTTGTATTCACTCCGGACGAAAGTCCTGCCGATCAGCCTGCTCCGACCGCGGAGACCGTCGAGACTCTTCTCAAAGGTTCCCTCCGCGATAATTTGACCGAAGAAGAACTTGCATCTCTGAAAGCACTCCTCAAAAAGGGAGGAGCCCTCTGACAGGAGATAAACCATGGCAGCCCAGAAAGAAAAAGAAAAGCGTGAGCGAGACCGTGACCGCGACGAAGAACGGAAAAAGAAGCGACGCGAGAAGGAAGCCCGGGAAAAGGCAGAAACGGATCAGCGATTTCGTGAGATCCGGGACGTCATTTCCAGGAACGAGATCACGCGCGGTATCTCACCGGAAAAGCTGCGCGTAATTATCGAAGAGCTCGGACCTACATACATTAAGCTCGGCCAGATCATGTCCCTGCATTCTGATATCCTTCCGAAGGCATACTGCGACGAGCTTATGAAGCTGAATTCTGAAGTGCCGCCCATGCCCTTCTCCGAGGTCGAGGAAGTCCTGAATCATTCCTACCGTACGAACTGGCGTGAAGTCTTTGAGACGATCGACGAAGTTCCTCTCGGGTCTGCTTCGATTGCCCAGGTGCATAAAGCCCGCCTGCTGACCGGTGAAGAAGTCATCGTCAAGGTGGAGCGTAAAGGCATTTATGATACGATGGCACGCGACATACGGCTCCTCAAGCGTATTGTCCGCCGGCTCCCGCCTGTCGGCCAGCTCCGGAATCTCGTGGATCTCGACGCAGTCATAGACGAGCTCTGGACTGTTACGCAGGATGAAATGAACTTCCTCAAGGAAGCCGCCAACATGGAGGAATTTGCCGCGAACAACGCGGAGTATAAATACATCTACGTTCCAAAGCTTTACAGAGAACATACCACCGGCCGCGCGCTTGTCATGGAATACGTCTCGGGCATTCCGATCAATAACAAAGCCGAACTGATTGCCCGTGGTTATGACCTTGACGAGATCGGCAGCAAATTTGCCCACAATTTTATCAACCAGGTCATGAACGACGGCTTTTTCCACGCCGACCCGCATCCCGGAAATGTTCACATCCGGGACGGAAAAATCGTATGGCTCGACATGGGCATGATGGGCCGTCTGACGGAACGCGAACGCCGCGTCATGCTGAGAGGCGTCCAGGGAATCGGTCTCCACGATGTTTCCATGGTAACGGACGCGGTCCTCGAGATCGGCAACTTCCATGGCACTCCGGATCGCGACCAGCTCTACCGTGATCTCCGTGAATTCATCGAAGAGTATGGGAACATTTCCATGGGAAATGTCGACATCGCCGAAGTCCTCGAAGCCATGATGGAAGTCATGAAGAAAAATCACGTCGGGCTGCCGCACGGCATGACCATGCTGGTCCGCGGAATGGCGCACCTCGAAGGTGTTCTTGCAGACATAAGTCCGGACATCAGCATGGTGCAGATTGCAGCGTCGAGCGCCTCCTCCTCCCTCATACGTCAAATTGACTGGCAGAAGGAGGCGGAGCGAACAGCAAGACACATCTACCGCTCCGCAAAGAAGACGATAGAACTGCCCTCTCTCGCCGCTGACATCATGAAAGAGTATCTGGAAGGACAGTCACGGTTCAACCTGAAGCTTGATGCGTCGAAGCAGCTTGAAAGCGTCATCAATTCCGCCGTTCGCAATCTCGTCATAGGTATGTGTATTGTAGCTCTGCTCCTCTCTTCGAGTATTCTCTGCCTGACCGGGATGAAGCCACAGATCCTAGGCATTCCGATCCTCGGATTTATCGGATATTTGATCGCATTTATCTCTGTCTCTTTTTTCCTTCTGCGATATGTTATCCGCAAGATTCGAAGAAACAAAAGAAAATAACACAGCAAAAAATCCCGCACCTTTTCATTTGGTTGCGGGATTTTTCTCGTATTGCAGAATCAGGAGCAGCAGAGATCAAGTATTCGTCTTATTTGTCTGTATCCGTATCACTCTTCAAAGAGCGGTGTCGAAAAATATCTCTCCGCCGTATCGGGGAGGACCGTCACGACCCTCTTTCCCGGGCCTAAAAGCTCCGCCATCCGGATAGCTGCCGCGACATTGGTTCCGGAGGAGATGCCACACATAATGCCTTCTCTCGAGGCCAGCTGTCTGGAAGTCTCAATTGCCTCGTGATCCCGAACAATACAGATATCACTGTAAATTTCCTGATTGAGGATCGGAGGAATCACACCGTCGCCGATTCCCATCTGAATGTGGGTGCCAATCGAACCTCCGGAAAGAATGGCCGCATTCTCCGGCTCTACTGCCCAGATCAGCATATTCGGATTCGCCTCTTTTAAAGCTTCCCCGATACCTGTGATCGTACCGCCTGTACCGATTCCGGAACAGAAACCGTCAATCGGGCCCTGCATATCTTCAAGGATTTCCTGCGCGGTCCTGTTCTTCTGGACTTCCACATTGGCAGGATTTTCAAACTGCTGAGGAACGAAGACATGCGGATCCTCCTCACGCATGCGCAGAGCGATCTCAATACATTCATTGATGCAGGCGCCGATATCACCGTCGTCATGCACGAGCATGACCTCGGCACCGTAATGACGCACCAGCTTTCTCCGTTCTTCACTCACAGAGTCAGGCATGATAATGATCGTCTTATAGCCGCGGACTGCACCGACCAGTGCAAGACCGATTCCCTGGTTTCCGCTCGTCGGCTCGACGATAATGGAATCTTCATTTATTATTCCGGCTTTTTCAGCCGCCAGGATCATGTTAAATGCCGTTCTGGTCTTGATCGATCCTCCGACATTCAGTCCCTCAAATTTCACATAGATTTCAGCGCCGTCTTTTGGAGCAATATGATTGAGCCGTACCAGTGGTGTCCCGCCCATCGCTTCAAGTATATTTCTGCAGAGCATTGGTTTTTACCTTCCCTTGTAGAATAAAGGCCTTCCTCGTAAAAAGACCGCATCCTATTGTACATTAATCTGCAGAAATAATCAATTTAATGATACAATCCTGCATGCTTTTAATCTCTGACGCAGAATTCTCGTGATTTCATTCATGAGATGAATGCGTAAATTGAAACACCCGTTCTTCAGCAAGGCACTGCGATGGTCATATTTCTGCCACCCTTGTATAGACAGTCTTTCCATCCTTCATACTCGACTTCATAAGAGAGATTTTTTTCACCATCATCTCCCCTTTAGGGGCTTTCACCGACTTCCAGCTTCCAGTCGCTTTCCGCACCAGCGTGATGTGCGGTGCAAATTTCTTCCTGTCATAAGAAATTCCTGCATGATCCAGGGCTTCGCGTACGTCTTTTGCCACCTTTGAAAGTCCCTGATTGCCTTTCACGCCGATCCAAAGAATATCGCCGAAATTTCCCAGATCTGAGAGCGACAGCTTAAATGGTTTGCAGGAAATGGTCTGCAGGGCGTTCTTTATTTCCAGCGCGTCCTCCACTTCTCCGATAAAGGCGAGCGTCAGGTGCAGATTATTTGAAGCGACATAACTCCCTTTGACTCCGCTCTTCTTCAGATCATGAAGTGTCCCCGTAATAGTTTTCTTCAGGCTGTCATCCAGCTCAATTGCTACGAATAAACGCATTTTTTATCCTCCGTTATCAATCATATGCCTGCGGATCTTTCATTTCAGCTGCCGGTTAGTCAGCTGTATTCTGCTTACCTGCAAAATGTTAGCCGGTATTCAGCACTACAGCATATTGTTCTGCTGTATTAACCCTGCAGCAAATTATTCAGCTGTATCCTTCTCAGCTTCATTCTCTCAGTAACATCCTTCTCAGCTTCATTCTTTCAGTAACATCCTTAGCCGCATCCTGTGCAGCTATTTCCTATTCAGTACATTTCCTGCTTTTATGGCTCTCCTCCACCGCGAATTCCAGTTTGGTCACCAGGAATTCAGGTGCGTCAGAGTACACATAATAGCAGCAGTTCGCCGTCGACAGAACGATACACTTCCCCTTCCCGTGGTAATTATATTCGGTCTGCGTTGATTCAAGCCTTGAATTCGGGATCCGCAGCGGAAATACATCTCTCAGCGCTCTCACGGGCGCTCTTTCCATATCATCGAGTGAAAGTGTATATCCTTCCGCATCGTGCCGGAGACGTCCGTTTCCGAGCTCTACGAACCCCTTTTCGTTGGGCAGCGCCTCCACACGGACCGGCACGTCGATCCCCTGATACTTGTTCGCTGCGAGCTGCCTTCTGACATTTCTTCGCTCCCACCTGTACCAGTCAGGAATACGAACAGTGCGGCTGTCAGAATGATCTGTAAGACTGCCAAATTCATCCATCTCCCAGTAGACTCCGCAGTTCTCACAGAAAATACCGTTCCTGTAACTCTGCATCCGCCCTTCTGTTCTGCATTTCGGGCATTGATACAGCGGTAAATGAAGCCCTTCCGCACGCCATGGCTCGGATATCCGTATCTTGTTCTTTCTCTGCCAGTCGTACTCGTCATATTGGAGCCTGGCAGCAATTGCAGACTGCACTTCATTTGCCGAAGCGTTCTCAAGCTCCTCCGCTGTAAAAATCTGCTCGATCGTGGCAGAAAGAGGAACTTTCCGCGTCCGGGATTCGTCCCAGAACGGATTCGACAGATATCCGCCGTGCGCAGTCACCGTGACGACCGGTACTTTTAAATATTTCGCAAGCGCTCCGAGATTATCCGGGAACTGAGAAGTTACTCCGGCATCGCAGTGACGGCTCTCCGGAAAGATTACGAGCGGCTCGCGCAGTTCCTCAAGAACATACTTCATGTTCAGAAGCGCTTCTACAGAGGGCGTGTAGCGGCGCTTACCGATACATCCTCCGTG
Organism: uncultured Eubacteriales bacterium; assembly: GCA_900314565.1. GTDB lineage: Bacteria > Bacillota > Clostridia > Lachnospirales > Lachnospiraceae > Chordicoccus. Next base: position 6,248 of record OMVU01000105.1, read on the forward strand.
GCGGTAGAGCCATTTCCCGTAATTGGCAAAGCCCTCCATATCCGACACATAATTGGCCCGTCTCGGAAAAAGAAGGCGCGGAACAATATAGTAGTCCATTGGTCCCTGGTGCGTGGCCATCACAAGATAAGGTCCTTTGAGGCCACGCATACGGATTTTGCGAATCTTCATTTTCGGACCGCCGGTGGATATATAGGACACGGTCCACAAAAGCATTGAGATGGGCAGGAACTGCCTGACAGGTCTTTCTCTTAAGTCAAAAGGGGTCATGTCATTACTGCTGTTGATCAGCGACATAATTGTTCACCTCGTTTATTATTCATCTTATTTACCATTATTCATGATATATCTATCCATTCTGGTCTCATTATTTATAATCCATCCATTCTGGTCTCATTATTTATAATATATCCATTCAGATCTCATTATTTATAATATATCCATTCAGATCTCATTATTTATAATATATCCATTCAAGTCTCGCCATTCATAATTTATCCGTTCAAGTCTCGCTCATCATTATACACGTAAAACACGTGACGATACATCAGTAAACTTTACAGACAGACACGGTTACCATTCACGGGTTAACCGAAAGCCATTTTAAGCGCTCCATTAGAGGGAGCGCTTAATTCAACCTCATAACATAGTGATTAGTATATAAAATAATC
>OMVU01000190.1 GCA_900314565.1 uncultured Eubacteriales bacterium
CAATGGCAGAAGCGAAAACAGCGGGACCAGGAACGGTAAAGGGACTCTTAATGCATTTCACCGCCTGTATTTTGCCACTTACCGTAAATGCTGAGACAACCTTTTCAATATCATGTATGATGACATCATCAAAGAGAAAGAAAGGGGGCTGGGGCATGAAGGTAAGTGTAGATATCTCCGCTGAATACAAAGAGCCATACGCAGTGATCTATACCGATAAAGTAACAGATGAGATCCAGCGAATGATCGATATATTCAGCACGAGCGAAACGCCCATAACTGCCCTGCAGAATGAGGAAAATCTGATCGTTCTGCAGCCTAAGGAAATATTCATGGTACGGGTAGAGGACGGCGACACGATCATTTATGGAGAAAAGAATAAATATCGTTCGCGAAAAAGACTCTATGAGATCGGCCAGCAATTAGGGAAGCAGTTTATGCAGATATCCAAAACAACATTGATCAATCTGTCTTATATGGACAGTATAGAGCCCGGATTCAGCGGAACACTTTTATTAAAGCTGAAGAATGGCTGCAAGGATTATGTGTCGAGGAAATATTTGCCGGAGTTAAAAAAATATCTCGGATTATAGGAGGCGGAAGCAATGAGAGAAACAGTGAAAGATCTGTTAAAAAGTACGGTTATCAGCATCGGGATGGCCATGACGATATTTTGCCTGTCCGGCGTGGTATTTGATATCCAGAACAAAGGACTTTTCAGTTTGGATCAGTATCGTTTTACAAAGATGATCGCGGGATGTGTCCTGGTAGGACTGGGGTTTGGCATTCCTTCGATCGTATACAGAAAAGATAATCTTCCGATGCCGATCAGGGTGATCATTCATATGGGGATCGGATGCGTAGTTTATACGGTCGTTGCCTATGCCGTTGGCTGGATGGGCGGAGCGGCATCGCTCGGAAAGGGGATCCTGATTGCGGCAATACAGCTTGTACCGGCATTTATTATCTGGTTCCTGTTCATGAAACATTATCGCGCAGAGGCGAAAAGAATGAATGACAGGATACAGGCAATGAAATAAAATCCAGGCAGAAAGAGAACATCGGTTATATGACCATCGGTTATATGACCGGTGTTTTCTTTAACCATGAAATCAGAATCATGTAAATGCAGACAGACGTTCTCCATGCGGGAATGTCTTTTTTTATGCTAAATATGAAAGGAAAACAGACTATGTCAAAGATGAAAGCAACCGATAAGCAGGCTATGGAGATCCTTAAGAAGCTGGATGAACTGATCGATTTCTCCGTCGATCTGGAAACCAATCTCGATGAGAGCGAGAGCATTGAGGAAGTGCTTCTCTGCCTGGAAGATACGATCGATGAATTCTGCAGTGCGGTCGAGGTGATCGAGGCGATCCGCGAGTTCCTGATCGAAGTGGAAAACCTTGATGAGGACGAATCCGATGAAGCGGATGAGGAAGAATGCACCTGCTGTGCACCGCCTGAGCTTCGGGATGAGCTGATCCGCATCGCCCAGAGCATGCAGGCTTATGAGCGTATGGCTGCAGAAAAGCGCAGATCGGACAAAGCTTCAAAGAGAAACGCCATGCCGGAGATCCCGGTTCCTGAAGAGGATTCCGTAGCACTGCTTTTCTATGATGCCGGAGATTACAGGGTCTTCCCCTTTGAGCATGTTCTCCGCATCTGTCCCTGGCTGAATGAGCACAGCGTCATGCGGGCGATCCCGGGCGTCAAAGATCTCTATTATCTCTATGAGGAAGACACAGAGATCAAGACAGAAAGCGGACTTTATCTGGTCGGTCCCATCGTTGTGATCCGGCTGAATGCAGACCATTTCCTTATTACGCCGGATGCGCTGGACCGCCACCGCGTCCGCAAATTTATGAGAGACAACACAGAAACCATCGATTTTGAGGAAGGCGCCAGTTATCCGGCGCTTCGTTTCATTTAAGGAGGAAAAACCATGGATTATGAACAGTTTTTGGAGCAGGTAAAAGCAGACCTTCGGGAGCAGTTCCCCTATATGAACGTGGAGATCCGCAATGTTGAAAAATTGCAGGGGCAGTCTTATACCGGTATCTCCATCGCGCCGGAAGGCAGCAATACCGGTGCTACGCTGGACCTGCGTTCTCAGTATGAAATGCTGCAGGACGGGGTCCCGATGGATATCGTCATGAGGCGTATCGAAAATCTTGCCGCTGATGCTGTTAATCAGATCCCGCAGGT
>OMVU01000162.1 GCA_900314565.1 uncultured Eubacteriales bacterium
AAGCCTAAGACGGCCGTCCGCTTTTCCATGTCAGATTACCGGGAACAGGACTGGATGGTCAATGTGCCTCTGTATGAGATTAACTGGCTGATCGAACAAGGCAAAGATAGTGAGGTGAAATGACATTCATAAAAGACTATGCGGTATATAAATTTCCCTTCGGTTGGCTTCAGGTCGAATATATTGGCGGGACTGTCATTTCTCTGGACAAACTGGATGAGGAGAGGTCCGGAGGCCACAAGACAGCGCTTACGGATCACGTTTTCTCTCAGATCACGGAATATCTGCAGGGGAAGCGCAGATCCTTTGATTTTCCTTTTCAAATGGAGGGAACGCCATTCCAAAAAAAGGTCTGGAATGCACTGCAGAACATTCCATATGGAGAAACAAGGACTTATAAGCAGATTGCGGAGGAAATTGGAAATCCCAAAGCCTGCCGGGCAGTCGGCATGGCGAACAACAAAAATCCAATGATCATCGTTGTTCCCTGCCACAGAGTCATCGGCGCAAATGGAAAGCTGGTTGGTTACGGCGGAGGGCTCGAGATGAAGAGAGCGCTGCTGGACCTGGAGAGAAAAGTTACACATGGGAGGACTGACAATGAAAATTGAACATATCGCCATGTATATCAATGATCTGGAAAAGGCGAGATCCTTCTTTATGCATTAACATTTGTCTCAAATAAATAACCTGTCATTGCCATAGATCCCAGATTGCAGATATTGTTGAAGACCTTTACCTGATCTCCCTCCGTCGCGCCAAGGCAGTAGAGGAGGGGAAGAAAATGATCTGGTGTCGGCACAGCATAGGACGCATCCTGCAGCTGATCATAATGAATCACAATGTCCTTTTTCGCTGATAGAACTGCATCTGTGATTTCCTTATTAAAGCGCAGCGTCATCGGCGTGCCGCCGTCATTGTCCCATTCCACACGCATCAGGTTATGCACGACATTTCCGCTGCCGAAGATCAGGTATCCCTTATCCCTCAGCGCTGTGAGCTTTTTGCCGATCGCATAGCTCTGTGCAGCGGAGAGCCTTCCGTTTACGGAGAGCTGAACCACAGGGATATCGGCCTTTGGAAACATATGTACCAGAACCGTCCATGTGCCGTGATCGATTCCCCAACTGTCATTGACGGATACCTGGTCTCCCAACAGGTTCTGCACCTTGGCCGTGAGCTCTTCGTCCCCATGAACAGGGTACTTCACTGCATACAATTCTGCGGGGAAACCATACATATCATAGACCTGCCTGGGAATTGGCGCACTCTGCACATATGTGCCGTCTGTGCACCAGTGTGCAGAAATCGACAGTATTGCCTTAGGTTTTCCGTAATGCTCTGTGATGTAACGGCCAACAGAAGCCATCCCTTCTGTAATTTCATTATTCTCAATGGCAATCATAGGACTGCCGTGCCCGGAGAAAACTACCGGCATTCTTGTACTCATGATGTTTCCCTTCCTATCATCTATTGTTTTTGAAAAAAGGTCAGATGCGCTTTAAATCATTGACATAGTCAATTAATTGAAGTAACTTAAGAATATCATATAGAGTGCAATCGTCAATCAGGATTTTTTACAGGACTAAGTCATTTTCAAGTGACTGGATACTGAAAATACAAGCAAGTTAATGAATAACCGCGTAAAGGCCGTGCAGAGTGTTCTCCCAAGCATGCCTTAATCTATCATTATTCCGACAGTGAAGGAGATATGCAGAAATGGAAATAGAACAAATAGAAGAGACGACAAAGAAGCAGGGAAAGGAATTGTTCGGCATCTGTCCTTATGTCACAACGCAGACAGTGCTGCAGGGGAAATGGGCAATTCTCATCCTTTATCAGTTGGAAAACGGCCCTGTGCGCTTCAATGAACTGCTCCGTAGAATTGATATCGCCCAGGGAACACTTTCCAACCAGCTCAAATACCTGGAAAAAGAGGGAATGATCCGCCGCAATGTGTACACGGAAGGCGTACTGCGCGTGGAATATGAGCTGACACCGATCGGAGAGAAATTCAGAACAGTATTGCAGTCGATCGAAAAATGGGGGAATGAATATATCACTTATCTGAAAGCAAAGAATGCATCAACAGATAATGAATAAAGAGTTATGGAGGATAAAAATGTTCATTCTGGGTTTGATCGCCACAATGATATTCATTCTTGGTTTGGTGCTGTTTTTTGATATCATGCGAATCCTAGGGCCCGTCCTTCTAATCGCTACTCTGATATTTCTACTGTTCATTCTCGATTACATATTCTGATTCTTTGCTGAATGCAGTATATCCGGCTCTTCAAGATTGATCATGCATTCAAGGATTATTCTCAATATTATTTTATCAAGGGAGCTTTAAACACAACTATGGGTAAATTTTACTTCGTCCGGCACGGCCAGACAGTATGGAATGTTGAAAATAAGATCTGCGGCGCAACAGACAGTCCCCTGACAGAACTGGGGCATGAGCAGGCCAGAGAGACAGGAAGAATCCTGAAGCTGAAGATGGATGCCGGAGAACTTTCCATCGATGAAATCCTGACATCACCGCTCAGCCGTGCCTATGACACGGCAAAGGAAATTTCTGTGATGACCGGTGTGCCGATGCGGATCGAGCAAAGGCTCATTGAACAGAATTTCGGCAAATGGGAGGGAACCGCCCGAGACGG
>OMVU01000104.1 GCA_900314565.1 uncultured Eubacteriales bacterium
AGAATGCCCCATCAGATAAGCCAGATGAACCGGATTCATACCTGCTTTTGCCTTTTCCGTACAGTAGGTATGCCGGCATACATGCGGCGAGACATACGGCATCGGGTCACGGTAGATTTTATTGAATTTCTCCCGGGTATGCTGGAAATAATGTTCCCAGTGCAGGGCAAGCATAGGATGTCCGTCCTTATCCAGGCAGAGAAAACCCCTCACACCGTCCACTTCTGGTTCGACAGCCGGAGTAATCCGCCGATCCAGAATTGTCCGGAATGCTTCCTTCACCATAGGCTCCATGGGAATGATCCGTGTCCCACACTTCGTTTTCGCCTGATCTTCAATATAGACCCGAGTGCCGACCCGCTGAAGCTGTTTGCTGATAAGTATTGTTCCCTTATCCATATCCAGGTCTTCAATCGTTAAACCGCAGAATTCAGAGATGCGCATTCCCGTATGGAACAGAATGTAGATACCCTCATAATATCTGCTAAAATGAGGATCCGTACGCACGAATTCGAGAAAGCGGCGCTTATCGGCCGGTGAAAGCGCATCCCGTTTCACCGTATCATTTACAGTCACTTCATGAAGCTGAAAATCATCAAAGGGATTCTTAAAGATCAGTTCACCGGCATTGCACCGACCACACTGTACTCAATCATTCAGCGGGATACCTCTGTCCGCTTTGATCATGCTTTGCGTATAGCGAATATCCTAGGAATTGATATTACTCAGATCTGTAAGGAGAATCCTTATGATGAGGGAGAAGTACTTCCGCAGCCGCTCTCTGATCTGAATGGGCTGACCACGAACCTTAATAAGCAGACATATATAAAAAACAGGACTACGCCGTTGCTTATGCTCTTTGACTATGAAAAAATGCCGGAATTAGATCAGGTTATCGCCGGCTATTTCCAATTAACCGACGAGGGACGTTCCACCTTTCTTGACAACCTACGATGGTTAATGGATACAAAAACAGACCGAAGCCGGGCAAAGAAGCTGAAAACAATTCGTAAATAGCCTTGTACCGAACTTGCCTTTTTAATATGACAGTCTGTGTCCCAGGTTGAGCGATCCTTGCGATCCGGCCTGACAGATATCCCGGGGCAGACATCGCGCCTGCCAGGATACCTGCGACCGACTGGAAATATATGCCTTTCAGGACAAGACATCAGTGTTTCTTCCCATGACACTCATATAAGCTGGCCGTATTATTTTACTCATGTTGACTAACTCTTCAATTCTGTGAGCACTCCATCCAACAATACGGGCAATCGCGAAGATGGCAGTGTATAACTCTGTTGGAATCCCAAGCATCTTGTATACAAATCCACTGTAAAAATCCACATTCGGACTCACGCCTTTATAGATATGTCTCTTTGCAGCGATCACCTGAGGAGCAATTTCTTCAATGTTCCGATATAGCATGAGTTCGTTTTCACTGCCTTTTTCTTTTGCAAGCTCCTCAACATACTTTCTTAAAATACGCTCTCTTGGATCCGAAAGAGAATATACAGCATGTCCCATGCCATAGATCAGGCCTTGCCGGTCAAATGTCTCTTTATCCAGGATTTTTCCAAGATATGCAGCTATTTCATCCTTATCTGAATAATCGGATACATGGCGGCTAAGGTATTCTATCATCTCCATCACCTTGATATTTGCACCACCGTGCTTTGGTCCTTTGAGTGAAGACATAGCCGCCGCAATCGTTGAATAGGTATCTGAACCAGAGGATGTCACAACCCTTGTTGTGAACGTCGAATTATTGCCTCCCCCGTGTTCCATATGCAGAATCAGTGCCGTATCCAGTACTTTTGCCTCTGTCCATGTATATTGTCTGTCCGTCCTGAGCAACATCAGAATATTCTCTGCAGCTGACAGTGACGGATCCGGGTGATGAAGAACCATGCTTCCATGTTTCACATAATGTACATAAGCCTGATATCCATATATTGCCAAAAGCGGGAAAATACTGATCAACTGCATACTCTGCCGGATGACATTGGCTATATCCGTATCCTTTTCTCTTTCATCGTAGGATGCAAGCGTAAGGATGCTCCTTGTCATTGAGTTCATGATGTCTTCCGAGGGAGCCTTCATAATCACATCACGTGTGAAATTCGTTGGTAGGGTTCTGCACTGACTGATTAAATCTGAAAATTCTAAAATCTGCTGCTGCGTCGGAAGCTCTCCCATAAGCAGCAGATAAGCGATCTTGTCAAAACCAGACGCATCGTCTCCGATAGAAGAAATCAGCTCTTCGATCCGATAACCCCGGTACCAGAGTTCACCGTCACACGGAACCCTCCTTCCGTCTATGATTTTTGAAGAAACAATGTCCGATACTCTCGTGAGCCCAGTAAGCACACCGGTGCCTTTTTCATCCCTCAGGCCAGTGTTTACGCCATATTCTTTGTACAGGATCGGAGAGATAGCATCGTTTTCAAAACAGACCGAAGCATGCTTTTCAGCATAATCGATAAGTCTTTTTGTCATCTAATCTATCCTCCGTTTGAAAACTCCGTTTCCATGATTTCTTCAAGCTGTTTCATCAGTCGGAGAAGTTCCGAAACATTACCTGCGCCAAACCTGTCAATTACCCGCACAAAATAATCTCTTAACAGTTTTTCGTTCTTCTCCAGCAGCATTTGGCCTGCATCCGTTATTGTAATATAGGTTCCCCTGCTGCCATCACCTTCATAGGACCATAGGATCAGTCCACGGTCTCTCAATTCACCGGTAAGTTTCGAAACCTGCCGTTCAGTGATTTTCATGCTGTCGGAAAGATCCTTAAAATATGTGCGGTCTTCTTTCTGCCCAACCTCCGAAATCCGGTGAAGGGCGACATATTCTATGATGCTGAGATCAGAAAGCTTTTCCCATATTCTGTCTTTATTGATCAGATATGTTCGGTATACCAATTCATTGGATATATCAGCAATGTCATAGGCTGCATTTCCTTTCCCGGCCAGAGCCCATCGCATTATTTCATTGTGGTTTCTTTATCCAGTTGAATTCTGCTCTGCCTTCCTCCAGTTTATAAAAGCGAGTTTTCAAAGTCCAGGCGCTCACCTAGCCCGCTTTCTTCGTACCAGACGAAAAGAAGATACAGAACTCCTGCCAAACATACAGGAATCACCATCCTTGTGGCATATTTAATGCTTTTTTTAAGCACTATATCATTTCTACCCATGTGCCTTGATCCTATAATAAAGATCTTTGTCTCCTCATGTCCGTGCTTTCAGGAAGGAATCTATATGCCCGGATGGCTGGCTCTCCAGAGTTTTTCCGCTCTTTCACCCCATTCCTCCGCATAATGGCTGCATTTGGTGCAAAGGTGGTCACAGCTTTCCGGCTCCATCATATCCGTGCTCTTCGCTCCTGTCCGGATCACCATTTCCTTTAGCTTCTCCGGGTTTTCCAGCATGGGGCAGGGCTGAAGGAGGTTTTCATTGAAAGGTTGTCCTTCCTGGTAAGCTTTAAACAGCGGCTGCTGCAGGCATTCCAGCAGAGGCTTATCATGGATGTTTGCGCCGGAATAATGGATGAAGACGCAGGGCTCCACATCCCCGTTTGGATTGATATGGCAGTAATACTTGCCTCCGGCTATGCATCCGCTGACGAATTCCCCGTCATTCTGGAAATCCATGCAGAAGATAGGCTTCCCGCCTTCAAATCCCCTGATTTCACGGATCCTGTGGTACATGTATTCCCGCTGCTCTACAGTAGGTACCAGCTCCATGCCCGTATCCATCCCGATGGGCATAAAGTGGAAATACCAGCTGAAAGAAACTCCTTTGTCAATCAGGAAATCCAGGAACTCATCCGATGTGACCGCTTCGCAGTTTGCTCTTGTGTAACAGATTGAGGTACCGTAGACCAGCCCGTTTTCCCTGAGCAGGTCCATAGCCGCCATCACTTTATCGAACGTGCCGTCCCCGCGCCTTAAATCCGTAGCATCCCTGTTTCCTTCAATGCTCATGGAGAGTACAATGTTTCTGCACCTCTTCATGTCATCACAAAAATCCTGGTCTACAAGCGTTCCATTCGTAAAGAGCATAAAACCGCAGTCGCTGTGCTTCTCCGCAAGCCTGACGATATCCTTTTTCCGCACCATCGGCTCCCCGCCGGTCATGATATAGGCGTGGATCCCTAGTTCCTTTCCTTCTGTGACAAGGCGGTCCATCTCCTCAAAGGACAGGTTCAGCGTCCGGGAATACTCTGATGCCCAGCATCCCGTGCAGTGGAGGTTGCACGCGCTTGTCGGATCAAAGAGGATGATCCACGGGATCCCGCATCCATATTTTTCTGCATTTTTTCGGGTTTGCCGGAAGCCGGTAAAGCCTCCTTCAAAACCAAAGGCCATGACAAGTCCTTTCAGATATTGCAGATCCGCGCGTTCCAGCAGTCTGTCAAAATACTGTGACCATTTCCCGTCACTGCCAAAAGCATCCCTGAGGCTTTCATAGGCAGAAGGCGGCCAGCCATCCCCCAACACCTTTTCGACCGCGTTGATTACCTCGACATACCCCTCGTTCCTTTTTCCCTGTGCCCTCTTCATGACACCATTAAGGGCCAGTTCAAACCCTTTCCTCTCCGCCGCATGCGCGATTTTTCCTGCCATAGCAATCTCCTTTCCCCGTATCTTTCCTGTGAGCCTGCAGATCCGGCTTTTTCCCCTCATTTTCCACGTCCCATGCTCCTGCGCATCCAAAAGACCGCTGGAAAAGTCCGCTCCTACCTGATCAACCCCCACTCCGCGAACTTTTCGAATCCGCCGATTTCTTTTATATACCTGCGTGCTGTATCCACAATGCCCTCATACGGGATCCCTGCAATCATGCTGTCCCCGATCGCGCACGTATATTCCACCGTCTGCCCTTGCGCCTGAGCCTGCAGCCATGCGTAAATATTAACACTGACGTCTGCTTTGGACAGATCCTTGCCGTGCAGCCCTCCGCCCGTGACCGAATCCCCCATGTCACTGCCCAGCTTCCGGTTGACGGCACCAGAATCCACACCTGTACCGCCGATCCATTCTCCAAGGGGGTTCACTTCAGCGTCAGGATACATATTTCTGATCCGGTCGCTGTCCGCATTGCTCTGGCACAGGATCAGTCGTTTCCCGGAAAGAATATATTTTCCATCGCTTTCATACTGCTGATAAAGCTCCTGTGCAATATTGGTCAGCCGTTTCTGTTCTTCTGTGACGGGCGTCCCCCTGAAGATCCCATTATCTCCGCAGCGGAGGCCATGTTCCTGGTTTCTGGCAAGGTGCTCATCCTGCGGGACTTCCTTATAATCCGTACGGACATGCCCGGCAATCCTCTCCACAACTGACTGCACATCCCCCTCACCCAGATGAACAGATGTCTCAGCAATAATGCTGCATTCACTATGGCCGATCAGAACTTCCACGGCAATCCTTGGATTTTCTTCCTTCTGATAAGCCAGATCCACGAGGGCCCCCGCAATGCGGTCAGCCACTTTATCCGGGTGGGCAGGATTTACTTTTTCAAACATATCATCCCCTCCTCTTCCTGATTTTTCCAGCCACAACAACTGCCGCTGCGCCTGCCACGGCTGCCTTGGCTATTTTTTTCTTATCGTCTGGCATTTGACGAATCTCTTCCGCCTTCGATCCCACTGAATGCAGGGCACCGGATACAGCTTTCCTGACCGTGCTACCGTCAGATTCTCCCGTATTTATGATCACCCCATACTCCTGGAGCAGTTTTTCGATCTCCGTACCACTGATTTTCTTTAAAGCCTGCCTGGCCGCCAGCATTACGACCGGATTAGTTTCACCCGTGTCCAATCCGTCATAAAGCGGTTTCCCGTCCCGCAGGGCAATTGTTGCGTGCAGCAAGTCACGTATGTCGTATGTGCTACCCCACACCTCAGGCACCGCACGGTCTATATCCAGAAGGGTATATACCGCTTCCATCCCGGTCCGGATGGAGTATTCCGTCGTGAATATGGTATCCCTTTTCGTTTCAGCAAACTGGCCCAGGAAAGCAAAATTTACAGCTCCTTCCGGGACGACATCCGGTCGGTCCCCGGCCTGCCTGGGCATGAAGAATGCTGTGATATAGGGCATCATGACCGGGACTGTGTTGCAGCTGTATTCCGCCATTTCGTCAATCTGTTCTTCCGGCACCCCGAGATGGTAAAGCCATTCGGCACAGATCTCCTTCCCGCTACACTCACGCATTGGTTTCTTCACGTAATCGCCAGGTTTATCTGTGAACAGGCCATATACCCAGACCAGGCACTGGTCCTTCGGCTGTTCCTTAAACTGCGGCTGGCGATTGACCGTCCAGGACAGGAGCCAGGATGAGTCCCTGCAGGTGACAATCCCACCGGTAACCACGCCGCCTGAGAACGGATCCCTGTGGCAGATATTTTTGATATACGGGATAACCTTATGATCCATGATGGTCACGGTGGCACTCATCCAGTTGGTCTGCTCGGGATTGGAGCAGAATTTATCCGGATTCCCGAAGCAGTCATCCTGTGCGGCGATCTTCCTCCACATGTCCCATCCGCCGCCAGGCTGGATTTCCCTATTGAAACCGGCGCATTCTTCCTGGCTTCCGATGGTGGAGTTTTCCACACAGCCGCCGTTGGTGATGAATACCAGGTCGTCTTCCGTCAGCATGATTGTATCTGCTTTTCCGTCCTTCTGAATTTCAATGGTTCGGGCGGCCTTTTTGGTATCTGTGATAGTGAACCGTACATTGACCACCTTTACCCCATAATGGAACAGCACACCATGTCCTTCAAGATACCTGGTCATCGGAAGGATCATGGATTCATACTGGTTATACTTCGTAAAGCGCAAAGCTGTGAAATCCGGCAGGCCGCTGATATGATGTACAAACCGTTGCATATACAGTTTCATTTCCAGCGCGGAGTGCCAGTTCTCAAAAGCAAACATCGTACGCCAGTACAGCCAGAAATTGGAACCAAGCACTTCGTCATCAAAAACGTCCGTAATCCGCTTATTGTACAGCTGTTCATCCGGGGTCAGGTAAAGCTTCATCAGCTGCCTGGACGCCTTATCAGAAAGGCCGAATTTCTTATCCGTATGGGCATCTTCACCCCGGTTTTCTGTTGCCCTGCACAAGGAAAAGTTCGGATCCTTCTTGTTCAGCCAATAATACTCATCCAGGACGGAAACCCCTTCCGTTTCTATAGAGGGAATTGACCGGAACAGATCCCACATGCATTCGAAATGGTTATCCATTTCCCTGCCGCCCCGCATCACATAACCTACTTTGTCGTACCGCATGCCATCACATGCCCCACCTGCCACTTCCTCTTTCTCCAGTATGTGGATCCTCTCACCATCCATCTGCCCGTCACGCACCAGGTAACAGGCCGCGGAAAGGGCTGCCAGCCCGGATCCAATGATATAGGCTGATTTGTGTTCAATCCCTTCCGGTTTAAGAGGCCTTGCAAACGCTTCATAATTCCCGCTTCCGTAATACATAATTACCCCTTTCTTTTTTTATGAGCTTCAAGTCAAAGGTTCAAAGTGTCCTGTCTGTTGGTACAGCTTGCCGCCTGTTCTCTCTCCCAGCAGCCTCCTGCCTGTCACTCCTCATAGTAATCCGCGTCGATCACTCTATCACTGACCTGGTGGCTGATAATCTTAACAGACGACAGAACTGTAGCAAGGTTCATGAAACCGTCAGCCAGCAAGGATACCCCGATCAGGATTGCCATCATGTTTGATGACGCAGAAGGCCTGAATACAAGCAATACCCCGAAAGTCCCTGCAGCAATTGCCAGGACCAGGATCAGCCACCAGGCACGGATGCCGAAGACACGCGCATCCAGGGAAATCTGGATTTTGAAAAGGCTGTCTGCCAAAACACAGATGCCAAACGCAATGCACGTATAACTCCAGGTGTTTACCGGATGCACCATTGAAATGACGCCCAGTGCCAGCACCAGAATCCCAAATGCCAGGTCATACTGGAAAGCCAGCCGGTACAGATCCCTGGACAGGTATCCTATGATTTTGATTACACCGAAAGAACAAAAAGTGATCCCTATTACCTTGCCAATCAGCACTGATGCCGATTCAGGGTACGTAATAAAACTAATCCCTATGATGCACAGCACTGCCGACAGGATAATATACCCTGTTTTTGCGATTCGCATCGGTGTTGTATTCTGCATATGACCATCCCCTTTCTGTCTGTTCGGCTTCAGATTACTCCGTATTCTTTCAGAAGCTTTTCAACATCTGTTCCTTTAATGAAATCAAGAGCCTTGCCGACGGCTATTTTCTGTTTAAGACTCAGTTTCATATCGGTCAGCGGCCTGCCGTCGCGCATACTGATTGCCGCTTTCAGGAGATCACGGACATCATAGATACTGCCCCAGACTTCCGGTACGCCCCGATCGATATTCATAAGGGTGTAGACTGCGACCATTGCGGTCCGGATAGAATATTCCGTAGTGAATACGGTATCTCGGGGAACTTCTGCGAAGTTGCCCAGGAAAGCAAAGTTCACAGCGCCATCCGGTACGACTTCCGGTCTGTCACCCGCGCTGCGCGGCATGAAATAAGCACTGGCAAAGGGCATCATGACAGGGATTGTTCTGGCACTGTTCGTTGCCAGCTCTTCGATCTGATCCACGGGAACACCGAGATGATACAGCCATTCCATGCAGATTTCTTTGCCGGTACAGTCTCTCATGTTTTTCCTGACAAAATCACCGGGGCGGTCTGTAAACAAACCATAAAGCCATACAAGACACTGATCCTTCGGCTGGGTATGAAACTGCGGCTGACGATTGATCGTCCAGCTAAGGAGCCAGCCGGAATCTCTGGCTGTAACGATACCTCCGGTTACAACCTTGCCTGACAGCGGATCGCGCTGGCAGATATTTTTGATATATGGCAGAATCCTGCCGTCTAACGTGTTGACGGTGACACCCATCCAGTTGCACTCTTCAGGATTGCCATAGAACTTTTCCGGATGTCCAAAGGAACTGTCCTGTTCGGCGATCTTACGCCACAGATCAAAGGAGCCGCCGGGACGGATCTCTTTGATATACTCACAGGTTTTGTCCTGTCCGCCAATGGAAGAGTTTTCCACGTTACTTCCGTTTGTGATAAACAGATAATCATTTTCAGTCAGATCCAGAAAATCCTGATGGCCATCCGTGAAAAGCTCCACACGTTTTGCAACCTTTTGTCCGTCATGAATATCAAAACGAACATCCATGATCTGCGTATTGAAATGGAACTGTACGCCCTGAGCTTCCAGATACTTAACCATGGGAAGGATCATGGATTCATACTGGTTATACTTGGTAAAGCGCAGCGCACGCAGATCCGGCAGTCCGTCAATGTGGTGAATGAAACGCTGCATGTACCGTTTCATTTCCAGAGCACTGTTGCAGTTGTAGAAGGCAAACATGGTACGCCAGTAGGTCCAGAAATTGCTGCTCAGCACTTCATCATCCAAAACATCCGTGATTCGCTTCTCCTCCAGCATTTCATCAGGAGTGAAAATCAGGCGGGTGAGCTGCATTGCCGCTTTATCACTCAGGCAAAACTTACCGTCTGTATGTGCATTCTGCCCTTGTTTTTCTGTAACCCGGCAAAGAGAATAATTGGGGTCTTCCTTGTTCAGCCAGTAATACTCGTCGAGAACACTGACTCCTTCTGTCTCAATAGATGGAATGGAACGGAACAGATCCCACATTACCTCAAAATGGTTATCCATTTCGCGACCGCCGCGCATGACATAACCGATCTCAGGGTAGTTCCATCCGTCGCAGGCACCACCAGCGATAGGATCGCGTTCAAAGAAATGAATATTTTTACCAGGCATCTGTGCATCACGCACGAGAAAACATCCCGCAGAG
>OMVU01000102.1 GCA_900314565.1 uncultured Eubacteriales bacterium
GAAGATCGAGCTGTTTGAGAAACCGGTGTATGCATATGTTTATGTTGATCAATACAATGCCCTTAAACGATTCAGCGATTATCTTGTCGATCATGAAGACGAGTATGCTGAACTCAAGGTAAAGGATAAAGACTGGTATACCGTAAAGTACGGTTACTTTGTTCTTATCTCTAACATTGACGCATCTCCCAAAGATCTTCTGTCCGATTACTACGGAAGGACAGATATCGAGGTCGTCTTTAAAACTGCGAAGGAGTATCTGGATCTTCTGCCTCTGTCCAAGTGGACTGACAGCACGGTACGCGGAAAGATCCTGCACGATATCATTGATACCACTGCTTTATTGCTCCTTCGTAAGAGTATGCGACAGTCAGGTATGTCAACGTCCGAGATCATCGGCAGATGCCAATCCTTAATGTGCTGCCGGAGGAAGGATGGAACAATAACCGTTGAAACACCAAGTAAACAGGTAAAAGAGTACTATAAGATTTTTGGCTGCAGTGTTCCCGCCCATGTAAAAGAAGAATCGTTCAGAAAGGAACTCGGACTGAAAATGTAGTCCTACTTTTGCCGTCATCTAAGGTTCAATTTTCAAATATGTTTGTGATCAGAGCAGGATCAGGCGCGGTTTTTGTCCGGACATGACTGCCTTTCTCGTGCCGTTAGTGCGCTTCCTGACCACAGCATCTTTGATTCGGGAGACATTATCAGAGAATCCCGTTCTCTTTGTAGAAATAGCATACTTAATGGAGTTGCCGGGTACAGATCCTGAGATACCGCCTGTGACAACGTCAAGTTCTGAATCATTTATGCTCATATTCATCATGTTTTCCATTTCTAGTCTCCTTATATCAAACTCTCAAAAATTATAATGGTATTCTATATTTCTTTACGCCTCTTTTTGTCATTGTTTTTTCCTCTCTTTTCTCTCTTTTTATTATTTGTGTTTTTTTATGCTTTGGATTTTATTTTCTTTCGGGCTTCTCTCTTGCCCTGACACCTATAGATATGAAGGTTCCCCGGGGTGGGCTAATATTTTTTTGTCTCGGTGGGGAAGCCCCTGCTTACGAGATTATTGCAAGGCATGGAAGAAAGACTCCACGGGTTCAAAATCAGATCTGCAAGTTGACAAAAGGGAACACACATGTTATTTTGCAAATAAATGGCGGAATATGGCGTTTTATATGCTTATAAATCGCCAAATACACAGATAAAGCGGAATGTTTGGCGATTTATAGGAAGATTGACAATTATGAAGATTATAGGACGAAATCGAGAAAAAGATATTCTTTCGAACTGTCTCTCATCAAAACGACCGGAATTCGTTGTGGTATATGGGAGACGTCGAGTAGGTAAAACATTTCTGATTAAAGAATACTTCAATGGACAGTTCTCTTTTTATGCGACGGGTCTTTCTGATGAGAAAACAAAAGGCCAGTTAAAGGCATTCCACGCAAGTTTAAAGATGTATGGTTGTACGGAGAAAAAGGTACCTGAAGATTGGTTTGAGGCTTTTTCCCGTCTGCGGGTACTTCTGGAAACAAAGGAAATTTGCAGGGACCCGGTAAGCGGCAGGCGGGTCGTTTTCCTGGATGAGCTTCCGTGGATGGATACTGCACGCTCAGATTTTAGGAGTGCACTTGAGTACTTCTGGAACAGCTGGGCATCTTCGCAGGAGGATCTTTTGCTGATCGCCTGCGGATCAGCCACATCATGGATCATTAAACATATGCTGAAAGAGCGAAAAGGATTCCATAATCGCGTCACCAGACGGATCAGGCTGCTTCCATTTACGCTTAAGGAGTGCGAGGATCTTCTTTTGAACAACGATATCGTTATGACAAGAGAGCAGATAATAGAATGCTATATGGTCTTTGGCGGCATTCCTTATTATCTGAATTTAATTGATTCCCGACTTTCCCTTGCGCAGAATATAGATGAGCTTTTCTTTAAGCCGTATGGTGATTTAAAAGATGAATATGACGAATTGTTCTATTCTCTGTTTAAGAAGCCGGAAAAGCATTTGGCGATTATTAAAGCGCTTTCTGAGACGAAAAATGGTAGAACAAGGCAGGAATTAACAGAAATAAAAGAAATCGGAGGAGGATCAGTTCTGACCGAAAATCTGCAGGAACTCGAACAATGCGGATTTATCAGAAGATACACAAATTATGCAAAGGCGGCCAATGGGGCTTATTTCCAGCTTGTTGATCCGTTTGTCTTATTCAGCCTGAGGTTCATGAATTCAAGGAAGCAGAGTTCATGGATGGAGTACATACATTCTCCTTCCTATAATGCCTGGAGGGGGAATGCTTTTGAAATCTGTTGTATAAACCATGTTTCAAAGATCAAAGCAGCACTTGGAATTGCCGGTGTTGAAACCATGGAATATGCATGGAGGAGTGAGACGTCGGATCCGGGAGCGCAGATCGATCTGTTAATAGACCGAAAGGACGGGGTCGTCAATCTGTGCGAGATGAGATTTACAGATGCTGCTGTAGAAATAGACAAGAGTGAATATGGGAGGCTTACAAACAGATTGACTGCATTTCAGAAAGAGGCTCACCCCGGGAAAGCCATCCATATGACACTCATTTCTGCAAATGGACTATCCAAAGGGAAATACGCTTCTGTGTTCCAGAATGTGATTACCGGTGAGCAATTGTTCTAAAATAAAAAGACCGGAAATGATCTCAAAAACAGGTGGTTTCAGCAGGACAGAATAAGAAAAAGGACGGTGCAATACCGTCCTTTTTATTTAGTTTGCGCGCCTTGGGCGCGCAAACTGAAAACGCTCCGGATCTGCTGCGATCCGGAGCGTTTTATTGAACGGCCGGGGAAATCCGCGGGTACCGGGTCCTTTGATTCTGTTTTTCGCAAATGACTTTCAGCTGTGATTTACGGGAAGGGCAGCGGGGCCAGGACCGGCTCATGCTGCGGCTTCGTGATGCCCTTGATCTTCTCCACCAGATCCTCGATGAAGTTTCCGCCTGCGACGGCTTCCAGGTCCATTGCATCCAGTTCGTAAAGTTCGTTCTGATTGATTCTATCCATTTTCTTGTCCTCCTATTAAGTCTGTTTATACTGTAATTTCTGATTATTTCTTTTCATGCGGGCTTCTTTCTTGCCCTGACATATATAGATACGAAGGTTCCCGGGGTGGGGCTAAAATTTTTTTTGTTTTAAGACGATTGTGTGAATATTTTGTGACCGATAGAATAGGGCTAGTGCTGTGATCAAAGTTGTGCGAATATTTTTTGATTTTTTTGCACGCGAAAAACTTCGTGCCGATTGACCGGCTCCTGATTTGTGTGAGGCTGCTGAAACGGAAAGTGCATATATAGAGAAGCACGAAATTCGCAATGGTCTGTGTATATTTGAGGCGGTATTTTTCCGGGTGTGTCCGATTTGGCATTTATCTCGTAATGTTGCGGACAGTAGTTAATTTTGGTACAATTTAATAAATTTAAAGATGTGAACGGCGTGAATATTCTGAGAACATGCCGTGCCATTTTTTCCTGAAAATGAATTCTCCCCCACAGACAATTGAGAAGATCCGGACACCCCCGAAAATCGGAGACCGATTCACGGGCATAGATCAAAGTGGAATGAGAATGACTGCTTTGCATGGAAGGAGTTCGTCATGAGCCGTAAAAAAAGAAAAAAGCAATCCCCCGCCATCGTGTCCTGCAAGAAGGGACTCGCCTGTCTCGGTCTCATATGTGCAGTTCAGATGCTTCCGCAGACCGTTCTTGCGGATGATTCTGCTGTACAGGTCACTCCTGCAGACTCGGTTGCGCAGGTAAATCCTGCAGACTCGGCTGTGCAGGTCACTCCTGCAGACTCAGCTGCGCAGGTGAATCTTGCAGACTCGGTTGCACAGGTCACTCCTGCAGACTCAGCTGCGCAGGTGAATCCTGCAGACTTCGTTCAGCAGGCCGATCCGGCACATTCTGCTGCACAGAACAACTCTCCAGAACCTGCTAAAGACACTGCGCAGAACTGCTCTCCGGAACATGCTGAAGCCACTGCACAGAACAGCACTGCAGATCCTGCTGAAGCCGCTGAGAGACTTCCCGGGGATCAAAAGGAAGAGGCGGTCGAGGGTGTTCCGGCGGATGACGCGGCATCTTTTGGAGTCGAAAACACGCAGGACAACGTCCCGGAAGTGCTCACGGGCAATGTCGATGCCGGTGCAGCAGCCGCAGATGCCGCAGAGTCTTTTGAGGACGAAAGCTTGCCCAAAAGCGCTCCGGAGACTCCCGGGAGTGACGCCAGTGCCGATGCCGCTGCAGCAGCTGCAGATGACGCGAAGTCTCACGAGGGTGAGGACGAGCAGGACAGCGTCAGGACAGCGTCCGGAAACGATTCCAATGTCAATACAGAAGCGCCGGATGAGGCAGCGACCGGGGGCGATCAAATGACTGCCGATGCTGAGACGGAAGAAACGAAGATCCCGGTACTCGTGCTTGTGTCAGCGGGAGATTCTCCGACGGAGGAAGGTCCGTATCCTTCAAAATTCGATCTGCGTGACCTGGGTGTTGTCACGCCCGTGAAGCTGCAGGATCCCTGGGGCACCTGCTGGGCCTTTGCGGCGACGGCGGCGGTAGAGACATCCATCCTTTCCAAAATGGGCTCTACCTACGCGGAGACAGGTCTCGACCTTTCCGAGCGGTATCTTGCCTGGTATGTCGCACAACCTGTAACAGAGGACATAAGCAGCTCCCAGGCCGGCGAAGGCCTCCACCTGTACGACGAGAATCCCAACGCCATTTACAAGTTCGGTGGTGCAGGTTACTGCGCCGGAACCCTCTATGCCCAGGGCATCGGGCCTGTGCCTGAGAGCGAGTATCCCTACCGGGGAATCGAGGGTAAGCTGTCTTATGAGACGCTGGTTGCGGACAAGGATGCCGTCATTGGAACCATACTGCAGGAGTACAAACAGTCTTACCCATATATAAGCGAAGATGAGTTGAGGCCATATGCGGAACAGTACTACGAGGCCTATCTTGCCATGTACGAGACCTACGACACCTACAGCGAATATGACGACTGGACCATTTCCGAGGCTGACGAACCGGGGGCCGGGAGGCTCCGTGGGACGCCCTACACGCTCATTGACAATAATGTGTTCATTTACTGGATCACGGATACTTATGACGGTGTTGATAAGTTTGACAAAGAGCCTATTGCCGGAGGCCCTATAGGCAGCGGTGACAAGCATCTCTATCAGGACAGCATCGACCAGCTCAAGTCGGAACTCTATGCCGGCCGCGGTGTATCGGTGTGCATTAATTTAAACGATGACGCGCTCAACAAGGAGACATGGGCGTATTATTTCGATGGCAAAGCGACCAGCGATAGACATGCCGTGTGCATTGTGGGGTGGGACGATGACTATCCTGCCTCGAATTTCACCAAAGAGCCACCGGGAAACGGTGCATGGATCGCCAAGAACAGCTGGGGATCTCAGACGGACATCATACCCGGCGGGCTTGTGGCTGCGGATGGTACGACCAAAGACGCGAACGGCGGAGACTGGGGAATTGTCGACGAGAACGGCCTGCACACAGGGTACTTCTATCTTTCCTACTACGACGCAGGTATTAACTCTCCCGAAAGCTTTGATTTTGACCTGCGTGAAAACCATGATCAGGAGAACGCGCTGCAGCTGGATTACATGCCCGCCGCTGCGAGTGAGTGGATACACAAAGATAAGAACCCTGTCTGGTGCGCGAATGTCTTTACGCTGGATAAGGACATGCGTATCGATGAGGTGGCAACACGCTTCGCGACGGGATTCGAAGTACCCCTGACAGGGTTCACGATCACCTTTGACATCTACCGGCTGCGGGACGGTGCGACGGCTCCCGAGGATGGTGAACTTCTTGCATCATGCACCCGTGAGGTCAGCAGTAGCGGATACCACCGCGTGGCGCTCGATAATCCTGTGTACAGTAAGGCCGGGGATCGGCTGGCCGTGGTCGTGTCGCATCGCCACGACTACGAGGATGGCAGCGCGAAATATTTCGCGACTTCACAGATATCTTTGAGCTATAGGGAAAATCCTGCGTGGCGCCGCGACCCCGTATACGGGACGCCCGTCATCAATGAGGGCGAAAGCTTCCTGAAGATCGAGAACGTCACCGATCATGATGAATACGCAGCAGAAGGATGGCTTGACCTGTGCGCTCCCTTCTCCAGGGACTTTTTCATATACATGAATCCCACCGTAGCAAGCTCAGAAGACATGTTGGAATGGTATGCATCGCGTTACATTGGTACGCCGATCAAGAATTCCTACCACTATGACAACTTCGGCATTAAGGCCTTTGGCGAAGTGGTCACGCTCGAATTTGTGGAAGCGGTGGCGGCAGCCTGTGAGAAGGCTGGCAGTCTGGAATATTGGCGCGACCCGACGACCGGCGCGATCTTTGCGGACGAGTCGGGCACGAAGCCGCTCACCTGGGATGATGTAATGGTAAGTCCCCTCGGTCATGAGTGGGGCGAGCCGTCCTATATGTGGTCCGTGGACAACTCCAGCGTGACTGCAAGGAGCATCTGCCGGCGTGCGTCGGATCACGTGCTTGAGGAGACCGTTGATACCATGTTTGCCTGCGATTCCGGGGCGAGAAAGATCACGTGGACGGCACAGTTTGAGAACGGAGTTTTCACGACACAGATCAGGTCTGCAGACGCAGAGCCCGTGTGCGACGGCACGGACGAGGGAACCGTGAGCAGGCAGGCGATGGCCGGCAATCCGGTCGTCCGCACCTGCTCTGTCAAAAAGACATCCGCTGCCCCTGCCGCAAAGACTTCCGATACAACAGTGACACATCCGGCTCCGGTACCAACGGGCGACAATGCCAGCCCGGCTCTCTGGTACACGCTGCTCGCTCAGGCACTGACCTGCATTGCTGCTGTGTTTACGCTGCATCGCAGAAGACGTCGCGTACCCGGCAGTCTCACTGACAGAACGAACTCCGATTGCCAGAGGTAAACGCTTAAGAAGATTCGTATATTAATATGCACCCCGATCTGCTCAAAGAGCGGACCGGGGTGTTTTTCAATTGTGGAAAAACGAGAATATTGATAAGTACTTCAACCTCCAGATGTATAATAGAATCAGCGGAATAGTGATGCTATACTGGATACAGGACTTAAGAGAGGCGGAGTATGACTGCTCCTGATGAAGAAAATCGCGGGCTTCTCTGCCCGGGCGCGTGGGAGCGTCAGCATAAACGGAGGATATGAACGAATGGTCAGAGAGATTGTCAGAGACGTGTTTTTCCTGGGGCAGAAATCAGAGCCTGCAACAAAGCAGGACATTTCCGTCGGTCAGGATCTGATGGATACACTGAAAGCGAATCGGGACCATTGTGTCGGTATGGCGGCCAACATGATCGGAGTGAAGAAGAGGATCATCATTGTCAATATGGGGCTCGTGAACGTCGTGATGTACAATCCGGTCATTGTGAAGAAGGACACACCGTATGAGACGGAGGAGGGCTGCCTGTCTTTGGATGGTGTGCGGAAGACGACCCGCTGCCAGAATATTGAGGTAGAGTATCTGGATGGCAGTTGGAAGAAGCACAGGCAGGCCTATTCAGGGTGGATCGCGCAGATCATCCAGCATGAGTGTGACCATCTGGAAGGAATCATCATATGAAGATCAGGGTCAGCGGATGGCTGGCAGGAGAGTATGAAAGACATGAGTTCAAAAGAGACCACATTGCAATTTTATAAAGATCATGCGCAGGATTTCGTAAAGGGAACTCTGTCAGCCGATATGTCTGAAGCCAGACAGCATTTTCTGCAGTGCCTTCCGGAATCTGCACGGATCCTCGATTTTGGCTGCGGCTCAGGGCGGGATACGAAAGCCTTTCTGGATCTCGGATACCAGGTCGACGCATGCGACGGCTCCGAGGAGCTCTGTCGGATCGCAAGTGAGGTGACCGGGATACCGGTAAGACATATGTTTTTTCAGGACCTGAATGAAACGGATGTCTATGACGGGATCTGGGCCTGCGCGTCGATCCTTCACCTGCCAAAGGAGGAGCTTGCCGCAGTGCTCCGGAAGATTGCGGATGCGCTGAAGAAGAAGGGCATGCTCTACACGTCTTTCAAATACGGGGATTTTGAGGGGATGCGGGGCGGCCGTTATTTTACGAATTTTACAGAGGATACGGTGAAAGTGCTTTTCGACGGTGTGCCGGCGCTGCAGATAACAGAGCTGTGGATCACCGGAGACGTTCGTCCCGGGAGAGGGGAGGAGCGATGGATCAATATTCTGGCACGTCGAAGTTAGAGATCGATTCGGCCTATTACAATTCGCTGGATATTTAGAGCTGTGAATTATACAGACGGCAGGAATGTGAACTCCGGAATCTGTAATATATAGAAGGGACTTAGTAAATCCATGATGAACACACAGCTGATTAATGGCGTGAAGATCGACTGGGACAAAATCTGCAGCGACAGCTATCTGCGGGAGATCCCGGCGATCCGCAGCGCAGAGTATATTTCTTTTACGCATCCGGTCACCTTCTTTGCGGGGGAGAACGGCAGCGGAAAATCCACTCTGCTGGAAGCGATTGCCGTTGCTTACGGTTTCAACCCGGAGGGAGGGACCAGGAACTACAGCTTTTCTACCTATGATTCGCATTCGGAACTCTGTCAGGCGATCCGCTTGTCCAGGGGAGTCCGCCGTGCCGCTTATGGATATTTCCTGCGGGCAGAGAGCTTTTACAACGTGGCTACGAAGGAGGAGGAGTACAGCAGGGGACAGGGCGGGAGACCGCAGCATTTTCATGAAAAATCACATGGAGAAAGCTTTCTGGCTCTTGCGCAGAACAGCTTTCGGGCAAACGGCCTGTATCTGCTTGACGAACCGGAAGCAGCGCTCTCGCCCCAGCGGCAGCTGACACTGCTGATGGGGATCGACCGGTGCGTGAAGGAGGGGGCGCAGTTCATAATTGTCACGCATTCGCCGATCCTTCTGGGGCTGCCGGGGGCGGAGATCCTGAGCTTTGACGACGGGCGGATCCATCCGTGCACCTATGAGGAGACGGACAGTTATCAGGTGACGTCTCTGTTTATCAACAACAGGGAGCAGCTGCTGCGTCGTCTGTTTGACGAATGAATTGGAAATCGATGGGAGGCCGAAATGATTATTGTTTTTGAAGGATTGATTTTAAGTTTCTGGCTGCTGCTTATCTGTGTTGTGGGCATAGCGAATGACGGACCGGTAGGACTTGTTATCTTTTATGAGCAGGAGGTGCAGGACCGGGCCGTTGAGCTGGGACTGACTACAAAAGAAAAGATAAAGAAGACCAGCGTCATATCGGGCTTGGCGTTGTATCTGCCGATGGTGACAGTGATTCCCGCGATTGTCTTCCTGTATAACGGAGTGAGCGGATTCTTTGACTGCTTTATTCAGCTGGCGGTCATTTATCTGATAGCGGGCCTCTTTGACCGTATTTTTATTGATTGGTGGTGGGTCGGAAAGACCAGGGCCTGGATCATTCCCGGGACGGAAGAGTTCATGCCTTATATATACGGGAAAACACTGGTGACAAAATGGGTGGGCACACTGATCGGTTTTCCGGTGTTGGCGGCACTGATCGCGGGGATTCTCACATTGCTGAAATGGATCTGAGTCGGGTCCTGTTCAATCGGGATCAGACGAAGCGGATCAGCTTTCGGAGTATGAACCTCCACCCCCATGCGGTGTCTCCTATGGTGTGGTACGTTGCTGCTTCGCTCCATAGATTTGGAAAAAACGAGGTATTAGATGAAAAAAGAAGAAAGAACGCTGACGAAAGCGGAAGAGAAGAGATTACAGATATTCAATCGGATATCGAACGAATTGGAACAGGAAGGGTATACCAAAACGGATCTGACAACATCGGTGGCCAAAGCAAATATAGTGGGTATAATTTATGGTCTTATATTGGCGGTACCGTTTGCTGTGATCTTCTTTCTTGTCAACAGAGATTTTGCGATGGATTTTGGTGATCACTTCTATGTTAAGTGGACCATACTTTTAGTGGCAGCGCTTTTCCTGACTGTTGTACATGAATTGATTCACGGACTTACATGGGGATTGTTTGCGAAAGAGCGCTTCAAATCGATAGAGTTCGGGGTCATATGGAAAATGCTCACGCCCTACTGCACATGCAAGGAACCGCTGAAAAAAAACCAGTATATCGTAGGATCATTGATGCCGTGCCTTATACTGGGGATTCTTCCGTGCATTATATCGTGGTTCAATCAAAACATCTGGGTCTTATTAATGGGTGTCATTATGATTATGGGTGCCGGAGGAGATTTGCTCATTTCCAAAATGATTCTCAGTAGTAAAAACAGGCAATCGGGCTTATATCTGGACCATCCGACAGAGGTCGGGTTGGTTGTGTTTACAAAAGAAGGCGACGGTATATAAAGATCAATAAAGATAGCTTCTGTCTGTTGCTCCAACTTGACGGATCGGCGTTTGTGGAGATCTTTTATATCCTATTTTTGAGAGAAGTTTTATACATGAACATTGTAAAATATGATGTGCTTAAGGATGAAATGAAAGCAATTCATCTTGAAACGGCCAGGCTATTGATACGGAATTATATTGATACAGATGAAGATGGTTATTTGACCATTTTTCAAGATGAAAAATCTATGGCTATGGATGGTGATAAGGTTATTATGAAAAAAAACGATATATTCTATCACCGTATTGCCATGATAAAAGATCGAGAGCTAGTTTTTCTTAGCTTAGCAGATAAGGTCAATAATAGTTTTATCGGATATGTGTTGCTGAACAAATACCCTGAAGAACAGAATGACGCGATCACTTTAGGGTGTAGCCTGGTTCCGGAATACCAAAGCAAAGGATATGGATTTGAAGCCTTAAAAGGTATTCTTTCTGAACTAAAGAACAGTATGGTGGTAAAAAGGATCCTTGCAAATGCCTATGTTTATAACAAACCATCGCTGGGTTTGATAAACAAGCTCGGATTCACATCGATAGGCACTAAAGATAATGAGGAATTTTTTATCCTGGACATATAAAGCTCAACTGCAAGTTTGCGGAGAAGAATGTAATGAAAAAGGCTAGTGATTTTTGCAAGTTGTTTATGTAGGCCGCTATTGGGGGCTTTATTGGTAAAGCACTCCATGTATATTTCTTCTATAAAAAGAATCCAGGTATGCGCTTATGAAAAGAATAGATAATGACACTTTCTATGACTATATAAAGCAATATGATACGGATAGTGAATACCATCTTGTCGGTGAAGTCGACTATCATCTGTTAAGTGACGATAAGGCTTATGAGGGAATGGAATCTCATAGGGAAGCATTGCGTGTGGTCTTTGAATGGCTGGTAAAGCAAAGCATAGAGGATAAAGAAAGAGCCCGGATCATGTTTGGTGATGACCTTGCAGATAAATTGCGGCCTTTGGTTTATGACATCGATAAGGCAAAGCCTTCTCCACTGGATCCGCAGGTCTTTTTCTACTGTCCAAATATTGTGAAGACCGATTATTATGGCAGCGTTTCCTATGATGCAGAGTGGAGACCAGACGATGAGAATTGTGGAACAACGGTTCCTTACTGGTATGCATTGATGGAACCGGTGCACGGCAGAAGAAACAAGCCCGAAGATTTCAAAGAAGTGAACAAAGTCCTGTTTCCGAACGGTACAGATACACTTGATATATATGAATGGACAACAGACTGGTCGGATTTTTTTGATGCCGGACATGAATGGTATGGCGCATGCTGTTGGAGCGTCTACGATAAGACCCTGAACAGATATGCAGTAATGCTCGTATCAGCAACAGATTGAAAAATTCTTGTTTACAGAGGTAAGGCATGGAC
This sequence comes from uncultured Eubacteriales bacterium, assembly GCA_900314565.1. Lineage (GTDB taxonomy): Bacteria > Bacillota > Clostridia > Lachnospirales > Lachnospiraceae > Chordicoccus. The sequence goes on from OMVU01000102.1 coordinate 11,878, forward strand.
AGATTTATGCTGATGTCGGTTGACGGAAAGACCAGTACTGGTTCTTCTGACGAGTTGAACGTGGATCGGGCGGCAGATGAGAGGATAGTATGAAGATCATGGTCAGCGTCTGCCTGGCAGGTGAGAATTGTAAATATAATGGCGGCAATAACCGGAACGAGAAGATTCTGAAGCTGATGAAGGAAAATGAAGTGATTACAGTCTGCCCGGAGCAGATGGGCGGCCTTCCGACACCGCGTGTTCCTTCCGAGATTAAGGATGGTGTGGTCATGGCCAGAGATGGCCGGATCGTAGATAAAGAATTCCGTGCCGGTGCTGCAAAGTGCCTGGAGATTGCCATGAGTGAACAGCCTGATTTGATTGTACTGCAGTCCAGAAGTCCCAGCTGCGGAGTAAAGCAGAGGTATGACGGAACATTTACCGGAACATTGATGGATGGAGCCGGAGTGACTGCGCAGCTTTTGATGGAGAATGGTTTCCGGTGCGTTGATGTGGAGGACCTGTAGCTGCAACACAATACGGAAGACGGAAGTTACGCTCAGGTAAGGCACAGTTCAATCATTACCTGACAGAAAGACTGTTTTAGGCGGTTTTAGAACCGTATTCCGTCAATGTAGTCACGCTTGAGTAGAAATCGCAATTGCGGAGGTAAATATGAACAACATCTGGTCAGATCATGTGCAAGGAATTATGACACTATACCTCAGCAGAAAGCTGAGATTTGATGATGTGTTCTTTGCACAATATGATCCCCTATTTGGTCTGGATCATAACAAAGAAATGAGGATATTGGAAATAGGATGCGGTCCGGGCGCTCTTGCTGAAGCATTGCACAGGTGGTATCCCCGGGCGCAGATCACAGCGATTGACAGAGACAGCAATTTTATTGCTTTTGCGCAGAAGAATATTAAGGGCATAGATTTTGTTGAGGGGGATGCAACGCATCTCCCGTTTGAGAATGAGTCTTTCGATGTCACTATTTCCAATACGGTTCAGGAACATATTGATCCAGCCGTATTTTGGTGTGAACAGATGCGGGTATTAAAACCTGGAGGCGTATGCCTGTGCCTTTCCGCAAGAAAAGGAATTCGATGTACAGCACCATGTCTGCAGATGACGAGTGAAGAAATTGAGTTTTGGGAGAGCCTATATCAATCAGAAGATGAACTGCAGAAATATGGTGTCGGGAAATACGCAATGTCCGAAGCCGAGCTCCCTGCGTCAATGGAAAAGTACGGATTTACGTGCGTTACCACCGGCTACACCATCATTGACTTAACACCAGACGAGACA
>OMVU01000099.1 GCA_900314565.1 uncultured Eubacteriales bacterium
TACGGGCTAAGCGAACAGCCTAATGTGGAAGACGCTCAAAAGCGTTGTTCGACCACAGGGCAGGTACAAGCTCGTGACTTCAGTCATGAGTACGTTGACACATACGCTGGCATATCTTGAGAGGTACTGGGTGGATGCATTTGACTTTTATCGGAAACTGGCAGACTTCTTTCGCAGATGCGGATATGACCGTGAGCGACCTCTATGACTTCGGTGAGGGGAAAGTCTTGATTACGATTGACTATGAACAGGTGGGGTGAAAAAATGAAAATCGTTACGAAAGCTGATATCGTGGCAGGTCTTCAGGAAATCGGACTGAAGGAGGGAAACACGGTAATCGTACATACTTCATTAAGCAGCATCGGATATGTATGCGGAGGAGCGCAGACTGTAATCGAGGCCCTGATCGAAGTGGTCGGAGAAAACGGAACCATAATGATGCCGACGCAGTCATGGAAAAATCTGGATCCCGAGGCAGGAGTGCATTGGGATGTATCCGAACAGGATTGGGATACGATCAGAGAAAACTGGCCTGCATACGACAAAAAAATCACACCGACCAATACTATGGGGGCTGTTGCGGAGATGTTTCGCTCCTGGCCGGGTGCATCAAGAAGCGATCATCCGGCAAGGTCTGTTGCGGCCTGGGGCAGGCATTCCGTCTATCTTACAGAGAAGCATGACCTTTCTGATATATTCGGTGACGATTCACCGATCGGAAGATTATATGAGCTGGATGGGAAAGTGCTCCTGATCGGTGTAGGTTATAATAAGAACACATCGATTCATCTTGCGGATGTCAGAGCCGATTATCCGGGGAAGCATATCAGCACAGAGCACAGTGCCGTCACGGAGAACGGAAAACGTGTATGGAAAGCATATGATACACTATTTGTGGATGGAGAAGATTTTGAAGAAATCGGGCGGGCATTTGAAGAAGAACATGAGGTAAAAATACTCCGGATCGGAGAAGCGGAGACCCGTCTTATGCGGCAGCGGGATCTGGTGGATTTTGCAGTGAAGTGGATCGAAGAGTACAGAAAGTGACAGCTGCCTGCACGGTATGAATTATTGCAGGGGCGCTGTGATCTTTCCGCACAATATCGGGCTTGGCGCTGTGAACGACGCGGATCTTATGTATGAGATCGGTGCTGCCACAGCGGACCAGACAAAGCTGGCCGGAATGCTTTGGAACTTTGCGCCGTGCGTCGCGGTGAGCACGGATCCCAGGTGGGGCAGGACCTATGAATCCTGTTCGTCGGATCCGGAGATTGTCGGCAATCTGGGAACAGCATATGTCCGGGGACTCGGTGACAACGGTTATCTGATCGACCGCGGCGACGCGAACCTGAACGAAGAAGAGATTGACGAGCTCCTTGGCGTCTACAAGAAGCTGATCGATGCAGGCGTACCGAAAGAGACTTGCATTCGATTTACAAGCAGAACGATAGAATACGACGAATGGACGGCGAATAAAGGAAGATGGAATGACACCGCGGATGAAGGTGACGAAGAGGCGCGGCTTTCGGATTTCGCCTTTATTATGGAGCAGGCTGCTTAGTAAGCAGTGAGTTTCCAGACGGAAATTACACAGGATGTTTCGATTGGGAGAGTATAAGAAAACGTATCGGAACCGCTTCAGAGCAAGGGAGGATTTATTATGAAGAAAAAAGTCTGTTTTCACATGATCATTATTCTGATTTTCCTGCTGACCGCCTTTACGCTGTCAGGCTGTGGTCAGAAAGCATCGGAAAAATCAGATGTGTTCATCCGAGTCGACAGAGATGATACGGAAGCATGGAAGGGCGAACTTGACAACGTCCGGTTTCTTCCTGAAGAGAGGATGTCTGCCAGTGCACAGTTTTCCGAAGACCAGTTTCATGATCTGGCCGTGCAGCTTAAAGAAGAGTCGGATACTGTCTGGATCGTCGACTGCCGGCTGGAAAGTCACGGCTTTATCAACGGGATCGCTGTCTCGTGGTGCGACGCAGAGAACGCAGCAAACACAGGTAAGACAGTGAAGGAGATTCTGGCTGAGGAAGAATCGTATGCTGATCTGATCGGGAAGACCGTAACGGCGTATACAACGGAAAATGATCAGCCGAAGGACAGCATGGAACTGTTCGTGGAAAAATGGGAGACGGAAGAATCGCTGGTCTCCGGCGAGGGCTTTAACTATCTGAGGCTGGCCTGCCCGGATCACTGCTGGCCGCCGGCCGATGTGATCGACGAGTTTATTGACTTTGCTAAGAACCTTAATGATGACGCGTGGCTTCATTTCCATTGTCAGGCCGGTTCAGGGCGGACCGGAGCTTTCATGTCGATCTATGAGATGATGCAGAAGCCGGAAACCACCGTGGAAGAAATCCTTCAGCATCAGGCCGATACCGGCAGCGGTAATTTAGTTGAGCGGTCAGCACCCGAGAAGAGTCATGCCCAGAAAGAGCGGTGCGTGCTTGCAAGAGCGGTTTATCTGTATATTCAGGAAAACAGGGATTCCGGCTATAAAGTGAAGTGGAGCGAGTGGCTGAATACCCATTCGCAGACGATAACGATGAAGGTCGGGGATGCAATCAATGGGGTCGGATTCAGTTCGGATCCGCTCGTAGTGAACGATTCACTGGAAGCCGTCGCAGCAGGAGAGGCGACAGTACTCTGTGGTGACACAGTATATTTTATAACTGTTGAATGAACGGATGAGAGATCATATTTGATAATACTCCGTTATTCCGGCAGTAATCGGCAGGGTTCATCTTTGGCGGAATTATCCCGCCGGTGGTCTCGTCGATATTTGTGAGGATGAAAATTATGCAGCTTACAATGTTGGGTACAGGAAATGCGACTGTGACGGAATGTTATAACACCTGTTTTGTTATAACGGATAAAAATAAACATTTCATGGTCGATGGCGGCGGAGGAAATACCGTCCTGCATCAACTGAAAGCCGCCGGTTTAAACTGGATGGATATGAGAGATATTTTCGTCACGCATAAGCATATCGATCATCTGTTGGGAATCATATGGATGGTGCGTATGATCTGCCAGTTCATGAGACGCGGTGAATACGAGGGGGAGGCAAGGATCTATGCGCACGATGAAGTAATAGCGCTGATCAGGGACATGGCAGATAAACTCCTTCTTTCAAAGGATACCCGCTTTATCGATGACCGCCTGCATCTGATTGAACTCAGAGATGGGGACAGGTTCGACATCATCGGACACGATGTCACATTTTTCGATATCGGCTCCACGAAGGCAAAACAATATGGTTTTACGATGGATATCGGAGACGGTGAAAAACTGACCTGCTGTGGAGATGAACCGTTTTCCGAGAGAGAGCGAACATATGTTGAAGGCAGTAAATGGCTTTTGCATGAAGCCTTCTGCCTTTATTCCGAACGGGATTTTTTTAAACCTTACGAAAAACATCACTCTACTGTGAAGGAAGCCTGCATCCTCGCAGAGCAGATGCAGATACGAAATTTGCTTCTTTACCACACAGAAGAAAAAAACCTGGCGGACAGAAAGCGGCTTTATACATCAGAGGGAAAGAAATATTTTCACGGGAATCTGTTTATTCCTGATGATCTGGAAACAGTGGTTTTGCAGCCAGAGGTCAAGAATTGAATCATCAAAAGGCATATGAGAAGGGAAAAGGAATATTTGGCTGATGGTACGGGAAGCGAGAAAAGAAGACCTGGATGCACTGCTCAATCTCTATCTGTTCTTACATGAAGACAGTGTTCCGGAGCATAATACCCATCTCGAAAAAACATGGAATAAGATCATAGAGGATCCTAATCATCATCTGATAGTGAATGAAATCGACGGCCAGATCGTTTCTTCCTGCGTATGCGTGATAATACCGAATCTGACAAGGAATGTGAGACCGTATGCTTTTGTGGAAAATGTGGTAACACATGCTGATCACAGATGCAAAGGCTATGCCGGAGAGTGTCTGGATTATGCAAGGAAGATCTCGGAGATGGAAAACTGCTATAAGATAATGCTGCTTACCGGTTCAAAAAGTCCGGAGACGCTCCGGTTTTATGAGAAGGCAGGGTATAACAGCAGCGATAAGGCAGCTTTTATACAGTGGATAGGGATGGACAGGTAATCTCCGGGATTGATAGTACGGACGTCATTAATTGCACATCAATTGCAAGAAGGCCGATGAAGAAAACAGAATTATCAGAGAATTATCCGGTGGAGAGCTGAAAAAGTAAGGAGCGGATATGGAGTACATTTTTACGGAAAGAGCACATTTAATGTGTCCGAACATGTGCTTTGGGATAGTTATGTGCATAAACAATGAATTGAATGAAAGCAGGATAGCAGAGGCAGTGGAATGCCTGTCATCGGCGCATCCTTTTATCAGGGCGCTTATTTCACACGAGGAAAAAGAAAACAGATTCTTCTATGATGTGAAGGAAGATTCGCAGGCAGAGATCTCAATCTGCCCCGGCAATGCTCTGAATACAGATTCACCTGAGATCCTTGCTGAATTTGAAAGGATCACCTCAAGGGATTTTGATCTTTTTAAAGAAGGAATGTTAAAAATCTCTGCTTGGCCCTCAGGTGCGAAAACAATCGTTCTGATGGTTTTCCACCATCTGCTTGCGGATGGAAGGGGAGCACTGGAACTGTCCAGGGAGTTTGCGGGGTATTATGTACTTGGGAAACAGCCTGCATATGCGGAAGAAAAGCTTATATCATCCGCATCGGAATTCCCTGAGGACTCGCGTCTTCCGCTGATCAGCAGTTTGCTCGTGAACAGGGTGAACAGGCAGTGGAAAAAAGAGAATAAAAAACTGTCCTACGAAGATTACCACCGTTTTGCAGATGATTATCTCAAAAGCGATAAAATAAAGCATAACCTGTCCGTTCTACAGAGAAGCGAAACAGATAAAATCGCAGAAAAGTGCAGAACGGAGGGCATTACGGTAAACGATTACCTTCTGGCAAAGCTTTTTACCGAAGACAAGACCAAAAGGATCGTTATAGCAAAGGATATCAGAAAATCCTTAAAATGTTATAATCCCGGGGCGCTGGGAAATTATTCCACAGCTTTTTCCGTTGAACTTAATAGACTTGAGGATGATCTTTATAAGGCGGCAAAGCAGGTCCATGAAAAAGTTCGCAGAATATCTGCCAGACCGTCATCTCTTTATCTTGTGCTGCAATGCTATGCGGCTCTTGATCCCGGACTGTTGGATGCGGCGATGATGGCGAGCAGAGGCAGGTTTGAGAGCAAAGCTGCTGAATTTATAGGCAGGAACTTCTTCCACATGGATAAATCGGGTGGATTCAGCATCACGAATCTCGGAAAGACAGAGAGTGACGTCATAGAAGACGCATATTTTATTCCGCCTGCTTCGCCCGCAATGAAGAAAACATGGGGAGTGCTTACGATTAACGGCAAAATGAGAATATGTACGAGCGAACGATGAGAAAACAGTGTTATACTAAGAGAAGAAAAAGCCATGCAGTATAACAATAACCGCGGAAGAAACACGAGGATTCCGGTGGGTGGCATTAATTTTATTTCCTGCAGAAAATGATAAGGAGAAGGAAAATGGCACATCAGTTTCAAAGGCAGCTGCTTATTGATGCGAAGTTAATGACGGTCGTAGACAAGCTTCGGTCCATGGGATCGATACTGCACTATCAGTTCATGTCGGAACAGCCCTCGCAGAACGGAGGTGCCATATTTCGTTTTGAGCACGGGGTCAGCTTCTCCTCCTGGGGAGAGATTATTACAATAACTCTTACTCCTTACGGACCGGCACAGTGCGTTGCATTGGTATGCTCGGAATGTATGGTCCCGACCCAGATCATCGACTGGGGGAAGAATAATAAAAATGTATCCGAGATTCTCCAATTTATGACAAGCGGTCTCAGGAGCAGAGATTTTTGATCTCAGAGCCGATAATCTCGTGTTTATTATGTGAACTTCCGGAATTTTTACACCTGAAAGATTTTTAAATGCCTCAAAAGTCGATTTTTTCCCGTAAATAAGTCTTAACTTCCAGTGAGGGTTAACACTCAAACGAATTGAAAGCTTGAAAAAGCCCGGAAAATCAACATTTCTATTGATTTTTCGGGCTATCTTTGAGATAATTATTGAGTAGGTATACATACTTTATTTTTGAGGGATAAACGATAGAAATGTACTACGATTTCAAGGTCAAAATACCCGAGGTCAAAGGTAAGATATATGAACGGACGATCAAAGGTGTCGTCTACATTAACTACGAGTATGACCGGATCTATAAGCCGGACAAGAAATACAACATCCCTAAACGCACAACGATCGGTAAGAAATGTGAAGATGATCCGGAAATGATGTATCCGAATCCGAACTTCCTGACTTACTTTCCGGACGCCGAACTGCCGGAGGATCAGGGAAGGGATATGCGGAGCAGCTGCCTGCGCATCGGGACATGGATCGTGATCGAAAAACTGATGAGGGAAAGCTTTCTTGACAAGATCATCAGCGGTCTTTACGGCGATGCCCGCGGCACAGGGTTGTTCCTGGACTTGGCAGCGTACTATCTCACAACAGCGAATAATGCCGGGCAGTACTATCCGGATTACGCCTATAACCACCCGCTTTTCACACCGGAGTATAAGATCTACAGCGATTCCACCGTATCGACATTCATCAGTCAGATCTCCGTGGAAGACAGCGTTTCCTTCCAGAACGAATGGAACGCGGTCAAGAAGAAACAGGATAAGATCTATATTTCCTATGATTCTACCAATAAGAACTGCCAGGCTGGTGATATCGAGATCGTCGAGTTCGGACATGCCAAGGAAGATCGCGGTCTTCCGATCTTCAACTATTCCATCGCATACGATTGCAACAATCGGGAACCGCTTTTCTATGAGACCTATCCGGGAAGTATTGTAGATGTCTCCCAGCTTCAGCTGATGCTGAACAAGGCAGAATCCTATGGGTATAAGAATGCCGGTTTTATCCTGGACAGAGGGTATTTTTCCAGAGAAAACATCCGGTACATGGATCATCTTGGCTATGATTTCGTGATCATGGTCAAGGGAATGAAGCCCTTTGTGAACGATAAGATCCGGGAAGTCCAGGGAAGCTTTGAGGAGAAACGGCAGTATACGATCCGCCGATACCAGGTAAACGGCACGACCGTAAAGACAAAGGTCTTCTATTCGGATGAAAAGGACCGGTACCTGCACATTTATTACAGCTACAATAAAGCTGCTTCGGAGCGTGAAGATCTGGAATCAAAGATCGACCGAATCGCGGCATACCTGAAAAAGCAGGAAGGGCAGCCAGTCGTCATTGATAAGAGTTATGAGAAGTACTTCAGCCTTGAGTATTATCACGAAGGAAAAGAAGACCAGTGCTTTGTCTGCGGGATAGAGAAGGCTTCTGTCATAGAAGAAGAACTGAAGATGTGCGGATACTTCTGCATCATTACTTCATCTGAAATGTCTGCAAAAGAAGCGCTTGATCTCTATAAGAGCAGGGATGCCTCGGAAAAGCTGTTCAAAGCGGATAATAGCTTCCTCGGAAACCGGAGTCTGAGGGTATATACGGGTGAATCTCTTGAAGGAAAGATGCTGATCGCGTTTGTTGCTCTGATCATCCGGAACCGTATGTACACGAAGCTGAAAGACGCGGAAGAAGAACTGCTGGAAAAGCCGAACTACATGAATGTGCCGGCATCCATACGGGAGCTGGAAAAGATAGAGATGATCCGTCAGGCAGACGGCGTGTACCGGCTTGATCATGCAGTTACTGCAACACAGAAAACGATACTGAAAGCGTTTGGGATTGACGCGAACTATGTAAAAAGGAAAGCCCGGGAGATCAGCGACCAACTGAATCCGAAGGTGCTGAAGGTCAGGATATAGGAGGGGACACGATGGCACGCAGAAGACGCAAGGTCAACACAGATACACTGGATGCGAAAATCGAACAGCAGAAAGCTGCTCTG
>OMVU01000098.1 GCA_900314565.1 uncultured Eubacteriales bacterium
GGCAGTCAGAAATGGAATTGATCTGATCGAAGTCAATCCGGCATATACCAGCCGGATTGCAAAAATGAAGTATTGCCGGACAAGAAAGATCCCTGTCCACAACGGAGCGGCGTATGTCATAGCCCGAAGAGGACAGGGGTATAAAGACAAGGCAGTGTAAGGGGACATTTTGTTCTGCAGGGAAGCTGGTGCGACCGGGAGATCACATCAGTTGTACCTTGTGGGACATATTGATACAGCAGTATATGAGCAACAGCAATGCACCGACTTTGCAGAGTGTTTATTCCTGCGAAGAGAATTGCCGCCAGACATATACAGATTGGATAGCCGTTAGTCCTGAAACAACAGAAACAGGAGTCGCTGACCTGTTTTATACGGTTTTATTTAACGGTAACTGCGGTTGCTTCTTCTATAAGAGCGTGATTCCTCTTTTCCCGGAAGTGATCGGAATTCCCATGACTCCCGAAATTCGGACAAGAGCCGGTCTGATCTGGAGAAGAGGGCGCTATATCAGCAGCGGCATGCAGAAATTTCTTGATTACTGTGCCAGAAATTATGCGTAAGGCAAAACAGGTCGGGGATCCGGGGAGCGGAGATTCAGATTTGCAGAATTTTCTTATCGGGGAATTTTTTACATACATTATCTTACTTGCAAGAACCTCCTGCCCTGTGCTATTCTTTTCCAAAGAGAGAAAAAAGGAGGGAGCTATTAATAAAGTATTGGTCTTTTTAATAACGTTATTAATGCTTATGCTCATTTCCTGTGGAAAAGCATCCCCTGAAAAAGAAAACCAGTATAAGGTAGTTCCTGTTGAAGATGAGATTGAAGATCCGGTCACGGTGACGCCAAGCCCTACAGAAAAAGCTGGGAAGCCGTCGGCGAATGGCTCGACTGCGAAGCCGTCAGCGGATGGTTCGACTGCGAAGCCGTCAGCGGATGGCTCGACTGCGAAGCAGTCGACGGGTGGTTCAACTGCGAAGCCGTCAGCGGGTGACGCTTCGGCTGCTGCACCGTCGGCATCGGATGCTCCGGCCGAACAGCCGTCGGGGGATGAATCCGCTGCTGCAGCAACATCAGATGAGGATGCTGCGACCGACACACCGGACCAGGGAGCAGACGAAGCAGCCGCGCCTTCCCAGCAGGATTATACTGGACCGCTGGAAGGTGAACCGGATACGGATTTCTGAGGAGAAGGGAAAAAGTGCCGTATGGGCTGGAGGACTCGCTGTCATTGATGCGAGAACATAGTCCCGGACAGAAGAGATCTGTCAATATTGATCTGAAGTAGAAAAGCTCTGCATGTAAAGCAGAGCTTTTTTGCCGTAAAAAGGACGGGAAATATCTAGATATTTACGAATAGCTGAGCCACAGACGTGTCTCACCGGAAACGGCATCTTTGAAGCCTGCTCTCCGCAGAAGCCTGGTCGACATTTCATTGGAATCAGCCGTCAGGGCATCGAGTCCTGGACGGTCTTCCGGTATTCGATTAAGTGCCTCCCGGATAAGAGCAGCCATGATCCCCCGGTTTCTGTATGCAGGAGATGTATAGAGAGCGCCCAGCTCGGCAACGTATCCGTTGGGATAATCCCTGTGCGGAAAACGTCTGCTGCAGAAAAGACCGCACAGGGCGATCAGCTTATCTTCTTCGAAAGCTCCATACAACAGCTATTCTTCCGGCATATGGGAGATATGGAGAGGGCTTATACGCTGTTCGATCAAAAGGTCGTTGATGGAGGGCAGGTCCATATCCGTCAAACGTCTGATCATACCGTTGATCATTATCTCTGACATCCTTGACTCCTTTCGGGTTACGCGCATCAGAAGTTGCCGGAAAGATTGCTTCTTTTATATTCTTTACCTTAATCTCTGTAGCTTTTATAATAATAATTATTATACATCATGTACTGTCGGAATGTGAAAGGCTATTTATCTCAGTGGGGAAGCCCCCGCTTCTGTAAGCGGAGACTTCCCCACTGAGATAAACGCCTCAGCTACACAATGCTCCACTGGAGCATTGTTACGCATTTAGGCACGGCGGATCGCAGCCTTACCGTGAGGAAGGTGCTTCGCACCATGCGCGGCGCTTCAAGAACGCTGAGGCGTTCTTGAAGCTTTCCGGTTGTGTTATAAGGTGAATCAGAGAGAAGCTGCAGCGCTGAAAATGTGACTGTACGCTTTTTGGCTCACTGAGGACAGACATTGCAGATGCATGAAAAGAACCGATAAAAGGTGGGGAGGAACATGGATAAAAATATATTCGCGCCCTGTGCGCCGATGGGCTGGAACAGCTATGACTACTACAATACAGAGATCAATGAAATGCAGGTCAGAGCCAATGCGGAGTATATGGCCGCCCATCTCCGGGAATACGGGTGGGAGTACATCGTCATCGATATATCATGGTATGAGCATGGTTCAGGCTCACGCAGCGGGGAGTACCAGTATCTCCCGTTTGCTGAACTTGAAATGGATGCATATTCACGGCTGATCCCTGTCACGGAGCGCTACCCTTCCTCTGCGGACGGAGCGGGTTTCAGACCGCTGGCGGACTATATTCATTCACTCGGACTGAAATTCGGGATCCACATAATGCGGGGCATCCCGCGTCTTGCGGCACATCGTCATATGCCGATCCTCGGGACGGACCTTACAGCGGATGAAATTGCGGATCCGGCCAACATCTGCAGCTGGAATCCGTATATGTACGGTCTGCGCCCGGACATCCCGGAATCCCAGCTGTATTATGATTCTTTGTTCGAACTGTACGCTCGATGGGGAGTGGATTTTGTCAAATGTGATGACATCTGCCGTGAAGATGCCTCGACTGCACATGCCGAGATCGGTATGCTTCATAAAGCAATAGAAAAATGTGACAGGCCGATCGTCCTGTCTCTCTCCCCCGGACCGGCGAAGATTACAGAGGCGGAATGGTATGCGGAAAATGCCAACATGTGGCGCATTACAGACGACTTCTGGGATTCCTGGCCGCTTCTTAAGGATATGTTCCGTCGATGCGAACTGTGGCAGGGGAAGAAAAGACCGGGATGCTACCCTGACTGTGACATGCTGCCTCTCGGCATCATCGGCGGGTGTTTCGGCGATCGTAAGGAACGCGTGACCGGTCTGACGGAGGACGAGCAGAAGACCATGATGACGCTCTGGTGCATCTTCGGAGCGCCGCTCATGCTGGGGGCTGAGATGACGAGGCTTGATGCAGAGACGCTGAAGCTTCTTACGAATCGGGAGCTCATATCTTTGCAGCAGCACGGAGAACGTGCCAGACAGATCATGCGTTCCGATGAGCAGGCGGTCTGGACAGCGTATGATCCTCAGCAGAGAAGAACGTATATCGCGATTTTTAATCTGTCAGAAGAAGAGAGAGGAATCAATTGCTGGATCAATCAGATCGCTTCGTCGGAAGAGGGCAGCTATCGCGGCCAGACCCTACATGAGCTGTGGACCGGCAGGGAGACAGTCCCGGATGCGGGCGGGCTTGCGGCGCTGATTCCTGCGCACGGTGTAAGACTCTTCTGGTACAGTAACAATTAAGGGAGTACGAGAGCGTATGCGTGGATGTTTTTATGGAGTCGGTGTCGGGCCCGGCGATCCGGAGCTCATGACCCTGAAAGCAGTCAGGATAATTCGCGAAGTGCCTGTAATTGCATATCCCGGTGGGCAGCCCATGGACAGTACAGCATGGAAAATTGCTGCAGCGTCGGTCCCTGAGATCCGGGATAAGGAAAAGCTTGGGATCGATGTGCCGATGACCCGGGATGCAGCTCTTCTGGAGGGAGCACACAGGAGAGCGATCCGGCAGATAGAAGCGCTGCTGGACCGGGGGAAGAGCGTTGCATACATTACGCTTGGAGATTCGACGATCTACAGTTCGTACAGCTATTTACAGGCAGATATTATGAAAGACGGGTATAGGGTCGAGACGGTCAGCGGGGTACCTTCTTTCTGTGCTGCTGCAGCGAAGCTGAATATACCGCTTTCGGAATGGGAGGAAGAGCTTCATATTATTCCTGCTGCACATGTGCCGGAAGGCTTTCCATCCGGCAGGGGAACGGCGATTTCAGTGGAAATAAAAAAGGAAACAGACATAGAATCTCCGGACTTCCGGGGGACGGTCGTCTGTATGAAATCCGGCAGAAAACTGAAAGAACTCAGGGAAAGGCTCACCCGGCAGAATATGGATCTCTACGTGGTCATGAACTGCGGTATGGAGGGGGAAATGGTCTGCTGCAGTGCAGACGAGATCCCGGATGATGCGGGATATTTTACGATCCTGATTGCAAAACAAAAGTCGATGACCCATGACTGAAGTTACAGGCCTGGTCCGATAAAGGTATGTTGAATCCGGCAGAGGCAAAACGGATTCCTGAATAGTTGAGATAAGCGAGGGGAATGATATGCGTTATGATTTTACCAGCATCGTCGACCGGCGGGGAATGGATGCCATCGCAGTGGATGGACCCGGCCATGGAGGCTGGGCTCCCGGAGGACCGAAAGAAGGCTTTGACGTCATCCCGATGTGGGTGGCGGACATGAATTTTCCGACGTGTCCGACCATCCAGGAAGCAATCATCGAGAGGACAAAGCATCCGATGTTCGGATACTTCGACGTGAGAGACGAATATTATGATTCGATCATCCGATGGCAGAGTGAGCGGCATGGGATGACGGATCTTACAAAGAAATGCATCGGCTATGAGAACGGCGTGCTAGGAGGTGTCGTCTCCGCCCTCAATGCATTTGCGTGTCCCGGCGATGCGGTCCTGGTCCATTCACCGACCTATATCGGCTTCACCGGCTCGATCGAGGGTGCCGGTTACCGCATCGTGCTGAGTCCGCTGAAACAGGATGAGAGCGGAGTGTGGCGGATGGACTATGATGACATGGATCGCAAAATAAAGGAGAATCGCATCCATGTTGCGGTCTTCTGCAGCCCTCATAATCCATGCGGGCGGGTGTGGACAGAAGAAGAGATCCGGGATGCTATGGAAGTTTATCGGAGAAATGATGTAATTGTTATTGATGATGAGATCTGGTCGGACATTATTCTGGGAAATCACAGGCATGTGCCGACGCAGATGGTGAGTGAGGACGCGCGCCATCGGACAGTCTCACTCTTTGCGCCCAGCAAGACCTTCAATCTTGCGGGGCTCGTCGGCAGTTATCATATCATTTATGATGCATATCTCAGAGACCGAGTGCGGAGTGCGTCGGCAAAGAGTCACTATAATGCGATGAACGTGTTATCGATGCATGCGCTGATCGGGGCTTACAGACCGGAAGGCGCGCTGTGGGTCGACGAGCTCTGTGAGGTGCTGACAGAGAATATCGGGTATGCCTGTTCCTTTATGGAGGAATACTTTAAAGGGCTTCATTTCAGCCGCCCGGAAGGGACTTATATGCTCTTTGTCGATGCGGAAGAGTGGTGCAGGGCACATGGAAAGACGCTCGATGAGCTTCTGCGTGCCGGCTGGGATGTGGGCGTGATCTGGCAGGACGGGCGTCCGTTCCACGGAGAGTTCGCGATCAGGATGAATTATGCGCTGCCGAGATCGCGCATCGAGGAAGCAATGGCGCGGCTTCAGAAATATGTATTTAATCGCTGATGCAGAATACTTGTGATTTGGGCAGCGAGATAAATGCGCCAGATGGAATTTGTTTCTGATGTATATTTTTTTATTTCCAGAAGGATTATATTTGTTTACCAGATGTCGCCTAAAGCTCCTTGCTTTAGTAATGGGGATATAAGGTGACTAACTGTCGATTCGAGGAGGATCATTATGGACAAAGACCAGACACTCAAAAGGCTCCTTGACGGAAATCAGGCATATCTTAGTTCACGCACGGAGATTGGCGACATTTCCCAGGCTGTGCGGCTTGAAACGGCGGAGCACGGACAGCAGCCCCTTGCGATCATCATCACCTGCTCAGATTCGAGGGTGATCCCGGAAGCGATTTTCCACTGCGGGATCGGGGATCTGTTCGTGATCCGGGTAGCCGGAAATGTCATTGATAATCATCAGCTCGGAAGCATCGAGTATGCTGCGGATCATCTGGGAACGAAGCTGATCATGGTATTGGGACATACCCACTGCGGCGCTGTCGATGCCGCGATACATCACGACCCTGCAGGTTATATAAAGTTCATCACGGATGAAATTCAGAGTGCGATCGGTGATGTAAAGGATTCCTATAAAGCCTGCTGTCTGAATGTGAAGAGAAGTATTGATCTCATAGAGAGCAGCCTTGTGATCCGGAAGGATGAGGAGGAAGGTCTTGCGGTGATCGGAGCAATGTATGATATTGAGACCGGAAAAGTCGAAATTCTGCCTTGAATGCTGCTGTATTCTTTATCGTGAGTCCAATTCGGTGAGAAAGAAGAATGCCTGCGGCGGAAAACGGACGCGCAGGATTTCGAGCATGGCAAATCCGGCTCACGCCCTCGGAGGGAGCAGGACGCGGACACGCATGGCAGAGGCTGAAGCACATTCCGGACAGCGAGGCGACAGAAGGGGCTCAGTGCGATGAGGAAAGAAAGGCACCGATATGACCTTCTGAGGAGATGATCATACCGATGCCATTCCGGATACTTGTGTGACTTAGCGGGTCAGAACTCAGATGGATTTTTTTGCGTTTTCAAGATGCAGGATCACCCTGTCGCACCAAGCGTCAAATTCCTGTTTATCTCAGTGGGGAAGACCCCCGCTTCTATAAGGACGCCACTGAAAAACATAGTGTTTTTTAAGGAGGCGCCACACAACGAGAGTGTATGCTGTACTTTGATAACTAAATATTGCCTATAATGGGTTATTAAGGGCTGTTTTGCCTGGATGCTTTTATCTTATTTCTATGATTTTTAGACATTTGGGCAGACTTCTCCCATTAACCGTATAATTCGTTTCAGGTTTACAGCAAATATCGAAACTGCACCTTGCAACTGGAAACTGGCCAGACCAGCGGAATCACATCGATCAAAGCCATGTACATTTTTCAGCTCACTGTTTTTAGCCTCTATCATATACCTGACTTTGACACGCTCCTTAAAATAATCAGTTTTCTGGAATTCTTCCTGACTTTTGTGATAATCACTTTTCGTGGTTACGGAGTATGTTTTTGATTTCGCTCCCTCTTTATAGCATCCGTTTCGGTGTGGACAGGTCTTACATTTGCTTATATCAAAGAAGTACTTTATCCGAGGGTTCTTTTTCGTCCCCTGCCGCTTTTCTTTATTCTGCTTAACGGCAAGATTTCCGGCAGGACACTGCATGGTGCCGGCATCTTTATTGAAGACAAATCCATCTTCGGATCTGTTTCCTTTTACAATGCTGGGATTCAACCGCGAGATCAATCCGTATTTTTCAGTTTCGGCATTTTTTAGATTCTCAAGCGTGGAGTAGGCTGTATCCGCAATTACTTCATCAATGGGCACACCGGCATCTTTACTTTTTTGTACCAATACAGGCAGTTCTGTCCCATCAAAAGCTTCACCTGATGTAACGGTTGCCGCAGTAATGATTCGGTCTTCGGTCATCGCAAGATGCGTCTTATAACCATAAAATGATGTGGTCGGTGTTTTATGTCCGACTCTCGCATCCGAATCTGGAGACTGGTCATAACAATCGACTTGATTATCCAACATCTCTGCCAGAAGAGTGGATTCTTCTTTAATTGCAGGAACTTCAAATACCGGGCTTTCTTCAGCTGTTTTTATCAGCTCGTTACAATACTTTTGATACTCTTCGAGTGTAGTTTTATTTCCGGGCTCAGCGGGTAAAGCCAGGTCAGCACCTGATTCAGAAAGCGATTTCTTCAGTTCAGCAGAAGCTTTTGTGAGCATTTGCCGCTGTGTGAGTTTATGGTAGCGTGCCGTTGTATGAGTTGAATCGACTATTATGGTATTACTTTTCAATACACCCTGTTCTATAGCAATTTCAACGCTTTTGCCAATGAGCAGATCAAGAAGGTTTTCATCCTTCAGACGCTGTTTTCTGAACTTGGTCAGAAGACTGGGATGGATTACTTCCTCTTCCGGGGACAATCCCAGAAAATATTGCTTCAATCACAAATCTTATGGGATAAGGGGTTGCGAATATAACCCTTCCTGCTGGCGTCAAACAGCCTGAGGAAGAAATAATCGTCATCCGGAAGTCC
>OMVU01000111.1 GCA_900314565.1 uncultured Eubacteriales bacterium
AGGGATAAATGGCCGGATGACCTTGACGCTGGTACAGACAGGTGCTACTTAAAGCTACCGGAGTTATCACCTATCCCATAAGAAAAGTGATTGACCCATTACAATATTTAAAGGATATTGATTTACCTAAGGCGAAGACAAAACTTTTTACAGAAATCAATAAAGGTTCTTTATCAGAGGAATACATTTCAAAAAGCCAGTTCTTTGATAATCTGCAATTGGGGTACAGCATTAAACAAAGAATAGAAATGGCAATTAATATAGAACAATACATGGACTCTGACGATTTTAATGTGGCAATTTATAAGATACAGCATGAGAATCGTACGAAAATTCGTGCTGACTATATTATAACATGCAAGGGGATACCTTCTGTGGAAGAGTATTATATCTTTATTCGAAAAAGAAAAGAGGAGGAAAAGTATAGTATAGTTTCCTGCTTTCCAAAGGCAGCCGTTGCTTACTGGGGTGGCAATAGATATGTGATGCTGAAAGAGAAAATACAAAATAATACGGTAAGCACACTATTTAGACATCCTGGCTATTAATGGGAGAAGTATATGTGCGTAAAGAAAGCTCACAGGCAGTCATGTTTATCATATGCTAACGAGATTTACTTGTCGACAGCAACGGCATGAAGACCAGGCGTCGGCATACTGTGATTGCAGGGAATTTTATGTTTTTTTGACCGGGCTTTTGATGTATACTGAATAAAATACACGAAATGAAATACATGGAGGTTTTTATGGTCAATATACAGAAAGTCGCTGCAGATACCTTCTGGATCGGTGGAAGCGACAGACGTCTGGCGCTCTTTGAGAATCTTTTCCCGCTTCCGAATGGGGTATCCTACAACAGCTATGCTGTCCTCGATGAGAAGACGGTCGTCTTCGACACAGCTGATATCTCGATCTCCGACCAGTATCTCGAAAATCTGCGCACGGTCCTTGACGGACGGAGCCTCGATTATCTGGTGATCCTGCACATGGAGCCGGACCACTGCTCGCAGATCGCGACGGTGGCCGCCATGTATCCGGATCTCACGCTCGTCGGAAATGCAAAGACCTTCCAGATGCTCGCGAACTTCTTCCCGGAGACTGCAGAGATCAGGAGAATCGTCGTCAAGGACAAGGAGGCGCTTGAGACAGGCGCGCACACATTCCGGTTCGTCTTTGCTCCGATGGTCCACTGGCCGGAGGTCATGTTTGCATATGACGAGTCGAACGGAACGCTCTTCAGTGCGGATGCATTCGGAACGTTTGGCGCGATCGACGCGGGCATTTTCGCGGATGAATATGATTTTGAGAAGATCTTCCTCGATGACGCGAGAAGATACTATGCCAATATCGTCGGCAAGTACGGCGTTCAGGTGCAGAACGTCCTTAAGAAGGCAGCTGCCCTCGACATTAAGACGATCTGCCCGCTTCACGGTCCGGTCTGGAGAGAGAACATCGCATGGTTCATTGACAAGTATCAGAAGTGGAGCACGCTGACACCGGAAGATGACGGATATGTCGTGGTCTACGGAAGCCTTTACGGCCACACCGCATCGGCGGCGGAGGCCTTTGCCGCGAAGCTGCGTGCGAAGACGGGCAAAGAAGTCCGCGTCTACGACGCTTCGAAGACACATGCATCCAATCTGATCGGCGAGGCGTGGAGAGTCGGCAAGATCGTAATCTTCAGCCCGACCTACAACAACGGGATCTACCTTCCGATCGATGCGCTCCTGCATGATATGGCAGCGCTGGATCTGAAGAACCGCACATTCGCAATTGCGCAGAACGGATCCTGGGCACCGGCTTCGGGCAAGCAGATCGCAGAGAAGCTTGCGGCCCTCAAGAACTGCAAGGTCGTCGAGAATATGCTGACGATCAAGAGTGCGCTCCACAGCAAGGATGAGGAAGCCTTCGACGCGTTTGTCGACGCGGTCGCGGAGGCGTAAAGCCTTATGTGCCTGACAGGGCATAAAGATTCATAAGAAAAAGAAGGACCTCCGCCGGGATGTGAAAATCCTGGCGGAGGTCTTTTGTCTGCTTCATCGCGAAATACTTGCGACGTAAGTCGCAGGATACGCGCATATACTCCTACGATGCTGCCGCGTTCGCGTTCACCCGCTCGATCGTGTTCCGGATGCCCATCCAGACACTGAGGTCCGTAAAGACTTCCACGATAGAGCCCATGGCATTGAACGGAGCTTCCTGAAGTACTGAGAGGTCCTTCATCATGCCGTTATGGACGATATATTCCACGATCTGATTTACAAAGTAGATCTGCCTGCTGTCCAGGCTCGCGTCGTTCAGATATTCTGAGAAGGCCTCTTTCGCGGCATTCATATCCAGACCGACGATCTCCCGGACAAATTCGCCGAGCGGCTTGCTGCCATATTCCGTCTCGTAATCCTCCTTCGTGCCGACCTCGCTCCAGAGAATTTCCTCCAGTGCTTTCATGTCCAATTCCGTAAGCGGAATGTTATTCTTCAGCTTATGGATCGCTGTGTTATCCTGATGCTGCCGGATATAATATTCAGCCTTTGCCTTATAATTCTTCAGATCGTCGTTCTCCAGCTCCGACTCTTTCCATTCCATGGACAGGATCTGGTCATCAAAATCCGTATCATATCGCGTTACGATTTTTGGCAGATATTTCATCAGACTGCGAAGATTTTCCCTGATATATTCGAATTCAGAGATGCCGGCGCGTTCTATATAATCGGTGTGAAGGATTTTATCCAGCAGCTCCGACTGCGCCATGATTTCGGGAATGTTAGCGACGCCTGCGATTCCGGCAGCCTTGGAGACCAGATCGTGCTTCGCCCTTGAATATTTCTTCCCCGCAAGGCATGCCAGCTCGATGCCGTACATGAGAGCGTCGAAACGAAGCGCGGACGCCTCATCCGGCTCCGGCTCGATCAGCGGGGCAAGTTCTTCCCTGACCAGGAGAGTATCTTCGTATGTAAGAGCCTTATAATTGTCCTTGTTCGCATAGAGATCCACATATTTCAGATGCTGCCGGACCGCAAAGTTTTCCCGATTCAGCTCCTGCACCTTTCCGACCATATGATCCACAAGGGCTTCACGATAGGCTGTAAGCCGCTCCTCCTGCTGGTACTGCAGATCCTGCAGCTTATAGGCGATCTGGAATTCCAGATTGAAGATCGCTCCCTGCAGAGCAATCATATTCGCGGTCGGTTTTCCTCCATGCATGCGGAAGAATTCAAAGTTTCCGCAGAAATCAAAGATATAAAACTTACTCTTGTCTTCCCCGTCGACGAGACCCGGGCAAAGTCTGGTCCCGCGGCCAATCATCTGCCAGAACTTGGCTTTACTCATGACCTTCTTGAAGAAGACCAGGTTCAGGACCTCCGGCACATCGATACCGGTATCCAGCATATCTACGGAAATGGCGATCTGCGGCAGCTTCTTCGGCTCCGAAAATTCATCGATCGCGCTCTGCGCGTAGGTCGTATAATTGTCGATCACTTCCGCATAGCCGGTAAGGTGCGGGTACTCTTTATAAAACACATCACGAATCTTTTCAGCGTGTTTGTGATTTCTTGCAAAGATGATGGTCTTGCCGAGTTTCGCGCCGTAATCGATCTTCAGCCCATGCTCCATCAAAATGTTCAGGACTTCGCGAATCGTATCATCATTGAAGAGCCAGTTATTCAGGGCGGAGGAGGCGATGCTGTCCGGCATATCGCCGTTTTCATCTTTAAATGTATCCTCATATTCCTGCTTGTCTTCCTCAGAGAGGTCATCATAAACGATGCCCTGCTCAATGAATTTCAGCTGAGTTTCCACCGACATGAAATCGACCAGATATCCGTCTGTAACGGCCTGCGCCAGATCATAGCCGTACGTGGGAACGCCCTTCTCCAACTCAAAAACCCCATAGGTATTCTTATCGATTTCATCCTTTGGAGTCGCTGTCAGACCGACCAGGGGAGCATCAAAGTAATTGAAGATATCCTTATACCTGTTGTAAATGGACCTGTGGGCCTCGTCGCAGATAATCAGATCGAAATGTCCGCAGGTAAAGAGCTTGCCCTGATCATCTTCGACAGAATCGATGCAGTTCATCATGGTCTGGTAGGTTGAGAATACACAGTGGGCTGTGTAATTGTCCTTTTCCTCCACCAGATTGGTCACGGAAAGGTCCGGAAGAAGATTTGTGAAACTGCGCTTTGCCTGCGTGACCAGAGAATTCCTGTCCGCCAGAAAGAGAATGTCCCGGATCCAGCCATGTTCCAGCAGAACCTTGACAAGCGCAATGACGGTTCGCGTCTTGCCGGAACCGGTCGCCATGACGAGGAGAGCCTTGCGGCGGTTCTTTTTCCCGAAACTGTCACAGACAGCCTTGATCGCGGCTTCCTGATAATAACGGCTTGCGATATTCTTATCGACAACAACATAGGACAGGCTTGACCGCATCGTCTGCAGATTGAAGAGCTTCTCCAGATCACGCTTGGAATAGATCATGGAGCACCTGCGTTCCGGATACAGATTATCCAGAATTCTGGTCTCGAATCCATTGGTCAGGAAAATTACGGGACGCCGGCCATACTTTTTTTCAAGAATATCCGCATAGAGGTTCGCCTGCTTCCGACCCTGCACCACATCCGCACAGGTCCGCTTTGCCTCGACCACGGCCAGCGGTCTGCCATCGTCACCGTACAGCACATAATCGGCGTAGCCGATTCCGGACTGGTTCGGCATTCCGCGGAGTTCCACTTCATTGAGCCAGTTTCTGCCCTCTGTCCATCCAGCATCCTCAAGCATGGAATCGATATAAATCTTCCGGGTCTTAAACTCGGAGATGTCCAGCGGCTTCGGGACATAGGTCTGCTGCTGTTCCGCGCGTCTGGCGGTCAGCGCATCCTTGAGTGCCGCATTTTCCCTGATCAGGGCTTCAAGATCGACTTCCGATATGATCGGTTCCGGGATTACCGGCTCCGGCTCTTTCGCTTCAGGAAGTGCCGGGTCGAAGGTTCTCTCTTCATACTCATCCCCGTAGCAGTAGGAGAGGAAGTCCATAAAGATAAACAGGTTTTCCAGACAGAGGAGAGCCTGATCTTTTGTCAGCTTTTTGCCGGCATGGGCTGCGCTGTTTCCCATTTTCCGGATGAAATCCATCCGAAACCAGAGGTCTCTGTCCACGATGTCACGGAATTCTTCCGTATTCATGAGGTTGATCAGCTTATCATCCCAGGGCATGACGAGAGAGCTGTCCACGGAGTACATCCATTTGACAGCGAATTCCATCGCCCTCCGGCAATTGAGGATGGATGCCGACACATCGATTGGAAGGATCTTCTCCGCAGAGATTGCGACGTCGGCAAAGCTTTCGAATTTCTCTTCGGTTTTTAAGAAATCAAAGTTGGTCATTTTGATTCCTCCCCTAAGGTTTTTGGATACTTGAGTTTAGTTGCTTACGTATAAACTGTGTGAAATCACAAATTGTGACTTCACAATCATCTCACGGATCTCCGTTGTTGATGTTCTGGATAATTATATGTAATCTGGCTGCTGAAAAACAGAACGTATCAGGAACGCATGATATGTTTGATTGCGGCCAGCAGGAGAAGGTGCCCCGGATAAAATCCATAAAAAAGCCACTTCAGCCCCTTCCCTTTCTTCCCGTTATACATGGCAAGAGGGATAAAGCTGAGTCCTGTCGTGCAATAGTATCCCACTGTTCTCGTGAGCGCGAGAAAGGCTACACCCACACCGGTTCGGACCAGCGGGTGCTTCTGGCGGAGGACATAAAACAAAAACACAGCAATGACCGCAAAGATCGTGTAATCCGCACGCAGCAGCAGTGAAAGTGCGGCAATCGCGGCAACGGCAATCACGCCCAATACGGTTTTCCCGATGGATGCATGATTTTCTTCCGATTTCGTTCCGCCTTGAATCCAGTCATACAGCATCAGTGCTACGACAGCGAGAAAGAAGGACAGCATAATATTCTGGTGTGAGAATCCGATCTTTCCTTCAAAAGCCAGATCGAACGGGATCTCGCTGATCAGAGCAAAGATGCCGAGGCGGCAGAGGTATTTCTTTTTGTCCCTTGTATGAGAAAATCCCTCTGCGATGAAAAAGGAAAAAATGGGCATGGCCAGCCGCCCGATCATTCTGGGCCACATTACATCAGGGAAAAACATGTCGCCTGCATGATCAAACACCATGCTGATCATGGCTATGAGTTTCAGTGTTGTTCCGTCCAGAATCTGGTATTTTTTTCCGTTGTCCATTTACCCACCCCTGTGAAAAAGCGGCAAAATGTGAAAGATCTTTATATGCCTGCTCAGCAGATACCTTTTTGAAGTGTTATTACTTCGAAAAGTTTTGTGAAGTATAAAAAGAGGTTATTAGTGAACTCTTGATACTGCTCCGTAATTGATGAATAAGATATTTTCGAGAATTCGGCTCAACATGCTAGTTTTGATTTGTCGACTTGGGCGACAAACGAAGAAAACTGTTGTTGTAATTCAATGGATGGAATGGGAACTTTTAAACCGAGTATATCCCTGTTTGATATATTTGCTTGTCGAACTCCACGACTGATCCCTGTAAGCCTCTTTTTTATGGGTCAATCACTTTTCTTATGGGATAGGTGATAACTCCGGTAGCTTTAAGTAGCACCTGTCTGTACCAGCGTCAAGGTCATCCGGCCATTTATCCCT
>OMVU01000041.1 GCA_900314565.1 uncultured Eubacteriales bacterium
GCTGATCCAGTCCTGCAACTGAAGTAGAGTAAGATGTAAGTAATCATTATAAATGAAGGATTATCCGACGAAAAGACACAGGAAGTTTTACGCTTACGATTACACAATCGCCCCGGCATGTTTTTTTTTCTATATCTTTGGATTGTTATGTAATGAAAATCTTCATCACTCATAAAGTCCATATTCCGCATAGAATTCCCGGATTTCATCTACAAACAGCTCTTCCAAAATACCAAGATCATCCTTGTTCGGCTTGTCTGAAGACGCGACAACGCCTAGAACCCGGCCTCGAATGACGAGTGTGTTCTGGTCGCTTTTCTTCGGATAGGGGATAGCGGGATTGACTGAGTAGAGGGTGTGATCATTATCAATATCGTCCTGAGGCTCTTCCCGTCCACCATCTCCCTGTAACGGCCAAGGAGGGCAGAAGATCAAAACCTGGATCTGCCGTGACAAACGGAAAGGGACAGGCTGTAAGGGGCGGAACGTGAAGGAAGAGGAGCTTGTTGAAGTTTGGAGACGCTGCGCGGATTGTGGTCAAAGATGATGGGATTAAGATTCTGTAATTGCCTGCCTGCTTTGTTTTCTGGCTTGGGGGATGTTTTCCCAGGTTGAAAACTGAGTGGGTGGGCCTCTTTGTCGTTTACAGCGACATTTATACGTAACGAAATGACGCTAGTAGCAACAGAAATCAAAGAAAACTGCTTCTGTTCAAAAAGACTTCACACAAAATTGCAACAAAACTATTGATTCTCGGAACTGTAATTGCTAAAATAAAAATGTTCTATGTCTCGTTAGATTGACGCTGTTAGCAACAGGAGGCTGTGATGAAGCATCTATCACTCAAACTGCTATCTGAAATCGTGGTCAGCAGGAGAAAGACTCTCAAGCTTTCTCAGACTGCTCTTTCAGAGAAAGCAAATATAAACCGTTCTATTTTGTCACGTCTTGAGTCGGGAGATTATAGCCCATCCGTGGATCAGCTTCTCTCGCTATCAGCTGCTCTTGGCTTTCAGCCGACTGATGTCATTGTGAATGATGAAGCAGAGTCAGTTGCTGTTGGGAAAAAAAGGATTGCTGTAGCCGGTACAGGCTATGTCGGTCTTTCCCTTGCCGTTCTACTGGCCCAGCACCATAATGTGACCGCAGTAGATATCATCCCTGAGAAGGTTGAAAAGATCAACAAGTGGAAGAGTCCAATTCAGGATGAGTACATAGAGAAATATATGGCGGAGCATGAGGCGCGGAACTTAAGTCTCCATGCAACCACAAATGCCATTTCTGCATATGCTGATGCAGATTTCATCATCGTGTCTGCTCCGACCAACTACGATCCTAAGACAAATTTCTTCGATTGTTCTGCTGTGGAAAGCGTCCTGGATCTTATCAAAGAGGCTACGATGGATCGGATAGATAAGCCGACCGTCGTCATCAAGTCCACGATTCCGGTTGGATATACAGTCCATATCCGTGAGAAGATGGGCATGGATAACATCATCTTCAGTCCGGAGTTTTTAAGAGAGAGCAAGGCGCTCTACGATAACCTGTATCCTAGCCGGATCATTGTGGGAAGCGATGAAGCTAATATGCCTGCCGCACAGACCTTTGCCGCGATGCTTCAGCAGGGTGCTATAAAAACCAATATCCCTGTACTTTTCATGGAGACCACGGAGGCAGAGGCCACAAAGCTGTTCGTGAACACTTATCTCGCTCTGCGAGTTTCTTATTTCAACGAACTGGATACCTATGCCGAGGTCAAGCATCTGAAGACCGCGCCGATTATTAAAGGCGTGTGCCTGGATCCCCGCGTGGGTGACTATTACAACAATCCCTCCTTCGGATACGGCGGGTATTGCTTGCCGAAGGACACGAAACAGCTTCTGGCTAACTACCAGGATGTGCCGGAAAACCTGATCCAGGCTATCGTGGAGAGCAACAGGACCCGAAAGGATTTCATTGCTGACCGTGTACTGGAGATCGCCGGGACCTATGGCAACAGTGAATCCTACTCGGCAGCGAAGGAGATGCAGCAGAAAGCAGTTGTGGTCGGTGTATATCGCTTGACCATGAAGTCCAATAGCGATAACTTCCGTCAATCCTCCATCCAAGGCGTCATGAAGCGTATCAAAGCCAAGGGGGCAACCGTTGTTATCTATGAGCCGACGCTGGAAGACGGAACAACCTTCTTCGGATCTGTCGTGGTTAACGATCTGAAGAAATTCAAGAAAATGTGCGGATGTATTATTGCCAACCGATATGATGCGGCGCTGGACGATGTGGAAGAAAAGGTATACACGCGCGACCTGTTCAGGAGGGATTAACAACCATGCGTTGTGAAGAAGTATTTCATGATACATATAACCGCGACCCAGATGGACTCGCATTTTGTCCATACAGGATCAGTCCTCTTGGTGCGCACATCGATCATCAATACGGGAAGATAAATGGGCTGGCGCTGGACAAGGGTATCCATATTGCCTACAGCCCAAAGTACAATGGTGTGGTGGAGCTAAAGAGCTTGAACTTCCCCAAGCGGGCGCAGTTCCATGTGGCCAGTATTCCGGATGAGAAGGTGGGCGACTGGGCAGATCATATGCGCGGAGCAGCCAAGATGCTGACTGAAAAATACCCGCTGCGGATGGGGATCTCCGCCGTTATCGAAGGGACGCTTCCTGTTGGGGGGCTCAGCTCTTCCGCAGCAGTTATTATTGCCTTCCTGTCAGCACTGGCGAAAGTAAATAACATCACCTTAGGCGATTGGGAAACAATCATGATGGCGAAGGCTGCCGAGAACAAGTATGTCGGCGTCAACTGCGGTAAGCTGGATCAGTCCTGCGAGGTTTTAAGCAGGAAGGATCACCTGCTTTACATGGATTGCAAGGATGACAGCTATGAGCTGATTCCGCTGAATCCTGCTATGAAGCCTTTTAAGATTGCTGTGCTGTTTAGCGGATTGGAGCGGAGCCTGGCAACGTCCGCCTATAATCTGCGGCAGGATGAGTGTAAGGCTGCGGCCTACAATTTGCTGGCCTATGCCGGGATGGACTATGGTAAGTTTATTGATACCCGGCTGCGCGATGTGCCTGTAGATGTGTTTGAAACGTACAAGGATCGTCTTCCGGATAACTTCCGCAAACGCGCCACGCATTACTTCTCCGAAATTGCCAGAGCCGAGGCAGGATCGGAAGCGTGGAGAAAGGGCGACCTTGATGAGTATGGCAAATTGGTATTCGCCAGCGGCAAGAGCAGTGTGGAAAACTACGAGTGCGGCTGCCCGGAACTGATCACCATGTACAACATCATGACCGAAACCAATGGTATCTATGGAGGTCGTTTTTCAGGGGCAGGTTTCAAGGGGTGCTGCATGGCACTGATCGACCCGGAGAAGGCTGAAGAAATCGAAAGGACCGTGACGGACAGGTATCTGAGGGTGTACCCGGAACTGACCGGTAAGTACAGCTTCCATCTGTGCGACAGCGCGGACGGTGTAAAGCTATGAAATGCATTCTGTTGGCGGCAGGGTACGCGACAAGGCTTTATCCTCTGACGGAGAACTTTCCCAAGCCCCTGCTGAAGGTGGGAGAGAAGACCATCCTTGACTGGTTGATGGATGATGTCAAGGAACTGGTTGACGAGTTTATTGTCATCAGTAACCATAAGTTTGCCGGTCATTTTCAGGCGTGGGCCGGTGCCCATACGCTCCCAATTACTGTTGTGGACGATGGCACAAGCACCAACGAAACCCGGCTGGGGGCGGTGAAGGATATCCAATATGCCGTAGACAAGCTGGGTATTGATGAGGATGTGCTGGTGCTAGCCGGGGATAATGTGCTGGATTTCAGCCTGGTTCCTTTCGTGCGGTTCGGACAGGAAAATGGCTGCTCCTGTATCATGTGCTATGAGGAGAATGAGTTGGCAAAACAGCAGCGGACGGCAATCATAACCACGAACCCCGACAATGTGATTACCAGCTATGAGGAGAAGCCGAAGGAGCCGAAGAGCAGCTTGGCTGTGCCGCCCTTTTACTATTACCTGGCGGAGGATGTAAAGAAAATTCCTGCGGCGCTGGAAGCGGGCTGTGGATACGACGCACCAGGAAGCTTTGCGGCATGGTTATCTTCACATACGACAATGAAAGCGTATAGGATGCCGGGAAGCCGATATGACATCGGCAACCTGGAAAGCTATGAGAAAGTAAAAGCGAGCTATAAGGGAGTGGTGAAATGAAGCAGACGATTGATCTGAATGGGAAAACGATACTGGTTACAGGAAGTCCCGGATTCATCGGGGCAAACCTGGTAATCCGGCTGCTGAAGGAGATGTCTGGCGGCACCGTGGTCAGCCTGGACAACATGAACGATTACTATGATCTTGCGCTGAAGGAGTACCGACTGAGCCTTGTGGAGAAGACTGCCGAAGCTTCCCCTGTCAAGCATGTGTTCATCAAGGGCTCTATCGGAGACAAGGCGCTGATAGATCAGCTCTTTGCCGATTATAAGTTTGACGTTGTGGTCAACCTTGCTGCCCAGGCGGGTGTTCGGTATTCAATCGACCATCCGGATGTGTATATCGAAAGCAATATCATCGGCTTCTACAATCTGCTGGAGGCCTGTCGACACAATCCCGTGGAGCATCTGGTGTATGCGTCGAGCAGCAGCGTTTACGGTGGAAACAAGAAGGTGCCCTTCAGCACCGACGATAAGGTGGATAACCCGGTGAGCCTCTACGCGGCGACGAAAAAGAGTGATGAGCTGCTGGCTCACGCATACAGCAAGCTCTACAATATTCCCTCTACGGGTCTGCGCTTCTTCACCGTTTACGGTCCTGCTGGCCGCCCGGATATGTTCTACTATAGCGCAACACAGAAGCTGGTGGCGGGAAAGACTATCCAGATCTTCAACTATGGAGATATGCGCAGGGACTTCACCTACATCGATGATATCGTGGAAGGCATCGTCCGTGTCATGCAGGGTGCGCCGGAAAAGAAAAACGGCGAAGATGGCCTACCGATCCCTCCATATGCTGTGTACAACATCGGCGGCGGACAGCCGGAGAATCTGCTCGACTATATCAGCACACTCCAGGAGGAGCTGGTCAGAGCGAAGGTGCTGCCGGAGGATTATGACTTCGAAGGTCATCGTGAGCTGGTCGGCATGCAAGCTGGTGATGTGCCCGTCACCTATGCGGATTCTGAGGCACTGGAGCGGGATTACGGCTTTACTCCGAAGATCGGTATCCGTGAGGGCTTAAGAGCCTTCGCTGAGTGGTACGCTGTATATTACAGATAAAGAAGAGCCTACTTACTTCCTTTTCAAACTGGGGACTATCACCCAACCTGAATTGAGAGTGAGTGGGCTCCTTTTGTTTTCTTCTTACAAGATTTCTTGCCCCTGCTTGCAATGCGCAAAACTCTGAGTTACCTTGTAGAACAAGGGTAAGCGATGAATAATCGGGCGGATTGCTGGGTTCCAGCACAGCTGGGATAATGGAACAAACGGAGTAGTCCAGTCCATGCAAGTCCTTTGTGATAAAGAAGTCCGTTCACTTTAACCCAACTCATGTGAATATTCTCCCGGCTGCTCCTGAAGCAATAACAGTAAAGGAGCGAAATACAATTGACAGCAAACAATCTTCCAAAATCCGATCAGGATTGGATCAGCACGATCCGTGAATGCCGATCAAGCGGTCTCAGTGACAGGAAATGGTGCGAGGTGAGCGGGATGAGCCGCAACAGCCTGTGCTATCACATCCGTAAACTCAGGGAAAAAGGGTACGAGATCCCTGCAGCAGTGCATTCCGAAAGCGCTTCTCCCAGGCAGGAAGGAGGCCAAAGCTATATGAAAGAATTATTGGATGAAGGATATGCCTTGGTTCTCGATACCAATGTACTCTTGAATGTTTATCGTTATTCACCTGAGTTTTCTGAATTTGCGTTGGAATGTTTACGTGCTGTTTCCAACCACATCATTCTTCCTGCTACCGTCCATCTGGAGTATTCTCGTCATCAGAGACCATCATTCGCTGCAATGGAACGCCGATTTGCGGAGATTGGTAACGAAACAGAAAAGCAAATCACGATTGCAAAAGCAAAAATCTTGGATTCCTGTGCGAATCTTGTCAGACTTCAGTATCCAGACGTAGATGATCTTAAAACATCTTTGTCGGAGAAATTGGAAGCTGTTCAAACCGCATTTGATAATTATTTCGAAGATCACGCATCATTGGATCTGATTCAGCATTCCTGGAGTGGCACGGATTTGCTAGCGGCTCTTGAAGGAACGCTCCCTGTAATGATTACGCCAACACAAGAAGAAATCTATTGCTGGTGCGATGAGGGGGAAAAACGCTATAAGAAACAGATTCCACCAGGTTTCAAGGATGCCAAGAATAAGGATGGTGTGAGGAAGTACAGCGATCTGATTATATGGAAAGAAATCCTGAAGTATGCGAAAACACACCAGAAGGATATTATCTTTGTAACCGATGATGTTAAAGCAGACTGGTGGGAAATAGGCGAGAATGGAGATAGATCTTTTCATCAGAAGCTGTTTGACGAATTCAATCGTACTTTACAAGCCATTACTCCGATGACTTGCACAGAGTTTCTGTCTGTTGTGGCTGAGGACTATAACATTGATAAAACCGATGCCGTAGAAATTGCTCTAAGAATGACAGACGATGACTATTGCATCAAGATTTCGGAGCATGTATTTGAAGAAGCAGCGGAAGAGCTTGTTTACGATGCGATGAAGTACATCAATACGGAGACGGCGAATATAGGTTCTGAAGGTATTGATGAATTTGAAATAGCAGAGCATGAATTTGTAATGGGTCGGCGGGTGGCTCGCGATGATGATACGGTCATCTATGAATTTACTTATAAGGTGATGCTTGAAGGTACTTCATATGAGTATTGGGGTCGTGATGAAGACACAAGAGATGTCATCCGTTCTGATGGTCGAGATCATCTTTTTGAGGGACATATTGTAGTGGAGGTTCGGCGTGAAGCGGAAATCTTTTATGATTTTGAGGACGATGATAGCTTTGAAACAGCAGTAATATGCAGGGGACAGCTTGAGGAGACATCATATGAAGATAAATATGAGTCTGACCCGCCTGGAGAACTTGGCTATTGCCCGGGCTGTGGTAGACCGTTGAACATTAGCAATGATGGGGGCAATGGATTCTGCATCGATTGCGCATGGGAGCACTAAAACAGGTAGAGGGATAACGGATGACAGATGAAGAACGGCTGAAAGCAAGTATCGAACAAATCTACACATATGGTGGAAGTCAATTTCCAGAATGGCGTGTAGCTGTAATAAAATCGATTCAGAAGATTCTTGTGAATTTAGATGAGTTCTATGCCGATCTTCTACCAGAGCTTGAAATGGAATATGAACAAAGAGATATCGTCCATTGTCAAATCCGTAACGGCTGGTTTTATGAAGCGGTTTCTCAGGCAGAACAGGCGATAGAAGATTTGTTGTACCATAAAATCCGGGAGCATACGGTGCAGGCGCCTGCATCCGGGGTTGTCACACCTGCTCCGGGGAATGAAGAACCATTCAGTCTCTCCGCCCTCATGGCGGACGATTCGGCGGCAGTGGTCACGGTAGTGCAGATGGCCCTTCTTACAGGTTGGGCAAATATAATCTCTGCTCTCAGGTAAAAATATACTGTCCCTCACGGACGTAATCTGATAAGCTATACATGGTAGCAATACCATGAGCCTCAGAGTGACATCTTTGCGAGGGACGTCTCTGAGGCTCTCCTTTTGTCATTTTTTCTTATGACAGTATAACGAGCAACCCAGAGACAGGCAAGCAGAGCAGAAAATCGTCATTTCAAGAGGTCAGCAACAACTTAGCACGTAAATCCGGCTGACGTTGGAGGGGTTGTGATATCTACGTTATCAAACTTTGGATCAACGGTATCGTAGCAGTTATGGAGTGATTTTAAAAAATATATGCCAGAAAATAGCACGAAGTACATAATTTATTCATAATTCAAGTGCATAATTAAAAGTGTAAGTGCAAACATTTTGCATGGAGGAAACGATTATGCTTTTGAATTTTTCATGTAATAATTTCAAATCCTTTCGGGATGGGTTTCAATTCAATATGATTCCGGAAAAACGGATGACGGAGCTGGACTATAGTGTTCTTACTGAGAAAACTGCAGTAAAGAGAGAAAAAGGGCTTTCCGCATCGGTTATTTACGGCCCGAATGCAGCCGGCAAAACATCTATCGTAAATGCAATGTCATGCTTTAGACAGATTGTACTCCGTGGCAATGTGCGGGATGCTTCAGATGACCGCAGTGGCGATCATGTAAGTAGTGGGCTTGAGTTTGCGCCGTTTGCGTTTTGCGATGATGCTGTTCCAGTTAGATTCGACGTGTCTTTCACGTCAGGAGGAATTAAGTATCGCTATATCGTGGCAATATTCCTTGGAGCTTTTCTTGATAAAAATGCTGAAAGGTATATTGATCGGGAGCAGTTATATGTTAATGACACTCTTGTTTTTGACAGGACAAAGGATTCAGTCGATAAGCTGAAGTTGAGAGAAATTACTGACTTTCTGAATGTAGGGTATTCTTTGAAAGATGCTGAGAAAACCCGTAAGGCAATGAGCAATAACGTGACTGCGGACAGTTTGCTCCTTGTTACAGATTTTAATTCTTTCTGCAGCAAAAAGTTGGTCAACAAAATTCGCCAGTGGTTTGAAGAGCAATTTATTGTTGTCAATTCTTCAGACAGGACGAGGTTCTACCCGGGTATGCCAGAAAATGATGGCAGCGCGATGATTAATATATATATCAATAAGATTGCACAGGAGGCAGGAATTATCGGGAGTGACTTCGCTTATGTGAATGATCCGGAAACGCACACAACAAAACTAATGTCTGTGCTTAAGAAAACAGATGACACACTCTATGGAGTAGATTCGGATAGAATTGAGTCGGTGGGAACATTGCGTCTCATATCTATCATGCCCATCGTCATTTCTGCGTTGCGTAAGGGTGCTGTACTTGTAATGGATGAATTAGATGCTTCTCTACATCCGATGATTGTTATGAATCTGATTTCGATTTTCCACAATGATGGAGTCAATAAGAATGGTGCACAGATTATCTTCAACACACATAATCCGATTTATCTGAACCACAATCTTCTCAGACGTGATGAGATTAAATTTGTGGAGAGGGATAAGGAAACCAAAGCCAGCAGTCTATATGCTCTTTCGGATTTCAGGGCAAACGGTGAGGCAAGTGTACGAAAGACGAGCGATTACATGAAGAACTATTTTATCAGCCGCTATGGCGCCATAGAGGATATTGACTTCACAGATATCATTGCCGATGTCTTGAAAGGGGCTGAGAGTGATGACTAAAAAAGAATCCAGACAGTTTAATATTTCCGTAGAGGGAATTAACTGTGAGAGAATGTATTTTGAACATTTGGCGAGACTTGTCAATAGCAGCAACAGAAACACATACAATCTGAAGGTTGATCCCAGGAAGATGTCTCCGCTTGAATATGCCAAACGTAATGCTTACAAACCGGTTGATAAGCGAAAGGGAAATAAAAAGATCCCATATATTCATGTTCAGGACATTGAAGATTATTATGATGACTTCCAAAGGAAAAAATTCTTTGGGATGATTGATGAGATGCGGACGGCGGAGGATAAATTTGGTATCGTCTATGAGTTGGGGTATTCCAACTATACTTTTGAATTATGGATGCTTCTCCATGTTGCTGATATGAAACATGCCGTTCAGGATCGACATTCTTATCTTGGCGCAATCAATCGTTGGTTTAATCGGAACTACACAAATATTGATGAGTTCAAGAACCACACTGAATTCAGAAGGATTTTAGATGAGTTTGTGACGTTGGATTCAATTATTCAGGCAATCAGACGGGCAGAGAGAATAGTTGAAAAAAATGTAGTGGATCGAAAAGTCAAAGAAACCTACAAAGGTGTCTCGTTCTATCGAGATAATCCAGATGTATCTATTCACGAAGTTGTGCAGATGATATTTGATGTCTGCGTAGTTAAGTGATTCGAGCAAAATCATCGGAAGTTCACACAGATCAGCTGAAAAATCCATGGCCCCGGAAGAGATGCTTCCGGGGCTCTTGATTTCTTCGGAACGATGGATATAATAGTTAGTGATTAATAACATTTTTTCTGTTTATCTTAAGCGGTGCTATTCGCATTCCGGGCAGACCCCGTCGGATTCTCTGGGAACAGCGGAAGAGTGCGAATGCAAACAGAAGGCGGACGATGGAGCCTGTTTTTTTTGAACAGGGGGTTAGCTGGTTATAACGACTCACTTCAGGGAACCGTCCACGTCCGGCAGATATGAAATAAAGGAGGAATTGAAAATGTCTGTTGGTGGAAAAATCGCACTGTTTCTCGGAGGCACACTCTTTGGATCGGCAGGACTTAAGATCCTGTCCGGCAGAGATGCCCGCAAGGTCTATACCCACACGACCGCAGCCGTGCTTCGCTGCAAGAACGAAGTGATGAAGCAGGCAGAGCTTGTACAGGAGAGCTGCTCGGACATTCTCGCCGACGCGAAGCAGATCAATGCGGAACGTGAAGAAAAGGCTGTGGAGACGGAGTTCATCGAAGAAGGCGCAGAAGGATGAGGTTTCAGATCATGCATGAGTCGCCCGGAAGGATGCGGCTCCGGGCAGATGTATGTTCCATGAGTCCGAAGCAGGCGGATCTGCTGGAAGCCTGGCTCCGCGCCGAGCCGGATGTGGATGAGGTGACGGTCCATGAGCGTACCTGCGGTGTCATTGTGCTCTATCATGGGGATCGGACCGCGCTTTGCAGGGCACTGTCCGGATTCACCTTTGTCAAAGCAGAGAAGACGCGTGCACCGCAGTTCAGAAGCAGCCGCGCCATGAACCGGGCCTATAAGGAAAAGCTGGTGTTCCTTGTTATCAGGCACTGTCTGAGACGTCTGTTTTTTCCGGATGCCCTTCGCAGAGCGGCTACGATCTGCAGGACGGTACCCCGGCTCAT
Organism: uncultured Eubacteriales bacterium; assembly: GCA_900314565.1. GTDB lineage: Bacteria > Bacillota > Clostridia > Lachnospirales > Lachnospiraceae > Chordicoccus. The sequence goes on from OMVU01000041.1 coordinate 11,046, forward strand.
GAAGGCCGCAAAAGTACTTGCGTCCGGCAGGCTGACTGTCGATGTTCTTGACGGCATTGCCATCGGCGCTTCGCTTCTGACCGGAGACCATCGGACGGCCGGATCCGTTCATTTCCTGCTTAATGTGGGCGAAACGCTTGATGAATGGACACACAGGAAATCAATCGACGATCTGGCAAGGAGCATGTCCCTGCAGGTCGACCGGGTCTGGCGTCTTTATGAGGACGGCGTGCAGAGGGTCGTTCCGCTTTACAGCGTGATCCCGGGAGACAGGATCATCGTACATACGGGTCATGTCCTTCCGCTGGACGGAGTCCTGGAGGAAGGCGACGTGATGCTGAATCAGGCCTCGCTGACCGGCGAGAGCGTGCCTGTTGCAAAGCGTCCGGGAGCGGCCGTATATGCCGGTTCGGTCGTGGAAGAGGGCAGCTGTGTGATCCGTGTGACCAATGCTGCGGGTGAGAACCGTTATGACAGGATCGTCCGCATGATCGAGGACTCTGAACGTCTGAATTCGGCTGTGGAGGGCAGGGCGAGCAGCCTTGCCGATAAACTGGTTCCCTGGTGTCTGGGCGGCAGTCTGCTCACCTGGCTGCTCACGGGGAACGTTTCCAGAGCAGTGTCGGTACTGATGGTAGATTTCTCCTGCGCACTCAAACTCTCCATGCCGCTCAGTGTGCTTTCAGCCATGCGGGAGGCCAGCCGTCACAAGATCACCGTGAAGGGCGGCAGGTTCATGGAAAAGATCAGTGAGGCAGATACCGTGATCTTCGACAAGACCGGAACGCTCACCAATGCATGTCCGACGGTGACAGAAATAGTTCCGTTCAACGGAAAAGACAGGATGGAAATGCTGAAGGTCGCGGCGTGTCTTGAAGAGCATTTCCCGCATTCGGTCGCGAATGCGGTCGTGAAAGCTGCAGCGGACCGGGGGATCGATCACAGGGAAATGCACAGCGGGGTGGAATATATCGTTGCGCACGGAATCGCCACAAAGATTGGTGGAGACCGCGCTGTCATCGCCAGGGAAGTCGCGGATGTGACCATTGCCGCAGAGGATCTGCGCGAGTTGGTGTGGCTGAAACGGCTGAGTAATGCGCTGATGCGCCGGATCAACCGGAATTACCGGTTCGTCATGGGGTTTAACGGATCATTGATCCTGCTTGGCGCATTCGGCTTTCTCGCCCCGGCGGCAAGTGCGCTCCTGCACAATACATCGACGATCCTGCTGAGTATGGATTGTCTTACGGACCTGCTGGACGCTCGGGAGGCCGGAAGGCAGTGAAAAGAGGGATGCGTCAGTCTTTTTTGTACGCATGCAGAAGGCAGGAGGTGTTCTGCAACTTTATCATAAGCTGCACCGGAATTCTTTGCCGGAGAGTATGCAGAAAATGAAGAACGCCACCGGGCTCTTGTACCTGATGGCGTTCTTGAAACTTGGTTTTTCTTCATGTCATATGAAGTCGTTCCTGCAGAGCCTCCTGCAGGACTTTGGAAAGACTGAGGTTCCTGGCTTCCGCTTCTTTTGCCAGCCAGGCGGGGATTGAGAGCATTTTCTTAACGGCTTTTGTATCTCTTCTGTATTTGTTTATATCTGTTGTAATGTAGATCGCATGCCCGTCTTTGCAGATAATAGATGAAAGATCGGAAGCTTCCGGCAGAGGGATTCCATCCTCTGACAGGCTGACAAGATATAATCCTAAAGCTTCCGAAGCAAGATCAAGCGTCTCTTCTAGTGTTTCACCATAGGTACTGCATCCTTCAAGGTCTGGAAATTCGACCCAATAGCTGCCATTCTCTTCGTGAATGATTGCCGGATATACTTTTGTCATGATATCTGCTCCTGAATAAGTACTGAATTTATCAGCTTGACCAGTTCAGTTCCCTTCATTGTGGTCCTTTCACTAATATATTGTATAAATTATATAATAGCAAGAGCTTTTGATTTGCATTATACCAATGGTATATCTATGTTATATAATATTCCATTGGTATTTTCAAGGCAAAAATGATATGCTTATGAAGAGCAAATAAAGTGTAAAAAGGAGACGGTATGAAATCGCAAATATGTACAGAGCGCATAATAGCAATTCGAAAAAAAAGGGGATTGACACAAGGAGAAGCAGCAGAGTTAATTGGCGTAACGCAGCCTGCTTATCAACGATACGAAGCCGGAACAAGAACACCTTCCTTCCCTGTCGTTAAAGAAATGGCACATGCTTTCAACACATCTGTGGAGTATCTGACAGGAAAAAGTCTTCAGACAGATCCGGATTATGTTATTGTAAGCAGTGCCGAATCGCCCTTGCTATATTCAGTTGTCAGAAAATGTCAGAATTTTGATGATGTACAGCTGGGACGGCTGCTCGAATATTTCGATAAGCTTTCGAACTGATCTGTATTCTGCTCCTGTCCCTGACCGGTGCGGTCGGGCTGATTGTTTATCTCAGTGGGGAAGGCCCTCGTTTCTTTTTCACAGACCCGGAAAATGTAAAAGCGGAACAAATAATCCGGGCGGATATTTAGAACTTTTTATGGCTGGCAGGTGTCGGTATGTTATAATAAAATCGGCGATAATTTTGACTGGCTATACGTACTTACATCCTTTGATTTCGCTGCTTATGTACCTTTCAATAAGTGCATCCTGTCGGACAGAACAACAATGGCCGGCAGGATACACAGATCCTTCTGGGAATTGCGGGAGAACTGAAAAGATGAAAAAGACGACCAGAAAGATAATGAGCATTTTGATTGCGTGCGTGATGGTGCTCGGGACACTGTCTGCCGCGTGTCTGCCTGTTCGCGCAGAGGAAGAGAACTCTGCTGCAGTACCGGCAGAGACGGTCCGGGAAGCTGAACCGGAAGCTGCTGCTCCGGAGACAGCAGAGGCACAGCCGGGAGAAACTGTATCAGATGCCGGTCTGGAAGATGGATCGGCTCATGCATCTGCTCCGGAGGCGGCATCGGCACAGTCGGAGGAAGCTGTATCGGACAGCAGCCGGGAAGACGGACCGGAAGCTTCTGCTGCTCCGGAGACAGCAGAAACACAGCCGGAAGAAACGCCGGCAGCAGACCGGCCGCAGAAAACAGGGGCAGGAGGAATTCTGTATCCTGCTTTCAGGGCTGAAAAAACGGTGGATGGGATTACCGTTTGTGTATCTGCCGGAGAAGGTATTTTCCCGGAAGGGGCTGCTCTGTCTGTGGAACGCATTTCTGACGGCGAACAGCAGGCCGTCGGATCTGCTGTGGAAAATTCACGTGCCGCGGATGTGACCGTCGCTGCTTCCTATACGTTCGATATCAAGGTCCTGGATCAGGAAGGAAATGAGATTCAGCCTGCTGACGGCCGCTCTGTAACGGTTTCCTTTGCGGCAGCAGAGGCAGCGGATCGGAATCTGGAAGCGTCTGTCTACCATGTTGCGGACGGAGAAGCCGAAGCACTGGACACTGTCTGTGAAGGGAATACGGTAAAAGCAGAAACAGACGGATTCTCCTACTATACCGTGGAATTTACCTACGGGACCCTGAAGTATTCACTGCCCGGAAACGGAACCGTTGCGCTCAAAACGGTACTGGATATTCTGGGCCTTACAGGAGAAGTGACGAATGCCGAAAGCAGCGCGCCGGAACTGTTCTCTGTTGATAATACAGACGGAACATGGAGGATCATTTCTCATAAATCCTTTACATCGAAGGAGACCCTGACCGTAACGATCAACGGCATTGTGTATGTGATCGAAGTGACGGATCCGGCAGAAACATATCCTGTATGGTTCAACGGCGAACAGATCACCAGTGAGACCTGCGATGATGTATATCATGACGGAGGTTCCGTGAAATATGACCCTGCTACGCAGACAATGACCTTTGACAATCCGGTGCTGAAGGGCGATCTGCCATTTGAGGCAAAAGCTTTGATCGTAATCGATGGCATCACTCTGACAATCACCGGCAAGGCGGAATTCAAAGGCAATTTTTTTGGGACCGCTGATGGTATTAATCTGATGAATGGTGCGGAACTGATCTTTGATAATGCCTATTATGTCTTTGATGATCCGGTTCGACCGATCGTTTCGGATGATATATCTACTGTAACTGTCCAGAACAGTCATGTCGAGGCACTGGGAATGAACTGGTGCGGGATTGCGGCCGGCTATATTGTGATCAAGAGCGGATACGTGAAAGCTACCGGAGGCAATTACGGCCTTTGGGCACATAACGATGTGGTAATCGACGACGGGTATGTAGATACGACAGGTATTCATTCATATAGTAGCGATGTCATTATCAATGGCGGGACAGTGCTCGGTCCGATCGATGCTGAAGGAGATATCAATATTAACGGTGGGACCGTATGGGCAGATGCTTCAAAGGCATGGTGGATATATGGATATGATTATGGCCTTGCGGCTGAGGGGACTATTCGGATAGGCGGAGGCATCAGCAGTGTTATAGCAGAGGCAGAGAATGCACTTCTTGCCAGGAACGGTATTGAGATCGCCCCCACGAATGTGGTCGATTACCCGTTTACCGGTACGTTCGTTCAGGGGCCGCCGCCCTGGTACACAGAGTATGTCACGCTCAGCTCAGGCGCAGGTAAGCAACCTGCGAAGTATGTCAGAATCCTTCCTTATGGAAGCCATAAAATCGAATATGATGCGAACGGCCACGGGGAAGACCCGGTGACCCGGTATGTAAAAGACGGAGAAACAGCGCCGGTACCGATCGATCCGAAGGAAAAGGGATATACGTTCGGCGGATGGTATACGGAAGCCGGATGTATCAATGAGTATGATTTCGCGCAGCCTGTTTACGAGGACGTTATTTTGTATGCCAAATGGTACGCCGATGTGAATGTAACTTTTGATGTCCGGGGGCATGGATATGCTCCGAGTCAACAGACATTCCCATATGGAGGCACTGCGACACAGCCGAAAGACCCGTATGCCGAAGGGTATACCTTTGCCGGGTGGTATACAGATCCGGAATGCACGAGCAAATACGATTTCAGCATCCCTGTCACAGCGGATATCACATTGTATGCCCTGTGGCTGGCGGACCCGATCGTTACGTTTGACGTCCAGGGACACGGCACTGCGCCCGAAGCACAGCAGATCAAATACGGAGATACTGCGACAGAACCGGCAGAACCGTCCGCAGAGGGGTACAGCTTCGCCGGATGGTTTACAGATTCGGAATGCACAAGCGAATACGATTTCAGCACCCCGCTCACAGAGGATATTACACTGTATGCCCGGTGGCTGGCGGACGTAGCTGTTACGTTTGACGTCCAGGGACACGGCACTGCTCCGGAAACACAGAAGATAAAGAACGGAGATACCGCGACAGAACCGTCGGAACCATCCGCAGAGGGATACACCTTCCGGGGCTGGTATACGGATGCGGCGTGTACAGCCGAATATGATTTCAGCGATCCTGTCACGGCAGATATCACGCTGTATGCCCGATGGCTGGTCAATGTAAACGGCCTGAAGCTTCATGCTGACGGAACGAAAAAGGACGGAACCTATTACATTTTGAATACAGACGTGCTGGAACCGGTCTTTGAGAAAGACACGGAAGAAGCTGCAGTTGAACTCGGTCATCTCTGCACGGACAGCAGCTGCAGTAATGTGATCACAGAGCTGCCGGAGAAAGGAACGACATATTTCTTCACAGTGTATATGAAGGATGTCAGTTCTTACGAAAAAGGCATTCAGCGGATCATGTTCCTGCCGGAGATCGCCAATAATATCGATGCGTCCGCGGAGGATGCGGTGATTGAATTTGACGGGCTCGTCAGCAGCGAAAACGGAGATGCCGTCACACTTCTGTTCAAATATACTGAAAATGAAATTATATACACCATCTCAAAAGGCGCTGATGCCTCCTGGACGAAAGGGACTTCGACCGGAGTGGACTACACGGTCAACCGGAACATCAATGACAGTAAGACATACGGATTATTTGAAAGCATTGAGGTGGACGGTAAAACGGTGGATGCGTCACAGTATACTGCTGCATCAGGCAGTCTGAATGCATCCTTCAAAGCAGCTTATCTGGAGACACTTTCCGAAGGCGTGCATACCGTGACTTTCCTGTTCAAGGATGGAAGCGTCGGAACGAAACTTACGATCAAGACAAAGCCTGCGGTGAAGGCAGGCAGCGCAGGATCGTCAGCTGTGAAGTCGGTGTCATCAGGGAAATCACAGTCCTCCGGGAAAACAAGTCCGGGTACAGGCGACGCAAATCACCCTGTGCTGTGGATCGTGCTTTTGCTCCTGTCCCTGGCCGGCGTGGTCGGGCTGATCGTTTATCGCAGAAGACATAATTCATGACTTTGTGGAAAAAAGAAGGAACGAGGCTGGAGCGAATGGCTTCAGCCTCGTTCCTTCTTTACCCGCAGAGCAATAACCTTCTGCGGATAGAAGCCGCACAAAGAGGGAAGGTCTTTGCGTTTTGTGCGATGCGGAAATAACGATGAAGCGTTCTTGATTATAAAATATACCCGAAATGGCATAAAAACAGAACGAAAGACATTATTTATACCATATCGGGTATATAATGAATAAAAAACTTTACTTTATACCATAACGGGTATATTATATGAGATATACCGTCGATTTATACCCGAAAGAATATAAAAAACAACTTCAGAATACCGGAGCATTATTTATGGAATTTCGATAAGAGAGTGCAGAGAGAATATCTATGAGCATAATTGGAAAATATGTAAAGGCGGAGCGGAAAAAATTAGGTCTCACTCAGGAAGAATTTGCATTGCGTGCAGGGCTGGGCCTTCGGTTCGTCCGTGATCTGGAGCAGGGAAAAGAGACCGTGCGGCTTGATAAGGTGAATCAGGCACTTCAGATGTTTGGCATGGAAGCGGTTCCGGGCAAGATCCGCAGGAATGACACAGAGTAAATCAGCAGTTTATGAGGCTCCTGGATCCAGAGTTTTTAAACTGTCAGCAGCGTATGACATGCTGCCGGTCAATGTGATCCTGCCGTCTGATAAAGAGCAGACAGCTTTGACAGTACATGGAAAAAAGAGGAATATTCGCAGAAAGGATTTTATGTTTCTGGCTGATTCCTGTGGAATTTCAGAAAAAGTTGCCGGGAACCTGATGGAGTCTGTTCTGCGCAGGAAGGAGAAACTTGAGCAGATATGCAGACAGTCGCAGCTGTCTGAAATTCAGCAGGAGCAGGTCCTGACGCTGATGGAAGAAAGAATGAAAGTCCTTGGTCAATCACAGAGAAAATGAGGTTACTTTTCTCTCTCGTATCAAAACCTTGATATTGTATCAGGAAACGCAATGCTTTACTATATAGATATGATATCCATGCTGTGAATCAGGAGGTGCATGCCATGAAAGGAAAAGTAGCTTCCAAGGTCGTTGACTATGCAGTTGAGGCGGAGAAACAGAAGCTGAAAAAGAAAGCAAAAAAACGGGTAAAGAGCGTTATCTTCAGGATTTTCGGAACCTTATTTGTATTCTGTATCGGAGTTTTTGCTGGAATCCATTGGAGAGTAATACTGGCGCTGATCAAAAAGGGAGAGATTCCGGAGGCACCGAAGGGCCACTGCCATAAGTTCAAATGACAGGCCACTGCATTGTTCGTTCAAAGAGGACGGTTCTTAGTGAGTGAAAACTCTTAAAGAACCGTCTTTCCTGTTAAAGGGCAGGTCGGTCGGCGAACCGCATCCGAAAAGCTGCTCCGTTCAAACTGCAATCATGCCATTTATTTTGCTGCTGTAAATGAAAAGCGAATCATCACTATGAAAAAATATCCCACGAAGATAAAACTGATCCTGCACTTCCTTGAAGGCTCAAAGCGCTTCTTCGCTCTGAGCATGCTTTTTGCTGTGCTCGCATCCTTGCTCGATATGGTCAATCCGAGGATCATATCCTTCGTGGTCGATTCCGTGATCGGGGACAAGGCGTCCTCGCTGCCGGCTGCCGTGAACCGCTTCATTGAACGCTTCGGGGGAATTCCGGCTCTGCGGGAGCACCCGTTCCTCATCGCCTTCGGTACCTGCGGGATCGGACTCCTCGCAGCCCTCTTCAGATATTTCTTCCGGACCGGCAATGCACGGGGAGCCGAGACCTTCGTCCGCCGCATGCGGGATGAGCTTTTTGCCCATATCATGTATCTGCCCTATAAGTGGCACGGCGAAAACAGCACGGGCGACATCATACAGCGCTGCACATCGGACGTGCAGACGATCAAGCGGTTCGTATCCGAGCAGCTGGTCCAGCTGTTCCGGACGGTCATCATGATCGTCCTGGCTGTATATTTTATGGCACGGATCCATTTCCGCGTTATGCTGGGATCGGCGCTGATGATTCCGGTCATTGTCATTTTTTCTCTGATTTTCCATGTGAAAATCGGAGAAGCCTTTGAAAAAGCGGATGTGGAGGAAGGCGTTCTCTCGTCCATTGTCCAGGAAAATCTGACCGGAGTGCGGGTCGTGCGCGCGTTCGGCCGGGAGGTCTTCGAGCGCGGGAGATTTGAAAAGCAGAACGAGTACTACACCGGATTCTGGATCGACCTGATGCGGATCGGTTCCGTCTACTGGTCCTTTGCTGATGTCCTGATCGGCCTTCAGGTCCTGTTCATCCTTATTCTGGGATCGAATGCCTGTATTCGCGGCACTCTCACCGCGGGAGGCTTTATCGCCATGCTCTCCTACAACATGATGCTCATGTGGCCGGTCCGGCAGCTCGGGCGGGTCATCTCGGAAATGAGCAAGGCCGGAATCTCCATTGAACGACTCCGGTATATCATGAATTCTGATCTGGAAGAGGATCGGGAAGGAGCCGGGGAAATGCCGGCCGGTGATATTGTATTTGAAAATGTCTCCTACACCTATCCGGGCGGTACGGGTCCCGTCCTTCGCAGTATCAATCTCACGATCCCGAAAGGAAGCACGCTCGGAATTCTCGGGAGTACGGGGTCGGGCAAGTCGACGCTCATGTACCTGCTTCTCCGGCTCTATGAGCTGGATCCAGGGAACGGACGGATCAGCGTCGGCGGGGTGGATATTCAGGATATCAGGAGAGAGAGCCTGCGCGAAAAAATCGGTACGGTCCTTCAGGAGCCGTATCTTTTCTCCCGTACGCTGGCGGAAAATATCGGCATGGCCGGCCAAAGTGTCGAAATGAAAGACATTCAGGAGGCGGCCCGTATCGCTTCGATCGATGACGCAATCGAGAGCTTCACGAACGGATACCGGACATTTGTCGGGGAACGCGGCGTCACGCTCTCAGGCGGACAGAAGCAGCGCACGGCGATTGCCCAGATGCTGATCAGAAAGCCGCCGGTCATGGTGTTTGACGACTCCCTCTCGGCCGTTGACGCGGAGACGGACATGAAGATCCGTCATGCGATCCGTGAAAATACGGGCGAATCGACTGTGATCCTGATTGCCCACCGCATTACGACGATCATGAATGCGGATCACATCATTGTCCTCGATCAGGGGAAGATCCGGGAGCAGGGGACCCACGAGGAGCTCATGGAGCAGGGCGGACTGTACAGAAAGATCTACGATCTGCAGACGGCAGGTGTGGATGTCACTGCGTCAACGTACTCATGACTGAAGTCACGAGCTTGTACCTGCCCTGTGGTCGAACAACGCTTTTGAGCGTCTTCCACATCAGGCTGTTCGCTTAGCCCGTA
>OMVU01000141.1 GCA_900314565.1 uncultured Eubacteriales bacterium
GTTTCACTGTTTCGGATGCGGAGCAGATGGCGATGTGATTGACTACGCGGCAAAGCTGTTTCATCTGACCAATATTGAGGCAGCCAGAAAACTGGCAGGGGATTTTGGAATTCACATATCTGAAAAAGCATATCGGCCAATACACTCACCGGCGACAAAGCAAAGACAGACTGATTGCAGAGTCAATGAGAAGTTCGAAAGGTGGCGGTCATGGGCGATCAGTGTCATGACGATGTATGTGAACAGCATGCAGGGATGGAAGGAGGAATTTGCGCCAAAATCTGAAGCGGAGGAGTGGAATCCACTGTTCATGGAATCCCTCAGCAATCTCAATGAATACAACTATTTTCTGGACGTTCTCTGTTACGGATCCGAAGCGGAACAGAGAGCATTCTTTCTTGAAATGAAGGAGGTCATTAGAAATCTTGATGAGCGAGAACAAAAATGGAACAGAGAATCTGCAGCTCGAAGACCTGCTTGATCAGGAGTTGCAGAATGCAGGGAAACTATCCGTGGAAGATGTCGTAAAGGAACTGGAACAGACTGAAAAGGGACAGACGAGACAGTCCATTCAGAACTGTGTGACGGTGCTTCAGAAGGATCCGGTCCTTGCTGGCAGTATCCGCCGGAACGAGCTGACCGACAAGACAGAGATCGTAAAGGATGTCGGCTGGAAACGCCGGGGAGAAGCAATCACAGATACAGATGTCAATCAGATCCGGCTTTATATGGAAAATCATTACGGACTGACGAGAGAAAAGCAGATCCGTGCTGCACTGGACATTGTCAGCAGTGAGAATTCCTTTCATCCGATCCGGGACTATCTGAACACGCTGGTGTGGGATGGTGTGGAACGAATCCGCCATCTGCTTCCGAAGTATCTCGGTGCGGAGGAAAGCGATTACGTCTATGAAATGACAAAGCTGATGATGCTCGGAGCAATCAGCAGAGCATTTCGTCCCGGCTGTAAATTTGAAATCATGCTTTGTCTGGTCGGCGGACAGGGAGCAGGGAAATCAACGCTTCTTAGATTCCTGGCGATCCGTGACGAATGGTTTACCGATGATCTCCGGCGACTGGATGATGACAATGTTTATCGGAAGATGCAGGGTCACTGGTTCATCGAGATGGCGGAAATGCTGGCGACCACCAGCGCCAAGAGCATTGAACTCATCAAATCATTTCTGAGCAGGACAAAAGAAACATATAAGATTCCGTACGAGGTTCATCCGGAAGACCGGCCGCGGCAGTGTGTCTTTCTAGGGACATCCAACAACGTGAATTTCCTACCGTACGACAAGACAGGGAACCGGCGATTTGCCCCGGTGCAGATTGATGCGAGTCGTGCAGAACATCATCCGCTCGAAAATGAGCAGGAATGCCGTCAATATATTATCGACTGCTGGGCAGAGGCAATGACCATTTATCGAAGCGGAGATTTCAAGCTGACATTTCCGAAGGAGATGGAGGAAACCGTCAGGGCTATGCAGATGGAATATATGCCGGACGATTCCACATTCGGTGTGATTCAACATTTTCTTGACACATTCAGCGGAAACGAAGTGTGTGCCATTCAGATCTATGAAGAGGCATTTGGCCAGACCTATGATCCGAGAAACCGCAGCGTTCTGCAGCCAATTTCCAATACGATGAATGCAGGTATGCCGGGCTGGAGCACGAAAACAAAATCCCACAGATTTGCGAATTATGGGACACAGAGAGCATGGATCAGACTGACAGAGGAAGAAGGATTCATGCAGGTGCCGGATAATGCAGACATTCCTTTCTGAGAGACGATGAAATTGTAAACGGGCAAACGTAAACGAGATAAAAAAGATGTTTTTTATCTTGTTTACAGTTTACGTTTACAAATCTGATTGAAGAAGTAGACGAACAGGTGCAAAGAAAAAAGCCGTGCCGGAAACTGCAATCAGAAATCAAAATCCACGCCGGATATGGCGATAACCCGGCAACAGCCGAAAGAAAAAATCATGCAAACTCAGATCAGAAACATTTCAAAACTCATATAGGAAACAAATCAGAAGAGCCCTCGGCGACTGAGAGCGAAATACTCCCTTTGCACAAACCTGCGGTTTATACAAAGGGTTTCGTCCTCCGGAGGCCCTCCGGGGGCTCGCAATAGCGAGAGGAGAGAAATCCATGCCAAGACATTCCTTCATCAGGATGACAAAGCTGACCGACGTGAAGGGGCGTGTGGACTATATCAGCAATCCGAAAAGACAGGAACATCTGTATGCCGTCTACACCACAGTAAAGTCGGAGTTCTGGCAGTATCTGTCGGAACAGGCGCAGCACGATTTCTGGAAGAGCAATCAAAAGACGGGCAAGTGTATTGAAGGGCGGGAGCTGATCATCGCCCTCCCGGAAAGCCTGCGAGAAAAAGATCCGGAGCTTCTGCTCCAGTTGTTTACAGAGACGTTCCGGCAGAAATACGGCGTGCAGTGTACAGCAGCGCTTCACCACAATAAGGCAATGACCAACTATCACATCCACTTAGTCTTTGCGGACCGGGAAATGCTGGAGAAGACAGACGTGAAGCGGGCAGGCCGGAACATGTTTTTCGATGAAGCAGGACGTCATGTTCGGACGAAAAAGGAAATTTTAGATGCGGACGGCAATGTCAGACCGGGATGCCGGATCCTGGCGAAAGGCGAGATCTATGACATCAAGTGGTTCTCCGGAAGAAAGGACGTGTTCAAGAACCGGAACTTTCTCGATGATGTAAAGGTGATATACACGGATCTGATCAACAAGGTCGTGGACCGGGAGGAAGACAAACTGCAGATCTTTGATGCATCCGGCCCCTATCTTGCCACAAAGAAGATCGGGAAAAATAATCCGAAAGAGGAAGAAATCCGCAGCGACAATCAGCTCCGTCAGGAATGGAATCAGACTGTAGATCAGGTTCTGATTGCTGGCGGCAGCCAGGAGGAAGTGACGGAGTTCAAGCAGGAGGAAGTCGTCCAGAGGGTATCGGAATCTGTAAAGACGCATGGTGTGCAGCCGGGGCTTCTGGCGGAGATTTTAAGGAGAGCCATCACAATACTTAAGGAATTTCTGGATCTTCTGATGCAGCCCGTAAAGGAAGAAACAGACGCTGGCGGTATAAGGGAAAGCTCTGACAGGCCGGAATCTGTATTGCCGGGGAAGCAGAAGGCTGAGCGCCCGGATTCCCGTGAAGCGGAGTTTCGGTTCATGCGGATCGAATCGGTTCACCGGCAGCTCAATAAGACCAACCGCAAGCTCTATGCACTGCAGAAACAAAGAGAAACGGTCCGGCTGGCGCTGGATCATACACCGAAATCCATCTTCCATCACAAAGAGCGGAAGGAACTGCAGGAGCGGGTTGACGGACTGGAGCGCCAGATCAGGTTATGTAGGAATCAGTTGTTTCTGATTGTGGATGCCAACGGGTACGGAAGCATAAAGGAAGCGGAGCAGGAATACCGGCTGGCAAAGAGGGCACTGGAACAGGTCCGCAGGGCACAGGAAGAATGGGATGGAACTACCCTGCTGGATAAGGATATTCATGAGCTGCAAAAGCAGCGGATGAAGGAGCAGAAAACAAGTGTACTGAAGCAACTTGCGGCAATGACAACAGAAGCCCCTAGACGCAACATGAACCATGCAGATAAGAAATTATCTGGAAAAGAGGCAAGTCTATAAATTAGTATGCATAAATAAAATTTCTAATCGGCAGAAAAGAAATAAAATGCCGAAATATCGGGGGAGGGGATAGAATCAAATAAACTATACTTTGCTTTTTGCCTGAAAACGGAACCACCTATTTACCTCCGTCTGTGAAGGTGAATAATTCCTCGACAGTAACGTCAAATACTCTTGCGATATCCATTGCCAGCCGGGCACCAACTTTCTCCGCAAGATCCGCCTGCGTTAATCCTGCTTTTTCACGGAATTCTTTTATTTTTGTAACAAGTGCCACCTCATACTCCCTTCTGATCCATTACCTTGAAAATGATAATTCGCAGTATGGAAATGATGATCAGCGAAATCATAATAACCCAGCCCATGAAAGATGCAGTATTAGCTACATGCCCCAATGTGCCGCCAATAAATGCAGTCAAAACCATTACTGCTGCAAATATTTTCAGACAGATGGAGTCACATCTTTTTAAATTTGCTCTTGCAAGCTCATCGATGGGTTCTTTGTGAAATTTCCGGACTCTGTATGATATCAGGAAAATAAAACATATGATCCCTCCTGCGACAGCATTTTGAATATACGTGTAGGATTCTTTCCAATCCGTTCTTACCCAGCACCAATAGTAGAATGTCAAACCAATGGTAAGAACTGCAGTTTCTGTCATCAATTCTGTAATACTGACTTTTTTATTCAGTGTAGGATTCTTTCCAATCCGTTCTTACCCAGCACCAATAGTAGAATGTTAAACCAATGGTAAGAACTGCAGTTTCTGTCATCAATTCTGTAATACTGACTTTTTTATTCATAATGCCTCCTGTGTGACATATTTGTCACTTGATGTTATAAATATATCACACGAAAATTACTTGTCAACAATAAATGTGATAAATAATTCACTTTGCGGATGTGAATTTACAACTTGCTGTGTGACCCAAAGTTCACTATAATGGGAGTGAACTTTGGGTCACATTATACTGGTAGAAGGAGCGGACATGGCAAAGGATACGAGGAACAGAATTCTGGAAGCGTCACTTGAGCTTTTTGCAAAAAACGGTTATGCGGCAACGAATATCAAGGACATTTCCGATGCGGTAGGAATTGTAAAGTCTG
>OMVU01000039.1 GCA_900314565.1 uncultured Eubacteriales bacterium
CAGCGGCAATGTACCAACTTTGAAGAACATCTGCTTCTGCGAAGAGAATTGCCGTCAGACATATACAGATAGGATAGCCGTTAGTCCTGAAACAATAGAAACAGGAGTCGCTGACCTGTTTTATACGGTTTTATTTAACGGTGACCTTGAGGTGGGAGGAAATCTCTCGTTTTTGGTAGGAGGTAGAAATATGATGTATCCATTTATGACACTTAATGATGAAACTAAAATAGTTCATTCAGAGATGCTGCCGAATGGGAGAGTGAAGGTTTATATAGAAAAACCAGATGCGGAAGATTGCTTTCATCATGCCACCTGTTATTTGCCTGAGTATGAATGGACAGAAGTGACAGGCTTTACCGAGGAAGAAATGCAAAAATATAAGGAAATCGTTGAATCTACTGCACATTTAATCATGGATTTTTCGCAGCACGGAGGATTTGAGAATACCTCGAATTTTTAAGATTGGTTCTTATTGGGTATATTTCTGGACGAATGAGAAAATGAAACAAAGCATTAATGAAAAGAGAGCGGAGAACACTTTTGAAAAATCATTAGAAAATGCAGGAGATATGATGAATTATAAAGGATACATAGGAAAGGTCGAGTATGATGACGAAAACGACATCTTTACCGGAAGCGTTATAAATGTTAGAACCGTTATTACTTTTCAAGGAAGTACGTTTGATGAAATAGAAAAGGAATTCAAGGCTTCTGTAGACGATTACCTGAACTGGTGCAGGGAAGATGGCGCTCCTGCAGAAAAACCATAATCTGGAAAATTCAACGCAACTATCTGGTTTTTTGAGGTTTTCGGTCCCTTATGAATCATTAAGAAAAAAGGGTCGGTGACACATTTGTCACCGACCAGTCGGGGCAGCGAGATTTGAACTCGCGACCTCACGGCCCCCAGCCGTGCGCGCTACCAAGCTACGCCATACCCCGCAACTCCTATAGTATGACTGAAAA
This sequence comes from uncultured Eubacteriales bacterium, assembly GCA_900314565.1. Taxonomy (GTDB): domain Bacteria; phylum Bacillota; class Clostridia; order Lachnospirales; family Lachnospiraceae; genus Chordicoccus. The sequence continues at coordinate 970 of OMVU01000039.1, forward strand.
GATTGAAAATGTCAAGATGTGATTTTATTCTTCATCGCGCAATACTTGCGGCTTTCGGATCTCAGCCCGCAAAAAGGAAGGTGCTCCGCATCCTGCGCCACCAGGCAGGAACGCTGAGGCGTTCTTGAAAACAATATCCAAACAAAAAAGAACGCCTCCGAGTCTTAATACTCGAAGGCGTTCTTTTGCAGAGACTTTTTTCAGCCGCCTTTGTCCAATCGTTCTGAAAAGAAAGCGGACATCTCAGCTCAGTGTTATTCCTGCTGCGATGCTCATGATCAGTATGGCCAGGATAGCGACCGGAGCAACATACTTGATGAGTATGGAATAAACTTTGGCAAGGCGGAAGCGGACCCCGCACTGTTCGACTTCTGCGATCGCGTTTTCCGGTTTCCACACCCATCCGACAAAGATGGCCACACCGAGAGCGCAGACCGGAATCATGATCCTGTCGGTCAGGTATTCCATGAAATCACAGAAGGGCGGGAAGGTGACGCCGTTCGTGGCATCGAACCAGATGCCCTTCAGGGGGACTGCCGCCTGCGTGCAGGTGTACAGGCAGCCGATCAGGAACATAATGATGCAGACAATAATGGTCGTAGGTGTACGCTTCCAGGCATAATGCTCTGTCAGGAAAGCCACGATACTTTCAATCAGAGACATGCAGGAAGTCAGAGCTGCGAAAAGAAGCAGCAGGTAGAATAAAACGCCGAAGAACGTTCCGCCCGGCATCTGGTGAAATACGTTTGCCAGAGAGACGAAAGCGAATCCGCCGCCCTTGCCGATTTCATTTTCACCGAGGGTGGCAAACACAGCGGGAACAATGATAAAACCGGCGAGGAAAGCGACCAGTGTATCCATCGCGCAGATCAGAGCCGTATTTCCGGGAATATTTTCATTCCTGGGGAGATATGAACCGTATGTGATCATGATGGCCATACCGATGGACAGCGAGTAGAAAGCCTGCCCCAGCGCTGCGAGGAACGTGCTGAAATTGACCTTGCTCCAGTCCAGAGAGACCATATACTCAAGACCTTTTTCAGCGCCGTCCAGAGTGACAGAACGTCCAAGCAGGATCAGCAGCAGGATGAACAGAGCGGGCATACCGATCTTATTGAACTGTTCAATGCCGCCTTCAACGCCCCTGATAATGATGATGGCATTTAAAGCCATAAAAAGTGCCGCGAAAAGAATTGCGGTCCAGGGGATTGATGTCGTTCCGTCACTGTGGAGCCCCAGCATGTTGTAGAAATAACCGAGGGGGTCCGAGTAAATGGCGGAAGACTGGGTCGCATAGCCTGCCACATAGCGAAGTACCCAGCCGCCGACATGGGCGTAATAACAGGTGATGATAAAAGCGCCGAGGATGCCGACCCATCCGACCCACGCGAAGTTCTTGCGGCCGAGATTGTGAAATACGCCGACAATGTTGGCTTGACTTGCTCTTCCGACAGAAAGCTCCGTGAGCATCATCGGTGCGCCGAGAAAGATTACGATGATCAGGTAAATCAGGAGGAAACATCCTCCTCCGCCCTCATATGCTCTTCCCGGGAATTTCCAGATGTTGCCGAGACCAACAGCGGACCCTGCCGCCGCGAGTATGAAACCGATTTTGCTGCCCCATTGGGCTCGTCCTTTTTCCATAGATCCTCATCCTTTTTTAGATTTGTTCACGGAATCCGGAGCCGGCCTGTCGATACCCTGTGGATATGGTCCGGATCAGGCTCCAAAAACCGTAATGACGATATTATACTTCCATCGACTCGTGATTTCCAGCTAATAATGAATTCTTTTTCAGTAAGGTATTCGCACAAAGAGCTCGAAAAGTGCATATGCCGCATGGAAAAATAAAGAGAAGCGTGGTACACTCTATAAAACGAAGCAGCCGGACGGCATTTCCGCGGGAAATGTGCTGAATTGAGCTGAAGGTTCATAACATGCCGGAAAGAAGCAAAAGAAGCATCAGAAGTATCCTATAAAAGAACTTCTGAAAAGAATTACTGCAGGCATCAGAAGTACCCAATAAAAGAACTTCTGAAAAGAATTAATACAGGGGCAAGTGTTTTATAAAAAAATTAATACAGGGGCAAGTGTTTTATGAATGGAAGTCTCTTTAAGTTCATACTGAGCAGTATCCTCCTTGCATTCGTCTGCACCGTCCTCTATGGCGGGATCCAGACGACCGAGAAAGTGATCGCAGTTCAGGCCTCCGTCTCGGACGACGAACCGTCCTCTCTGGGGTCAATGAAAGTCATCACAGTCTCATCCGCTTCCGCGACGAGTGTGCTGCATTATAATGATGCGGAGTATAACAACGCGCCCGAGATGGCTGTCGATGGAGATGTGATTACATCCTGGCAGGAGGGCGCGGAAGGTCAGGGTTCGGGTGAGAGCATCACACTGAACTTTGAAAAGTCAGAGGTGAAAGTGATCGCCTGCTGTCTCGGAAATTGGCGGGACGACTGGCTTTACTATGCAAACTGCAGGCCGAAGACCATGACGCTTCAGATCGGGAACCAGTCCTTTGATGTGGAGTTTACGGACGCGCAGATCCCGCATTATATTATCCTGAGCGATAAGGTGGTGGCGGAAAGCCTTACATTTACCGTCAACGAGATCTATGCGGGGGAAGACTACAATGACTGCTGCATCAGCGAGCTGACAGTGTATGGGGGTTGATGCAGGACTGCAATGCCTGCTGCACAAGTGAGCTGACAGTGTATGCAGGCTGACGCATAACTGTGATGCCTGCTGCATGGAAAAGCTGACAGAGTATGCAGGCTGACGCATAACTGTGATGGCAGCTGCATGGACGAGCTGATAGAGTATGCAGGCTGATGCATAACTGTGACGGCTGCTGTATCAGCGAGCTGACAGAGTATGCAGGCTGACGCATCCGGAACACGCCGGTGATTGCAGAGCCGGCTGCATGGGTGCTATAATGGTTCGAAACAGAAATCAGGAAATTCGCGTATTCAGGAACCGGTACGCCTGAAAAATAAGGTACGCCGGAAACATAAAGGAGAAGAGAATGGATATATTATACAGGTCTACCAGAAGCAACGCTGCACCGATCACAGCATCGAAAGCGATCCTCCAGGGACTGAGCCCTGACGGAGGACTCTTTGTCCCGGAGACGATGCCGGTGTTCGACAAGCCGTTTTCCGAGCTCGCGGAGATGAGCTATCAGGATCTCGCCTATGAAGTGATGAGCAAATTCTTCACGGATTTTTCCGAGGAGGAGCTTCGGACCTGCATTGAGAACGCCTACGATTCGAAATTTGATACGGAGAAGATCGCTCCGCTCGTGAAGAAGGACGGGGTCTATTTCCTTGAGCTCTTCCATGGAAGGACGATCGCGTTCAAGGATATGGCGCTCAGCATTCTTCCCCATTTCATAACCATGGCCGCCAAAAAGAACGGTGTGAAAAATAAGATTCTTATCCTGACCGCAACGTCAGGTGATACCGGAAAGGCTGCGATGGCCGGTTTTGCGGATGTGCCGGGAACAAAGATCATGGTATTTTTCCCGGACGGCGGTGTGTCGAATATTCAGAGACTTCAGATGGTCACGCAGCGCGGCGAGAATACATGTGTTGTCGCGATCCACGGAAACTTTGACGATGCGCAGACAGCCGTAAAGAAGATTTTCAACGACCCGCAGATGGCAGCGGATCTCGCTGCCAACGGGTATCAGTTCAGCTCGGCAAATTCCATCAATATCGGCCGTCTTGTGCCGCAGATCGTCTATTATGTCTACGCATACTGCACTCTTCTGAAAGAAGGAGAAATCAAGGAAGGCGACAAGATCAACATCACTGTGCCGACCGGCAATTTCGGAAATATCCTTGCGGCCTACTACGGAAAGCTCATGGGACTTCCGGTCGGAAAGCTGATCTGCGCTTCCAATGACAACAAAGTCCTGTTTGACTTCTTCAGGACCGGTGAATATGACAGAAAGAGGAAATTTATCCTCACGAGCTCCCCGTCCATGGATATCCTGATTTCGAGCAACCTTGAGAGGCTCATTTACAGGATCTGCGGAAATGATCCGGAGAAGAACCGTGCGCTCATGGAGAGCCTTACAGGAAATGGTTCCTACACCATTACCGATGAAATGCGCAGAGAGCTCTCCGATTTCTACGCAGGATATGCATCGGAGGAGGAGAACTTTGCAGGCATCCGGGAACTCTATGAGAAGACCGGCTATGTCATCGATACACATACGGGGATCGGGAACGCGGTCTACCGCAGATATCGGGAGGAGACCGGGGATACGACGCCGACAGTGATTGCTTCCACAGCGAGCCCGTTCAAATTTGCGGGTTCCGTCATGAGAGCTATTGCGCCGCAGGAGCTTCCGGGAAAGAATGATTTCGAGCTGATCGATACTCTTGCAAAGCTTTCCGGTACGAAGGAGCCGTATGCGATCACGGATATCCGGACAGCGCCGGTCCGTCATAAGACGGTAGTGGACGCGGAGGAGATGCCCGGCACGGTAAGAAATTTCCTTGGGATCTGACCCGAGATGAATGTACATTGAACGGAGCTGCCTCGTTAAAGACAGCCGGAGTCTGTCAGATATTTCCAAAGAGGAAATATCTGACAGACTCCGGCAGATCTCTTTAACGCGGCGGCTCTTTTCACGCTGTGGTGAAACCAACATTTCATTTATGAAGTCTTTCATCAGACAACTGTTATGTATTTTATGGTCAATATTCTTATCTTCCAGATAACATGTTCATTATCTTGTCGCATAAGATGTCAGAATGATGTGGCAGGAGGTCAGGCCTTTTTGACAAGGGATATGGTATAACATTGTGTTTGTTTTTGTACGATCTGGAACAGCGGTCTCTTTTCATAAATTCGTTTCCTTTGGTTTACAATCTTCCGAGTATGGTTTATATAGCCTGTTTTCCGACGATTAGGAATAGAATTGGATTTACTGGAATTTGTTCCCGGAATGAAAAGCTGTCTTTCGTCTGATTAGGCACAGCGGGGATTTATCTCAGATTTGAACTCCATGGTTTTTGCTATAATCCGGTCGATTAGGTACAGCGGGGATTTATCTCAGATTTGAACTCCATGGTTTTTGCTATAATCCGGTCGATTAGGTACAGCTATGGATTTTCTGAACTTTGTTCCCCAAATATCGCTCTGATATATGGAGAACAATTGCTGAAAATTTGTTTTCTGTGCCTAAACGGCGCAGAAAGAGAAAAAATAATGGGGTACAGATGAAGAAAATCATCTAACTGTGCCTAAACGTTTCGGAAAGAGAGAAATCCATGGGGTACAGGTGAGAAAAATCATCTAACTGTGCCTAGGCTTCTCAGAAAGAGAGAAATCTATGGAGTACAGAAGAGGAAAATCATCTTACTGTGCCTAAACGTCCCGGAAAGAGAGAAATTCATGGGATACAGATGAGAAAACAGCTCATTGTGTCCAAACGGCTCAGAGAGAGAATTTCATGGGGCGCATAAGAAGAATACCAAATATTAGCAGGACTTTGTTATAATCATATTTTAGGAGGCTTCCCGCATATATTAGTGGGGTGGCACTCAGGAATCAAGTCTCGCTCGCGAAACTTGGCACAGGATTCGGGGCAACGCGAGCAGGCAGAATACCAAACCGAATCCCTGCCCATCATCGCGTGCCTATGCATGCTCTACAATGCTCCTGTGGAGCATTGTGGAACTGAGATAAATAGATTTATTATTATTACCGGAGACAATATGACAAACAGCGAATCAAATTACGTTGCAATCATCCGGGAGATCTGTGCCGAGGAGGGCATCGAACTGCAGTCTTTCTCCTTCGACTGGATCTTCCGCCTCACGAAAAACGGAAAGACTGGCTTTATTCTGGGCTACCAGTTCGGGCTCAACAGCGCTTCGGTCAACTCCATCTGCTGTGACAAGAGCGCGGCGTCTGAACTAATGACAGCCCTCGGCATTCCGAATATTTCCCATATCCTCTTTGCCTCCCCGCCTGAGCAGAAGTTCGTCGGGAACTGCGGTTTCATGGAGGAGCTTCTCGCACTTCTCAAAAAGCACAGATGCCTCGTCGTGAAGCCGAACGACGGGACCGGCGGAGACCGCGTATATAAGGTCACAACGCCGTGCGAGCTTGAGACGGCAGTGTTCGAGATCTTTCAGAAATCCGCCTACCTGGCAGCCTCTCCCTTTGAGAAAATCGAAAATGAATACCGCGCAGTCATTTTAGACGGCGAGGTTCGGCTTCTGTACACAAAGAAGCGGCCGTCTGTTATCGGAAACGGGAAGAGCACGGTGAAGGAACTTCTGCTTGAGAGAATGAGCGCAGGCGACCTGATGCGGCCGGAGGAGTTTCCTCCTGCAAAGACTCTGAACAGGATCCCCGGGGCAGGAGAGCAGGTCCTTCTGAACTGGCGGCATAATCTCGGACAGGGCGCCAGAGCACTTCCGGTCAGAGATAAGGAGACACGCAGAGAAGTCGGGCTGATCGCACGGCGCGTCTTTGAGGGGCTCAATGTGCGCTTTGCCTCGGTGGACGTCGTGGAGACTGCGGAGGGTCTCAAGGTGCTGGAAATCAATTCCGGTGTCATGATGGAAAATTTTGCCGGGCAGGATGAAGAGAGCCGATCGATCGCGAAGGAAATTTACCGTGACGCGGTCAGAAAGATGATGAGTAATTGAGACCACGAAGGATATTAGCCGGGACGCGGTCAGAAAGATGATGAGTAATTGAGACCACGAAGGATATTAGCCGTGACGCGGTCAGAAAGATGATGAGTATTTAAGATGCAGTGGAAACAGATCCTTTCAACAAAGAGAGCCGGGGAAGAGTCCGGAAGCCGGAGAAAAGACGATCTCCGAAGTGAATTCGAGAAGGACTATCACAAGATCATCTCCAGTGCCTCCTTCCGTCGGCTACAGGATAAAACACAGGTATTTCCGCTCGACAAGAGCGATTTTATAAGGACCCGGCTGACGCACAGCCTTGAGGTATCTTCAATCGGCAGATCTCTCGCGCAGAATATCTCGGAGAGCATCATTGAACGAAGGCTCGACACCACATTTACGCTGGAGACCGAGAAGAATGTCGCAGCGGTCATCGAGTGCGCCGGCCTGATCCATGATATCGGAAATCCTCCCTTCGGACATTTCGGGGAGGAGGCCATCCGGGAATGGTTCGTGGGGCATCTCCCGCGGCTCGTTTACGGCGGGAGACGTGTGACGGACATTCTGTCCAGGCAGGAGACCAATGACTTCCTGCATTTCGAGGGCAACGCGCAGGGACTCAGGCTGGTGTCGAAGCTGCATTTTTCCGAGAACGGATGCGGACTGAATCTGACTTACGGCCTGCTCACAACGATGATCAAATATCCCCGCTCCTCCGTGGAGATGAATCCGAAAGCTATGGATATCGCGGATAAAAAGATGGGATATTTCAAGGCAGAGCAGGATCTTTTTGCCGAGATCCAGACTGTGACGGGCACAAGGGGAAAGCGCAATCCGCTCACATTTATCCTGGAGGCGGCGGACGATATCGCCTACTCCACCGCCGATATCGAGGATGCCTACAAGAAGGGATTCTTCGATTATCAGACATTTCTGGGCGAGCTCTGGAAGCGGAAGGTCGATCCGTCCTATATCGAGCTTCTCGAGAGCCTTTACGCGAGGGCCGCACAGGGCGCCGGACAGAGCGTACGCAAAGCTCCTGAAAATGAAAACCCGTTCGGAAGGCGCGCCTCCGAAGAGTTCCGTGACAGAACGAAAAATCCCGGGATCTCCGGCATGATCCATGGAGCCGGCATGTCCGGGGAATATGTGAGTCCGGGTGAGTACGCACTCATGACCTGGCTCTCCGAGATGCAGAATGTGCTGATCTACGCGGCGACGGACGGATTTATCGCGGACTACCGCGCGATCATGAACGGGCAGTTCTGCAACGAGCTGATTCATGACTCAAGGGCAGCGGTCCTCATGAAGACGCTCAAGGACATTGCTTATGACTATGCCTTTACGTCCATGTCGATTTACAAGACGGAGATCGCCGCGAACAACATCCTCACATATCTGCTCAATAAACTGGTCCCGGCCGTGCTGGTGTATGACAGGGACAAGCCGCCGGGACTCATGGAGGAGAAATTCCTCTCCCTGATCTCGGAGAATTACAAGCAGGTCTATTCGTGGTCGACGCAGGGAATGACGGATGAACAGAAGGTCTATTACCGGCTGCTCCTGGCGACGGATTCCCTGAGCGGGATGACGGATTCCTATGCCAGGGATCTGTACACGGATCTGAACGGAATTACCTGAGCATTTGAACGAAATCACATGAAAATCCCGAACGTAAGCACATGAAAATCCGAACGGAAGCACATATAAATCCGAACGGAAGCACATGAAAATCCGAATGGAATCAGATAAAAAAGCAGAAGCTCGCCGGATCAATAAGTATCGTCAGTCAGCTGCATTTTTTGTCTTTATCACTTAATCGGCTCATCCGGCTGCATCATTTTGCTACATATAAGAACAGATCATTCATACGGATTGTTCGACTGCATTATTTGACTGCAATAATTTCCATAATCCGCTTTACATCTACTTTACAGGACAGCATAAAACAGATATAATTATATTAGTCCTGGAGTGTACGAATCCCCTATTTTTCCTGAACCTACATTTGAATTAAAGGGATTCCTATATCGTCGGTCACAATGTCAGGCCTCAAGCAACTACCGGAGGAAGACAGCGGAGCGAGTGCGGTAACCCACCTGGCGAAGGCTAGGCGTCAGCTTCTTAGGAACGGCATTCCGGGACTTTAAAAAAGACGGATGCGGTCGAATGACCGGCATCCGTCTTTTTTTGCGGCATTTACTTTCTTTTTTTCCTGAAATGAGATATTCTTGAAAGAAGTATTTGTATTTTTTCATTTTTCAAAAGACGGGAGGTTCCGCGATGAGTGTAAAAATCAGTGAATTCGGTAAGTTGGAAGACGGCAGGACCGTGACGGCCTATACGATCTTTAACAAGGCGGGCGCATCCTGCACGTTCCTCAATTACGGCGGGTATATTCAGAGTGTGACCGTGCCGGACAAGAACGGAAAGCTCACGGATGTGACCCTGGCTTATGACTCTGTCGCTCCCTATGAGGAAAATCCGAATTATTTCGGCGCCTTTATCGGGAGAAATGCAAACAGGATCGAGAACGGTACATTTACGCTCGGCGGGAAGACCTATACTCTTCCGAAAAATGACGCCGGCTTCAACAATCACCACAGCGGACCTGAAGGGTTCGAGCGCCGGATCTTCGACGTGACCTGTGAGGAAGACGGAAATGAAGTGCGCATGGAGCTTACAAGCCCGGATGGTGATGAGGGCTTTCCGGGAAATATGAAGGTCTGCCTGACCTACACCTTTTCGGATGACTGCGCGCTCACCTATCACATCACTGCGGTCTCCGACGCGGACACAGTCGCGAACATGACGAACCACAGCTACTGGAACCTGAACGGGCATGATCAGGGAAGTATTCTCGACCATACGATGATCATTCATGCGGACGAGTTCACAGAACTCGGCGCGCACGGCATCCCCACTGGAAAGTATGTATCCGTCGAGGGAACGCCTTTCGATTTCAGAGAAGAAAAAGCTGTCGGAAGAGATATCGGAAAGGATGACGCTCAGCTTGTTTCAGCAGGCGGCTACGACCACAATTTTGTGATCAGGGGCAGCGGGATGCGCGAGGCGACGGTCCTGATCGGGGATGTGAGCGGGATCGTGATGACGCAGATCACGGATCAGCCGGGCGTCCAGGTCTATACAGGCAACTATATTACAGGCCCGAACGGCAAGGGCGGAGCGGTCTATGGTCCGAAGACGGGCATCGCCCTTGAGTCCCAGCACGTGCCGAACGCCATTAATAATCCGGCTTTCGAGAGCGTTGTGCTGAAGGCCGGCGAGAAATACGATACGACGACAACTTACAAATTCAGTGTTCGCTGAGTTAAGACCAAAGATTAAATTTTTTGTCAGGGCAGCCCTGCCTGCTGAGATTCGTTTTTGACAGGGCAGTTCTGCTTGCTGAGATTCATTTTTGACAGGGCAGCCCTGCCTGCTAAATTTGTGCGATGAAGGAATTAATAAAGGGATTAAGCGGTTTTATGAACAGAATGAATGACGACCACATGGCAGCCTATGCGGCTGCCTGTGCGTATTTTATCATTCTGTCCTTTGTCCCTTTTCTGATGGTGCTGATCGCCGTGACGAAGCAGGCTGATATGGATGCGACCGCCTTCATGAATATGATCATCGACGTCGTTCCGGTAGGATTGAAATCCTTCGTGCAGGCTATTATCAATGAGGTATACAGAAAACCGTATTCGATCGTTCCTGTCTCGCTGCTGATCCTTGTCTGGTCAGCAGCGAAGGCATTTCACGCCCTGACCAACGGGCTGAATGTGATCAGCAATGTGAAGGAGACGAGAGGATGGCTCTTCCTGCGTGTCCGCTCCATGTTCATGGTCGTTATGATGCTGGGCGCGATCCTCGGAACGCTCAGGCTCTCCCTTTACGGCATCCGCTTCCAGGATATGCTGACGGCGAGATATCCGACCCTGATGGAGATCATTGATTTCCTCGACCCCTTTACGTCGCTTCTCGCCTATTTCGGTCTGACGATTTTATTCCTCCTTATGTACAAGATCCTCCCGAACCATCATTATACGTTCAGGAGCCAGCTTCCGGGAGCGCTGGTCGTCTCGACGATCTGGATCTTCGTTTCCTATCTGATCTCGATCTATTACGGCCAGAATGCGAACTTCCTGACCACATACGGAAGTCTTACAGGGATAGTCCTTGCGATGATCTGGCTTTATTTCTGCGTGTTCTTCATGCTGGCGGGGGCAGAGCTGAACCGGATCTTCTACGAGGATCCGATGAATAACGTCATCGCAAGTTCGATCGATACCTATATGGAGAGGCGGGCCGAGAAGGAGAAGATCATAGAGGAGCGGATGACCGCGGAGAGAAAAGAAGAGAAGCGGATGCGGGAGAAGGCGGAAGAGATTCCGATCAGGCAGCCTGCAGATATTTTTATTCCGTGGGCGGATGAAGACGATATTGTGAGCAGTATTCCCTGGGCGAATCAGGATGAGGACTGAAAGGTATGCATTTCCATATTGATTGACATTTACGTTTGAACGCTATAAAATCTAACGAGTGCTGTTTGAATCTGTTCTGAAATCAAATCAGTTCTGAGTTTTATTTTTTCTGAAATTAAAACGTTTCAACGTTTCTGCATTGAATCGGTCCTGAGCCGGATCGATCCTGAATTAAATCGGTTCTGAAGATCTGCCGGCACGGCCGGTCAGAACGGGACAGCATGGATAGAGGAGGTTTTCATGAGTGATATAGAACAGAAAGTAAAAGAGATACAGGATGCTGCGGTTTCTGCGATCCTTGGAGCAGACGGTCTTGACAGGCTGAATGAAGTCCGTGTTTCGTTCCTCGGAAAGAAAGGCTCTCTGACTGCAGTCCTGAAATCCATGAAGAACGTCGACCCCGAAGATCGTCCGAAGGTCGGCAAGTGGGTCAACGACGCCCGCGCTGAGATCGAAGCGCGCATGGCCGAGATGAAGAACAGGCTGGATGCCGAGAAAATGGCACGCGAGCTTGAGAAGGAAAAGATCGACGTCACGCTTCCCCCGAAAATGAAATTCATCGGCCACAGCCATCCGAATACCATCGCCCTCGAGGAGGTCGAGCGTATTTTCGTCGGCATGGGCTATGAAGTGATCGAGGGACCGGAAATCGAGTACGATGACTACAACTTCACGAAGCTCAACATTCCGGCGAACCATCCGGCGAAGGACGAGCAGGACACCTTCTATATCACAAAAGATATTCTTCTCCGCACGCAGACATCGCCTGTACAGGCCCGTGTCATGGAGAAGGGTAAGCTCCCAATCCGTATGATCTCACCGGGACGCGTGTTCCGCTCGGATGAGGTCGACGCGACACATTCCCCGTCCTTCCATCAGATCGAGGGACTGGTCATCGACAAGAACATAACATTTGCCGATCTCAAGGGAACGCTCGATGTATTCGCAAAGGAGCTGTTCGGACCGGAAACAAAGACAAAGTTCCGTCCGCATCATTTCCCGTTCACGGAGCCTTCCGCTGAGGTCGATGTCTCCTGCTTCAAGTGCGGCGGAAAAGGCTGCAGATTCTGTAAGGGATCCGGCTGGATCGAGATCCTCGGCTGCGGCATGGTCCATCCGCATGTCCTTGAGATGTGCGGGATCGACCCGGAGGAGTACACCGGCTTTGCGTTCGGTGTCGGCCTTGAGAGAATCGCTCTCTTAAAGTATGAGATCGATGACATGCGTCTTCTCTATGAGAATGACATTCGTTTCCTTAAGCAGTTCTGATAAGGTATCTGCTTAAAACGGCTGACCTGATGGCAGGTCCGTTTACGAGCCTTCGGCGGATCGGAACCATACAGTGGGCGAGGTACTTCACGCTTTGCGCTGTTTTCGGGATACGCTGAGGCATTCTTGATAATAAACAGGGGAATTAACATGAATACATCACTTTCGTGGATCAAAAAATATGTTCCGGATCTTGATGTCACGGCCCGCGAATACGCGGACGGGATGACACTGTCCGGCACCAAAGTAGAGAACTATGAGGAGCTTGACAGAGATCTGGACAAGATCGTCGTAGGAGAAATTATATCTTGTGAGCCGCATCCGGACTCGGATCATCTTCACATCTGCATGGTCAATGTGGGCGGGGAAGAAGATCCGCTCCAGATCGTCTGCGGCGCTCCGAACGTTGCGGTGGGACAGAAAGTACCGGTCGTTCTCGAGGGCGGACGCGTTGCCGGCTCGAGAGACGGCGATAAGACAGAAGGCGGAATCCGCATCAAGGCGGGCAAGCTCCGCGGGGTGGAATCCCACGGTATGATCTGCTCGATCGAGGAGCTCGGAAGCACGCGTGAGATGTATCCGGAAGCACCGGAGTACGGTATCTACGTGTTCCCGGAGGATACGGAGGTCGGTGCGGACGCGATCGAGCTCTTAGGCCTGCATGACGCGATCATCGAGTATGAGATCACATCGAACCGCGTGGACTGCTACAGCGTGATCGGAATCGCCCGTGAGGCGGCAGCGACATTCGGAAAGAAATTCCATGAGCCGGAGATCAAAAAGACCGGCAATGACGAGAAAGCTTCCGACTATATCAGCGTCGATGTCATTGACACCGATCTCTGCCCGCGTTTTACCGCGCGCGTTGTAAAAAATGTAAAAATCGGTCCGTCCCCCAAATGGATGCAGAGATGCCTCGCATCGAACGGCATCCGTCCGATCAACAATATCGTCGATATCACGAACTATGTCATGGAAGAGTACGGTCAGCCGATGCACTCCTATGATTACGATATGATCGCCGGTCACAAGATCATCGTGAAACGTGCTGAGGATGGCGATGTCTTCACGACGCTCGACGGGCAGGAGAGAAAACTTGATCACGACGTCATCATGATCTGCGACGCGGAGAAGCCGGTCGGCATCGGCGGCATCATGGGCGGTGAGAACTCCATGATCACGGACGATGTAAAGACGGTCCTCTTCGAGGCTGCCTGCTTCAACGGCACGAACATCCGCCTGTCCTCCAAGCGGATCGGCCTGCAGACAGACGCTTCCCAGAAGTTCGACAAGGGTCTTGACCCGAACACGGCGGAGCTTGCGGTCAACCGTGCCTGCGAGCTCATGGAAGAGTTCGGTGCGGGCGAGGTCGTCGGCGGGATCGTCGATGTGTATCCGGAGAAGAGACTTCCGTCAGAAGTCCCGTTCGAGCCGGAGAAGATCAACGGGCTTCTCGGAACTTCATTTTCCGAGGAGGAGATGATCGGATATTTCGAGGCAGTCGACCTGAAGTACGACAGAGAGAAAAATGTGATCAAAGTCCCCACCTGGAGACAGGATGTCCTTCGTACATGCGACCTCGCGGAGGAAGTCGCGAGATTTTCCGGATACGATAAGATCCCGACGACGCTTCCGTCAGGAGCGGCGACGGCCGGAAAGCTCCAGTTCGACATGCTTGTCCTCGGCGTCCTTCGCAGCCTTGCGGAAGACTGCGGATTCTCCCAGGCTTACTGCTACTCCTTCGAGTCCAGAAAAGCTTTTGACAAGCTGACGCTCGATGAAAATGATCCGCTCCGCAGCGCGATCGAGATCTCGAACCCGCTGGGCGAGGATTTCTCCATCATGCGTACAACGTCTCTGAACGGCATCCTGACCTCTCTCGGCACGAACTACAACAGGCGGAACAAGTCTGTAAGGCTCTACGAGACCGGCAATATCTATCTTCCGAAGGCACTGCCGCTCACGGAGCTTCCGGATGAGCGCATGCAGCTCACGCTCGGCATGTACGGGGACGGAGATTTCTTCGAAATGAAGGGCGTCATCGAGCTGATGCTCATGAAACTCGGCATGAAAAAGAAGGCTGAGTATAAGACAGACGTTCTGAAGAACTATATGCATCCGGGCCGTCAGGCGCAGATCATCTACGACGGCGTAAGGATCGGCGAGATCGGCGAAGTCCATCCGATCGTCCGGAAGAATTACGAGATCGGTGAGCGCGCGATCATCGCTGTCATCGACACTCCGGAAATGATCAAATTTGCAACATTTAACAGGAAGTTCCAGGGCATCGCCAGGTTCCCGGCAGTGACCCGTGACATCTCCTTTGTCCTGCCGAGCAATATCACTGCGTATGAGATCGAGAAGGTCCTTGAGCAGCGCGGCGGAAAAATCCTTGAGTCCTACAGACTCTTCGATATCTATGAGGGTGAGCACATCCAGAAGGGCTTTAAGTCCATGGCGTACAGCCTCGTGTTCCGTCACCCGGACAAGACGATGGAGGAGGGAGAGATCAATGCCGCGATGAACAAGATCCTGAACGGTCTTTCCACCATCGGAGCGGAACTCAGAAAGTGAGAAAATGAGAACATCAGATTTTTATTATGATCTTCCCGAAGAACTGATCGCGCAGGACCCCCTGCGCGATCGTTCATCGTCAAGACTTATGCATCTTGACAGAGAGACGGGAGAGATTACGCATGGGACATTTACAGATGTCTATGACATTCTGGAGGCGGGGGATACCCTCGTCATCAACGACACAAAGGTCATTCCCGCAAGACTCTACGGAGTCCGGGAGGGAACATTAGGGAAGGTGGAGATCCTTCTCTTAAAACGCACGTCTGCGGACACCTGGGAGACGCTGGTCAAGCCGGGGAAAAAGTGCAGGACCGGGGCGAGAATCCTCTTCGGAAGTCCGGATGGACGGGCGGAGACTTCTCCGCTCATCGGCGAGATTACGGACGTTCTTCCGGACGGGAACCGCATGATCACCTTCAAGTATGAAGGAATCTTTGAGGAAGTGCTGGACGCGCTCGGTGAAATGCCGCTTCCGCCCTATATCCACCATCGTCTTGAGGACCGGACGCGCTACAACACGGTATATGCGGAGCACGAGGGATCGGCGGCTGCGCCGACGGCGGGGCTTCATTTTACGAAGGAGCTTCTTGAAAAGATTGAGAAGAAAGGTGTTAATATCGCCCATGTGACCCTTCATGTGGGCCTCGGCACCTTCCGGCCGGTCAAGGTGGACGACGTCGAGCATCATCACATGCACTCGGAATTCTATATGATCTCGCAGGAGACTGCGGATGTGATCAACAGGACGCATGAGAACGGGCACAGAGTGATCTGTGTCGGGACGACTTCCTGCCGGACGATCGAGTCGGCGGCGGAGATAGACGAGAGCGGAAGATGGATCCTCAGGGAGAAGAGCGGCTGGACGGAGATCTTCATTTATCCGGGCTATACCTTCAAGCTTATGGATGGACTGATCACGAACTTCCATCTGCCGGAGTCCACGCTGATCATGCTCGTATCGGCCTTTGCAGGCAGGGAGCATGTGCTTCATGCCTACGAGGAGGCGGTGAGAGAGCGCTACAGATTCTTTTCCTTCGGGGATGCGATGATCATAGAATGACCGGGAGATGATCATAGAATGACTCTGGAATGACCTTGGAATGGCCATAGAGCAGCCATCCGTCATCCTGCGGGATTATTGAACAAATATCCCGGCAGATATCAAATACGACTAAAGAAAGACCACGGAACGAATCCGTGGTCAGTCTATCCAGTCTTCCAGAATTATTCCCGGTATACGTGAGAATTCCTTTGTGTTATGAGTGACTACAATATGATTTCCAGCGACGCCCTGAGCAGCTATCATGGCATGATAAGCGCCAATTGGTGTTCCGGAGAAAGCGAGCAGTGCACGCAGCAGGCCAAATTGAATGGCGTCCTTTTCAGTAAAAGGGAGAACCTCATAATTTGATAGAAAAGCACGCATAATCTGTCGGGTTCTGTCTCCCCAACGACTTTTTGCTGCTCCATATTCCAGTTCTCCAACGGTAATTGATGAAACACAAATGTCATCAGGATGTATTTGTAATAGCCGATCTGACAGTTTTGGATATCTTCCGTTAATTGCATAGATACAGATATTTGTGTCCAGTAGATACATTAAAGGGTCTCTCTTTCCTGTAAGTCTGTTACTAAAGGCTGGTCTCGTTCAAAAGGGAACGCATCCTCTGCTTTGCCAATACATTGACGCAGTAATGCCCAAGGGTCATCTTTGGGGATTAAGAAAAAACAGTCACCGCTTTTCCGAATGATAAACTCTGATTCATCTGTATGGAATTCCTTTGGGATTCTGATTGCCTGGCTGTTGCCGCTTTGAAATACTTTTGCAGTAAGCATAATAATCACCTCCCGGGCGAAGTATATACATATAGTATATACACATAAATTTTAGGTGTCACTGGATCATTTGCAAATCTCCGTTTCGTCAACGTACTCATGACTGTAGTCACGAGCATCCTGCGCTAGTTGGTGAAAAAATATGTACAGCAGATCTGCCGGGAAGCGGCAGATCCGTCCATGATTTCATTTGAAGGCCGCTATTACATATTTGCGTCGATGACGCTTGGCGTCTGGGTATCGGATGATCTGTTGAACTGGGAGAATCACAGACTTCCTGAAGAACTGCCGCTCTATGATTACGCCACGGATGTGCGTGTTGTCGAAGGCTTTGTATATTTTTCTGCGTCGAACCGCGAGCACCCCTGCGATTATTATCGGACGAAGGATATCCTGAACGGGTCTTACGAAAAGATCGGGGGAACGTTCCCGTTCTGGGATCCGAATCTCTTCCGGGACGATGACGGCCGGATTTACTTCTACCCGGAAGCGCTGGCGCATGTGATCCGTAAGGTCCATGAGGACTTCAAAGGAGATTTGATCGTGACGGAAAACGGCGTGGCGGTATCTGATGACCGTCGGCGTGTGGAATTCATCCGCCGTGCACTGGAAGGCGTTAAGAGCTGTCTTGATGACGGGATTCCGGTCAGGGGATATTGTTATTGGAGCCTGATGGATAATTTTGAATGGCAGAAAGGATACAGCATGACATTCGGTCTCATCAGCGTGGACCGTTCGACACTGGAGAGAACACCGAAGGAGAGCCTGTATTTTCTTGGGAGCTATGCACAGTAATACTTCTATAACGGGACAGATTTCCTGCCCGCAAAAAAGCCCGAATTGACATCAGAGACAAAAAGAGGCTCGGCTCCTTACAGGAGCTGAACCTCTTTTCTTCTGTCAGTATCTTCTGTCAGTATCTTCTGTCAGTATTTTTTGTCAGTATCTTTTGACTCTTCTGAATCAGTACCCGATCAGGCTGCCCGCGATCCACGCGTTGTCAGATCCGTTCTCAAGCGTGATCTCATACCATACGTAGCCGTCCTTCTTGATCTTGTTGCCGGTCGTTTTGACCTTCGTGCCGTTGTTGAGCTTTGTGATGACTTTGCTCTTGAGGCCGGCGCCTTCTCTGATGTTCGCATATTTGAGAGAATTGTTCTTGACCGTTCTGGTAGCTCCGCCTGTTACGTTGTCGAGTTCCATATCATTGATTGCCATGTTCATCATATCTGTCATTGTTTTTTCTCCTTTTTATATCTGATTCTTTTCTTGATTTTTGATGTTCTTGTTTTTTAAAAGTGTTTTTGTTTTTCGGCCTTTCTTTCGGCCTGACACTTATATATACGAGCACTCTCCGCAGAGGGTTTACAAAAGTCAGGAAAATTGTGTGAATATTTTGTGACTGATCTTCTCTGGCGAATGTTTTGATCAAAGTTGTGTGAATGTTTTTCGATTTTTTCCGGATGCGGAAAAACTTTGTACTGATTGACGGGATCTTCATCCGGAAAAAATCGCCCCGATCGACCGGATCTTCATCCGAAAAAAATCGCCCCGATGGACCTCATCCGGCCACCGGAGCGATGTACTTTTTTATATTTATATTTTCGAACTTCACTTCGCATAAGGATTTTGCAGATGGAAGTCTTTTAACTGTTTGTTAAGATTACGCAGCAGCTGCGAATCCGTTCTCCTGTCTCTCGATTCTGCAGTTCAGCTCGTTCTGTGCAAACGCCTTGGCGATAATGCCCAAGCCCAGGAAGGAGAGCAGAAGGTAAATGATCCCTGAGTTGCCCGAGTTTCCGGAGATTCTGTCGATCTTCTGGCCAAGCTTGTATGCCCAGTACAATCCGTAGATACCAAGTGTGCAGACCGTTGCGAGGAATGCAAGTCCGCCGCTCAGCGTCGCTTCTTCCGGGGCAAGACGGTTCGTCTCATTTGTGAGCTTTACGAACCAGTAGATTCCGTAGATCCCAAGTGTTACAAATGTAAGAATGATGCAGCCTGCGATGTTTCTTTTTTTCATTTCCATGGTTTTCCCTCTCTTATCTCTTTTTTATCATTTTGATTTTGGCCTTTTATTTTCGGGCCTCTCTCTTGCCCTGACACCTATATGTACGAAGGATTCTCCGGGAGGGGCTAAGATTTTTTCACCTTTTTTTTGCGGTTTTTTTGCAAAGATAAATTTGAGTTTTTTCTGGTTTTTTTCCCTTTTCCCTCTTATTTTTATCAACTTACTCCTCACGCCTTATAGAAAACTGAGCGGACAAAGACGTGTTTTATGGCCGTCTTGATGCTCGAAACCGACAACTTGAACAACAAACCGTCAAGTAATATTGAAAATTTGTGAAATATTGCATATAATACTAACTGTTATATTACAGACAGAGACCTGAGAATGCTCCGGGACAAATTTATGTTTATCGAGCAGTGCCATGCGCATTCCGCTTACGTTCCATGCTCATTTTGCGCTGTCGCGCTATCGTCTGTTCGCAATATGTGCGGCTTCAGTGACGTAATGGAATCCATCGGGAATGAATAAAAAAGAACAATAATTTCAGGAAAGAGGTAACGTGAAAATGGCTGAGAAGACGCAGGCAAATATTGGCTTTGAAAAACAAATCTGGGACGCCGCATGTGTGCTGTGGGGTCACATCCCCGCCGCCGAATATCGCAAGGTCATCATCGGGTTAATTTTTCTCCGGTATGTATCTGCTGCTTTTGAGAGCAGATATCAGGAGCTGGTAGAAGAGGGCGATGGATTTGAAGATGACCGCGATGCATATACCATGGATAACATCTTCTTCGTTCCGGAAGAGGCTCGTTGGAGCACAATTTCTGCAGCAGCACATACACCTGAGATCGGAAAAGTGATCGATAACGCAATGCGTGCCATCGAGGCTGAGAACAAAACGCTGAAAGGAGTGCTTCCCAACAATTATGCCAACCCGGATCTGGATAAACAGGTTTTGGGTGATGTCGTTGATATTTTTACCAACATGGATATGGGGGATACCGAACACAGTCAGGATCTTCTGGGCCGTACCTATGAATACTGCATCGCACAATTCGCTTCAGTAGAAGGCAAAGGCGGCGGCGAATTCTATACGCCAGCCAGTGTCGTAAAAACGCTTGTTTCGATTTTGAAGCCGTTTTCGAACTGCCGGGTTTACGAAAACTGCACTACGTCTTTGATACGGATTCAGGCGGCGTGAACAGAGGGCTCGTTTTTAGGGCTCGGAGGGCTCGTTCGAGCCTTCCTATCATTTGATTATACAGAACAAAAGAAAACGCCTCCGAACCGATGTGGTTCAGAGGCGCCGCTGCGTTTATAGTGGGTTTTTATCCTAAGATCTTCTTCAGGTCTTCTTCCGGCGTGCTGATTCAACCAGATAATTCAGCACATTCGGAGAAATGAATGCCGGAAGCGAAGGGCCGAGACGGATGTTTTTGATACCGAGATACAGAAGCGTCAGGAGGATACATACGGCTTTCTGCTCATACCAGGAGAGGATCATGGAAAGCGGGAGATCGTTGACACCGCAGCCGAAGGCCTCTGCAAGGGCGACTGCGACACGGATCGCGCTGTATGCGTCGTTGCACTGGCCCATATCCATGATGCGGGGCAGTCCTCCAATCGTACCGATATCCAGATCATTGAAGCGGTACTTTCCGCATGCCAGTGTCAGGATTACCGTGTCTGCAGGAGCCTGCTTTACGAATTCGGTGTAATAGTTCCTTCCGGGCTTCGCTCCGTCACAGCCTCCGACCAGGAAGAAGTGACGGAGCGCACCGCCCTTCACGGCCTCGATGACAGTATCAGCAACACCGAGAACGGCGCTGTGGCTGAAACCTGTGGTGACAGTGGTGCCGCCATTGATTCCAGTGAACTGCGTGTCTTCGGAAAATCCTCCCAGTTCGAGGGCTTTCTCGATGACCGGAGTAAAGTCTTTGTCTTCTCCGATATGTACGACCTCTGGATAGGAAACAACCTCTGTTGTAAACACGCGGTCTTTGTAGCTTGCCTTAGGAGGCATCAGGCAGTTGGTGGTGAATAAAATCGGTGCCGGGATGTTCGCAAATTCCTTCTGCTGATTCTGCCAAGCCGTACCGAAGTTGCCTTTTAGATGAGGATATTTCCGGAGCTCAGGATAAGCATGTGCAGGAAGCATTTCACCGTGTGTATAGATGTTGATCCCTTTGTCCTTCGTCTGTTCAAGCAGCTGCTTCAGGTCATAAAGATCGTGGCCGGTGATTACGATAAAGGGGCCCTTTTCGACCAGCAGAGGTACTGTCACTGGAGTGGGGTTGCCATAGGTCTCGGTATTCGCCTTGTCAAGCATCTCCATGCACTTGAAGTTGACCTCACCGACCTCCAGAACGATGGGAAGCAGTTCATTCATACCCCAGTCTTCACCGATAGCAAAGAGCGCCTTGGCAATAAACTCATTCACCTTCGAATCGGTATATCCCAGCACATCGGCGTGATAAGCGTATGCCGCAACACCTCTGATTCCAAACAGGATCAATGATTTCAGACTGCGGATGTCTTCGTCAGCATCCCATACTTTGGACATCTCGTAATCATCATTCCTGCCGCAAGGGGCCCCGCAATCCGAGCAGTTGGGAACGAGTTTTTCTTTTTCAGCGTGTACCTCATCGATCAGCGCTTGGATGGTCACTTCATTGAAGTTCACATTGGTAATGGTCGTAAACAGCCCTTTGACCAACAGCTTATAGGTATCCTCCGTTGGCTGAGTATTACCGTCTGTCGCACGAGCAAGACCAATCAGAGCGCCGGTCAGCTGATCCTGCAATCCGGCAACATCAGCCTTCTTGCCGCATACTCCGGCAGCTCCGGTACATCCTTTACAGCCTGCCGTCTGTTCACACTGAAAACAAAACATCTGAGTGTTCATCATCTGTTCCTCCTTCACCTTAATCTAAGATATGTCCGTCCCGGCTGATCGTTACGACCTGCCAAGGAATAAATTTCCCGCTTGCCTTGAGAGCGTTCTCAGCAGCCCTCTGCAATCCGCCGCAGCAGGGCACCTCCATCCGCACAATAGTTACACTCTTGATGTCGTTGTCCCGGATGATCGCAGTCAGTTTTTCCGTATAGTCTACATCATCCAGCTTGGGGCAACCGATAATTGTAACCTTACCTTTCATAAATTTCTCATGCATATTGGCATAAGCATAGGCCGTACAATCCGCCGCGATCAGCAGCTTTGCGCCTTCGAAAAATGGAGCCTGTGCCGGTACCAGCTTAATCTGGCAGGGCCACTGGTTAAGACGGGAGACAGGATGGAATCCCGAATTGGGGGCATCTGTCTGAGCCGCTTCTTCTTCCCGCTTGAACTGCATCATACGGGAGCCGGGGCAGCCACCGGCAGGATGCTGTCCACCTGCTGCCAGATGAGCCATCATTGCGGCTTTGCGTTTTGTCTCGTCCTCAATCTGCATAATCTCTTCTGCTGACATGGATTTTCCTCCTTCCGCTGATGCAGCTTCCTGCTGTGCTGCCTTTACCGCTGCTTCATCGTAAGCCGGAGCTTCACGCTCCTCGAAAGTGATCGCACCGGTAGGGCATCCTGGCAGGCAATCTCCGAAACCGTCGCAGAAATTCTCCCTGACCAGTTTTGCCTTACCATTTATGATATCAATGGCACCCTCATGGCAGGCGCTGGCGCACAGTCCGCAGCCGTTGCACTTCTCTTCATCGATCTTGATGATTTTCCGGATCATTTGTGGGCTCCTCCTTTGGCTCTCTTGATTCTGTGCCTTGATTATAGTATAATATATCAAACAGTTCGGTTGTATTTACAACGAAAAGGAACTTTTATGAAAGAATATATTCCCGTGCTGAAGAGGACAAAACTGTTCGCCGGTGTAGGCGAGGATGATATCACTGCCATGCTTTCTTGCCTCGGCGCAAGACTTCGCACATTCAAAAAGGGAGACTATGTGCTGCGGCAAGGTGAGCGTCTGGGTGACATTCTTGTCCTTGCGGAGGGGAAGCTCCATATTCAGAGAGATGATTACTGGGGCAACCGAAGTATCCTCGGACATATCGGAATCGGAGAAATATTCGGCGAGGCATATGTGGCACCGGAAAGCGGAACACTCCTGAATGACGTCGTTGCGTTGGAAGACAGTGCGGTTTTTTTCTTTGATGTGAAGCGCGTTATTACGACCTGTTCATCCGCATGCCGTTTCCATACGATGGTCGTCCAAAATCTGTTCTTTGCGATTTCTGAAAAGAACAGGAGCTTGGTTCAGAAGCTGGATTATATGTCAAGGCGTACGACGAGAGAAAAACTGCTTTCTTATCTTTCCGAAGAGGCGAAGAAACAGAATAGTCCTTACATCACGATTCCGTATAACCGGCAGCAGCTCGCGGACTACTTGTCTGTCGACAGGAGCGCAATGTCGAATGAACTGTGTAAGATGCGTGATGAAGGACTTCTGGAGTTTGAGAAAAATCGATTTAAGTTGTTATAAAATGGATCGGAGGACGCCATGAAACAGATATCGAATAAGGAATATGAGAAGTAGCATGGCCTGATACTGACACCAGACGGTCTCCGTGTCATCTGTGCCGGTCTGGAAAACGATCCGGAGAAGATAGGCATCCACATGCTGGAGATGCTGGCAAAGTTCAGAAATGAAGGTCTCTTTGACATTGTGGTCGAAGATGAATAAGGAAATACCCGTAAAATGAGAGCACAGGAAGTCGGGACAGAGGACCTCCTCTGCCGGTATACTATGGATGCAATGTGAGGGAGGTGAATGAAGTGCAAAGCTGGATCGAGGGTTTTCAGCAATCGATTGATTTCATAGAAAAGAATCTGGCCAGTTCTCTGGAAATCGAGGATATCGCTCAGATAGCGGCACTTTCTCCGTTTTATTATCAGCGGATCTTTGGTGCGCTGTGCGGGATGACTGTTGGAGAATACATCCGTGCCAGACGCATGACAATGGCTGCGCTGGAGCTTTCCAGTACAGACGAGAAAGTCATTGACGTTGCTATGAAATATGGGTATGATTCCCCGGACAGTTTTGCAAAGACGTTCCAGCGATTTCACGGTATCTCGCCATCAAAAGCTCGTGAGGCCGGTGCGTCACTTCGATCATTAGCTCCGTTGCATATCAAGATATCATTGGAGGGTGGTAAAATGCTGGATTATCGTATTGTTGAAAAAGCACCGTTTACGGTCATGGGAATCAAGCGTCGTTTTAATTACGACACCTGCTATCAGGAGATTCCGAAGTTCTGGAATGAATTGGCTGCTGATATGAGGGGCCTGAAGGGAATGTTCGGTGTCTGCCTTGATATGGACGGAAAGGATTTTGATTACTGGATCGCAGACAATTATGTGCCATGGGAGGATATCCCGGAAGGCTGTGAGTGGACAGTTATCCCCGGTGGTATGTGGGCTCAGTTCAAATGTAAAGGGCCTCTCCCGAACAGTCTGCAGAGCGTGAATACACAGATTTGGTCTGAATGGCTGCCTTCACTTAAAGGCTATTCTCTGGCAGGGAATTACTCACTTGAGATATATGAACCGCCAACGGAGAAACCGGAGGATTATGAAAGCTATATCTGGATTCCGCTGAAAAAAGATTGAACAGAGCAGCAATCTGTAAGAGTTAAAAAGGCTCCCGGTCACCGGCCACAAACCGATGATCGGGAGCGTTGCATTTACCCGGCTCAGCCCTCGAAAGTGGAGCCGTTTTTGAATGTGAATGTCAGGCGGCCATCCGCGTAGGCCGTGGCGTAGTCCAGCAGGCCGCACCAGAGCTTTTCGCTGAAGGCGGTGACCTCGCCGTCCTGCTGTTTCAGGATTCGGAGGAAGTCCTCCATCGTGCCGCGTCGGTCCCGGATGTCGCTGATCTGTTGCGCGACTGCGTCCTTCTTGGCCTCGGCCTCCTTGAACTTCTGGCTGAGGGAATTGAAGCGCTG
This sequence comes from uncultured Eubacteriales bacterium, assembly GCA_900314565.1. Classification (GTDB taxonomy): domain Bacteria; phylum Bacillota; class Clostridia; order Lachnospirales; family Lachnospiraceae; genus Chordicoccus. Next base: position 25,764 of record OMVU01000039.1, read on the forward strand.
ATTGTATTCGGTCTGGTCCTGCGCAACTGTGGCATTCTGCCGGATCATCTGCTGGATCATGCCGTTGAGCACTTCCATCTCTGAAAGGAGCTCCTGCTGCTGGGCCTCCAGCTCGGTGGTGTCGAGGGTTTTTGCCATGCCCAGCTCGTAGGCGGCGATGGCGGCGTACCGTCCGGCCAGCAGCTGGTTGACCGCCACCGTGAAGCGCTCCTTCACCGATGCCTCGTCGAGGTAAGGCGTGGTGCAGCGGACCTCGTTTTTGTACTT
>OMVU01000037.1 GCA_900314565.1 uncultured Eubacteriales bacterium
GAATGCTTGCTGAAATCGCATAAATCAAAATATACAGTAGGGATGGAATAGCCCAAACTTATACGCCTGTGGACATTGTGTAAGACATTGTGTTGCGTATATCGCAGCCGGTGCAACGGTGAATGAAGCAGGAAGCTCCGACTTCTATAAGTCGGAGTAGTTCACCAAGTGTCAGGACATTCGCCTGCTGCAGGCATTTCAGCATCGGTAAGTCCCCCCGTCCAGGTCCCGCTAAAGAGAAAAGGCTGTACCGCCCGGCACAGCCTTTTTGTAAACCCTCATCACTTGCATATATTATCTCATGACAACATGGAACACTTTATTGCACGCGAATCCTGCCTCTTCGATCGGATATAACGGATAAACATGATTCATCCCTTCTCCGACGATCAACGCATTCGTTTCTTTTTTCAGAACACCTTTCCGAGGCAGAATTCACATCTGCCGTCCGCAGAAGGCGTCGTCATCTCCCCGCAGAACGGGCATGGAACCTTCCTGACCACCCCGCCGGATGGCTGAGGCTGAGCATCACAGGACTGGGCCGGAGCACCGTAATTCATCTGCTGGGATGCAGATGTCTGACCGACTGTGCCGTTATTTACCTGCTGGGATGCATACGGCTGCCCCGCTGCTCCGGTATATCCCGGCTGCGTTCCGTACGGCTGGCCTGCTGCTCCGTTGTATCCCGGCTGATTCGCATACGGCTGGCCTGCTGCTCCGTTGTATCCCGGCTGCGTTCCGTACGGCTGGCCTGCCGCTCCGGTATATCCCGGCTGATTCGCATATGGCTGACCTGCCATATTGCTGTATCCCGGCTGTGCTCCGTACGGCTGGCCTGTCGCTCCGGTATATCCCGACTGATTCGCATATGGCTGACCTGCCATATTGCTGTATCCCGGCTGCGCTCCGTACGGCTGACCTGCCGCTCCGGTATATCCCGGCTGATTCGCATATGGCTGACCTGCCATATTGCTGTATCCCGGCTGTGCTCCATACGGCTGGCCTGCTGCTCCGTTGAACGCCTGCTGGGTTCCATACGGCTGACCTGCCATATTGTTATATCCCGGCTGCGCTCCGTACGGCTGGCCCGGCTGCTGGCCGGCATAATACTGGCCGGGAACCGCGCCATACGCCCCGGCTGCCTGGCCGTATCCGTTCCTGCGGAAATCGATGAAGGAAATGATCTCATTTCCAAGCGCCATGTACTGCTCATACTCTGCGCTGTATCCTGCGCGGTTATTCAGGTTATTCACCCCGAACGCACCGGCTACGCCGCTTGCAAGGCCGCTCAAAGCTGCATCCGCCGCAGTCTTCGGCCGCGTACCTGCAGCCATACCCGTATTCAGATTCTTCTGACTGAAACGACCGGTCTTCACAGCACTCGGATTCAGGCGAATGCGCATATCGTCTATGTAAGGATGGTTGACCGTGAATTTGACATAAAAATCATAGCTGTACTCATAGCGCGGCGGATTATAACTCACCATCTTTCCTTCCGCGTTTTTCTGCTTCAGTTCCGACTTATGTTCCTGTGTATCCAGAATGCAGCTTGTGATCTGTGTAAGGTCAAGCACATCCGGATTCGCTTTCGCAAAATCTGAAGCACTGGTGATCATGAACGTTCCGGCACCTTCATCGATCAGGAGCTTTGACGGGCAGCGCCCGTAGGATCTTGTCGTGTTGAACGCCAGGGCTTTCGGCCGGTTCTCCTCCCGGTATGCAAGCTGCGCCTTGATCTGTTCGACAGTCGAATGTCTTCTCTCATCGAACCAGGGGGAAAGTTTCTCTGCACAGTCCTTGCACAGATTGCCGTCCTCCAGCTTGCGGTTACCTAAGATTTTGATCTCGTTGCCGCAGACAGCACAATATTTCTTCTCAAACATATTTCCAAACAAACCCATCCTGCGACCTCCTCCTGCAGCATGCCGTACCCGGCTGAATGTCCCTTACAGGACCTTTTATCGTCTTCCTTATAATTATAAAATACGCACTGATATGCTGTCAACTGACGAGGTTTCAGGGCCTGCACAGGGATTCTCCCGGAAAATGCCCTCAGTCTCCCGACAAAATAACGCTCAGTCTTCCGACAAAATGAGGATCAGAATTCCCCTCCCGAACCGGATCTCCGCCTCCTCCGCCTCGCACAGGTTGCTGATCGTAAGCGTCCCTTCCCGGGTGACCGCTGCTCCTTCGAGAGGATAATGAAACCCTCTGAGCGTCACATTTTCCACCCGCTCTGTATAGGGGATGATCGAGACATATCTCCCGCCGATCTCCTCTCTTCGGAGGGAAATGCTTCTGTCGATCAGGCGGATCTCATTTTTCGCGTCGAGAATACGCGCGTCGATCCCTGCCCGAAGCGCTGTATTAAGGAGCCCGATGTTCGCGAGAAAATGGTCAAGTCGTCCTCCCGTCGCGCACAGAAAATCGAGCCTTCCGAGCTCTCCGCGCGCCTTCATGATGTCCATTGCGACATTCAGCGCAGCCTCGGAATCGCTGAAATCCTTCTCCGCGGGATATGTGTACATTTTCCCACCGGAAAATGCAATCCCGCCGGCTCCCTGCTCCACACTGTCGTAGTCCCCGAGCAGAATGTCCGGTCTCCGCCCGATCTCCGTCAGATAGTTGTAGCCCCGGTCGGCCGCAATCGTCACATCGATCTCATTTTTCTCAAAATAGTCCGAGAGAAAGGGCAGATCGGGCGGTCCTCCGCAGACGACCGCTGTTCTCATACTGCATCCCCGCTCTCAATGCGGGCAAAAATCTCCGAGAAGCTCTTCACATTTTCGGAGATGCTGTTCTTAAAGACCGCGCTTCCCGCGACAAGAATATCTGCTCCTGCCAGAAGGATCTCCTCCGCGTTCTTTGGCGTCACGCCGCCATCTATTTCGATCTTTGCATGGCTTCCGCTCTCATCGATCATTTTGCGGAGATCAGCCACCTTCTGTGTCGAGGCCGGGATATAGGACTGCCCGCCGAAGCCGGGCTCCACCGACATGATAAGGATCAGATCGACGAGATTCACATACGGTCGAAGCGCCTCGACCGGTGTGCCCGGCTTGATCGTGATGCCGGCCTGCTTTCCGACTGCCCGGATCTCACGGATCACTGCCTCCGGATCCTCCGCCGCCTCCAGATGGAAATTGATGAGGTCAGCTCCCGCATCCGCAAAATCCCTGATATAGCGGATCGGATCGACGATCATAAGATGTGTATCGAAGAAGAGATCCGTCGCCTTCCGAATGGAAGAGATGACTGTGAGCCCCATGGAGATATTCGGAACAAAAACGCCGTCCATGACATCGAGGTGAAGCCAGCGGACTCCGCTTGCCGAAAGCTCCGTGAACTGGGGTGAAAGACATGCAAAATTGCCGGAAAGAAGTGACGGTGAAAGAATATGCTGCATGGGAACCTCCTTCAAAAGTCTCGCTGCTGCGGCTTGATTGATACTCTCCGGAGGAGCCGCCTTTCCTCCGGATTCGTGCTTCCCGTGTATGTCAGGAACGCCTCTTACGTTCCAGTTTGGAAGTCATTTGAATGTTCATAGTATCGGAACCGCTTCGCGAACCCGATAATCTTAATTCGGCTTGTTTCACAAACCTTTTTATCGACAGTTGCTTTGTTTCTTCCGATAAGAGCTGCAATGTCCATGAAGGACAGCGTTCCGCAATTTCCCGAAATTTCTCAGTATCGCCGCCGCTCCTGTTCCTTCAGATCCTCATAGATCATACAGTAGTTCTCATAGCGGACCCGGTTTATTCTGCCCGCCTCCACGGCCTCTATGACCCTGCAGTCCGGTTCGTGTATGTGCACGCAGCCGTCAAAACGGCAGGATCCCTCATACCCGGAAAACTCATTGTAATAAAACCGGAGCTCCTCCTTCGTGATCCCCGTCGTCGCGAGATTTGTAAACCCGGGCGTGTCCATAATATAGGTCCCGTTCCCGCAGGGGATCAGCTCCGCATGCCGCGTCGTATTTTTCCCGCGCATGAGCTTTCTGGAAATCTCGCCGGTCTCCATATGGACGGTGTCCTGGCAGATGTTCGTCAGGGTCGATTTTCCGACGCCCGAAGGTCCGGCAAGAAGAGTCGTCTTTCCGGTGAGATAAGAGGTTACCTCATCCGACTGTCCGATTTCCCCGAACGACGTGAAAAATACCGGATAGCCGGATTTCTCATAAATCGCCCGGATCGCCTCCCGTTCCTCCTCCCCCGTGAGGTCCATCTTGTTGAAACAGATCGCGGAGGGGATCCCCTGCATCTCCATGGAGATCAGGAACCTGTCCAGGATCTGGAAATTCGGGACCGGGTCCCTCAGTGCAAAGAGGACAAGCGCCTGCCCGACATTGGCACAGGCGGGACGGATCAGTTCATTTTCCCGGGGGAAAATGTTCTCCACACTGCCCTCCATGTCGCCCTCGTGCGTGATGACGAACTCGACGTTGTCCCCGACGAGCGGTTTCATCTTCTGCTTCCGGAATATTCCCTTTGCCCTGCATGCATAGATCCGGCCGTCCCCGCAGTCCACATAATAAAAGCCGCCGATTCCCTTAATGATTTTTCCCTGCATTCCTCAATCCAATACAGGGGAAGCCAATTGCTTGTCTTCCCCTGCTCTCATTCATTACATATGATCCGGCACCCTTTAAAAGATGCCTGCCTGTTTACTTCCTGTCCCGCTCGCGAGGACCATATCTGCCGATCTCCCGACAAATCACCATACGTGCGAGTTGATCGTCAGGGTCAGTGTAGATCCGACTTCAGCCTCCCCGATGACGCTCTGGTCAATGACATCTCCCGTAGCGAAATTCGTGGAATCGCCGTACTCGATCGCGACGTTGAGACCCAGTGCGCGCGCAGCCTCCGTAGCCATCTCCTGCGGAAGGCCCGTGTAAGCCGGAACCGAAACGACCTCACCGGTCGGCTGGATCTTCTCGCCGGAATCAGTTCCTGTTCCTCCGGCGGATGTCGATCCGTCCGCCGAAGCGTTGACCATGATCGTGACCATCGTGTCTGTCATAGCGGTCTCGCCCGCTCCCGGAGATACGGAAACGACCGTCCCCACTTCGATGTTCTCGTCGACCTGTGTCACTATGTTGATATTGTTGTAGCCTGCAGCGCTCAGCTGCGCTGTCGCCTCTTCCTGAGAGAGACCCACGATCTCGGGGATCGTGCTCTCATAAGCACCGCTCGCCACATAGAAGCTGATCGTCGTGTTCTTATCGACCATTGTGCCGGCTGCCGGCTCCTGGCTCACGATCTGTCCCGCGGTATACTCTGTGGACGCTACTTCGCCCATATACTTGATGCCGAGATTATACTTGTTGGCCTCAGCCTGCGCTTCCTCCTGTGTCATGCCGATGATGACCGGAACCTGGACCTGCTCCGGAACAGCAGGAGTGGTTCCGCTCTGGGCAGTCGTATCAGAGGCGACCTGCGCAGTCGATGCGGGTGCACTCGCAGCCTGTCCGTTCATCTTGAAGAGACCTGCTGCCCTTCCGATGAAATAAATCAGAACCACGATGATGAGGATTCCGATAATAAAACCGCCGATCGTCATGGCATGCTCAAGCTTTGAGCTGATCCCATCTTCAGGATCGTCGATGTCATCATACGGCTCATCATCCGGATAGTCCGGCTCTCTGCGTGAGCGGGGCTTCTGCGCGGCTTCCGTCGACGCATAGGTCTTTTTCCCGTTATCCGTCATTTCCGCAGCCTTCTTCTGGGCACGGATCTCAGCCTGCTGTGCAGGCGTGATCATGATCGTCTGTGCATGATCCTCGAGCGGAGTGATCGTGACGAACCTGCCGTTCGGCTCAACGAGCGACTGCTTGAGGTCGGCGATCACATCATTCATCGACTGATATCTGCGGTCTACGCTCTTCTGTGTACACTTGGCGATGATCTGCTCCAGCGAGTATGGAAGATCCGGCGTGTACTTTGAGGGAGGCTCCATCTCATCCTGAAGATGCTTGATCGCGATCGCGACCGTCGTCTCTCCGTCAAAGGGCACCTTACCGGTGACCATCTCATAGAGCGTAATACCGAGCGAGTAGATGTCGGAACGGGAATCGGAATATCCTCCCCGCACCTGCTCCGGAGAACTGTAATGGACAGATCCCATCGCATTGGCACTGATGGTGTTGGAGGATGCCGCGCGGGCGATTCCGAAGTCCGTCACCTTCACCTTGCCGTCTGTCGAGATAATGATATTCTGCGGCTTCACGTCGCGGTGTACGATCCCCTGCGCGTGTGCAGCCGCAAGGCCCATACATACCTGGATCGCGATGCTTGTTGCCTCCCGAACGGAAAGCTTTCCCTTTTTCGCAATATAATCCTTGAGGGTGATTCCCTCGACCAGCTCCATTACTATATAATAATTGCCCGAATCCTCCCCCACGTCAAAAACATTGACGATATTGGGGTTTGCCAGACCGGCCGCAGCCTGCGCCTCTCTCCGGAACTTGGAAATGAACGTCCCATCCTCCCGGAACTCCGGCTTCATGACCTTGACCGCGACGAAACGATTCAGCTTCGTATCCATCGCCTTATAGACATCGGCCATTCCGCCCGAGCCTATACGGCCGACAATCTCGTATCTCTCCCCTAGATAAGTCCCCGATTTTAACATTGTTCCTCCTCGTCTGAATCCGGCTCGATAATAATGACTGCGATGTTGTCCATTCCCCCGTTGTCATTGGCAGCTGCCACCAATGCCTTTACCGTCTGTTCCGCAGCCACTGGCTTTTCAATTATTCTTTGGATTTCAACGTTATCGACCATGTTGGACAGACCATCCGAGCACATAAGGATCTTTGCATCCGGACCGATCCGGTAATCAAAGAAATCCGCATCCACCCTTCTGGATGCTCCCAGTGCCCTTGTTATGATATGCTTGTCCGGGTGATTCCTGGCGTCTTCTTCACTGAGCTCACCCAGCCGGACCATCTCCTCAACAAGTGAGTGGTCCTTCGTGATCTGCACAAGCTCCCCATCGTACAGATACAGACGGCTGTCTCCGACATTGGCCGTGTAAGCGAAATGGCCGATGACCGTCGTCACGACGATCGTAGTGCCCATTCCGCGCATTTCCTCATGCTCTGCTGCTTTCTCCAGAATTCCTCTGTTGGCAAGTGCGATTGCTTCTGTGATCAGCTTGATCGGATTCTGCTCTGCACTGGCCGCGATATATTCTCTTACCGTATTGACCGCGTACTTCGAAGCAAAATCTCCGGCATTGTGTCCTCCCATTCCGTCTGCGACGATAAAAAGGTTCGGAAGATTTCCGACCGGCGTCGGGGAAGCAAATACACTGTCCTGATTAATTTTTCTTTTCTGACCTACATCCGTAAGCGCATATGCTATCATATGTTATCCGTTTCCATGTATCGTTTTCTCAATTGTCCACAGGCACCATCTATATCTCTGCCCATTTCCCTTCTAATAGTAACATTTATTCCGTATTTTTCAAGTTTTTTCTGAAACGCCAAAGAAGCCTCGCCCGAAGGCGCGACGAAATTGTTCTCCCGGACCGGATTGACCGGGATCAGATTGATGAGACAGTTCATTCCGCGCACACGTTGTACCAGTTTCGTGACGCATTCATCGGAATCATTGACTCCGGCGATCAGACTGTACTCAAAAGTAAGCCGTCTGCGGTTCCTGCTGTAATACTCTCTGAGCGCATCGAAGATCTCATCGAGCGAGTATCTCTTTGCGATCGGCATGATCTGCTTTCTAAGCGCATCGTCCGGCGCGTGCAGCGAGAGTGCGAGGTTGATCATGAGATCTTCCTCTTTCAGACGGAGGATCCCGGGAACGATCCCGCAGGTCGACAGCGTCACATTTCGCTCGCTGATATTGTGCCCGTCCCGATCGGTCAGCATGCGGATGAACCGTACGACATTGTCATAATTGTCGAGCGGTTCGCCGGTCCCCATGCAGACAACGTTCGAGACTCTCTCCCCGGTCATGCGCTCAATTCCGTAGATCTGCCCGAGCATCTCACCTGCAGTGAGGTTCCGCGTAAGCCCGCCGATCGTCGACGCGCAGAACGCACAGCCCATCCGGCAGCCGACCTGTGTGGAAATACAGACCGAGTTCCCGTGTTTATACTTCATGAGGACGCTCTCGACATAGCTCCCGTCCCGCATCCTGTAGAGGACCTTCATAGTCCCGTCTATCTTCGAGACCTGGGTCGAGACCGCCTCCGGCGCGGCGAGGAAGGCTTCCCCGGCAAGCTTCTCCCGAAGGGCTTTCGAAAGGTCTGTCATCTCGGCGAACGACACCGCGTTCTTCTTATTGATCCAGTCATAGATCTGACGTGCCCGGAATTTCTTTTCGCCGAGAGACAGGATGAATTCCGTAAGCCCGGCAAGATCCATGGAGGAAATATCTTTCAAATTATTCTCGGTCATTCCGGATCGCGCCTCATACGGCACAGGAAGAACCCGTCCGTCTCGTGGATCCCCGGCATGAGCTGGAGATATCCCTCCTCTGTCGAATTCCTCCAGATCTCACGCGGCAGATACGGATTCAGGCTCTCCGTGTGGAACGGATAGTTGTCGACGAACCAGCGGACATTTTCCTGATTCTCCTCCCGGCTGATCGTGCAGGTGCTGTACATCAGGGTCCCGCCCGGCTTGACATAGGAGGCCGCGTTGTGAAGGATTCTTCTCTGGAGCTCGACAAGCTCCCCGATCTTGGCCGGAGTGATGCGGTACTTAATATCCGGCTTGCGCCCGATGACGCCCAGACCGGAACACGGAACATCGCAGATCACGAGATCCGCACGGCCTTCCGACGCGCCGTCAAATGTCAGCGCGTCCATGACGGATGCCCTCACATTGATGAGATCCGCCCTCCGGACATTTTCCTGTATGAGGGAGACTTTGTCCTGCGAGACATCTCTCGCGTCGACCATCCCGAATCCGCCCATCATATCCGCAACATGCAGGCATTTTCCGCCCGGTGCCGCGCACATATCGATCACGTAGTCCCCGGGATTCGGTCTTGCGCACTCTCCCACAAGCATCGAGCTCACATCCTGCGGGAAGATCCATCCCTTCATGAACGCGTCCAGCGCAGGCAGATAGTTGTACCCTGCGATATTGTAGGCGTAATTCACATAGGGCGCGCGCGACACAGTGACCCCCTGACTTCGAAGACTTGCGAGGATCTCTTTCTTATTGGCTGCGTGGAGCTTGAGACGTACGGTCGTCGGCCGTTCCTTCAGAAAGCTCTCGAGCATCCTGACCGTCACGAACTCACCGAATTCCATGAGCCACGCTTCGACGATCCACTCCGGCATCGAATAACGGACGGAATAGTACCGCACCGGATCGCTCTTTTTACTCGGATACTCGATCTCGGAGGCATTGCGGTCGATATTCCGGAGGACCCCGTTCACAAAGGCTTTCAGCCCGTAGAACCCTCTGGCCTGGGCGATCTTCACCGCCTCGTTAATTGCCGCTGAATTCGGAACACCTCCCATAAAGCAGATCTGGTAGGTCGCGCTCCGCAGAATATTCTGGATGACGGGCTTCATTTTCGTGACGGGAACGGAGGAGAATTTATCGATGATATAATCGAGTTCGATCAGACGCTCGACGGTTCCCTCGCAGACCTTCGTGATAAATGCCCTGTCTCTTTTTGAAAAATACTGTACCTTCTCGAGCGCGCCGTGTATCGCGTTATGACTGTACACACCGTCCCGGAACACTGAGAGAAGAATATCGAGAATGATCTCTCTTACATTGTTCGCTGCCAAGTTACTCCACCTCCGGTCAGCCCATCATGCTTCCCGGGGATACCTTATATCCCCGAAGAAAATCAGATACGGGCATCCGCTTTTTTCCGGCGATCTGCACCTCATCCGGGTACAGCATCCCCTCCCCCGTGCGGACAGCCATGTGTCCTTCCGCATCAAATGCGATCTCCCCGGGCTTTCCTTCTCCGAAAGACTGCCCGGTATGCGCTCTCCAGATCTTGAACGGGTTCCCGTCGATCTCGGTAAATGCGCTCGGCCAGGGAGAATAAGCCCTCACCTTCCTGCAGATCGAATCGGCGTCCTCATTCCAGTCGATCCTGCCCTGTTCTTTTTTGATCGTGCGGACATAGGGCATATCCGGGCACGCAGGCTGCGGCGTACAGACTGCCTCACCGTTCAGGATGCCCGGAAGCGTTTCGACAAGGAGCTCCGCCCCTGCCTTCGAGAGTTTTTCCGTGAGACTTCCTCCCGTATCTTCCCCGCTGATCAAGACCGTTCTCTTCGAGATCATATCGCCTGTATCCAGGCCTTCGTCCATGCGCATGATCGTGACGCCGGTCTCCTTCTTCCCGTCCAGGATCGCCTGCTGGATCGGGGCTGCGCCTCTGTATTCGGGGAGAAGCGAAGCATGTACGTTGATGCAGCCGAATTTCGGAATGTCAAGAAGACTCTTCGGCAGGATCTGTCCGAACGCCGCGACGATGATCACGTCGGGCTCCATGCTCCTCACCTCTTCCACAGCCTCCGGAAGCCTTACCTTCTGCGGCTGGAAAACGCGCAGTCCCTCGCGGACCGCCAGCTCCTTGACCGGGCACATCACGGGCGTTTTCTTTCTGCCCTTCGCCCGGTCCGGCTGCGTCACAACGCCCGTCACATTGTAACCGGCATCCAGTATCGCGCGGAGCACTTCCGCCGCGAGCTCCGGCGTTCCCATAAATACAACATTTGCGTCACTCATCCGTCTCCTCCGCCGCGGCTGCCTCGGCTGCCGCATCCTTTATATCGCCCTCGACGAGCTCCATATACATTTTGCCGTCAAGGTGATCGATCTCATGGCAGAAATCGCGCGCGAGCAGGCCTTCCGCTTCCATGCGCACCGGGTTCATTTCGCGGTCAAGCCCTTCGACGACCACGTGCATCGGCCTTGTCACGATCCCGTACTTGCCGGGATAGGACAGACAGCCTTCTTCTCCGGTCTGCTCGCCGTCCGATTCCACGATGACCGGGTTGATGAGTACACGCGGATCATCTCCGGTGTCCACCACAATGACCCTGCGAAGGACTCCGACCTGCGGAGCGGCGAGTCCGACCCCGTTGTTCTCATACATGGTGTCGAACATGTCGTCGATGAGTTCCTCTATTCTGGGGGTCATTTCCTTAACTTCCCTGCACTTTTTCTCAAGCACTGCATCTCCCACAGTGCGAACGGTACGAATTGCCATGTCTTCCCCTTTCTGTCTGTTTACTTAGGCAGGCAATTGCGAAACGCTGTACTTCATGGAATTGTGTGAACATTCAAACGGCTTCCGCGCCAGGAACTTCTAACATTCACTCAAGATGTGGAAAAGCATTCGCAAAAAACGTTAACTCGCTTCGCTCAGACAAAACGGTTTTTGCTCATTCCACATCTTTCGTTCATGAAGAAGTTCCATGGCTTGTGCAGATTGTTTGAATCGTTCACACAATTCCATTCCGTACAAAGTTTCGCAAGTGCCTTTGAACACTAAAAGCCTCGGTGTTCCTGCCGCGCAGAGTGCGAAGCAGCTTCCTCTTTAAGCGGCTTTAATCCTGTCTTATGCTTTGTCCTCTGATTTGTCAGAGATCAAACATTCATATCAAATTCCACCCGGATCTTCTCAAAACCCGAATTGATCTCTATATATTCAAGGATCTTATCCCTTGCGAGGATCAGATAATCCATCCTTTCATGGCGGAGATAGATCACCTGTCTGTACCGGTCCCTGACTTTTCCCACGCTCTGCGGTGCCGGTCCGATGGCCATGAGGGCATTGCCGGGATCGATCCGTGCTATGAACTTTTTCAGGTAGGTCATTCCGGTGGAAAGAAGCTTCTCATTTTCACAGCTGCCGAGCACAGCCATCATGGTTCCCACCGGCGGATAATGAAGGATCCTCCGGTAGGCGATCTCCTCCCGGTAGAAGGGAGCATAGGCCTGATTTGCGGCACTTCTGACTGCATAGTGGTCCGGGGCAAAGGTCTGGATCACTGCGCAGCCGCGCTTCTTCCCGCGGCCTGCCCGTCCGACCGCCTGCGTGACCAGCTGATACGTCCTCTCTGCCGACCGGTAATCGTCCGCATTGAGCGACAGGTCTGCCATCAGGACCCCGACCAGCGTGACATTCGGGAAGTCATGTCCCTTCACGATCATCTGCGTCCCGATGAGCACGTCCGCCGATCCCGCGCCGAAATCCGCGAGGATCTTCGTATGCCCTTCCTTCCCTCTGGTCGTATCATAATCCATGCGCAGCGTCCGGATGCCCGGAAATTCAGCGTGCACCATTTCCTCGACCTGCTCTGTCCCGAGAGTCAGTCCCCCGAAATGCGACGATCCGCACTCCGGACACGTATTCATATCCGGCATCTCATAGCCGCAGTAATGACAGATGAGCCTGCCGTTCTTATGTCTTGTGAGCGAGACATCGCAGTGCGGACACTTTACGACATGACCGCACGCCCTGCAGCTCACGAACCCGGCATATCCGCGTCGGTTGAGAAAGAGCATGCACTGCTCCCCGCGGTCCACGCATTCCCGGATCCTGTCCCGAAGGATCTCCGAAAAGATCGACCGGCGGCCGGCCATTGCTTCCTTTCTCATATCGACGATGACAGTCTCAGGGAGGATCGCCTCCCCGTACCGCTGTCCCAGCGATACGCCCGCATACTCCCCGGTCTCGACCCTGTAGGATGCCGTCAGAGAGGGGGTCGCAGAGCCCATGAGGACGTTCGCACCTTCGATCACGGCCCGCTCCACTGCGGTCTCCCTCGCATGGTAGCGGGGCACAAGCTCAGAGCGGTAGGTCTCCTCATGCTCCTCATCGATCACGATCAGACCGAGATTTCTGAACGGGGTAAAAAGGGCGGACCTGGGACCGACCATGATAGACAGATCCCCGCGCCGCGCCGCTTTCATCTGATCATATTTTTCTCCCTCGGAAAGCCTTGAGTGGAGAAATGAGACCCTCATGCCGAATCGTTCCACAAATCTTCTCACAGTCTGGGCCGTCAGCGCGATCTCGGGAATGAGGACGATCGCCTGCTTTCCCTCCCGCAGGGCATCCGCTATAAGCTCCATGTAGACGAGCGTCTTGCCGCTGCCGGTTATGCCCGAAAGAAGGACAGGGCGCTTTTTTTCGCGCCATTCCCTTCGGATATCCGATACTGCTTTCGCCTGCTCCGGAGTCAGGATCACGGGCTCTCCCGCTCTGCCGGAGAACTCTCCGGCCCGCCTCACCTTCTCCGAGGCAAGAACAGAGATCACGCCGTCCTTCTCAAGCCCCCGGATAATTGGCAGCGTCACACCGTATTCTGCGACCAGCCTGGAGACGAGCTGCCCGTCCTCCAAAAGAAGCGAATCGATCACATCCGCGCGCTTTTTCTGTCGCTTCGTGAGCTTCTCTCTGTAGTTCTTCGCTGCCTCCCGGTCGGTCAGAAATGCCCGCCTGATCATGAGGGGGTTCATTTTTTTCTTTGTCGGGAGGACCACCCGCAGAGATTTCGTGAGGACTCCTCCGTATGTCCGGCTCATCCACACAGCCAGTGCGACGAGCCTCGCCTCCGCCGTCTCCTCATCGGTGACGACGGCGGATACAGTCTTCATTTTCCCGGGATCCATCTCGCATCGGTCAGAGATCCCGATACAGAAGCCCCGGACTTCCCGCGTTCCGAAAGGGACCCTGAGGGATGCGCCGACAGCGATCTCCTTCTCCATCTCTTCCGGTATGATGTAACTGAAAGGCCTGTCGAGCGCTTCGGATGTTATGTCAACAATTACTTCCGCGTAAAGCATCTGCCTCCAATATATCCTTAATGATATTTCTCTCGTCCATCGGATACCGAACACCGTTTATCTCCTGATAATCCTCATGTCCTTTTCCCGCCAGAACGATAATATCCCCCGGGAGTCCGTTGTGGATCGCGTAGGCGATCGCCTCCCGGCGGTCAATGATCTCTATGAATTTTCCGTCCGTCCGCTCAATGCCGGTGCGGATATCCGCGATGATATCCTCGGGCTTTTCCGTCCGCGGATTGTCGGACGTGATGATCGTAAGATCTGCCATGCGGCCCGATGTCTCCCCCATCTCAAATCTGCGGTCCCTGGAGCGGTCGCCGCCGCATCCGAAGAGGCAGACAAGACGTCCGGGATTGTAATCGCGCAGGGTGGAGAGAAGACTCTCGAGCGCCATCGCATTGTGGGCATAGTCGATCATCAGTGTGAACTGATCCGACACCGGGACCATCTCGATGCGTCCCTTGACTTTCGCGACCTTGAGGGCAGCGCAGATCACATCCTCCGGAATATGAAAATGCCTGCAGATGGAAACAGCCGTCAGCGCATTATACACGGAAAATTTTCCGGGAATGTCCAGCTCCACGGGGAAATTCTGCTTCCCGCGCACGTCAAAAGAGACCCCCAGATAGCCGGGACGATGGATGTGTCTGATATTTTCCGCCCAGATGGTAGCCTCCGGATTTTCGATCCCATACGTCTCGATCCGGCAGTCCGCCGCAAGCATGACATCCTTCGTATGAGGATCGTCCAGGTTGAAGATTCCTGTTCTGCACTGCTGAAAGAGCAGACTCTTGCAGTAGAGGTACTGTGCGAAATCAGTATGCTCGTTCGGGCCGATATGGTCCGGAGAAATGTTCGTAAAGACACCGATCTCAAATTCCAGACCGGCTGTCCGGTCCATCATGAGCGCCTGCGAGGATACCTCCATGACCGCACAGTCCATCCCCGCCTCGATCATATCATGGAGATACTTCTGCACGATATACGATTCGGGTGTCGTGTTCAGCGCATGGATGTGGGTATCGCCGACGATCACCTCGATCGTCCCGATGAGACCGGTCTTATGTCCTGCGTTGTCGAGGATCGACTTCACCATGTAGGTCGTCGTGGTCTTTCCTTTCGTTCCTGTGATCCCGATGACCGGGATCTTCTCCGCAGGATAGTCGAACCAGGCTGCGGAAATGAACGACAGCGCCCTCCTGGTACTCGGCACGGAAATAACCGTCACCTCTCCGCCGGGAACGGCCACATCATGATCGTCCTGTACCACAATGGCACGCGCACCGGCCGCAGCAGCATCCCCGATCCTGTCATGGGCGTCAAAATGCGCGCCGACGATGCAGATAAATATGCAGCCTTCGCATACTTTTCGGGAATCATAAACGACCTCCGATATATCCTGCCCGACTGTTCCCTGAAGAATTCTGTAATCCAGCCTTGAAAGAAGCGTTTCTAATTTCAAAGGTCTCTCCTCCGTTCCGCGATAAGCCGCGTGCATTCATGATTACATAATTTTAACCCATCCTCTATCCTACGTCAAACCTTTCGTCTGCCTCCGAATTCGGGCCGCTTTATTTTTCCTTTATAATTTTTATTTTTTCTTTCGAACACGTACACATCCTGCACACATTTATTTCTTATGATAACACCAGATAGTTAATTAACCACTCACTATCTCCCCCCTCATTAAAGAAGAGAAAAAGCTGTCGCTTTTGGATTTGAAAATCCAGAGCAACAGCTTTTTTTCTTATATTTCCTCTGCTATTTACCTGCCGGGCGCTCCTGAAATACCTGTATTATCTCACACCGGAAGAAAGAATGATCTCCCGGATCGGTCCCGCCATATAAAGAGACCCGCACGCACAGACAGGTCCCCCGTCCGCAAGCTCCTGCGCAAGCATGACAGCTTCTTTCGGGTCACGCGCAATATACGCCGGCACGCCTTTTCCCCGGATCCGCTCCGCAAGTGCATCCACAGGCAAAGCTCTCATGTTCTCCGGCGTAAAGCAGACGAACTGCGCCGCGTGCGGGATCAGCAGATCGATCATGGGGTCGACCGCCTTGTCCGCGAGGATCCCGAAAATGAATACGATCTTTTTTCCGGGAAAGAAATCGGAGAGCCCCTCCTCAAGTGCCTGCATGCACTGAAGATTGTGCGCGCCGTCAAGCAGAAAGACCGGATCATCCCGAAGGAGCTCCATTCTTGCCGGCCATACGGCATTGGCAAGTCCTTCCCGCACAGCCTCCTCGCTGATCTCCCATCCTCTGTCTCTCAGACAGTCCACAGCAATGCTGACCATGACGGCATTTCTGACCTGATGTCTGCCGGGAAGATTGATGTGCATTTCCCTGCCGCGCAGAAGGAAATCTGTTCCGGTAAGGTCTGCCCGGAGGATCTCTGCCTCCCGGACATCCATGAGATGCGCCTTCGCATGCTCCCTTTCGCAGGCATCCAGAAAGACCTGCATCACTTCCCGGTCTCCCGGATAGAGTACGACGTCACACCCTTCCTTAATGATGCCGGCCTTGACAGAGGCAATCTCTCTGATCGTGTTCCCCAGATAGTTGGTATGCTCAAGAGCCATATTCATGATCATACAGACTTCCGGAGCCGGGATCACGTTGGTCGCATCCCCGCTTCCACCGAGTCCGACCTCAACGACCGCTATGTCACATCCCATTTCCCTGAAATAGAGAAATGCAAGTGCCGTCGTCTCCTCAAAATCCGTCGGAGGATCCTCCATGCCCTGTGCAGCTTCCCTTACGATCTTCCGCATGGCAGCAAGTTCCCCGTCGGTGATCTCCCGGCCGGCTGCGCGTATTTCTTCATTTTCCCGCACAAGGAACGGAGAAGTGTAGAGACCGGTCACATACCCTGCCCCTGTCAGCACCTCGTACAGCATGACGGAGGCTGACCCTTTCCCGTTCGTCCCCGCCACATGTACAAAATGCATCGAATTCTGGGGATCGCCCAGACGGCGGCAGAGTTCCCGGACGCGTTCAAGTCCGAGACGGAATACTGTCTGTCGTTTCTTTTTCATAACCCCTCGTGCGGCAGCCCGCGTAAACCGCTCCCGGTTCAGAGTGAATTGACGATCGTCGTCCCCGCCTTCCCCATAAAGGCAGCCCGCACACGCGGAATCGAAGTGATGATCGCTTTCTTATTATATCCCATATCCACGAAATTGATGGCCGACTCGAACTTCGGCAGCATCGATCCCGCCTCAAAATGATTCTCCTCACAGTAACTCCGTGCCTGACGCACGCTGATCCGTGTAAGGATCTTCTCATTGTCTTTCCTGAAATTGAGTGCGACCGCATCGACCGATGTGAGGATCATGAACACATCCGCGTCGAGCTCCATCGCAAGCAGACTGCTCGAGTAGTCTTTCTCAATGATCGCCGGCGCTCCGCGGAGATCGATCCCCTGTTCCAGGACCGGGATCCCTCCTCCGCCGCAGCAAATCACGACCTGCTCATCGCGGAGCAGCGCCTTGATCGTCTTCGTCTCGATCACATCTCTCGGCTGCGGAGAGGCGACGATCCTTCTGTAGCCGTTCTCGGACGGGGTGACAAAATTTCCCTTTTTCTCCTCCTCATCCGCCTCCTCTCGGGTCAGCACCCTGCCGATCACCTTGGTCGGATTGTAGAAGGCCTCGTCATAGGCATCGACGAGCACCTGTGTGAGAACGGTCGCGACAGGCTTATCGATCCCGCGCGTCAGGAGCTCAGCCCGGATCGAATTCTGCAGATCGTAGCCGATATATCCCTGGCTCATGGCAGAGCAGACTGACATGGGACAGTTCGTGAACTCCGGATGATTCTTTGCGAACTCGCTCATCGCCATATGGATCATTGCGATCTGAGGTGTGTTGCCGTGCGTGACCACGACATTGCAGTTCATCTCGATGAGGTCGGCGATGGCTTTCGCCGCTTCTCTTGTAGCTGTCTTCTGTTCGGGAAGTGTTGATCCCAGCGCTCTGTGACCGAGAGCGACGACGACTGTCTTTTTCTTTTCCATATATCCTCACCTCAGTGTTCATGCGTTTCGAAGGTATCTGCGGGGTTATTACGTTGCAAGGATAAGATTTACCACGAAATAAATCAGAACGATGATTCCCAGAACGATGCGGTAGATTCCGAAGACCTTGAAATCATGATCCTTGATATATTTAAGAAGGAACCGGATCGCGAAAAGCGATACGGCAAATGCAGTGACCATGCCGATCACAAGAAGCACCAGCTCGAACCCGCTGAAGGCAAATCCGAACTTCACGAGTTTCAGGAGACTTGCGCCGAGCATCACGGGGATCGCGAGGAAAAATGTGTACTCGGAAGCCGTCTTGCGGTCCATTCCGAGAATGATTCCGCCGAGGATCGTCGCGCCGGACCGGGAAGTTCCCGGAATCAGTGCCAGGACCTGATACAGGCCGATGATCAGGGCACTTCTCCAGTCGATCTGATCGATGTTCGTGATGAGCGGCTTCCTTTTCCGGTTCCTGTTCTCCACAACGATAAAGAGCACACCGTACAGGATCAGCATCACCGCAACCGTCGGATAATTATAAAAATGTTCATCCAGCCAGTCATCGAACGGCAGTCCGATAATGATCGCGGGAATGCAGGACACCAGGATCTTGAGCCACATGGTGAACTTCCCTCTGTTCAGATAGCGGTATATCCCCTTCTCCTTCCGGTCTGCCCTCTGAAAAGGCCAGAGCTTTCCGAAATACAGAAAAACGACAGCGAGGATCGCGCCGAGCTGGATGACAACGAGGAACATGTTCCAGTAGTCCTCCGAGACATTGAGCTTCAGGAACTGCTCGACCAGGATCATGTGGCCGGTCGAACTGATCGGGAGCCACTCCGTGATGCCTTCAATGATGCCCAGTATGATGACTTTAATAATTTCTAACATAGGGATGTTTCCTTTTCATAAGAGCGCTGAGGCGTTCCTGGATTTCCCGTTCGCCGCGCCGGATCTGCGCAGCAAAAACCGGAGTCAGATCTGTTCTGACGTCGACTTTTACTATACACTAAGCGTCATTCGGGCGCAAGGATTTGTGGAAAGAGGGGCAGGTATCTCACGACTAAAGTCGAGAGTATTGCGCGATGAAGGCAAGTTTCACTTTGCGCGCGTATCTCACGACTGAAGTCGCGAGTATTGCGCGATGAAGAATAAAAAAGCGACGGCCATACTGACCGTCGCTTTACCGATGCAGGAGAAGGGACTTGAACCCTCACTCTAACTGAATAGAACAGGCACCTGAAGCCTGCGCGTCTGCCGATTCCGCCACTCCTGCAGATTGAACGCACACCTGCGCGTCAACAAAACATATAATACTACGTTTCCATTTATCCGTCAAGATAAAATTTCATTCTTCATCGCGTAATACTTTTGATTACAGTCATGTCATGAATCAGGCGCGAAAAATGATACTCTCCTTCATCGTGAGTGCAATCTCACGATGAAGAATAAAGGTGCTTCGCAGACCGCGCTAGCGAGACATGAAATCAGGAAGGCCGGGGCCTTCCTGATGAACACCTGTGACGGAAAAACTCACGCTTCCCTGAACGGATTTCCCCGCCTCTCCGGCATCGAGATGCCAAGTGCCTCCCTCAGCACATCCTCCGCAGTCTGTACCGGAACGATCTCGAGCCGCTGCCTCGTCTCCTCCGGCACATCCTCAAGATCACGCATGTTGTCCTTCGGGATAAGGACCTTCCGGACCCCTGCCCGCTCGGCAGCCATGAGCTTCTCCGGCAGACCGCCGATCGGAAGCACCTGCCCGCGGAGCGATATTTCACCCGTCATCGCGAGATACCGGCTCACCGGGATCCCCAGTGCAAGGGATGTCACCGCTGTGAACATGGTAATACCGGCGGACGGTCCGTCCTTCGGCGTCGCTCCCTCCGGAATGTGGATGTGAATATCATTGCTCTTGAAATCGAGCCCTTCCTCAATAAAGAGCGACTTCACAAGACTCACTGCCGTCTCTGCGGATTCCTTCATCACATCGCCGATCTGGCCGGTCAGCATGATCTGGCCGGTCCCCTTCATGGCCGCGGTCTCGACGAACAGGATCTCCCCGCCCGCCTGCGTCCAGGCAAGACCCGTCACCACACCCGCCGGATTCTTCCGGAGGATCCTGTCGTGAAGAATCTTCTTGTTTCCGAGGAAATGCTCCACATCCTTATCCTTGACGACGATTTTCTCGCTGCTGTTCTCGACGATCTGGACCGCTGCCTTCCGGCAGATGGCAAGGAGCTGCTTCTTCAGCCCTCGCACCCCGGCCTCCATCGTATATTCCTCAATGACCTTCTTCAGTGCCCCGTTCGTAAAACGGATATTATCCTTTGTAAGTCCTGTCTCCTCTATTGCCTGCGGTACGAGATGCCTTCTCGCGATCTGAAAATGCTCTGCAGGCGTATACCCCGGCAGCTCGATCATTTCCATGCGGTCGAGCAGCGGCCGCGGGATCATATCCCAGCTGTTGGCTGTGCAGATAAAGAACACGTGGCTCAGGTCATAGGGAAGATCCACATAGTGGTCCGTGAAGGTGGAATTCTGCTCCGGATCCAGCACCTCCAGAAGAGCAGCTGACGGATCTCCGTCGAAGCTCGATCTGATCTTATCCACCTCATCCAGCACGATGACCGGATCCATCACGCCGCTCCGCTTGATTCCGGACATGATACGGCCGGGCATCGAGCCGATATAGGTCCTTCTGTGCCCGCGGATCTCCGCCTCGTCCCGGATTCCACCGAGGGAAATGCGGACATATTCTCTGCCCAGCGCCTTGGCCACGCTCTTTCCCATCGAGGTCTTTCCGGTCCCCGGCGCGCCGACCAGCAGAAGGATAGACCCGTTCTGCTTTCCGTTCAGCGCCATGACGGCGAGGTGCTGCAGGATCCTCTCCTTTACTTTCTCAAGGCCGTAGTGGTCATGATCAAGGACCTTCCTTGCGCGCTTCAGATCGATTTTCTTCGGCTCGCCCGGTCTCCAGGCAAGGCTCGTGATAAAGTCCAGATAATCATAGAGCGAGTTGTACTCCGCCCCGTTCGCCGGCTCCTGTTCAAATCTTCGAAGAACCCTCTTCGCTTCCTTTTTGATATCGTCCGGCATGCCGCAGTGGTCGATCTTATAGGCAAAGCCCTCCTCATCTTCCTCTGCATTCGGATCCATCTCCGCGAGCTCTTTCTGAAGAAGCCCGATCTGCTTGTTGATGGCAGCCTTCTTATAGGCATTTCCATCTGCATCATCCTTGTTCGCAAGCTCGACCTGAAGCTCGATCGTGCTCTTAAAGCGCATCATCGCATCGTGGATGAGAGACATCCTCTCGCGGAAGGAATCCGTCGCGAGGAGCTCGTACTTCTGCTCGGGAGTCATATCGTAGAACTGGCAGAATGCGGCGGCGTACTCATTGACGGATTCGATCGTCTTGATATACTCGATCGCGTAATCCGCGCCCCGGAAATTTCCCGCGATCTCCGTCGTCGTCTTCTTCAGCATCTCGAGAAATTCCTTCTCTCCGCGGGCAGTCACATCGATGACCTCATTGACGGGCTCATAGGTTCCGCTGAGGATCCCGTCGGCATTCTCGACCTCCAGCACCCGCACCTTCCCGCGGCTCTGAATATGCAGAAATGTCCCCTGCCGGTCATCGTCGATCTCCAGCACATCTGCCAGAACGCCGTACTCATAGCAGTCCGTCTGGGTCACTTCGGTTTTTCCCTTCAGAGACCGGATCGGGAGCAGAACGCAGTGGCCGTCATCCGCTTTGAGACGTTCCCTCTCCGCCTCTCCGAACGAGCCGATGTTCAGCCGATAATCGACATCCGGCAGAATGACTGTATCAAAAACTGTAAGTATCATCACAGCTGTGTGCTCCATAAAACCCTCCATAATAATGTCAGGGCCGCTTTCCCGGCTTCATTGCGCGGTAAGAGCGGCCTGTCCTGTTAGCAACCTACTATATCGAGTGCTAACAACTCATTTTATTTTAGCACAGAGCAGACAGATGTCAAGATTTTGACACCGAAAATTCATATATCCTCTTATAATATGTCCGCTTGATTGCGAAACGCCGCTCTTCATGGAAATTGTTTGAATAATTCCCATGAAGAGCAGCGTTTCATAATTACCTGGAGAGTATATCCAGGCACTTGCGAAACCCTGTACGAAATGGAATTGTGTGAACAATTCAAACAATCTGCACAAGCCTTAGAACTTCTTCATGAACGAAAGATGTGGAATGAGCAAAAACCGTGCTGTCTGAG
>OMVU01000033.1 GCA_900314565.1 uncultured Eubacteriales bacterium
TGCGAAGAGAATTGCCGCCGGACTTATACAGATTGGACAGCCGTTAGTCCTGAAACAACAGAAACAGGAGTCGCTGACCTGTTTTATACGGTTTTATTTTACGGTAGGAAAGATGGATGCGGCTGAGGTTGATTTTGTCGCATTCAAGCCGGAAGGGAAGATATACATTCAGGTCACATACGAAATAAACAACAGGGAGACGGAGAAGAGGGAGTACGAACGATTGCTTTCGATCAAGGATAATTATCCCAAGTATGTGATACGGATGGATGACTTTGCAGGAGGAAATTACGAAGGCGTGAAGACTATGCACATCGCAGATTTTCTGCTGGATAACAGCTATTAAAGAGTGACCGGTGCAGGAGCCCGGATATAGTAAAGATAGGAGCAATATGAGACTTTATACGATCGAATACAAGGGACAGGAACTTCCCGCTGTAATGGGGCAAAGTGGAGCGATGTACACGCTCGAGTCCCTCGGCATTCATGTGAAGGATATGAACGAACTGATCGTGCGGTTCGATTCGCTGAGGGAAGAGATCGGTCAAAAGATTGACGGGGCGGGCGCTGCCGACTTCGCACAGGGTGCGGCGACTGAGGCCGACGGTTGTGTCTCGAATACCGTCGCCTGCGCGCCCGGCACATATCGGGTCCTTGCGCCAGTCCCCGTGCCGATGCAGGACGTGATCTGCCTTGGCGTGAACTACATATCCCATATGAGCGATATGACACAGGGGCTCAATTTCACAAAAAAACAGGACACGATCTATTTTTCCAAAAGAGTGAACAGAGCGAACGACCCCGGCGGACGGATACCGCTGTATGACTTCGTGGACAGCCTGGATTACGAGGTCGAGCTTGGCGTGATCCTGGGAAGGGACGCGTTCTGCGTCAGCAGAGAAGAGGCGCTGTCGTATGTACTGGGCTATACGATCATCAATGACGTGAGCGCCAGGAACGTGCAGCGGAGGCACCAGCAGTGGTACCGGGGCAAGAGCCTTGACGGCTATACTCCGATGGGGCCCTGCATCGTGACTGCGGACGAGATCGGGGACGTCCATGACCTGGATATTTCCTGCTTTGTGAATGACGAGAAGCGGCAGAGCAGCAACACGGCTTACATGATCACGACGGTCGAAGAGGCTATCGCGGAGCTGTCGCAGGGGATGACGCTGAAGGCGGGAACGATCATCGCGACCGGGACGCCTGGCGGCGTTGCGATGGGCATGGATCCGCCGAAGTTCCTGAAAAAGGGAGATGTCGTCCGGTGCGGGATCGGCGGGATCGGGGAGCTGGTGAACGTGGTCGGCTGACGACCG
The DNA here is from genome assembly GCA_900314565.1 of uncultured Eubacteriales bacterium. GTDB lineage: Bacteria > Bacillota > Clostridia > Lachnospirales > Lachnospiraceae > Chordicoccus. The sequence continues at coordinate 1,320 of OMVU01000033.1, forward strand.
GCAGGCCCGGGCTGCGGTCGTAACAGATTTACTGGTATTATTTTGGTATCCGACTGGAATTGCACTGAAGCTATCCCTGATTTTTTCAATCTGATAAATCCTGCTGCGCTGCAGTTTCATCCGCCACCGCAAAGGGCAGCTTCTCCAGAATATCCTTTTGTTTGTCGATCCCCGGGTACACTTCGATGAGCGCGAGCCCTTCCGGACGGAGCGCGAATACGCACCGTTCCGTGATATAGAGAACGTTCTGGCGGTTCTCGACCGCCTTTCTGCCTGAAAAACTGATGCTCCGCACATGTTCTACGATCTTGGGGATCTTCCCTTCTTTTTCGATCCGGATGAGGCCGTCTTTTTGGGAGACCTCAAGTCCTTTTGCGCTGAACGTAAAGCAGAAAACAACATTTTCGGTCGCCGCTGTAATATTGCAGAATCCTCCGACCCCGGCATAGTGATCTGCGCTGCGGTGCGCGTTGACATTCCCGTGCCGGTCGATTTCGAGCGCTCCCATGAAGCACCGGTCGAGGCCGCCGCCGTCATAAAAGTCGAACTGCATGGACATATCGCTGATCGAACCTGCGCCAATCATGGCGCCGAACTGGCGTCCTCCTGCCGGCAGTCCGCCCATACCTCCGGATTCCACAGAAAGCGTGAGACTTTGTAAAATGCCTTTTACGGCTGCATATTTCGCGGCTTTTTCCGGGATTCCGATTCCGATGTTGACGATATCGCCCGGCCGCAGCTCATCCGCCGCCCGGCTTCCGATAATGGAGGACGGGAGATCGTCCCTCTCATAGCCGATCTTTGCATTTTCCTCTTCCAGACGTGCGTACCAGTACTGCATATGGGTCAGCGGGACATGAATATCTCCGGAAAGAGTCCCGAATAACTCGTCATTTCTTTCCTGGGGACATACCACAATGATATCCACCAGCGCAGCCGGAAGAATGACATCCCGCGGCCTGCGGAAATCCGAGCGCAGCCGGTCCACCTGCACGATGACTTTCCCGTTGGCGCGCCGCGTCAGCTGCGCCAGGGAGAGCGCGTCGACCGAGCAGTACTCATTTTCAAAAGATACATTTCCGTTGGCGTCCACGCTGGTCGCCTTGATGAGGGCAATCGTTGGCGCCGGAAGATGATAGCGAAGATATTCCTCGCCTTCGATGGTCACGAGTCTTACGAGGGATTCGTCTTTGGAAATGCTGTTGAGTCCGGGTCCTTCCACGCGGGGATCCACGAAAATGCCGAGTCCGGTCCTGGTAAAGTATCCGTCATGCCCGCCTGCCTGCGCGCGGAGAGCGTGCGACATCGGACCGAGCGGGAGATTGTATGCTTCAAAACGATCTTCGAGGACCAGCTTCCGGACAACGGGAAGGGTTCCGTAATGGCTGGCGATGATTTTTGAGACTGCACCTTCCCGGATATAAGGCTCTGCTCCGCGATCCGGATCGAGCAGACCGAACCCGGCAGAAGAAATGAGGGTGAGACCGCGCGGATGGCCGGTCTCACGGAACCGCTGCGTGATCGCATCGTGCAGTTTTTCGGGATTTGCCATAGCGGCAAAGGAATTCAGACCGATCACGGCGTGATCTTCGATGAATCTGGCCGCTTCCGCGGCAGTCATAATTTGAAACATTGCATTTACTCCTCTTTTCGAAGTCATCAGGCTTATAAGAAACATCCGGGAACCGGAGGAACAGGAACAGGGCAGGCCGCATATTCACTTCCATGATCGCGTAGCAGGTGCAAATGTCACCGCTCAGGAACTCCTCCATGACATAGGGAATCTGCGGAAGATCGCTGTAAAAGGCAAGGAGTTCTTCTTCTCTATGATCCATTATGACAGATTATTGAAGAAAATTAAATGGATTAAAAGCAATTGAAAAGTAACCGACGCATTCTCGCTTTTTTAAACGTGAGTAGTAGTAAGTCGGAGAAATGATGTAAAAAGAACGGAGCCCGTGGTATGATGAAACCGGCCGAATGCGAACCTGCAAGACAGGTGATCGACGACATCCGTTCCATTTCCACGATCAAGGTCAATATTCTGGTGAACGAGGCTATGATCATTTCCGATCCGGAAGACACACATAGGACGATCTTTGACCCGGATGAAGAGCTGCTCTTACTTGTCAGAGAGCTGGCGGCCGGTGAAGGAATGTTCGTCTGGCGAGCTGAGGATCCGGCAAAAAAAGACAGGCAGTGAGGAACAATGGGATACAGTCTTATACTTCTGAGTAAATTAACATCTATGATGCTCATGGCCGTTGTCGGATATGTGCTGGTAAAAGTTCGTGTACTGAAAGAGGAGGACAGCAGTGTTTTGACAGGATTACTTGTCTATGCCCTTCAGCCATGTCTGATTTTTCGGAGCATGCAGATCGACCTGACCCCGGAAAGGGCAAAAGGTTTTGCAGCAGCTGTTGTGTTTGCATTTTGCTGCATGATCATCGCGGCGATTGCGGCGAATCTCCTGAAAAGACCTTTCAATCTGGACGCAGTAGACATGACGACGCTTATGTTCGCAAATGTCGGTAATCTTGTCCTCCCGGTTGTTGCGATGACGCTGGGGGAAGAGATGACCTTTTACTGCAGCGGTTTTCAGCTCCCTTTCAATCTCTTTGTCTGGATCTACGGATATATTTTGATGAGCGGCAGGGGCAGTATTCCCTGGCGCAGGATTCTGCTGAACCCCAATCTGATCGCCCTTTTCGCCGGCCTTCTGGGCCTTTTGTCCGGTCTGAGGGTGCCGGCGGTGGTTGATACGGCAATGGAGAATTTTCATGAAATGGTGGCCGGGACATCCATGATGCTGGTCGGGGTCGTGATCGCAGGCAGCGATCTCAAGGCGATCCTTATGAATAAGAGAGCCTACATTATCTCCGCAGGAAGGCTTCTTTTCATTCCGATCCTCACCATCCTGTGCCTGTATGCAAGCGGCTTTCTTTCCCGCTGCCCCGAGTACACGCCGGTTCTGATGGCAATTATGATTGCAGCATCTGCGCCTGCTGCCAGCTCTGTGATCCAGCTTTCGGTGCTTACGGGCCACGATGCCGCCAAAGCGGGAGTATATAATGTAATGTCCACACTGTTCTGTGTCATTACGATGCCGCTTGTCATCTTTTTGTATCAGATGTTCTTTCCTGTATAACGGTTCGACCGGGGAAAGCCTTACGGTGACGATGGAAGGCAGATTGATGTGATGGCTTTGTCCTGACCGTTACAAGGGGATACGGAGGAATGAGCAAGACGGGATTCCGGAAAAAAGCCTGCATGCTTTTTGTTTCGAATGCAGCATATGTGTGGTGTAGTTGATTATATATAATACACAGAATGATAGGGAAAAGTTCCCGATCTGTCGTTTCAGTATCTCTCGAAACATCTCGGATTTCTATATGGAGACAGAACTATGATGTATCTATTTATGACATTAAATGATGGAACTGAAATAGTCCATTAAAAAATGCTTAAGGATGGAAAGGGATAGGTCTATATAGAAAAACCGGATGAAAAAGACTGTTTTCATCAGTGTTCTACTGTACTGTACTGCACGGGCCAGAAACCGGATATCGAGAAGCTGCTTTGCGGAACGAAGGTCGAGATCAGTCCGAGAGGCCTCATTGTGGCCGACCCTGTTACACTTCAGACCGCAGAGGAAGACATTTTTGCGGGCGGCGACATCGTGACAGGACAGAAGTTCGCGATCGATGCCATTGGTGTAGGCCGATCGATTGCGGATTCGCTCCACAGATACGTACATAAGGATCAGGGAGCGAACAGACTGACCGTAGGCAGAGACCTGAGAGAGATCATTGAACTTGACAGGGATGATATTCTGGTCGAGCGCTACGACAACATGCCGAGGCAGAAGCCGGGAAAGAAGGCCGGAGATCCGACTGCAACATGGCATGATCTGAGAGAGCCGCTGACAGAGGTACAGATCAGGGCTGAGGCCAACAGATGTCTCAAGTGCGGCGCTACTACAGTCGATGTCAACAGATGTATCGGCTGCGGATTATGTACGACAAGATGTGAATTTGATGCTATAACGCTGGAGAGAGATCATCCGAAGGCGACAAGAATGTTCTCCGCGGAGAACGGTAAGCTCAAAGCCATACTTCCGTATGCTCTGCCGAGAGAGCTCAAGATCAGGGCTAAGAACAGCAAGGTGCTCGGCAAGTTGATTAAGTAATTATTTCGGACTGTCGCATTCGACAGTATCTGATATGCTCCCTTTCAGGCAGACAGGAAAAAAACTGTTCTGCCCGGAAGGGGGCATCTTTTTATTGCCATTTTTCTTAACAGCGGCCTTCACTGTGCTTCCGACAGCACGTCGAAAATGCGGATCTCAACGCCCCATTCCTTACCGTGCACTTCCGAGCGGAAATGCTGGGCACAGAGATATTTGCCGAGGACTGGACTGTCTGTCAGGAACATCGGGCAGCCGTCAAAATAAGGTTCGTTTCTCATGATCGGTGCCAGATAGCTGTCATTTTTTACGAACAGCTGACAGGGATTTCCATCCCGGTCTTTTCCCCTGAACATATACTTTGCGCACATATTACGGCTCCTGCCCGGATTCTCGATCTGCACGTCGACTGCACCGGGAAGTGTTTCACCCGTGAACAGCGCTGATTCTACTGTGGCACGGAACGGGATCATAGTCACTGCTCCGTAGGGGCATTCCAGATTGGAGACATCCCGGTTATCTGCATATACTTTAAAAATCATGATTGGTTCTGTTTTCATAAGAAGTGATCCTTTCGAGCGTATGTTCATCTCAGTGTGGGCCTACCTGCTTAGGGCTCCTTTTTATGATTACAGTGTATTATTCCGGGAGAAATGCGAATATCTTTATTTTGATTAATTTATCAATATTTTGATTACTGATGCAGAATTTTTCCAACGTAATTTTTGCGATTTTAATCTCTGACGCAGAATTCTCGTGATTTCAATCATGAGATGAATGCGCAAAATGAAACTTTTCTCTGACATGGGATACAAACCCGCGTCAGAGATCAATTAGGAAGGTGCTTCGCACCTCGCGCGGCGCGGCAAGAACGCCGAGGCGTTCTTGATTCTCTGACACAGAAATCCTGTGATCTGACTTACGTTGGTTACTATGCTGGTTACTCTGTTCAGGTGCTCTGTTCATTACGGAACAGGGTTTTTTCTTATCTTATTACAGGGTAAAAAAAGAACAATTATAACAAAATAAAGATATAAAGTGATACTGTCGGGATTTATGATGATATCAGAAACATAAACACGGAAACGAAAAACAACAGTATTCATCATATGAAAGGAATAAAGCCCCATGCAGAGAAAATATCCTCACCTCAGCAGCCCGATCACAATCGGCAGAACAGTATTCAGGAACCGTATGTTTTCCGCACCGATGGGTGGGACAGATATTTCGAACGACGGATGTATCGGTCCGAAATCCACTGCCTTCTATGAGCTGCGAGCGAGAGGAGGAGCGGCGGCCGTCACGGTATCAGAATTGATGGTTCACCCGGCAACAGACGGCTCCCATGCTTACCATCTGGATGAGAGCATCCTCAATTCCCTTGCATCGGCTACCTACACAGCGGATGCGATCCGCCGCCATGGAGCTATTCCGTCTCTGGAGCTTTCCCATTCCGGTATGTTCGCAGGAACTTATATGACAGATAAGACAAAACAGAAGAGCATGCATCAGTGGGGACCTTCTGCGACAGTCAGAGCAGACGGTGTAAAGGTCCGTGAGCTGACCGGAGGAATGATTGATGAAATTGTTGAGTCCTACGCTCATGTTGCCGGACTTGCGAAGAGAGCCGGATTTGAAATGCTGATGATTCACGGCGGACACGGATGGCTCATTAACCAGTTCCTCTCACCCATGTTCAACCACCGCACGGACGAGTACGGCGGCACACTGGAAAACCGCTGCCGCTTTGCTGTGGAAGTTCTCAAAGCTGTCAGACAGGCAGTGGGTCCTTTCTTCCCTCTTGAGTTCAGGATGAGCGGTTCCGAGATGGTCCCGGAAGGATACGGGCTGGAAGACGGCGTGGAGATCGCAAAGCAGATTGAGCCCTACGTGGACATCATCCATGTCTCCGCCGGTACATATCAGAAGACGTTCGGAAATACACATCCATCCATGTTCACGGATCATGGATGTAATGTTCACCTTGCTGCGGAAATCAAAAAGCATGTGAGCAAGCCCGTCGCAACGATCGGCGGTCTGAATGACCCCGCTCAGATGGAAGAGATCATTGCCAGCGGTCAGGCAGATATCGTATACATGGCCCGTGCGCTTCTGGCAGATCCGGAACTTCCGAGAAAAGTAGTTGAGAACAGGGACGAGGAAATCGTTCGCTGCCTCCGCTGCTTCACCTGCATGGCTGAGCGGGCAGCGACATCGACCAGGCGCTGTACAGTGAATCCTCTGATCGGGCGTGAGATGGACGGACCCCAGGTAGTCCCGGTCAGGGAGTGCGAGCGGAAAAAAGTGCTTGTAGCAGGCGGAGGTCCGGGCGGACTCTATGCGGCATACACGGCAGCGCGCCGCGGACACGAGGTCATTCTCTGTGAGAATGAGGATGAGGTCGGCGGAATTCTGAAAAGTGAGCAGGCACTGCCCTTCAAGCATGAAATGTACGAACTGTCCGGCACCTATAAGCTTCTTGCGGAAAAGGCAGGCGTTGAGATCCGTCTGAACACGGAAGTGACGCCGGAGTATGTGGAGAAGGAGAATCCTTACGCACTGATCATTGCGGCAGGTTCTGCACCGCTTGTCCCGCCGATTCCGGGACTTCGCGGAGAAAATGTTGTTGTAGTCAACAATTATTATAAAGAAAAGGATAAAGTGACAGACGACGTCGTTGTATTCGGAGGCGGCCTCGCAGGCTGCGAATGTGCGATCCATCTCGGCATGGAAGGAAAGCGCGTCCATCTCGTGGAAATGCGTGATCTGCTGGCACCGGATGCAAATGTCCGTCACCGTCCGCTCCTTCTTAAGGAAATTGAAAAATATGTAACGGTACATACCGGTTACAGGGGATTGGAAGTGACGGCTGAGGGAATCTGGTGTGAGGATCCGGAAGGGGAGAAGGTACTGGTACCCGGAACATCCGTGATCTGTGCGCTCGGACAGAGATCCCGGACGGATGCAGTGGAGGCTCTCAGGGATACCGCACCGTATGTCCGCGTCATAGGCGATGCCTCCCGCGTTTCCACGATCACGAATGCGGTATACTGGGGACATCACGCTGCGCTGGACATCTGATTCGGAAAGGAAAAAATATGGACAACAATAAGGAGAGATTTTTCGGAGTGGGAGAACCTCTGATCCAGAGAGAGAACGATCAGGGAATCTGCGCAGAGAAGTATCTTGATCTGGTAAAAGGACTCGGCTGCAATGCGTATCGCTCCTGGATGCATCTGACAGAGATCCTTAAGGATCCCGTGACTCCCGATGAGAAAGCACTGGAGCAGCATACGAGGCTTTTGAACAGAGCTCTGGAACTTGATATAGAAGTGACCGGTATGAGCCATGAGTGGTTCCTTCCTGAAGGCTGCAGGCAGAAGAAGGGGCACGCGATGCCCGAAAGAGATCTGACTCCGGGAAGCCTCTACATGAAGGCTCTGGAAATGCTCGAACAGTCCTGGTGCACCATGGCGGGCCTGTTTCCGCAGGTGCAGATCTGGGAGATTGGAAATGAGTGGAATCTGAACGCATTTCTTCACCCCGACGGATTTCTGGAATCCGACATGTCAAAGCCGTTCACGCCGGATGAAAAATATGATATCGCAGTGGACATGATGTATTTCGCAGCAAAAGGCGTGAGAAGAGGCAACCCCAACGCGAAAGTCGCTTCTTTCTCCCCGGCTCTCTCAACAGAAGGGCTGGGAGGCGGACTGCCCTATTTTTTCCCGGTAATGTACGGTGTCGCATGGGCGTTGGATCAGATCTATCAGAGAATCAAATCCGGGAAGTTCTGGTCGACCGAACCGGACGACTATTTTGATCTCGTGGCATGGCATCCGTATGTGTTCACGACCAGAGATGTGTCCGACAGAGACCTGTTCATGGATGTTGAGGAGCCGGATACTCTGTGGCGCGACTTTAACGATGCCGCTTACAGGGTAATGCGAAGATACGGCGATGGCGACAAACAGGTCCTGCTGACGGAGACCGGATTTACGGACTGCGGAAATCCCGAGTGGGAGGAGCGCTATGCAGCCTACAATAAGAAGATCCTTAATTACGCGATGAACATGCCCTATGTGCGCACGCTCCATAATTTCCGGCTGCTGAACGAGAATGCCATGCTGCAGAGGGCCGGAATCGAGGACAATCAGATTGGGGGCATGACGGAAGTATATTTCGGTTTATTTACCGATCCGGAGGATGGCTGCAGGCCGAGAAAGCGCGCGTATGCGATTGCCGAAATGACAAAATCAGAGGCGGATCTTCTGAAGATCGGTCAGGAACTTACCGGGCGCTGAGGTTACACAGCGGATCGGATCGAAATAGACATGATTATTAGAAAGGAGCAGCTGCAATGGAGCATATTGTTAAGACTACACTCGGAAAAGTCAGAGGATATGAGAGAGACGGAATGATTGAATATCTTGGCATCCCATATGCCAAACCGCCTGTAGGACCGCTTCGCTTCAAGAGAAGCGTCCTGCATGACGTATGGAACGAAGTATTTGACGCGAAGGAATACGGTCCTGCACCGATCCAGTACAATAACGGGACTGTCATCGGTGACGAGGACTGTCTGACCGTGAATGTGCAGCGGCCTTGTGAGGGTGAGCATCTTCCGGTCATGATCTACATTTACGGAGGCGGATACAACACAGGCTATTCGGCAGACGAAATGTACCGCGGGGAAGCATTTGCCCGTGACGGGATCCTGTTCTTTTCTTTCAACTACAGGACAAACGTCCTCGGCTTCTATGATTTCACGACCTATCCGGGGTGTGAGGACTTTGATTCCAACTGCGGACTGTCCGACCAGATCCTGGCCATGAACTGGATCCATGAGAATATTGAGGCCTTCGGCGGAGACCTCTCCCGCGTCACGATCTTCGGCGAGTCGGCCGGCGGCGCTTCGGTGATCAATATGCTTGCGTGCCCGGGCGTGAAAGGCACTTTTACACAGGCGATTGCACAGAGCGGGCTTCCGAACTGCGTGATGACACATCAGACCGCGCGAGAGAATATCGACCTGTTCCTTCAGGGCATGAACTGGACGGAGAAGGACCTTCCGAGGCTCCGCGTCGAGGATCCCAGACTTTTCCTTGCCGGCAATGAATACATGGCGGCGAGACAGCAGTATAAGAATCCGGGCATGTTCCTTCCCGGTCCGATCCAGGATGATCTGATGCCGGTACGCCCGATCGATGCGATCCGGAGCGGCAGTGCGGACGGTATCCGCCTCATCATCGGAAGTAATATGCACGAGGGAACGATGTTCGTACATCCCGAGAACACGGGATTTCCGAACAGCTGGACGATGATTACACAGATGATGGAGAAGAACGGTCATGCGGACGCTCTTCCGCAGATCGTGGGCTTCTATCATCCGTCTTCGCACGACTCTTTCACATTGTTCAGGGATTCCGCAAAGTCCATGGCTTCCTCCATTCCGCCGCTTACAGGCGATGTGCGGCAGATCGGAGGAGATCCTTTTATCCGGTTCGCGACGGATTATGCATTTGAGATGCCTGCTGTCAAAGTGGCGGCTGCTCAGAAGCAGTTCACAGACGACGTGTGGATGTACCGCTATGAGCTGGTCACAAAGTCCGGTATTGCGACCGGCTGGAAAGCTTCCCACGCTTTTGAACTTCCGGCGGTGTTCGTGAAGAGGGACCACCCGTTTGCTCACTTTGTGTTCGACGGAGAGCCGGAGGAAGTATTCGACAAAATTTCAGAAGAAATGCACGGCACCTGGGTTCGTTTCGCGAAGGAAGGACAGCCCGGTGACGAATGGGATCGCTTTACCGGCGCTGATTCCCCGGTCAGGATTTTCGACAGGGATACCCGGACAGAGCGTCTTGACCGCCGTCACCTGATGGAGATCTGGGGAGATATGAGGTTCTACGAATCCTGAAATACAGTGTATGGCAGCTGCCTGCTCGGATCATCGGATATGGAAATACAGATATCATAGGATCGGATCTGACGTGCAGCTGCCTTTTTTTGCAAAGAAAAGAGCGGTATTCATCTGAAGATGCAGTGTGCAGCTGCCGCTCATTTCGGCAAAGAAAAGAGTTTTGCAATCATCCGAAGATGCAGTGTGCAGCTGCCCGCACAGGCCGGAAAACAAAAGATTTCATGATTCAAAAAGATGACAAAATAAGGACAATAAGAACAAAATAAAAATATCAGCGGTACCGGAAAGAAGGTATTGTATAGACAGAAGCAAAGAGAACTGATCACACAGATCACACAGATTAAAAGATCAGACAGATCAAAAGATCACGTACAGAGTTTCTCAAGCGCCTGTATTGAAAAGGGTATGAAAGGAGTAAAATATGCTTACAACAAAACATGACGATCCCAATGCTGCTCTCGGTTGGGGAGAACGACTTGCCTACGGTTCCGGTGGATTTGCATTTAACATGATCAACGGTATCATCGGATCCTTCATGACGATCTTCTTTACTTCGGCGGTCGGACTGAACGCCGGAATCATCGCAACGATCCTTGCAGTATCAAAGGTATTTGACGGAATCTCGGACCTGATCATGGGACGTATCGTTGATAAGACAGATACGAAAATGGGAAAAGCAAGAGTATGGCTTCTGAGAATGTGCATCCCGTTTGCAGTATCCACGATGCTCCTGTTCTTTGTCCCGAAGAATTTCCCGGACATGATCAAATATGTCTACGTATTCCTTATGTACAACATCACGAATGCCGTCTGCCTGACAGGTATGCTGGTTCCGTTCTACTCGATGGTCGGCCTTGTAACAGCGGACGGTTACGAGAGAGGTCTTCTCGGCAACATCCAGCAGATCTTCCAGACGCTCGGCAACGTATTTGTAAACTCAACATTTGTTATCCTGCTCACAAAGTTTTCTGAGAACCCGAACACGATTTACACCCAGAGATCTTTCACACTGACGCTTGCTGTCTACTGTGCACTCATGGTCGTCGTCACCCTGTTCTGTGTATTCAATACAAAAGAGCGCGTTAAGGTCGGAGCAAAAGAAGACACCGCCGCACAGAAGGAAACAAAGAACGAGAACGTCATGGAATCGGTCAAGGCGCTTCTTTCCAACAAATACTGGCTGCTCCTGACACTCGGAAACTTCGTGGTATTTGCAATCATCATTTTCTACGCGATGGGTACGGTATTCTTCAGCCAGTACGTCCTCTATGATATGAGCCAGTACGGTATGCTTGCAAATGCGATCTCCATCGCTCAGTTCGCCATCATGTTCGTGACACCGGTCCTGATGACAAAGATATCCAAGGAAAAGATCTATACCTTCGGTATGCTGGTCATGGCACTCGGCTTCGTAGGCTCCGGGCTCTTTACGGCACCGGCCCTTCTGATCGGCAGCAACGTCCTGAAGGGACTCGGCGTTGGTCTCTCCGGCGGCATGGCTCTGGGCATGGTCGCGGATACAGTCACTTACGGAAGGCTTAAGACCGGCATCGATACAGTCGGTATGGGCAACGCAGGTATTTCCGCAGCACAGAAGATCGGTCTTGGTCTCGGCCAGGCAGTCTTCGGATGGGTCCTTGCAGGAGCAGGTCTTGACGCAGCGCTCGATGCACAGGGGCTTCCGCAGCCTGAATCCGTATCAACAGCAATTAAGTTCATGTACGGGTGGGTCCCGGCCATCATGGCAGGCGCAATGTTCGTAATCTTCCTTCTGTTCTATCACTGCGAGAAAGATATTAAGAAACTTCAGGGGAACGCACAGTAATCCGATCGGGAGCTGTACGGGACACTTCAAAAGAAGATTAATACAATGATTTTGGATTCAGACAAGCCTTCAAAACGACAGTCTGGGAATGAATCATAAGAGAAGGCTGCCGCATTAAGACCGGGCTGCTGCATATAGCTGACAGGCGTAAATGCCGTCAAATGTATGCAGCGGCAGGCCGGATTAATGCGGCAGCCATTTTGCTGATATATCAGAAGCACAAGTGCAGCCACGCCAAGGGGAGGGTGCTTCGCACCCTGTACGGCGCGAAAGAAAATGAGGCGTTTTCAGATCATGGATAAAATATTATCAAAGAGCGCAGAATAAGAATATTTTCCATGAACGAAAGTGATATGATAGAATTCAGGATGCAGGAACGCCGAGGCATTCCTACAGGGATAGAATATTACTTAAATTCCATAAAGAGAGAGGGTGTAAAAGATGCCTGACTTTGAAGGAGCTCATGGAAACTGGATCTGGACACAGGACTGGACGGAAGATGATAAAAGAACGGCGCGTCTCGTATATTTTACGAAGGTGCTGATATATGACGATAACAGACGCAATACAGACGGCAGGTACGAGATCGCGATCACAGCGGACTGCCGTTACAAGCTCTATGTCAACGGAGAACTTGTTTCGTACGGTCCGGCAAAGGGCGATCACAAAGTGCATTATCTGGACACGGTCGATATCGGCGGGTATCTGCGTACAGGGAGAAACCGGCTTGATGTCGTGGCCCTTCATTTTCCGGAAGACCCGAAAGTCGGAAATCACAGCTTTTTCAGCTCGGACACGCCCGGTCTCTATCTTGAGGGAACAGGATTGGAGGGTTGGAAGAGCCGTGTGGACAGAACGATCTGCTTTTACAGAGAGGATAAGAGGTTTTCTCCGCTGCAGATCTTCGAGAAGACAATCTGTGAGGATGTGCAGGACAGAGAAGAAGGGAAGGACACCTGGCACCCGGTAATCGTTCGCAGGAATGAGGAGATGCCGGAATATCTGAGAACAGAGAACCTGAAGGAGCGGCCGATTCCTGCAATGATGCTTAAGCACCGCGAGCTTGCGATTCCTGTACAGGTGGTCAATCCCGGAGAAGAGGCGGAATTCGTTCTCGACGCAGGGGAGGAGATGTGCGGATTCGTGAAGCTGTCCTGTCGCGGAGGGGCAGGTTCGGATATCACTCTTCTGTATAGTGAATGCTATGAGTATGAGAATGAAAAAGGCGACCGCACGGATTCTGAGCACGGGATACTTCGCGGGTATACGGATTCTTATCATATAGGAAAAGCTTCTTCTGTGAAAGGCAGGATTTCTGAAAGTCCTGTGGAGGATCCTTTCGGAGAACCGGTCAGAAAATCATCCGCAGGGCTTGCCGAAGAATCATCCGGAGAAGCTGCAAAGGAAAATGCAGGAGCTAAATGCCTCGAACCATATTGGTTCCGCACCTTCCGTTACATAAAAGTGACAGTGAAGAACGGCGGTGAACCGCTGTTCCTCGACCGATTTGAGTATCTGGAGACCGGATATCCTCTGGAAGTCCGCACACACGCAGAGACTTCCGACAGGACACTTGCTCCGGTCTGGGACATCAGTCTTCGCACTCTGCGCCGCTGCATGCACGAGACCTATGTGGACTGCCCTTACTATGAGCAGCTGCAGTATATAATGGATACGCGGTCGGAAATTCTCTATACGTATGCGGTGTCTGCGGACGACCGCCTCGCACGCAAGGCGATCGCCGAGTTTTCACGGGCACAGCGGTCGGACGGACTGCTGAACTGCAGCTATCCGAATAAGACGGTCAATGTGATTCCGGGCTTTGCGCTGTATTACATACTGATGGTGCATGACCATATGATGTATTTCGGTGATGCGGAGCTTGTAAAATCGGTGCTTCCTGTTGTTCGCCGGATCCTGGACTTTTTTGAAGAAAGAGTCATCAGAGAAGGTTCTTTTCAGGGGCTGGTCGGAAAGACAGGCGGTGTGAATGAAAAGGGTGTGTTATGGTCGTTCATTGACTGGGCGCAGGAGTGGATGGAAACTACGGGAATGCCGAGGGCAGGCCTGTACGGTCCGATCACAATGGAGAGCCTGCTGTATATTCTCGGCCTGCAGAAAGCCGCCGAGCTTGAGGAGTATGCGGGTGACGCCGTCAGGGCTGCACGAGACCGCGAGAGGGCGGAGCAGGTGCAGAGAGCAGTCAGAAGCATCTGTATGGACAGAGAAGGTTTGCTGACAGACGGACCCGCAGACATGGAAAGTCCGGATTGCAGGATGCGCAGCCAGCATTGCCAGGTGTTTGGTGTCCTGACAGGGACGCTCGGAGAAGAAGAGGGAAGGCGGAATCTGAAAAAGAGCATTACGGAGGAAGGCTATGCGAAATGCTCGGTAGCGATGAGCTTTTATCTGTTCCGTGCTCTCGAACAGACAGATCTTTACGAGTATACGGAACAGTTTTGGGATATCTGGCGGAAAATGGTCAGGAACAACTGCACGACGAGCGTCGAAGCGGAATTCTATGCCCGCAGCGAGTGCCATGCGTGGGGCGCGCTGGCTCTTTACGAACTGCCATGTGCAGTGCTCGGAGTGAGACCTGCCGCGCCGGGGTACAGCCGGATCGAGGTGAAGCCGCATCCCGGCTATATGACATCGGCATCAGGAACGGTGCACACGCCGGTCGGCGATGTGAAGGTATCCTGGCGGAAGGTCGGCGAAGAGGTTGAAGTGAAGACAGAAATAATTCGTTAAGATTTTCTCCATCACAATCGTGTCCGGTTCCATCTCTGACGCAGAATTTTCCTGATCTCAGTCATGAGATGAATGCGCAAAGTGAAACCTGGCTCTGACATGGGTTACAAATCAGTGTCAGAGATAAAAGCCTCCGGCGTTCTTATGCGCCGGAGGCTTTTTATCCTTAAAGCGGAAGAGAATCAGAACCTGAATTAGGATACGCTGCTTTATTCAGGATCATATTCCGTACTTCTGTATCTGTCCTGATACGCTTTGGGAGACATGTTCCTGAACTTCTTGAATATCTTCCCGAAATAGCTCTGATTCGGGAATCCGACATAAAAGGCGATTTCCGATAAGGTGCGGTCAGAGTAGAGGAGAAGGTTGGATGCATGGTAGACCCGTATGCGGTTTATATAGTCCTGTACACATTCTCCGGTATCTTTGCTGAATCGTCTTGACAGGTAAGTGGGGCTGAGTCCCAGGCTGTCTGCAATGTCCTGCAGGTATATCTTTTCCCGGTAATGCTTGCGGATATAGTCTTTACAGCGCTCGGAATAGTTGGATGCGGAGGGACTGGTCCGCTGATCGCGTATATATCCGGCCATTTCCATGATTGCTTTGTTCCGGTAGAGGAGCATATTGGCGGCATTTTCGGTGGCGTCACATTTTCCTATATAGTATCCGCTGATCTGATAAGCGTTTTCCGGGGGAAGTCCGCCTTCAATCGCAGCGCGTGAGCACAGCGCAATACCGATGATCGCCAGGTTCTTGCGATGGTGCATATAGTTCTTCGAGAGCCGCCCGCTGTCACGGTCCATGTTTTCTGCCAGTCGCACGGCATCTTCAGGCCTTCCCTCCCGGACCGCCTGCATGAGCATCTGCTCTTCCTTAAAACTGTGCCGGTAGGCGGCATAGTCGTTTTCCTCTTCTTCATGCAGAATGAAACTGACCTGTTCCTGCCGGGTCCGGTTCTCGTTGTCCGCAATGATGTGGCTGATCTGTATAAGCTCTTCGTCTTTGGCGGAGCTGTCATCTATGATCATGCCTGTAAGATTTACCATATCGCGTATCTGGGGAAGAGTAAATGTGGGAAGCGGATTATATCGGTCGTCCTCTATCCCGTAACTTTTGTACATGAGTGACAGCGCTCTGCCCTTCAATTCGTGATGGCACATGGGTCCCATGTACAGGTGTCCTTCGCTCGTCTTAATTCCTGCAAAATAGCAGTTATACTCATCGAAATGAATGAACGGAGCCGTCTGCATCTCGCATCCTTCCCGCAGAATTCGGCGCAGACCGTCTGACTGCATCAGAGGACTCTGTGACAGAATATCAAAAAAGGCGGTCAGCGTTCCGTCTGACGCCTCGTACACAAGGTCGGTCTTCAGTATTCGGCAAAGTATCTGGATCCGGTTCGTCTTCATGGCTTTTCAAAATCTCCCTTTGATTTATTGTACCATAAAATCAATATCAGGGCATGCAGTTCAAGTCTCGCCCGCGAGACGAAAGCGCGGCAGGAACGTCTGGATGTTCCTGATAAATTGATGCAGAAACAGCGGGGACCTGCACCTTCGTGCCGGTCCCCGCCGTCTTATCGATCTGCTTTATTCTTTTATAAGATATACATCCGCGCTGCCCATTCCGAAATCCAGGGCTTCCTCGTGTGTGTCAAAGAAGATATCGACATGTCCGTAAGGTGTGCCGCGGTCCTCTACGGTGTAGACCGTACCGTTGATGAGAAGCTTCGTTCCGAAATCAACACCGCCCATGGCGACCGTGTGTCCGGATGTCGGCATGACACCGCTTGCGGTCGGATTTCCCGCCGAACCGTTGCATGCTGCGCAGTTGCAATATGCGGTCAGCGTGAACGTTCCGAGATATTCTGCCGAAGCAAGGGCTTTTTCTCTTGCAGCAGCTTCTGCTTCTGCAGCTTCCTTGGCCTTGGCGGCAGCCTCTGCCTCAGCAGCTTCTTTTGCGTCGTCACAAGCTTCCAGAGCTTCCGCCTGCGCTGCCTCTGCAATTTCTTTCGTCATTTCCAAAGTGCGGCTGTCATCTGCTGTGGATGCGAGGTCTGACGCTTCTCTTGCATTGTCAGCGTGAAGAGCTGCTGCTTCAGCAGCTTCCTCGATTTCCTGTCCCTCGGTCTCCTCGGCATAGTTCCGGGCCGCATCGGCAGCCTCTTCTGCTGCATCTGCTGCTGTATCTGCAGCCGCGCGGACTTTTTCCAGCTCGGCTTCCGCTGCCTCCTGTCTTTCCACTAAAGTATCAAAGAGACTGTTCTGATCATTTTCACCGGATTCAGAAGCATCTTTTGTTTCATATCTTACTGCGTTCATACCGGCAGCTGTATCCAGGTTGCTTGCAAATACGGGGGTTGCCGACATGGCGGCAAACAGAGACGTTGCAAGCAAAATACTTGTTATTTTCTTATTAAGCATAAATTCGCTCCTTTCAAGTGACCGATTATAGCACGGACATTAAAAAAGAAAAGAGGAATTTAACATTTTGTAACGTTTCTGTAATAATTGAGGCTTCCTGCGTTTTTTTTAACTTTTTGTTGATCAATATGAGCATGTTCCACAAATATGAGAGGAAAAATTTGGTAAATATATCAGAAAGCCTCAGTATCTGCACAACCAAACGCATAAAAAATTGAATGAAAGTCTGTTGATGATTTCCGCAGTGGGGGGCCGCCATACCAATACAGGCGGAACATTATGGTTTCTTAATTACAGGCTCGAAAAATAGAACAGGAATAAGGGGAGCATGAACAGGATCCATCCGACGATCAGGTAGATAAGATGCTTCTTCTCCGCATGAACGGCGATGAACTCTCTGATCAGAGCGCTTGGCCAGTAATAGAAAGCGACATGGCTTCCGATACCGGTGCACTTCAGGCCTATTTTCCTGCAGTACCTGAGAGCCCTGTAAACATGGTAGTTGCTGGTCACGAGGGCTGTATATTTGCTGCCTGTCTGAGAATCGATGATCGCTTTTGAATTCCTGAGATTTTCAAAGGTTGTTGCCGATTTATCCTCCCTGATAATTTTTTCGGCAGGGATACCCTTTTCCAGAAGATACTTTTCCATCGCTTCTGCCTCGGAGAGCTTTTCATCCGATCCCTTCCCGCCGGATGGGATCAGTATGGGGGGCGTCGGATCCTTGTGATAGACATCGATCGCCTTATCCAGCCTGTCTGAAAGCAGCTTTGATATTCGGTCCCCTTTCAGAAGACCTGCGCCGTGAATGATCACATAGTCGAAGTCGCGCTTTTTCGGTATGACCTGCAGAAAGATGCAGTACAGCATGAAGACCACGAAGGAAGCCGAAAAATAGAAGACGGATGCTCCGATGAAAATACTGATTATGCTGGCACTGAGAAGAATGTCGTCTGCTTCCGGGTTTGGTCCTGCAAATTCCGGAAGAATGATACCGAAAAATGTTGACAGCTCTCCGAATCCTATTCCGATGCCGAGGAACAGGGAAAGCAGATTGGAAAGACTGTGTCCTTCGCGTCTGAACATGATGATCCCGTTGCAGATCAGGAAGATCGGTACGATCAGCAGGCCTATTAAGATGATGTCAATAAGGCCGACGATAACGATCTGTTGATGATCACCGGCTATGAAAGTCAGAGCTATGGTTGAAGTCAGGAGCGCGGCAAAAAGGAAATAACAGTTCCGATACCTGCTTCTGTCCATATTGAAGGATATGATAAATACCAGCCAGAAGAACATTGCTATTGAGGAATAGACAGCGTTCAGCATTTTATACTCCTTTTTTGTTTTTTATGATGAATACGTTCATTATAACAATATATGGAAGTAGTGCCAATACAAAGTGATCTCACCGCAGCAGGGGATGAATTTGCGGCGAGACGAAAAGAGCAGGCAGCTAAAAACCTCCGGCGGATTGCAGACATGCGCAGGGATGGCACCCCGGCACCGCGACAGAAGCATGTATTGCAGGTAGAATCGAATAGCGTTGTCAGGTAAACAGGAAGTAATGAAAATCGAAGATACCATACACAGAAATAATCAGGGACGGTCCTTCAGGCTGAAAAGCCTCTTAAAGAACCGTCCCTGACTGTTCATTTACAGTCCCATCTTTCGGATGCGTTCGCTGTGCTCTTTCAGTTCGTGTCTCGAAAGAAGCGCTCTTCGTATCGTATTTACAGCCTTCTTATGCTCGCCGGGTCGGATCAGTCGGCCGAAACGCACGATCCAGGCGAAAGGTATCAGGTATTTCCGGTTTTCTATAAATCCGCAGCCCGGATAATTGACCATGAAATCGTACCCCGGGAAAAAATCCTTTTTAAGCAGGACAATACGGTTGACCCAGACGGGGTGCTTTTCCATGAGCAGGAAGTTCCTGACCAAATTCTTCTTATTGTCCGGGTCTGCTTCCCCGAAAACTCCGTTCCCGATGATCTTCTCCGTCATCTCCTCCAGTCCGTCCGTCCTTTTAAAGGATATGGGAGGAGTGATTCCGAACCAGTATTCGATCAGACTGTAGCAGGCATGGGCAAACCGTCTCATCTCAAGCTCGCCCAGCTTTTTTTCGATCCATTTCCAGTCGAGATCCGGTCCGTCCTTTATCAGAACGGCGATGTCCATGAACTGACGGATCCCGACTCCGCTGAACAGGAAGTGTTTTCTCAGGTGGGCAATCATGAACAGAAAGTGATAGTTCCAGTCGAGAGTGTTCTCCTTCACATAGGGCATAAGATCCCGGAAGAACCGAAGCTGTTTCTTTGTTGCCTGCTCATCATTTTTTATCAGGAGGTCGTGCAGCTCAAAATGCAGCCCGTTCCTTTCACAGGGCCACTCGTGTACATTTTCCGACTCCAGTCCTTTAGGGACCGCAGCGATCTGGCCGCCCATATCCATCATTGTAAATTCGTATTTTAGTCTTATATTGCGCTGCACTTTCCCTTCATCATATTTCTTCTTCTTCCGTGATCAGGTACCACACATATCCGATTCCGAAGGCAAGGGCCAGGCATATCGGGTAGACGGCAACACCGCCAAGTATCTGCATCAGCATATATATGCCGGAACCTGCAAAGGCTGCAAGGAGCAGCAGCAGTCAGATTAAATTTACTGCATGTCTGCTTATTTTACGAAGGACGTGAAAAAACATATAAAGAATGGGCAGAAACATCGAGGCGCCCCTGATACTGCAGCCTGAAGGTATTGATGCTCCGGAACAGCTGGAAATGGAAATATATTGGAAATAATGAATGATATGTAATTAAAAAAGGAAATAAAACGGTTGAAAAAAGAAAGGAAATATAATATCCTTAGAGTGAGGAATTTAAAAAACAGGATCCAGACAAGCTGTAAAAGAGAGCTCTTAAAGACCGGAGGGAGTTATGACGATCAAGGAGATGCAGGACCGGAAACGGGAACTGGGGTATACCAATGAATTGATAGCGGAAAAAAGCGGGGTGCCGCTCGGTACAGTGCAGAAACTCTTTGCCGGTCTTACGAAAGCGCCGCGTCGGAAGACTGTGGAAGCAATCGGGAAGGTGCTTTCTGAAGACAGCGGCAGACCGGTGGAAGACGTAAGAAAGAATTACAGCTCATATGGAAGACAGCCTGTCCGGGGAGTCAGGGAGCCTCAGCCTGTATACGGAGAGGGCACAGAACAGGGAAAGAATACTCTGAAGGATTATTACGCCCTGCCGGATGATCGAAGGACAGAGCTGATTGACGGGTATTTCTACGACATGGCCGCCCCAACGAAAGAACATCAGACCATTCTTATGCAGATCGCGCTTCAGCTCAGTTCAGCCGTGGATTCGCATCCTGCATGCAGGCTGTATATTGCGCCGCTTGATGTCTGCCTTGACAATGATGATGACACGATGGTGCAGCCGGATATTCTCATTGTGTGTGATCAGGATGACCGGGACGAAAGACGGGTGAACGGAGCGCCGGATTTTATCGTTGAGATCCTGTCCCCATCCAGCCGCTACCACGATATGTTCCGAAAGCTGAATAAGTACCGGCTGGCAGGCGTGCGGGAATACTGGATCGTTGATCCGAAAAGCCGGAAAGTTACCGTGTATGATTTTGAGCATGATGAACTCCCCGCCAGCTTTACATTTGACGACACGGTGCCGCTTATGATATCGGACGGGGAGTTCAGTGTAGACTTTGTAAAGATCCGCAGAGTTCTGGAAAGATATGCGGAATAAAAGATCATCGTTTATTACTTTGTTTTTTACGTTCGCCTTCCCGCAGTCAGGGTAGGATCAGCAGGTCTTCCTGTATCAGCCGGTCCGGGAAATCGACCGGGATTTCTCCGATCTCTCCGTCCATATCCATCATTGTAAATTCGTATTTCAAATGTGGTATAATACCGGAATAAAGCAGTTTTGGTTATGCTGCCTTGAATGCAATTTGTGACGGTAAAGAGGAGACTTTAAGGATGATCAGACCATTTTATTTTGCAGATGAGATTTTTTACTGGGCCCGTATTTGATGAGTTTTATCTGAGACATATCGAGCATTTGCTCGTGAGACCGTCTGAGGATCTCAAAAAAGAAACTGAGTTTTGATCTCTGACGCAGAATTCTCATTAATTAATTCAATCGTGCGATAGATGCGCAAAATGAAACGCCCTGCAGGCCGCAGACCTGCAGGGCGTTTCTTTATGCGTCAAGGCGCAAAGCGCCTGCGAAAGGGGTGCTGAGCAGTTACCTTAATATAATCTTAATTCCGTGAACAGGCATCTTAACACCATCTTAAAAACACAGACTGTACAATATGCCTACAGTAACATAAAGGGAGGAAAGACAACATGGTCACACAGTTTTTCAGAAAAAGGCTGTCCTCCTTCCGAATCATCATCTTCGGATTTATGGGAGTGATCCTGCTGGGTGCATTGCTGCTGATGCTTCCGATTTCCGTAAAGGACGGACACGGTGCAACATTTGAAAATGCCCTGTTCACATCCACATCCGCCGTATGCGTCACCGGATTGGTCGTGAAGGATACCGCGTCCTATTGGTCGGTTTTTGGGCAGGCAGTCATTCTGCTGCTGATCCAGATCGGCGGTCTGGGGGTCATCACGGTCGCTGCCTTTATCGCAATGATTTCCGGCAGAAAAATCTCACTGTTGCAGCGCAGCATGCTGCAGGACAGTATATCAGCAAACCAAATTGGCGGACTCGTGAAGATGACGCGATTTATTTTTAAAGTCGCGCTGATTTCCGAGGCGATCGGCGCACTGCTCATGATGCCGACGTTCTGCAGTAAGTATGGTCTTTC
The DNA here is from genome assembly GCA_900314565.1 of uncultured Eubacteriales bacterium. Classification (GTDB taxonomy): domain Bacteria; phylum Bacillota; class Clostridia; order Lachnospirales; family Lachnospiraceae; genus Chordicoccus. Next base: position 23,264 of record OMVU01000033.1, read on the forward strand.
CGGGATCTGGGACGCAGTTTTTCATTCGATCTCCGCATTCTGCAATGCCGGGTTCGACATCATGGGGGAAAGAACAGGACATTTCTCCTCCCTGACGTCCTTTGCATCCAATCCGGGAATTGTCATACCGATCTGCCTTATGATCATCACAGGCGGTATAGGCTTCCTAACATGGGAAGATATCGCTGTGAATAAGTTCCACTTTCGCAGATATCGGATGCAGAGCAAGGTCGTCCTTGTTATGACCGGGGTGCTGATCATTGTACCCACGCTGCTTCTGTTCGTATATGAGTATACCGGAAATTCGCTGACAGACCGCTTCCTTCTTTCACTGTTCCAGGCTGTGACACCAAGGACTGCAGGCTTTAACACGGCGTCCCTCTCATCCCTTTCCGGAGCGGGCACCATGCTCATGATCGCACTGATGCTGATCGGCGGATCCCCCGGATCAACTGCAGGAGGTATGAAGACAACGACTCTGGCAGTGCTTGCCGCAAATGCCTTCTCGGTATTCCGGAGGAAAAAGAGCGTTCAGCTGTTCGGAAGAAGAGTCGATGACAGTATGGTCAGGCATGCGGCGACACTCTTTGTGATGTATCTGACGCTTCCGGCCATATGTGCAGCTGTGATCAGTATCGTGGAAAAGATTCCTGTCGGGATCTGCTTATTTGAGACAGCGTCCGCGATCGGAACAGTCGGACTGTCAAAAGGAATCACACCGGACCTTGGTTTACTGTCACACAGTATTCTTATTGTTTTAATGTTTTTTGGAAGGGTGGGCGGTCTGACGCTGATCTATGCAGCTGTCAATGTGAACAGTTCAGAGGTTTCTCATCGGCCGGTCGAAAAAATAAACGTCGGGTAAGGGGGCATGGATATGAAATCTATACTGCTGATAGGAGTGAATAATTTCGGAGCCATGATCGCGAAGCAGCTGCACAATCTCGGACACGAGGTCCTGGCTGTGGACCGGAATGAGGATCGGATCAATGCCATCCTTCCGATCGTTACGGATGCACAGATCGGAGACAGTACAAATGAAGCGTTCCTGCGTTCTCTTGGCATAAACAACTTCGATGTGTGCATCGTCACGATCGGGAGCGATTTTCAAAGCTCGCTTGAGACGACATCCCTGCTGAAGGAATTGGGAGGAAAGCTTGTCGTATCCCGTGCCGGCACAGAGATCCAGGCAAAATTCCTGCTCAGGAACGGGGCGGATGAGGTGCTCGATCCTGAGAAGCAGATCGCGGAATGGGCAGCGATACGCTATGCGTCCAACCATATATTGAACTACATCAGTCTCGATGAAGACCACGCTATTTATGAAGTATCCGTTCCGAACGAATGGATCGGGAGATCCATCGGTCGGATCGACATACGGAAACGCTATGGAATTAATATTCTGGCCGTCAAGCAGGGCAAAAGAATGAATCTTTCCGTAACACCGGAAACAGTCCTTTATGAGGGGATGTCCATGCTTGTGCTCGGAGAACGGAAAGCCATGAAGAGGTGTTTTAAAATTTGAGGATTAGGAGGTGATCCATATGACAAGCATTCTTTTAATATTAACGACATTTGCTGTTTTTGCATTCGGATATTATGTGGTAGACCGTTTTGGGAATTTCATGGATGAGAATTATCGCCGTTTCAGAAGGATGAATAAATCCGGAAAGTCAGGATCCCTGTATTCCTCCGGCTATAGAAAACAGCGGTGATCCGTGTTATAATAAAACATAAATAAATTTGAGGGGTGCAGAGATGAGAAATGTATTGGAGAGCAGCGAGCGGATCCTCGTGTGCCTTTCTTCTTCCCCTTCGAACCAAAAAGTTATTGAGGCCGCTGCCAGGATGGCAGAGGCCTTTCATGCTATATTCTCAGCTATTTATGTGAGGCCTGCAAATTACGACGCGCTTCCGGAAGACGATAAGCTCCGTCTTCGGGAGAACATATTATTTGCAGAACAGAACGGTGCTGCCATTGTCACGATCATCGGAGATGACGTTCCTGTTCAGATTGCGGAGTACGCCCATATCTCCGGCACTACAAAGATCGTAGTGGGACAAAGCGGTGCAAGAAGACGGCATTTCCAGATCAAGCCTCCCCTGACGGAGCAGATCATATTGAATGCACCGGACGTAGACGTATATATCATTCCCGATTCTTCGGCAGATTTAAAGCAGCAAAGCAAAAGATCGGATCTGAAAGATCAGATCCGGCCGACGTGGAGAGATTCTCTCGTTACACTTCTTATTCTCGCAGCCGCTACAGGCGTCGGCCTGCTCCTCAGGTTCTATGGCTTTTCAGAGGCAAATATCATCACGGTAATGATTTTGGGAGTACTGATCATTGCTGTTTATACTGCGAGCCCGGTCTATGGCATTGTAAGCTCTCTGGCAGGCGTCCTGCTGTTCAACTGGTTTTTTATTGAACCGAGATTCAGTTTCCACACGTCAGAAACAGAATACGTGGTCACTTTTGTCATCATGCTGATCTCATCCCTGATCACGGGATCGCTGGCAAATAAGCTGAAGAGCGGTGCCCGGCAGTCTTCACGCGAGGCATTCCGCACGAAGGTCCTCTTTGACACGAATCAGCTGCTGCAGAAGGCGGAATGCGAGGATGACGTTATCCGGATCACGGCACAGCAGGTAAAAACGCTTTTGAACCGGGATGTGGCGGTCTTTCCACTGCACCCGGGCGGAGAGCCCGGCAGCGTAATCAGGCCGGACAGCTCTCCGGATCCTTTACGGGAAAACGAACAGGATAAAAATGAGGCGGAGATCGCAGAATGGGCTTTCGTCCATCAGACAGCAGCGGGCGCTCACACGGAAATGTATAAAGAGGCGAAATCGCTGTATCATCCCATCTGCCTGAACGGATACTGTTATGGTGTGATCGCGGTTTACCTGAACGGCGAGAGCCTGGAATCGTTTGAATACAGCGTTTTTTCCTCTATCATAGGCGAGTGTGCCATGGCGCTGGAAGGGCTCAGGAACGCGGAAGAGAAAAGGCAGACAGCCATAGCCATGCGGAACGAAAAGCTCCGGTCGAATCTGCTTCGTTCCATTTCTCACGATCTGCGGACCCCTCTTACATCTATATCGGGAAATGCGAGCAATCTGCTGACACATTATAAGCAGCTGGATGATGAAACGCTCATACAGATTTTTTCCGACATTTATGACGATTCGGAGTGGCTGATCGCCCTCGTCGAGAACCTGCTTTCAATTTCGCGTATTGAGAACGGGCAGATGGACCTTCATTTATCGCTGGAGGTCGTGAGTGATGTGATCGATGAAGCCCTGCGGCATGTTGACAGAAATGCCGCCAGGCATTCTATCATCGTCGAGCCGGGAGAGGATATTCTGGTCGCGAAAATGGATGCGCGCCTGATCACACAGGTGTTGATCAATCTGGTCAATAACGCCGTAAAAAACACGCAGGACGGCTCCGAGATAATCATTCGAAGCGAGCAGGCCGGCAGCTTTATCTATGTATATGTGGAAGATAACGGTCCGGGTATTCCGGAGGACATGAAACCGCATCTCTTTGAGATGTTCTATACAGGCCAGAATGATGTTTCTTACGGAAGAAGAGGAACGGGTCTTGGCCTTGCCCTGTGCAAATCCATCGTAGAGGCTCACGGGGGTTCCATAACGCTGACAGACAGGGAACCCACAGGATGCTGTTTTGCTTTCTCACTGCCGACAGAAGAGGTGAAATTCTATGAATAAGCCGGTAATTCTTGTTGTGGAGGACGACGTGCCTGTCCGCAACCTTATGCGTACAACGCTGAAGACACATGATTATAAGTATCTGACTGCGCCGACAGGAAAGGAAGCGGTCATGCTGGCATCGTCACACAATCCTGACGTCGTTTTTCTGGACCTCGGTCTGCCTGACATGGATGGCGTGGAGGTGATCCGGCAGATCAGGAGCTGGTCGAACATGCCGATCATTGTGATCAGCGCCCGGAGTGAGGATGAGGATAAAATAACGGCGCTGGACGCGGGCGCAGATGATTATCTGGTAAAACCGTTCTCCGTAGACGAGCTGCTTGCCCGTCTGCGCGTTACGATCCGGCGTCTTTCCATCATGAACACCAGAAGCAGCACGGACAGTTCCGTATATACGAATGGAATCCTGAAAATCGATTATGCTGCAGGATGCGCGTCCCTGAACGGAGAGGAGATAAAGCTGACGCCGATCGAGTTCAAGCTGCTCTGCCTTCTCGCCCAGAATACCGGGAAAGTCCTGACGCATACCTTTATCACGCAGCATATCTGGGGCCGGAGCTGGGACAATGATATAGCCTCTCTCCGGGTCTTTATGGTGACGCTGCGCAAAAAGCTGGAATCCTATCCTGATGCGCCTGAGTTCATTCAGACGCACGTCGGGATCGGCTACCGGATGCTGAAAGTAGAATAATTTGGGATCGCAGGGGGCGGCGCGGAGTAATCTGCGCCGCCCTTTTTCTTCACACAGATCAGGTCGTGATTTTCGGTTTTTTCTGCCTTTACCCGGGAACATGAAGGCGAGGCAATCTGTTAAGTGAAGATCATTTACGATTCGGATAAAAATGATATAATTAACAGGTGATGCTTACATTTAGAGGTGACGGAAAATGAAAGGCGTACAGCTTTGAAGAAAAATGAGATCATCAGAATTTATGGAACTGAATTTAAAGAAAATACAGTCAGACTGCTGAGGGAGGCGGAGCTGGCTTCCCTGATCCCTGCAAAAGACGCGAGGATCGGAATCAAACCCAATCTGGTCTCGGCAAGCGAGGCCTCCTTTGGTGCGACGACCCATCCGGAGATCGTCGCCGGTATTATTGAATACCTTCATGAGGAGGGATTCAATAATATTACGATCGCAGAGGGATCCTGGGTGGGGGACAAGACGTCCAGGGCATTTGAACTCTGCGGATACCGTGAACTGTCAGAACGGTATGGGGTCCCTCTGATCGATACACAGAAGGATACGTGGCACAAAAAAGACTGCGGAGGGATGGGCCTCCTGCTCTGCGACTGTGCTGACCGGTTTGATTTTCTGATCAATGTCCCGGTCCTCAAGGGACACTGCCAGACGAGGATCACCTGCGCGCTCAAGAACATGAAGGGCCTGCTTCCGAACAAGGAAAAACGTCACTTTCATGCGATGGGACTCCATAGACCGATCGCACATCTGTCCTTCGGGATCAGGCAGGATTTTATCGTGGTCGACCATATCTGCGGCGATCCGGATTTTGAGGACGGCGGAAATCCGCTGGTCCGCAACTGCATCATGGCGGGGAGAGATCCCGTTCTGATCGATACCTTCGGATGCAGCCTGATGGGGATCGATCCGCAGGAAGTCGCCTATATCCCGATGGCGGAAAAACTCGGGAGCGGAAGTATGGATCTTTCCGGCGCGCTCATCCGGACGATCGGTGAGGAGATCGGTGAGGAACCTTCCGGGGAGCGTCGATTTGTATTTGTCAAGGATGCGGTGGAGGAGGTGGAGTCCTGCAGCGCATGCTACGCCTACCTGATGCCTGCACTGGAGAAGCTCCTGCAGGAAGGTCTGCTTTCGGATCTGCCGGATAAGATCTGTATCGGTCAGGGATGGAGAGGAAAGTCCGGGAAAATCGGCGTCGGCAGCTGTACTTCGGGCTTTGATTTCTGTGTCAGGGGATGTCCGCCCACTGACAATCAGATCTATGAGGAGCTGAAGGACTATCTGCAAAGTCCGGGCTGACAGACTTTTCCTTGGTCTGTTCCCTGAGGAACCTTTGAAAAGTAATGGCATGTCAGAAATCGGCAGGCCCTTAAATTCCACGACTTTTTGACGCAAATGAGTTCTGTAAGAGAGGAGGTGAGAGCACCTGTGCATGAACTTGAAATCATTCGATATCCCCAGACAGACGGTCTGTGCATGTTCTTTGACACGATCGATTACCGGACAGCCCACTTTCACCCGGAGTGGGAGATCCTGCTTGTCCTTGAAAATCCTCTCCTGATCCACACGGCGGGTGAAGAAATGACGCTTTCGCCCGGAGAGATGGTCCTGTTCAATCCGTGGCAGGCCCATGAATTTCACCGGGTGGAGGAGTCATGCACTTCGCTGTTTCTGCAACTCTCCACAGAGCTTTTTTCCATGGCATTTCCGAAAATAGAGCACCTGATCATGGAGGACAGCAGGCTGACTGCCTGGCTCCATAAGCAGGAGCAGGAGGAGATCATCGGATTATTATTCCATATGATGGATGTCTACCTGAAGGAAGAGGACGGATATGAGCTGGATTGTATATCAGGCTCTGCGGAGCTGTTCAGGAGGATCTATCTGTCTGTGCCGCATCATGTTCAGACAGACAAGGAACTTATGCAGAACAAAAAGCGGACCCAGCGCCTGTCCCGTTTTCTCAAATTTGTGGATGAGAACTATATGTTCAAGATCAAGCTGGCGGATTTCGCAAAACAGGAAGATATGTCTCTCGCCTATATGTCCGTCTTCGTGCGGAAAGAACTCGGGCAGACCTTTCAGGAGTATGTGAACAGCGTGCGTTTTAACGCAGCCTGCAAGATGATGGCAGCCGGAGAGAGCTCCATGCAGACGATCTGTCTTGAATCGGGTTTTTCGGATTACCGATATTTTTCCAATGAATTCAGGAGGAGAAAGGGCGTTACGCCGGAACAGTACAGCAGGAACCCCGATCCTTCACCGGATGCGCAGAAGACGCATCAGAGCCTGCACTCGCTGGAGCGGTTTTATTCCAGAGCCAGGAGTGAGGAGCTGCTCCGGGAGTATTGCGAAAAAATGCAGCAGGACAGGGCGATCTGATCCGAGGGGTTATCTCAGTGGGGAAGACCCCTGCTTCTATAGGCGGGGGATAGGTCAATATCCTGCTCGTCTCAGTGGCGGGTTTCAATCCCCCACTGAGATAAACGCCTCCGGCGGATCGCAGCCGCGCAAAGAGGAAGGCCATGCGCGGCGCGGCAAGAACGCTGAGGCGTTCTTGAACATCATGAGAGCTGCGCCGGGACACAGCCTGAAAAAGAGGAGCTGTCCTGCAAACATCTAAAAATTGTCTAATTTGAAAAGAAAAACAGTCATGGCAGGAGCCGGCTGTTTTTTTTATTACTAAAACTTCCCATAGCAAAAATGGGGTTTGTCCCTTGAAAACTCAATAATACAGGCAGTCAGATAGGTTTCATGCCGCCAGGACTGTCCTGGCAAGTGATCTACGCAGATATTCAGGCAGACGCC
>OMVU01000056.1 GCA_900314565.1 uncultured Eubacteriales bacterium
TTTATCATCCACGAGGCAATCCCTGAAAAGTAAAGCACCGGAAAGATCCGGTGCTAATGTTACATATTTTTAGGGACATTTTCAAAAATGGTTGACAGCGATTTCACCTGAAACTTTCTTATGCATGCTTTTGTGAACTTTCCGATTGTGATGCGGATGCGGTCCGGTCACCGGAAAAAAGGACCGGCGGAAAACCGCCGGTCCTTCGGGAATTCACTTCACGATCTGCTTTACAGCTGCGGGCCTGCTGCCACAAGTGCCTTGCCTGCCTCGTTGCCTTCGTACTTCTTGAAGTTCTTGATGAATCTGCCAGCCAGATCCTTTGCCTTCTCATCCCATTCCGCTGCGTCTGCATATGTGTCGCGCGGGTCAAGGATCGCCGGATCGACACCCGGGAGCTCTGTCGGGACCTCAAAGTTGAAGAACGGGATCGTCTTTGTCGGAGCCTTCAGAACGTCTCCGTTCAGGATCGCGTCGATGATACCGCGTGTATCCTTGATGGAGATACGCTTGCCTGTTCCGTTCCAGCCTGTATTAACAAGGTAAGCCTTCGCTCCGCTCTTGTTCATGCGCTTTACGAGCTCCTGGCCGTACTTTGTCGGATGCAGCTCAAGGAAAGCCTGTCCGAAGCATGCGGAGAAGGTCGGTGTCGGCTCTGTGATGCCGCGCTCTGTTCCTGCAAGCTTTGCTGTGAAGCCGCTCAGGAAGTAGTACTGTGTCTGCTCCGGTGTGAGGATGGATACCGGCGGAAGTACGCCGAAAGCATCTGCGGAGAGGAAGATGACATTCTCTGCGGCCGGGCCGGAGGATGTCGGATGTACATTCAGAACGATCTTCTCAATGTGCTCGATCGGGTAGGATACACGTGTATTCTCTGTCACGGACTTGTCGGCGAAGTCAAGCTTGCCTTCTGCATCGCAGGTGACGTTCTCAAGAAGCGCGTTGCGCTTGATCGCGTTGTAGATATCCGGCTCAGATTCCTTGTCAAGGTTGATGACCTTCGCATAGCAGCCGCCCTCGAAGTTGAAGACGCCGTTGTCATCCCAGCCGTGCTCGTCGTCGCCGATGAGAAGTCTCTTCGGGTCTGTGGAGAGCGTTGTCTTGCCTGTTCCGGAAAGACCGAAGAAGATCGCCGTATTCTCGCCGTTCATATCCGTATTGGCGGAGCAGTGCATCGAAGCGATGCCCTGGAGCGGCAGATAGTAGTTCATCATGGAGAACATGCCCTTCTTCATCTCGCCGCCGTACCATGTGTTCAGGATGACCTGCTCACGGCTCGTAACGTTGAAGAGGACTGCTGTCTCAGAGTTGAGGCCGAGTTCCTTGTAGTTGTCCACCTTTGCCTTGGAAGCTGTGTAGACAGTGAAATTCGGAACGAAATTCTCAAGCTCCTCTGCGGTCGGCTTGATGAACATATTCTCGACGAAGTGTGCCTGCCATGCGACTTCCATGATGAAGCGGACAGCCATTCTCGTATCCTTGTTCGCACCGCAGAATGCGTCAACGACATAAAGCTTCTTATTGGAGAGCTCCTTCACGGCGATCTCCTTGCAGGCAGCCCATGTCTCCTCTGTCGCGACATGGTTGTCATTCGGATATTCCGGTGTTGTCCACCAGACAGTATCCTTTGAATTCTCGTCCATAACGATGAATTTATCTTTGGGAGATCTTCCGGTATAAATACCGGTCATGACATTGACTGCACCGAGCTCTGTGAGCTGGCCTTTGTCAAATCCCTCAAGGGACGGATCCATTTCATCTTTGAAAAGATCTTCATAAGACGGATTGTAGATAATTTCTGTTGTGCCGGTAATTCCATATTGTTTCAGATCTACTGCCATATAAAACCTCTTTCTATATGTGTTTTGTCTGCTTTTCCATCCTGAAAATGGGAGACCATCTGCAGGTCCCGGACGAATGATCCGGAAAATGAAAAGCGCAAAAAAATAACGCTCTTCATCAATCCATTATTATACAGTATTCCAATATTAAATCAAGAGAACATAAATGCATTCACTTTTTTTTGTGAAAATGTTTTGAGAATTTCCCGCCTTTGTCGGGCAATTTATTCACTTTTCAGTGGAAGAAAACCTCCTGCTTCAGAAAAGATCCTGTCTCTTTTTATATTCTCTCATCTCGAGCGCCGTCCCGATGAGGAACATTGTATTTGTAAGGAACGCAGTCATAAAAATCGGATCCCGCGTCATATAGATCGCCCAGGTCGCGATCAGGAGCACAATTCCGGAGCAGATCATGCTGACTTTCATTCTTCGATAATTCGCGTTCGTCATGGACGACCAGGAAAAGACCACAATGAACCCCATCGTTATGACATACCGCATCTCGAGGTTCTCCATGTTCAGCACAAAGCGCACAACGATCACAAGCAGGACCAGGACTGCGATCACCAGCGAATTAAGCAGCGCGGCGAGCTTCCAGAACTTGTCAAGTTTCATTTCTCTTCACCTCTGAATATCTTATTTATGCTCATAGTCTCTGTCACCATTCTCCGATTAGTCTACTTTTGTTTTATTTTGCTGTCAACTGTGAGACGGAAAAATGCTTCTCACTGTCGCGCTGCCTTACTGTGCGGATGTTCGCATAAACGTACCGCTGCGGGCGGGCCTGTATCAAACGGCATCGTGAAAGGATTTATCGTGACAATTATCCTTCCTGTGCGCTACAATAGACCGGTAAGCGTAAAGGCAGGAGGAGACCCAAATGACTATTTCTGAACTGAACTGCGGCTGCGCATGCATTGCGATCTGTGATGCGGGCAACTTTATATTCTGGCTGAACATCTCAGACCCTGCAGACCGGGCTTTTCTGAATCGCGCCGTATCAGGACCGGAATGTGCCAAAGACGGCCAGGAGCTGTTTGAGCTGTGCGGCAGATTCGGAATCCATATGGGCCTGATCGCCGGAAAGACGGACCTGCACGAAGTATCCGCGCGGTCGCAATGCGGGGGACCGCATTTTTTCACCTGCAGCTTCGACGGTACGCCCCTTCTCATCGTAAAGTCGCAGGATCTCATGTTCTGGGTCGACCCGGTGAGCGAGGAAAATCTCCGGGGACTTTGCCTTCTCGGAAATAAATCCCCCGCATCGGATGCAGAACCGTTCCTTGCCCTGTGCCGGGAAATGAGCTTCCCCTGCGGTATCATCCGGGACAGCCGCGAACAGTAAAAAAAGGAAGTATACTATGAATCGTTCTAATAATTCCACACTCAAGATCACGACAGGGGCGATGATCATCGCGATTTTTGCCATGCTCCTCATCCTGAACCGGCAGACCGGGCTCTTCTTCGAGGAATTTTTCGTCTACCTGCTGCCCCTGCCGATGGCCATCTATACAGCGCTCTATGACTGGAAGTACGGCCTGATGGTGTTCATCGGAATGACTGCATTTTCTTTCATTTTCGGCGGCTTCACGACGATCTTCTACGCGATCAGTTCTTCCCTGATCGGCCTGGTCTTCGGGACCATGGTCTGCCGGAAAGTCGACCCGACGAAGATGCTCATCCTTATCATGGTCTTCTCAGCGGTCTCGAACGTCATAAGCTCCGTCGCACTGGCCTCTCTGTTCGGCTACGATATCGACATGAATCTGACGGAAATGAAGAGCATGCTGACGAAAACTCTCGATGCGAGCGGCTACGGCGCTCTGGGTGAGTTTTATACAATGGATCTGCTGAAGCAGCTCTTCGTATTCTCCATGGCGATCATGGGTCTCGTTCAGGGCTTCATCGTGTACAGACTCGGCCTTCTCATCATGAAGCGTCTGCACATCAGTGTCGGGCGGGCTGTCCCGCTCCTTGAGTTCTATCCGCCCTCCATCACGGGAATTATCGCCATGGCGGCCTTTCTCTCGGGAATCTACGGCATGACAAAGCAGAATACGTCCCCCCTGTACGTGAATGTCGCACAGGGACTCTGGGTCCTCGGTTTCTTCTATCTCGCGTTTTTCGGCATTCTCTGTGCCGTTTTATTCATCAGGAAATACATTACACAGAATAAGGCGCTCATCACGGTCCTGACGGTTTTCGCTTATCTTTTCTTCTCCCAGTACCTGCCCTTTTTCGGATTCGCCTACATCACGTTCGGTCTGCACGCACGGCTGCTTGCACCCCGGGTATCGCGATAAAATGCCGCCTGTCAGATCCTGTATATTTCGAGCGTCCTGTGTTTGCCGCCCACTGACTCGAAGACCCTGATCTCGCAGTTATGCGGCTTCGGTCTCCACATGAGTCCGTTCTTCCTGTCAGCCATATATCCGCAGAGCGCCCGCATGATGCCTCCGTGGCAGGCGACGAGAACATTGTCGTACTCTTTCTTCTCCAGCTCTCTCAGGAACGAAGCGCTCCTTCTCCGGAGAGAGGCCGTCGTCTCGACCGTCTTCGGTGCCGGAAAAATCTCCGGCAGCGCCCAGTAGAGCGTCATGGCCGGTCCCAGCAGATAGTACTTGTGCAGTTCATACTTCCCGAAATCTGCCTCGATAATGCGCGGATCGGTGATCACTTCTTCGATCTCCACACCGCCGATGATCGAGGCGGTCTGCTTCGCGCGGATGAGCGGGCTTGAATAGACCGCGTCGAACCGGACGTCTCCGATGACCTCCCGTGCGCGCTCTGCCTGCTCGATTCCCCTGTCATTGAGCGGTTCGTCCGTCAGGCCCTGCATGAGCCTGCTGTGATTAAAACGTGTCTGTCCGTGACGCGTGATCCAGATCTTCATGTTTCCTCCTTCGCTTTGACGGCGTATTGAAGGGAGTACAAAACGCTTCCTCTTTACGCCCGACTCTCTTCCTATCTTAACAGTCTGACGGGTTTTGAACAAGGATGGAGGAATGCGGAAGGATCAGTTTTTTGCTGCACCGTCAGGCAATTGCGAAAGTCTGTGCTTCATGGAATTGCATGAACATTCAAACGGCTTCCGCGCCAAGAACTTCTAACATTCACTCAAGATGTGGAAAAGCGTTCTAAGGCTTGTGCAGATTGTTTGAATTGTTCATACAATTCCATTTCACACAGAGTTTCGCAAGCGCCTGAATGCACTGAATGACGAAAGGAATTTTCAATATGGAACAAAAGGAACTTTATGATCTTCTTCATAATGTAAAAACCGGCGAACTTTCCGTTGAGGACGCTGTCACAAAGATCCGGCTCATGCCTTTCGAGGATATCGGCTATGCCAAAATTGACCACCACCGTGCTGTTCGACAGGGCGTCGGCGAAGTCATTTACGGGGCAGGGAAGACGCCGGAGCAGATCGAAGGGATTGCACGCTCCATGCAGAATCGGGGGCAGAAGACGATCCTGATCACCCGCCTTGACGAAGAGAAGGCTGGCCGTCTAAATCTCCCCGGCCTCCGCTACGAAGCGCTTCCGAAACTGGGACTTCTCGGCCCGCTCCCGGAACCGGACGGCATAGGAACGATCGTCGTCGCGACCGGAGGCACCAGCGATATTCCCGTCGCGGAGGAAGCCGCGCTGACCGCTGAAGTCCTCGGAAATAAAGTGACCCGCCTTTATGATGTCGGTGTTGCAGGCATTCACCGTCTGTTCGCCTGCCGGGAAGAAATCATGAGTGCGGAAGTCATCATCGCGATCGCCGGGATGGAAGGCGCCCTCGCCTCCGTCATAGGCGGCCTTGCGGACTGTCCGGTGATCGCCGTCCCGACCAGCGTGGGGTACGGTGCTTCCTTCGGAGGGCTTTCCGCCCTTCTGTCCATGCTGAATTCCTGCGCAAGCGGAGTCAGCGTCGTCAATATCGACAACGGGTTCGGTGCCGGATATCTGGCGGGCATGATCAACCACAGGCGGATCTGACGCAGGTCTGTATCCCATTAAAAGTTTCACTCTGCGCATTCATCATAGATTTACAACACGGGAATTCTGCGTCAGAGATGAAGGCTTTTGTATATATTAAGGCCGCTGGATATGGCAGACAGCATTTGAATGCAAGCCATATACAGCGGCCTTCCGCTTTGATGAGACAGCCCGGGTCAGACGAGTCTCACCTTATTCCTTCCGGTAAACGTGTTGTACATATCCGGATTCCACTCCGGTCTCACATCACAGACTGCCTCGGCTGCTGTGATCTCTTTGTCGTCGTTGTCGATATCGATCAGCGTATAGAGGTCATTTCCCATGCCGATCTCTTTCATATAGGACAGCTGCCGAAGTCCGTGCCTGGTCTCCACGCGCTCGATCATCACTTTCCCCCCGCCGTCCGGCAGATTGTACAGAAGATCTACGCAGGCATTGTCGACCGCCAGAATATCATAGGAGGCGAGAATTCCGACATCCGGCGTCTCGACCGGGCTTGCAGCCGGACCCTCACAGTCGCAGGAGACGGACATGTTGCGCATGACATTGATGTAAGAGACATGCCCAGCAAAGTGATCGATCGTCGCTTTTGTGGACTCCGAAATCCTCTCCATGAGTTCTTCCTTTGCGATAGACCACATATCATCCGATCCGACCGCCGTGTGGATCTCCTTCTTACCGATCCGGCCGTCCGCACAGCCGATCCCGATGTTCTTGTTGGCTCCGCCGAAGCCTCCCATCGCATGTCCTTTAAAGTGCGTGAGAGCAAGCAGAGAATCATAATTCAGAAGGTTCTTTCCGACATGCATGCAGTCGAACCACTTTCCTCCTTCCACCGGAAGCTCAGCCACGCCGTCTTCATCCGTAATATCGACCGGGCAGAAGGTCCAGCCGTTGATTTCAAGCGTCTTTCTGTGCTCTTCCGTCGTGTAGCGTGTGCCTTCATAGTAGGTATTCGTCTCAACGATTGAAGCATCAGGAAGCTCTTCCATAAGCTTCTTTACCCACGGCCGGGGAATAATATTCGGCCCTTTGGCTTCGCCGGTATGGAGTTTGACGGCGATTTTTCCTTCCATGCCCTTCGCTACCCTGCCGTAAATCTTGAGCAGGCCTTCCGGAGAAAGGTCTCTTGTAAAATAGACCACCGATTTCTCCCCCGTCCTCTGCTCATAAGGAACGTACTTATTCCCGTCTTTTCCGGGAACCGCTTTTCTTTCGCCCATAGCTTACCTCCTTTAGTATTTCCTTGAAGCTTCTTATTTAACAGGTCCCCATATCAGGCCCGAGAAAAATTTCACCTGTGTATTCATCTGACGATTGAAATCACGGGAACTCTGCATCAGAGATTAACGCGGATCTCAATTCTTCCCGACCCTCATATCCATCACATTGCCGATGAGCGACACGATGATCATGAGCACACACATGATTGTGACGGACGGCTTCATGACTGTATAGCACCGCATGGATTTCATCTTTCCTCTTCGGTCAGTCAGCATAGACCGGCTCGAAATCCTCCGGGCCGTGCCCGCACAGCGGACAGAGGAAGTCCTCGGGAAGTACTGCGCCTTCATAGACGTAACCGCAGATCCTGCACCGGAAACCTTTGATCGGTCTCTGTTCCTTTGTCTCCTTCTTCTTCGGCTTTACGTGGTCCTGATAATCCGCGTAAGTGAGCGGAGCCTCCTCGCTGAGGACTTTTGCATCCACGACCTCGGCGATGAACATCGTGTGCGTCCCGAGATCAAGGCTGTTCACGACCTTTCCGCTGATGACTGCACAGGCCTGCCACGCGAGATACGGGATCCCGTTCACGTCCTCCGGAAGGCGAAGGTTCGCGAACTTGTCCACGTCTCTGCCGGACTGGAACCCGAAATGCTGAATCAGTTCAAATCCGGTCGTCTGATCCAGAAGCGTGAGGGCGAACACACCGCTCTCTTTAATGAGATCACAGGTATAGTTCGTGTTAATGACGCAGATGGCGATACGGGTGGGACTGCCTGCGACCTGCATGCAGGTGTTGGTAATGCAGCCGTTGACTTTGCTGCCGACTTTGGTGGACAGCATGAAAACGCCGTAGCTCAACTTATATAATGCTTTCTTATCCATGGGGTTCCTCCTCTCCGGGTACCATAAATATCAGATGCTGATTCCATACATCTTACCGCTTTCGCAGCCTCACTCGGTCTCCGGCTCCTTTCAATCGTAAGGCCATAATAAGGAATGGCGAAACCCTGTACGGAATGGATTTGTATGAAGTACAGTGTTTCGCAGGCACCTTTATCAGTCGGATGCTGATGCTTCACAAGGTCTCCGGCTCCTTTCAATCATAAGGCCATAATAAGGAATGGCGAAACCCTGTACGGAATGGATTTGTATGAACAATTCAAACAATCTGCACAAGCCTTAGAACTTCTTCATGAACGAAAGATGTGGAATGAGCAAAAACCGTACTGTTTGAGCGAAGCGAGTTTACGATTTTTGCGAATGCTTTTCCACATCTTGAGTGAATGTTAGAAGTTCTTGGCGCGGAAGCCGTTTGAATGTTCATGCAAATTCCATGAAGTACAGTGTTTCGCAGGCACCCGTTTCCCGCAGGCACCCGTTTCCCGCAGGCACCCGTTTCCCGCAGGCACCCGTTTCCCGCAGGCACCTGTATCAGTCGGATACCGAAGCTTCACAAGCTCTCCGGCTTCTCTCAGAGCAGCTCCGCAAGGACCTGCGAAAAGCGCTCTGCCGTCTCCTCGTACATATGCCCGTCCCAGTCGGCGAAAAGGTCGGGGTCCGTCAGATCTTCATTTTCCGAAAGAAGCTGTCCCGACGTAAAATCCAGATAGCGAAAACCGTACTGTTCCGCAAGGGACTGCATCTCCTCCGACGCGGCCGCGTAACTGTCCGCGCACGCGCGGAGCGTCTCATCCGGGATCGGAGTCGTCACGACAACGAGATCAATCTTCATTCTCCCGCAGTATTCCGCCAGCATCGCAAAAAACTTCCGCGCGTCCTTCTGCAGCATGGCCTCCGACCATTCGCGGGGCACGATCTGATCATTCCATTTTCCGGGATGGATCGCCATGAACCCGTCCTGCTCGAGCGTCTGCGTATCCGTATCAAATATTTCGATGCCGTAGTTCCGGTAGACGTCGCTTCTCTTGACTTCGAGGTTTTCCGGGATCAGGCTCCACTGCTCACGGTAAAAATACCAGGGTGCGCAGAACGTCCTGAAGTCCGCCTTCCACATTTTCGCAAAGAAGTACTGTATCTTCGTACCCGACATGCGCATCTCTCCGAATAATCCCGAGAATGTGCTGTCCACTTCCTGCGCGGTGATCCAGTAATTCGGATCGAACTCGTAAATGACTCTCCCCGGCACATGACCGGCGGTCACGGCATCCTTCAGAAAGAAATAGCTGTCGACCGGGAACTCCTCCCCCTGTGCGGCATTGAACGCACTCCTTTTGGTCACATGGGAAACATACGCCGGATCGATATTCGTCGCCCCGTGGGAGGAACCGAGGATCAGGTCGTCAAAAGTCTCCGTCTCGATTGTGTGGAGCTTATATCTGGTAAATGTGTACGGGATCAGCAGATAGCTGCATACCGTATTCACTCCCACAAGGATCGCAAGAAAAAGTATGGGTATCGCGACCCGTTTAAAAGTTCGCATAGATGAATCCTCCCTGCGAAAGCGGTTCGCTGCCGATCAGTACAAGTGAGAGAACGAGAAGGAGAAGGACCGCAAAGCGCACGGGAAGAGGCTTTCTGCAGAGAGCTTCTCCCACACTGACGCCTCTCTCCTCCATGACACTGTGAACGAAGAGGACCGCGCATCCGATGAGGATCGCGCAGAACGTGACTGTCTGGGACCCGGACCAGCATGCGCCCGCATCGACCACGTTGATGCTGAAAGCAAAATGAAGAATGCTGTCCTTCATCATCATGAATGCCTGCCCCACACTGCCGGCACGGTCAAAGTACCAGCTGATATTCACGAGCACAAATGTGCGAAGGATCTGAAAGATGTAGAACCACCTGGTATCCTTCCCGATCCCCAGACGCTTCCTTGCTTCACGATAGTTCTTCGCAAGAAGTCCCGAAATGCCGATGATCAGACCGTTGTAAAGACCGTAGACGATATTGTGCCATGCGGGTCCGTGCCAGACACCGACGACCAGAAATACGATCACGTTTGCAACGCAGATCGGCATGGCGCGGCCGGTGCTTTTGCCCATGTGCGTTTTGCACCATTTTCCGAACCGGCCCATCCAGCGCGAAAGCGAGATCGGATAAAAGAGATAATCCTTCATCCACGTCCCGAGCGTGATGTGCCAGCGGTGCCAGAAATCCGTGATGGAGACCGCGAAATACGGCTGTCTGAAATTTTCATCGAGCGAGACCCCGAGCATCTCCGCGATGCCCAGGACGACATCGATCCCTCCGGAGAAATCCCCGTAGAGCTGGGCGCTGTACATGAGGACGCCCAGGATGCCGTAGCCCCGCAGAGTCGCATAATTATCGAAAATCGTGTTGACATAAAGCGCTGCGTTGTCGGCGATGACGATCTTCTTGAAAAACCCCCAGGCGATCCTGTACAGCCCGCGCAGGATCCGCTCCATGTCGAACTCTTTTTCCGCGTAGAGAGAATCGGCCAGCCTGCCATAGCGCCCGATCGGACCCTGCAGGATCTGCGGGAAGAAGGAAAGAAAGAGGGCGAAACGGAACGGATTCCGCTCTGCGCGCACCCTCTTCCAGTGCACGTCAAGGAGATATCCTGTCGCCTGAAATGTGTAAAATGAAATACCCAAGGGGAGCAGGAGCCTCATTTCCCGGATCTCCGTGCCGAAAAGTCCGTTGAGGTTGCCGATCATGAAATTCGTATATTTGACAGCTGCGAGCATGCCGAAATCGAGGAGAAGCGTGACGGGCACAGCAGCCTTCGATCCGCTCTCTGCCCACAGGCCGCCGAGATAGGTAATGGCTGTCGCGAAAAGAATAAAGAAAATATACTGCGGTCCCTGGGCGAGATAATATACATAAGAAAAAATCAGCAGCCAGACCCACTGAGCCCTTTTGGGGATCAGATAGTATCCGGCTGTACAGATCGCAGTGAAAGCTAAAAATTCTACTGATACAAATGACATAAGAACCTCTATGCAGCGCACATCCGCGCTGCATATACAGAATCAGGCTCAGCCCTGAAGGCGCTGCACCATGGCGTAAAGTGCCTTGGCGGAGTTAAAGTTCTCCGGAATGATCTCCGCCGGTGTGATGCGGATATCGAATGCGTCCTCAAGCTCGCTCACGATGGAGAGGATCGCGAAGGAATCCAGGATCCCGTCGTCGATCAGTGTCGTACAGGTCTCATAATCAGCATCCGGCTGAATGTCTTCAAGGATCTCGATCAATTCATCCATAATTAAAGTCCTCCGTAAAAATCTTCTTTCTGACTTCCTTTATTTCTCCGTCGCTGCGGAGATATACACGGGGCAGATCCCGGCTCAGGAAGAGGCTGATCCCCTCCGTGACCGAATATGCTCCGGTGTTGTCAAACACAAGTATATCACCCGGCACCGGGTTATGCAACGGAACCTCTTTGACAATTACGTCGCTGACCGTGCAGAGAGATCCGCAGACCGAATACTTCTCATCGGCATCCTCCAAAAGAGGAACCTCCCCGTCCTTCGACCGCATAAAAGGCAGCTTCATGGCCATCATCTGGCCGAAATAATTCACCTGATGGATCCCGCCGTCGCAGATCAGATAATTCACGTCCCGGTTCGTCTTTCTGTCCATGACCCGGGTGACATAGGATCCGCAACAGGCCGCGAAAAAGCGCCCCATCTCAAGGGAGATCCTTCCCTTAAACTGCATCCCGTCGAGAAGACCGTTGAGCGCTGCAAGGAGCGCGTCCTCATCGACCGGCTTTTCTTTCCGGAAATAATTGACCGGAAGCCCCGGACCGTACTCAAGCTCCTCCGCCAGGAAGCCGCATTCCTCCGCAAGCCGCAGAAGGAGCGCATCGAGCGAGGCGATCTCCTTCTCAATACTGCGGAGCTTTTTCTGCGTCCCCGAGTAAAGCTGGATCCCCGTAAAATGAAGGGCCGGATACTTCTCACGCTCCTTAATGACCCGGACGACATCCTCCTCGTCCATTCCGAACTGGTTTCCGGAGGTCACGCGGATGAGCACATCGATCGGGGCATTCTCCCCGAAGACCGCTGCCGCTGCCCGATCGAGGATTTCTATATGAAGCAAGGATTCCGCGGTATAGACCGGACGGGCTCCCTCTGCTCCCGGTCCGGCATACTCCATGGTACGGCGGATATCCGCCTCCTCCTTGTTGACGCCGGAGATGACCATCTGGCGGGCAGGGATTCCCGCCTTCTCGCAGATCCGCTCCTCTCCCGGAGAACAGATCTCGAAAGCATCGACAAAATCAGAGACTGCACTCACGATGAACGGGTTGGCCTTCATCGCATAGACGATGCGCTTTCCCGGGAGCTTTCTTCGCAGATACTCTGCGCGCTCTTTAAGAACATCTATATCAAAAATATAGGACGGGGTCTGAAGCTTCGCGTTCTCATTGCAGTTCCCGTACAGGGCCAGATACTCTTCTGTCTTCATATTTGACTGTCTCCTCGAAACAATACTGAAGTTTTAGGCGCTTGCGAAACCCTGTGCGAAATGGAATTGTGTGAACAATTCAAACAATCTGCACAAGCCTTGGAACTTCTTCATGAACGAAAGATGTGGAATGAGCAAAAACCGTTCTGTATTTCCATGAAGAACAGTGTTTCGCAATTGCCTGATACTGAAGTTTGCTGCTGCGCCGGCAGACTTTTATCTTCTCCCGGCCGCTGCAGCAAGCGCTTTCCTGTCGATCTTTCCGTTCTTCGTGAGCGGCATCTCATCGACGTTCACAAAGCGGTTCGGGATCATATATTTGGGGATGCGCTCGGCGAGTTTCGCCGCGAGATCCTTCTTATCGATCCCGCCGATATAAAATGCGATGATCTTATTCTTCTCAAATATGCAGCACGCCCGCTCGACCTCTTCGACCGCGTCCAGCGCCCGGTCGATCTCGCCAAGCTCGATCCGGTGACCCATGTGCTTGATCTGGAAATCCTTCCTGGACGCAAAGCACAGAAGTCCGTTCTCATCATAGTGAGCCAGGTCGCCTGTCCGGTAGATCGGCTCGAGGTACTTTTTATTCAGCGGATTCTGCACGAAAGCCTTCGCTGTCTGCTCCGGATTATTGTAGTATCCGAGGGCAAGTGCCGTTCCCGACACACAGATCTCCCCGTCTGTACCCGGTTCCGTGACCAGGTGATCCTCGTCGTCGAGCAGGAACACTTTCTCATTGGGGAAGGGAACGCCGCTCGGGATCGACTCCCCGCGCTCATACATACGGTCGATCACAAAGTATGTGCAGTTGCACGTGATCTCCGTCGGTCCGTAGAGGTTCACGAATTTCACGCCCGGCAGGGCTTTCTGCCACTCGGTCAGATGGCGGATCGGCATGACCTCGCCGGAAAAGAGCACCTTTTTTACGTCAGCAGGGACCTTGTAATCAAAACCGTGCAGCTGCGAGATGATGCACATGGCCGAGACTGCCCAGATCAGGGTCGTCACGTGCCGCTCCACAATAAAATCGAGGAGTGTCGTAGGAATCGAGAAATACCTCGTCGGAATGATCTGCATCGTAGCGCCCACGGCGATCGTCGAATAAATGTCCTTTACCGATACGTCAAAGTCGAACGGAGCCTGATTGCCGATCACGTCCTCCTCCGTGATGTCGAAGAGCTCCGTGAAGCAGTCAATGAAATCAATGACAGAGCGGTGGCCGACCAGGACTCCCTTCGGGACACCGGTCGAGCCTGATGTGAAATTACAGTAGAGCGGATCGATATCAAGGCTCTTACTGCGGATCGAGTCGAGAAGAACCGGATCCTCCTCCGTCTTCTCGATCTCGTCAAGGTAATAGACCGTCCCCTCGAATCCGAAAGCGGCAAGATCCTCGTCCCATGCGTGGGTCGTGATAATGAAATCCCGCTCCAGGGTCCCGAGGATATCGAGAAGCCGCATTCTCGGCTGCTTCGTGTCGAGCAGCGTATAGAAGCACCCGGCGCAGACCGTGCCGAAAAATACCGCGATCGTATCCACGCTCTTCCCCATGAACACGGGGACCGGACTGCCCGGCTCCGCAATCTGCGCGATGGCCGTCCCGATCCGTCTCGCACGGGCGAGGAGCCCGGCGTACGTCACTTCATTTTCCGGATCTGCAAAGCTGATCTTATCCGGAAATCTCCGGGCGGATCTTTCGAGATATTCAAGTATGTTCTTCATAGGACCTCCTTTGTCCTTTTGCTGTCTGAAAAGGCCGCCTCATCAGGCAGCCTCCCTTTTGTCCTCTTAAGACATGTGCCGGCAATTCCCGGCGAAAAATGATTCTTCTATGTTATAATCTTCCTTTGTGTCTAAAATATGAACCGAACATCATCTTTTTATTCAGGAACGCCGAGGCGTTCCTGAATTTCACCTCACCGATTTATATGATGAGACAGCATAGCCAGCGAAGAGGCAAGATTTTCATTTTGCACGAGAACGCCATCCGGTACATTAAGCCTGAGCAGCGCAAAATTCCAGATCGCCTGGACACCGGCGCGCACCAGAACATCCGCGACCTTCTGCGCCTCCTCCATCGGGGTCGTGATAATACCGATCAGGATCCCGTTTTCCGCACAGTAACTCTCGAGTTCTTCAAAGGGCAGTACCTTAATGCCGCTGATTGCAGTCCCGATCAGATCCTTGCTGGTATCGAAGGCAGCTGTGATGCTGAGACCGTACTGTTCAAACTCACTGTTGCCCAGAAGCGCGCGTCCGAGCGAGCCGGCCCCGACGATAACAGCATCCTTATGATCGTTATATCCCATATATTCTTTAATATCACGAATCAGTCCCTCGACCTGGAAGCCTGATTTCGGCTTTCCCTGTGTGGAGGAGACCGCGGCAATATCCTTCCGCACAAGCACATCGTTCAGCTTGAGCTCGTTGGCAATCGACGTCGCCGAGATCGTCTGGATCCCGTCTTCCTCCGCTTTTTCCAGGCAGTGCAGATAATAGGGCATTCGCTGGAGTGCCTGAATGGTCAGATAGACTTCTTTTTCACTTGTCTTTTTCATTCTGTGTTCCTGCCTTTATTCTCATAATTTGGAACGCACGCGCCTTGATCAGACGTCAAACATGATAAGTATACCATAAAAGGCCATTCTGTTGAACAAAAAACTTCTTCCTGGGCTGTCAAGTCGAAGAGCCTGCGGCGGGAACCGCAAATACGATCCGTCCTCTGGACATTTCGCCCCTTACTTTGTTATGATATTTCATAGATATCACAGAGCACAGAGGAAGAGGTAATCTTATATGGAACAAAAAAGACCGGTCGAACAGGGGACTTCCCGCCTCACCCGGGAGCAGAAAGCGGCCCGGAAGAAGGAGCGGCACCGCCGTATGATGGTCCGCACGATCACTACGCTGGTCATCTTTTTCATTCTGGCAGGCGCTGTCATCCTTGTGGGGACGAATATTCTGCGGAAGCGCCGCGCAAGGGCTGCAAAAAACGCTGAGCGGGAAGCTCAGATCGCAGTCGAGGAAGCAGCACTCGCAGCCCGCCGTGAAAAGATCCGGGAGGCGGATAAGCTTGCCCTGTCCTACGATTATGACGGAGCGATTGCGCTCCTGCAAAGTCTGGAAAACTATGACAGGGATTCGGACCTCGTCAACGCGATTGCAGGATACACCGCCACGAAATCCACGCTGGAAGCCAAGGACGTGACGAAGATCCCGCATATATTCTACCACTCGCTCATCGTCGATCCGGGAAGAGCGTTCGACACGACGAAGTGGGATCCCGATACACTGGCCGGCGTCAATGCATGGATGACGACTGTCGATGAGTTCGACAAGATCACCCAGCAGATGTATGACAGAGGCTGGGTCCTTGTCCGCATGCGCGATCTGGTCACCCAGAAGACCGACGAGAACGGCAATGTCACCTTTGAGAAGAACAAAAGCCTTCTGCTCCCGCAGGATAAACAACCTTTCGTCCTCTCCATCGATGACTGGAGCTACTATCATTCCTATGACGGAAAAGGTTACGCCGACAAAGCGGTCGTCGACGAGAACGGGCAGATCAAGTGCCAGTACACGGACGCATCCGGAAACGTTTCGGTCGGAGACTATGATGTCGTGCCGAGACTCAATACATTTCTTGAGGCGCATCCGGACGGAGCTTATAAGGGTGCGCGCGGTCTGATCGCCATGACCGGCTACAACGGTGTCTTCGGTTACCGGACTGACGTAGCCTATCTGACAGGAGAGAGGCTGCAGGCAGATCAGAGAGCATTTCTCGAGTCTCACCCCGATTTCAACTGGGAAAAAGATGTCGCAGACGCGACAAAAGTCGCGGAAGCGGTCAAAGCGAGCGGCTGGGAGTTCGCCTGCCATACCTGGGGCCATCTGAGCGTGACCGGAAAACCCGTCGAGACGCTCGCGACGGATCAGGACAAATGGCAGAACACGGTCGCCAATATCACCGGTCCGACGGATACGATCATTTTCGCGCACGGAGCGGATATCGGCACCTGGCGCGATTACGACGAGGCGACGAACGATGTCTTCGCCTACTTTAAAAGCATGGGCTATAACTTCTACGCGAACGTTGACGCCTCGAGCGAATACTGGGTCCAGATCCGTCCCAATTACTGCCGTCAGGGCCGTATCGACTGCGACGGTCTGCAGATGTGGCGGTCGATCTCCGGACAGGCGAAGACCAATGTCTTCGAGAATCTCTTCGATGTAGGTTCTGTCTTCGACGAGAGAAGACCTACACCGGTAAGCGCGACAGGAAAGTCCTGACCTGCGCCGGGGCGATCCGGATATGGGTCTCCCCGTCACGCTGATGCATGGAAGAAGGTGCTTCGCATCCTGCGCGGACGCGGCAGGAATGCGAGGTGTTCCCGGTCAGATGAACCAAAGACCGCCGTATATGGCTGTCATCCTCTTAAGGATCAGCCGCATACAGCGGTCTTTTTATTCGGCGCTTTCGTCCCGCGGGCGGGATCTGTACTCAGCAGGAAATCTTTTTAACCGTATCGCGCTCGATGAGGCTTACCGGAAGCATCACTTCCTTCTCCCCTTCATATCTTTCCTCGATCATCTGCACCAGAATACTGCCGGCCAGAACGCCTTTCATTTCCATATCCTGACGGATCGTCGTGATCGCCGGTCTGTAGAACCGGCTCAGCATATTGTCATCAAAACCGATGATGGACAGGTCCTCCGGAATACTCTTTCCCAGGGCGCGGATCGCATTGGCGAGCTGTACCGCATAGAGGTCGGAGACGCAGAAGACCGCCGTATACTCTTCGCACCGCGGAGCAAGGTCCCTGAAACACTCTTCCGCGCTCTTTTCCGAAATCAGGAGCTGCAGGAAATCCTCATCATGAAAGGAAAGTTCTTCCTCTTCCAAAGCTCTTCTGAATCCTCTGAATCTCTCCCTGTCCACTCCGTGAAGGTTATCAGACAGAAAAGCGATCCTCCTGTGTCCGTTCTCAATAAGATGGCGGGCAGCAAGATACGCCCCTTCTTCATCCTGAAGGCCGATATTCACGACATTTTCTCTCTCCGTCACATCAAAACAGTCGATCGAGACAATGGGCTTTTTATACCGCTCACCCACTTTTTTCCAGGTACTGCCCATAAGCCCGAAGAGAACGACGCCGTCCGCGTTCCATGATGCGATCTGCTGAATAATTCCCCCGATTTCATCCGCTATATAGATCATCATAAAATATCCGTTTTCCCTGATCGTCCGCTCCAGCGAACTGACCAGCTCGGAAATAAAAGGATCCGTCAGCAGATTCGGGTACTTGTCAGGCCTGGCAAGCAGGGCTACGCCTATGATTTTTGATTTGTTCCTGGCCAGATTACTGGCGCTGATATTCGGGACATACTCATATTTAGTAAGGGCCTCCTGCACACGCTCGATCGTCGCTTTGGACACCTCTTTTGTCTTGCCGTGAATAACATTCGATACTGTTGTTGTGCTGAGATTGAGGATTTCCGCCAATTCCTTAATTGTGATCATTCTCTGCCAGCCTCCTGCGCTGTTTTACTGCAATCATTCTCTGCAAGCCCCAGGCAGACTTGCTGTAATCATTCCGTGTAAGTCTCAGACACTCCTGCTGTAATCATTCCGTTGTAAGCTTCAGGCATTCCTGCTGCAGTCATTCCGTACAAGCCACAGACCCTCTTGCTCTCTTCTGTCAGTTGATAAAATGATACCATGTTTCCGGTCGAAATTGAATCCTTTTCACCAAGCCGAATTTTGCATGAAGTCTTCTTGCTTTGCCCCACGAATCATGATAGTATGTACCTTAGCGAAAAAATGAGTTCGGAGGATTTGAACATGAGTACGCTCTGGAAAGTTTTATTGATCATTCTGGTCGTCCTTATTATCGCTCTGATCGTCCTGTATTTTGTCGGGCGCAGACTTGAGCGAAGACAGGCTGAACAGCAGGTGCAGATCGAGGCGGCAAAGCAGAATGTCACCCTGCTAATCATTGACAAGAAACGGGTCCCGCTCAAAGATGCCGGTCTTCCGGACGCAGTCATCGAAAGTACACCCAAGCTCCTCAGAAGAAGCAAGATGCCAATCGTCAAAGTCAAGTACGGTCCGAAGGTCATGAATATGGTCGCGGACGAAAAGATCTTTGATATGATCCCGCTCAAGAAGGAAGTCCGCGCGACCGTATCGGGCATCTACATCACGGATGTCAGAGGCCTGCATGGTTCCGTTGAAGTTCCGCAGACTACAAAGAAAAAGGGTATCTTCTCCCGCCTCAGAGGAAAGGCTGTTGCAGAGAGAGATAAGCAGCTCGAGGCAGCAAAACAGGAGGTACAGGGTTCTTCGAACGCTTCTTCCGGCGTCCAGAACGCCAAGGTAAAGAGCGCCACCAAGAAAAAATACAGACCGAAGAAAAAGAGAAAGTAATATCGCAAAAAAAGGACATCCCCTTAGGGCAGTGTTCATAAAACAGTAGAGACTGAACAATGAGCACTGTCACTAATGGATTGGCGAAAATGAAATAAAATACCGAGTACTATGGGATCACACCCCCACAGTACTCGGTATTTTTACTTATTGCCGTACCGGCAACTACCATCGAGAGAGTAAACTAAAATTTCGTATTGTAACGCCGCAGTATCACTTTGGCAGCTTCCTTTTTCCGGTAATACTCTCAACTTCAAGAACATAAACCGCCGTTCTGGAGATTGCTGCCGGATTAAAATAAGCATTTTTCCCAGGATGATATTGATCCATAAGTGCTCGCAGTGCCTGTTCCTTCTCTTTATCACTCAGAAAACGAATTGTGCCACTGCCAATGACACTTTCATAAGCCATGGTACAGTAACCCTGCTCCTCAAAATACTGAAGCTGATGCTTTCCATCCATCTCAAAAGATGCGCGGTTATCCTTGCGAATAAGGTCCAGCTTCATTCCTTCTAATGCACTGTGAAAGATCAGTGAAATCTTATCTTCATCAACTGATAATCCGAAATTCATCGGTACAATATAAGGGTAGCCCTCATTATTCAATGCCAGCCTGCAAACATCACATCTGCGCATGATCTCCAATAGTTCTTCACGATTAGATACTTCTCTGTTCTTTTGTCTCATTTATCCTTTTCCTTTCTAAATCCACGTGGATCTGCTTTCTCACAGCCTTCCGGCTTGCATATCTCGCAAGCTGTAAGTGGATACTTCCGCGAGGAATGATGTCGATTTATACACTCCTCACAGTTCATATATAAATCACAATCAACATTCAGGCAAGGACAGTTTTGTGGATCATATAACATACAGGCCTCCTGTCATCCGATAAACTTCGCCATGTCAGCTTCCGGTGTACTGATAGGTGCAATGCCATAGTTTTCGACTAAGAACTTCAGGATATTCTCCGAAATAAACGCCGGAAGACTCGGTCCAAGGTGAATATTCTTAATACCGAGATGCAAAAGCGTCAGCAGAATACATACGGCTTTCTGTTCATACCAGGAAAGCACGAAATGAAGCGGAAGGTCATTTACACCACATCCAAACGCTTCTGCCAGAGCTGCTGCAATGCACTCTGTTCTTTATCCAAAGTTGCTATCTTTTCCATATCATCAGCTGATAACTTGTTGTTTTAGTGAGATACAGAAGGGAAAACACAATGAATTCCTCAATCACCTTCTCTTTTATTGTAAATGGCTCTGCAAAAGGATGCAAATTTACAACAAAGTAAGGGCAAATTCCAGCAAGTATTGTTTTCCCAAAATCCAGACGGCGAAAACGACAACAAATCATCGTCATATGACCAGATTATTGTTCTTCCCTTACCTGCTTCGATACTTCAGTGGCGTCATCCCATACCTAGCCTTGAATTCTCTGATGAAATATGACACGTTTGGGAAGCCATTGTCCTGCGCGATGTCCAGCACGCTGGCATCCCTTGTCCGCAGCATCTCCTCCGCTTTCGCCAGACGATAATTTTTCAGATAAGTGACAAAAGACATTCCCAGCGTCTGCTTGAAGAAACGCATGAAATGAGCCTCCGAGAAATCCACCTGTGCTGCCGCATCTGCCACGGTAATAACCTCCTGATAATGATCCTGCACGTAAACCAGCACCGGCTTCACCCGTTCCAGGGCATCTCTTCTGGCTGCCCTTTCGGTTCTCTCCGGATAAAGCTCCAGCAGTCTGCTGCACAAGAAAAAAAGAAGGTTTTTTACCATAAGAGGACTGTCTGTCTCCTCGCATTCCTTGAGGGGTGCATAAAGCAAAGAAAAGCCCGTATCCACCTCTTCCAGGAAGGTCGGCATCTGTATCATCCCATCCAGAAGCGGTGTCAGATACTGCTGATCAAATATGTCATTATCATGGGATTGCAGCAGCCTTGGATGAAAAATGATATTCTCGTACTCCATCCTCTCCTTCTCGTATTGGCATATGCCATGCAGCTGCCCGGGCAAAATGAACATTATAGCCGGTGCCGTCAGCACCCGCTTCTCAAAATCCACACTCACAATCCCCTTTCCTTCTTTAATTAATATGATCTCCATCTCCTCATGCCAGTGGGGCAGGACCTCTGAGAAGAGATCCGGAATAACACAGGAATAGATACTGAAAGGGTAGCTGTGCTCTCCGTGCGATTTGTTCTCTCTGTAGTTTTCGTAATTGGTTATGATTTTATCATTTTGCATTTTGTTCACCATGTGTGGGCGGGCCAGGGGGTCGGTTCCGGTGGCACCTTTTTCTTTATAATTTGTTTATAAACTGGTCAATTTATTAATTTTTCATTAAAAAAGTGTGCCACCGGAACCGACCCTCTGGCTCAAATCATGCTAGGATTGTGTGATTTTCTGAGGATATCGTGCAAGATTGCAAGCCTCGTTTATGCTACTTTATTGTATGTAGTGAGGAGGGTTCGGGGAACGCCGGAGCACCGGTGGAACCCTCCTGTAACTTTTGATTATCAAATCCAGGAGGGAACCCATGAACCGTAAAGCAGGCGTTTTAATGCCAATCTTCAGTCTGCCATCCAAGTATGGAATTGGATGTTTTGATCAGGCTGCCTATGATTTTGTTGACTATCTGACTGAGGCCGGCCAGACCTACTGGCAGATTCTGCCACTCAGTCCTACCAGCTTTGGCAAGTCCGACAACTCACCTTATCAGTCCTATTCAGCATTCGCAGGCAACCCATATTTCATCAGTCTGGATGTGCTGGTGGAGGAAGGTGTGCTGACGGCATCTGAGGTGGAAAACGGTGATTTTGGCAAGCTTCCTGGCACCATTCATTATAAAAAATTAAACGACAATCGTTATGCTATCCTTCGCAAGGCTTACCAGAGAAGCCACGTAAATGAAGATCCTGCTTATCAGGAGTTCTTAACCAACAATGGCTGGTGGTTAAATGACTATGCTCTTTTCATGGCGCTTCACGATTTCTTCGAGGGCAAGACCTGGATGGAATGGCCGGAGGATATCCGCATGCACTGGGATTTTGCTGTTGATTATTACAACCGCGAGCTCTACTTTGAAATCGAATTCCAGAAATACATGCAGTTCAAGTTCACGCAGCAGTGGACTAAGCTGAAGGCCTATGCCAACAGCCGCCATATCCAGATCATCGGTGACATCCCAATCTATGTATCTGTCAACAGTACCGATGTATGGGCTCATCCGGAGCTTTTCCAGTTAGATGAGTATCATGTGCCAACAGCAACCGCCGGCTGCCCTCCTGATGCATTCGCTGCAGATGGACAGGTTTGGTGGAACACCCTTTACAACTGGGATTATCACAGAAGCACCGGCTACGAGTGGTGGTCTTCCCGTCTCTGGTATATGTTTCAGATGTATGATGTGGTTCGTATCGACCATTTCCGTGCATTTGACGAGTACTTCTCCGTACCTTACGGCAGCAATTCTGCAGCAGATGGTCACTGGGAAAAAGGACCTGGCATGGATTTCTTCCGCACCATCGAATGGCGTCTGGGCCGCAAGCAGGTTGTAGCGGAGGATCTTGGTCTCATGACCAACACTGTTCGCCAGCTGGTAAATGAAACCGGTTATCCAAATATGAAGGTTCTGCAGTTTGGCTTTGATAAGGGTGACATCGGATACGGCAATGACCATCTGCCACACAATTACGGCCACAATTGCGTCGTATACACCGGAACCCATGACAACGAGACCATCGTTGGCTGGTACCAGGGCTTAGACGAAGAGATGCACCACCTGGTTCGCAATTATCTGAACGACTTCTACACTCCGGACGATAAGATCTACAAGAGCTTCGTAGCCATGGCACTCCGCTCAACCGCAGACACCTGTGTCATCCCAATCCAGGATTACCTGGGACTGGACAACAAGGCCCGCAACAACGTACCAAGTACCGACAGCGGCAACTGGTGCTGGCGCGTCACCAAGTCCAAACTCACTGAAGAACTGAAGAAGGAGATCCTTGTCAACACCCTTCAGTACGGTCGTCTCAACTGGGACAATTCCGAAATTCTGGAATTCTAGTACAGCGACAAAACAGCATATGACTTTTATTCATACCATGATTGGTGTTCTCCCCTTCCTAAACAGGCAGGTATCCGAAAGGATTCCTGCCTGTTTTCTTTGCCAAAAAGCATTATCATTTTAGGGGAATCCCGGGGACAATTACGGATCATTTTCTGCTTTTGCACATTTTCTAGGTATTATTAATCTCCGAAAATCCTGATGGCCGGGACGATTACGGATCATTTTCTTAGTGTTATCATATCATCCGTAATAATTTGGATTCATTTACGGATGATAAATGAAAAACAGATTTATCCTGGGTAATCTACCAAGGGTTCACTTGTATATATTACGGTGATTCAGGAAAAATGATTATTTTCCTGGGTAATTCCAAGGGGTTCATTTGAGTACAACTACGCAGGAAAACAATTATTTCTTAGGGAGCTCCGTAATTCTGCTAAAATAACTACGCAGTACAAATAGCATTTTGGTCATTTCACCGTAATCCATTCTCTTCCAACAGAATTTTCTTCACCATTTTCATGTCCGGTTCTGAAAGCTTGTAATCTGCCACAGGATCATCGCCTTTTGGGGAGGTTTCCGAATGCAGATAAAGGGTATGAAGGCCGACCTGACGTGCACCTGCGATATCACAGTTTCCATCGTTTCCGATCATGATTGCATGTGCAGGATCAATGCCCTGCTCTTTCAGTAAGATATTGAAAAATCGAGGATCTGGTTTCTTGCAGTCGTAATCGGAGGAGATATAGATGCCGTTAAAGCAATCATCGATGCCCAGCTTTTGGAGTTCAGGTCCTGTGAATACCCGCTGGGCATTGGACAGAAGCCATACCCTTTTTCCGGCTGCCCGAATGGCAAGCAGCATTGCCCTGGCTTCTGGATAAAGACTTAGTTTTTCTATGGATAACTCACGAAAGTATCGCCCGAAATCCCAGATTAACGGATCTGTTGGCTTTGATTCTTCAAACAGCTGTGCAAAGACTCTGGTCAGATCAATCTCAGGATCGTATTCTGATACCCGACTCAGATATCTGGCTTCTTCCTTCTCCGTCTTCTGACTCAATCCCTGTGCTTCTTCCTTCTCCGCTTTCTGACTCCGCCCCCAGGCTTCCTCTTCACGCTTCTGCCCCTCACGCTTCATCCGCAGGATTTCTTCCTTTACCAGCTTCTCATATTCCAGCTTCAGCTGGGTCGAATCAAAAGTAAGTCCCTTTTTGTGATAATTGAGATAAAGGTTTTCCCAGAGTTCCGGTTTTTCTTCGTCTGTACGGATATCTACTAAGGTACCGTACAGGTCAAATATACAATCATCTATTCTCATCGTATTTTCCTAGCAAGCATAATTTCTTACGCAAGCCATTACTTTTTCCAATAATAGTACCGAACCTCATAAGGCTCCAGCATGACGCTATCTTTCGCAGCTTCGCTGTCTTCTTTATATTCCCGCTTTCTGTAGTTGGACAGGATCAGTTCTCCTTCCAGGAAAGCACTCTGCTTCTGAATCTCCTCCGGGATTACGATGCCGGTCGCGCCGAAGTTGCCTGCTACCAGCAGCTGGCTGTTGCTGTCTTCTCGAATGTAGGCGAAGATCTGCTCGTCGTCCGGGCAGAGCAGGGTGAAGCTGCCGTCCCGGATGACCGGGAGCTGCTTTCGCAGGGCAATCAGCTTCTGATAGAAATAGAATACTGAGTTTTCGTCTGCCAGTGCTTTTTCTGCATTGATCTCGGTGTAGTTAGGGTTGATGATGAACCATGGCTCTACGTCGGAGAAGCCGGCATAGGTTTCTCCGGACCACTGCATCATGGTGCGGGCATTGTCACGGCTTCTTGCATAGATGGATTCCATGATGTCGGCAGGGTTGTAGCCCTGGGCAAGGCGCTCTTTATATAAGTTGACGGTTTCGAGGTCTTCGTATTCTTCGATAGGAAGCTTCACATTGGTCATGCCAAGTTCTTCTCCCTGATAGATAAATGGAGTTCCCTGCATGCCGTGGAATAAAGCGCCTAGCAGCTTGGCAGATTCCAGGCGATATTCCTGATTGTTGCCCCAGCGGGATACGATACGCGGAAGATCATGATTATTCAGGAAAAGGCTGTTCCAGCCCTGGCCCTCCAGGCCGTTCTGCCAGTGTGCCATACATTTCTTTAAGGCAGGAAGTGACAGAGGTGCCAGGTCCCATTTATCCTTGCCCGGCTGCTGATCCAGACAGATATGCTGGAACTGGAACACCATGGAAAGCTCGCTGCAATCCGGTGCGCTGTAAAGCTTTGCCCGCTCCACGTCTGCACCCCAGGCTTCGCCTACGGTTGCCAGGTACTCTTCCTGGAATCCCTCTGCGGAAAGTTCCCGGAGGAATTCGTGGAGGCGAGGGCCATTGCCGGTGATGCCCAAATCCGGATTCTTGGCGATCTGGTCGATGACATCCAGGCGGAAGCCTTCGATTCCCTTATTCACCCAGAAACGGATCATATCATACAATTCTCTTCTTACCGCAGGATTATCCCAGTTCAGATCCGGCTGCTGCACGGCAAACTGATGGAAGTAATACTGTCCCAGTTCCGGAACATAGGTCCAGGCAGGACCGCCGAAGGCAGCACGCATGTCATTTGGCAGCTGCTCCGGCGAACCATCCCTCCAGACATAGTAGTCGTGGTATGGGTTAGACTTATCTTTTTTCGCCTCCAGGAACCAGCGGTGCTGGTCAGAGGTGTGGTTTAATACCAGGTCCAGAATGATGGAGATGCCGCGCTTTTTGGCTTCGGCGATGAGTTGCTCCATGTCGGCCATGCTGCCAAACATGGAGTCGACCGCCTGATAATCCGAGATATCATAGCCGTTATCCACCTGGGGAGACTGCAGCATCGGGGACATCCAGATGCCGTCGATGCCCAGCTGGTCCAGATAGTCCAGACGGGAAATGATTCCCTGCAGGTCACCGATTCCATCGTGATTGGAGTCCTGGAAAGATTTGGGGTATACCTGATAAAAAACAGCGGATTTCCACCAGCCTTTCTTTGATTTATCCAGTTTGATGTGGTTTACAGCCATAATAATGCTCCTTACTTATTTATATTTCACTTGCTCCGGCATATATCTCATTTGCTCCGGCATTGATCTCTCCTGCTCCAGCATTTCATATACTGACAGGATTTCTCCCACGCTCCAGGCCTGGGCGAAGCAGCCCCTGGACGGGCCGGGTGTCAGTCCATCGTAAATCTCCGGCAGCTGTCCGATGCAGCCCTCCCGCAGCATTGGCTCGATTGCTGCCAGACGTTCCCTCACCCATTCCTTTGCCTCATCGGAAAAAGAATTGCTTTTCAGGTATGCCTTATAGAATGCCCCCAGCGGAAATACCCAGGTGGTACCCTGATGGTAAGCCAGGTCACGATCCTTCTGCGGTCCTCCGTAGGTCGGGTGGAACTGCGGGTCCTCCGGGTCTAGGGTTCTGAGTCCGCAAGGCGTATAAAGCTTGCGATACACGGTATTCACCACGCTGACCTCCTGCTCATGGGACAGCATGGTATATGGAAGGGTGATTGCCCAGATCTGGTTGCATCGGATCTGCTCGTCCGCCGAACTATTAGAAAGGGAGCATGTGGTCCTGAATGCGGTGATTGCCAGAGCCGATGAACCGGGCCGTTTTTCCAGTTCTTGCTGTTCATGCGTTTCCGAGATGACATCTCTTAAATAGCCGGATTCCTTGATCCAGAATTTTTCCAGGAAGGACTCCCGAACCCGGCTGGCAAGGGCCAGGTAATCCATTTCCTGATTGGAATCTAAGCCGGACAGAGGCTTATTCTCTTCCAAAAGGCCTGCAGGATCCGTCTTCCGGGGCTCCTCCCCGTCAGGCAGAATCCGGGCGATCTCCGCCATGATCCGCAGCGCGTTATACCAGTAGGCATTGATTTCCACCGGTTTTCCATGCCGCGGGGTCGGAAGGATTCCCTCCACACAGACATCCATCCAGGTTACCTGGTCCAGTCCCTGGCCGGCGGCAATGAGGCCGTCCTCATCCATGTGGATTCCATGCAAAGATCCCTTGCGGTAGCCCTGGATGATGCGCTGCATGATCGGGTAAGCATAGGCCAGGAAGTCTCTTCTGTGCGTTCTCTGATAGTAGAGCCAGACGCTGTTGATCAGAAGCAGGGCTGCGTCGACGGTATTATAGCGTGGCGCCTCCCCTCCTTCCGGGAAGAGGTTTGGCACCAGACCGCCCTGTTCATATTCCAGGAAGGTTCGGAGGATGCTCTCCGCGGTGTCATACTGCCCATTGGCCAGCGTACAGCCCGGCAGGGAAATCATGGTGTCTCTGCCCCAGTCTGCGAAAAACGGATAGCCGGCTACAATGGTCTTGCCGCCCGTGGAATCGCGGCGGGTGATGTAGGCGTCTGCGCTGACTGCCAGCTGTCTGGCGACGGGATCCCTTAGAAAAATATTGCTTTCCAGTTTTTTCCTGTGCTCTTTGGCTTCTTCCTGAATCTGTGAAGCCAGAGCATGGATAGCTGCTTTATACTGACAGTCAAAATCATTCGTTTTTTCTTCAGGCTGCAGGACTTCGCGATCTGACAATATGACTGAGCAAGTGGCCTTCTCTCCCGCCGGACACTCTATCGTTATTTCCATACAGCGCATGAGGTATCCGTCTGCGGTTCTGCCATCCTCCAGATCATGGCGGTAAAAGACATGCTCCCAAGCAGGAGAAACCGGTGCCAGATTGGCATCGGTTCCGATAAATACATTATAATCATTAAACTGGAGAATTGCATGATTGTTATTGGAATGCAGGTGGATTTTCTGGTCCTGCGCCTGCAGGGTCTGTCCTTTTGGGGCACAGAGAAAGGCGGGCTGCAAGGTGAGTCGTCCGTCTTCCTCCGCATGATTTGTGATTTCGTAGCGGACGAGCAGGGTGTTATGCTCCGGGCGCATGGTGATCTGGCGCTTGACGGTGATACCGCAGAGCTCGTAGAGCCATTTGGGCTGGTCCTCCCAGATAAAGGAGGTCAGATGGGTATAGCCATTCTCGGAGAGGATTATTTTTCCGGCAGAGTTTATAGAAATTTTATGGTGCCTGACCCCATAAATTTTCTCCTGGGTGGACAGGTCGAAAGTCTTGCTACCCAGCTGCAGTGTTTCCAGCATGCGCTGCACCAGGGTGTGGCGAACGGTTGGCGCCGTGGATGCGGAGATCAGGAGACCCTGATCGTTGCGAGTGGCGGAGTATGCCATGGACAGGGAGGAATAGCCGCCAAGACCGTTGGTCAGCAGGTAGCAGTTTTCCTGGGCCTGTTCTGCGGTTTTCATGTCCTGTTTGCCGTAAATAAATCGCATGTGGTTGCCCTTATAGTTGCCTTTCTAGTTGCTTTTCTGATTGCTTTTCTGATTGCTTTTCCAGTTGCTGTTCTGATTGCTTTTCCGGTAATTTTAATTGCCAAAAATGTTCGCTGTCATTGGTTGGATGGTGCAGGTGGCTTTCTGACAGAGGTTCTTCTTCCAGAGGAAGCTGTCACTGCCGTTAGCCAGACATTGCCACTGCCCTTCCGGGAGGTCGATGGTCTGGGCCTTGTTGCTGAAGTTGTAGAGAAAAATTGCCTTTTTCCATGGACCGGTGGTGGTATGGTCTGCCAGTTCTACTGCCACGCAGTCATCCTTTGGCTGGTAGACGCGCTTAATGTGTCTGGCAGCATCGGAGGACTTATCACAGAGATATGGCATTTTTTTGCGAAGGGCGAAGAGGCCCTGATAGTATTTCATTAATTCCTGGTTTTCCCAGATTCGGTTCCAGTCGATGCGGTTCACCTGGATAGAGGAGTCGAAGCTGTTCTTGATTCCTTCCTTGGTTCGGGCGGATTCTTCTCCGGACAGGATGAAGAGATTTCCCTGACATCCAATCAGCAGGGCGATGGCAAGGCGATTTGCTCGCATGGCTTCTGCATGGTTGCTTTCATAGGCCTTTTCCTCATCCATGGTGTTGATCAGTCGGTCCCAGAGGGTCCAGTCGTCATGGCAGGACAGGTAACCGATGGTCTGGGATGGGGCATTGACGGAGTACTCTCCATTGATTCTGGCCCAGCCGCGAAGACATCTGGGGAAGGTTTTGGCATCGTAGCTGCCGCCATTGACCAGGCCTCTGGCATTTTCCTGCATGAGATTTCCTTTGACGCAGAAGGCGCCAATGCCGGGATGGAGTTTTTTCAGATTGGCTTTGTCTGCCAGGATGGTTCCCGGAACTGCTGCCGTGTCTGCTGCTCTCCATGGTTCTCCGTAGATCAGTTTCTCACCTTTACCAAATTCTTTGTCCAGTGCTTCCTGGATCTCGTTCATCAGTTTTACCGGCATGAGGCCCATGAGGTCAAAGCGGAAACCATCGAAGTGGTATTCCTTTGCCCAATAAAGCACGGAATCCAGGATGTACTTTGCGCACATGCTGCGCTCACTGGCGGTGTCGTTGCCGCAGCCGGAGCCGTTGGAAGGGCTTCCGTCTTCGTTGAAACGGTAGTAGTAGCCCGGCACGGTTCGATTCAGGAAGGAGTCCAGGCTATAGGTGTGATTGTATACCACGTCCATGATGACACGGAAGCCGTTCTGATGGAGGGTCATAATCAGCTGTTTTAATTCTTTGATACGGACTTCGCCGTGATATGGGTCGGAGGAATAAGAGCCTTCCGGTACGTTGTAGTTGACCGGATCATAACCCCAGTTGAACTGACTATCGGGGCCCTTTTCGTCTACGGAGCCGTAATCATATACCGGCATCAGCTGTATGTGGGTGATGCCCAACTGTTTGAGATAGTCGAGACCGGTGGGATGGATGCCATCCCCGTTTAAAGTTGTGCCTGCCTGGCAGAGGCCTGCGTATTTGCCTCGTTTTTCGTCGCTGACGCCGGAGGCTTTGTCCCAGGTGAAATCCTTTACATGGACTTCATAGATGATATTTTCATTGGTGTAGGCAGGGGCTTTGTCGTCCGTAAATCCTTCCGGGTTGGTGTGAGACAGATTGATGACCATGCTGCGACGGCCGTTGACTCCGGCGGCTACTGCATAGGGGTCTGCGGTATTTCTGGTAACGCCATCAACGGTGATGTCGTAGGTGTAGTAAGTGCTTTCCAGGTTCTCGGTGGTTTCATAGGTCCAGACGCCATGGGGTCCTGGGGCCAGAGGGAACTGTCTGCGGGCAGTTCCATTGTCCTGAGCATCATCATCGCTGCCGCAGGGATACAGGTTCAGGACTACGGACTGGGCAGTTGGTGCCCATACACTAAATCGGGTTCCTTCCGGTGTGCAGAAGCAGCCCAGAGGGCCGCCGTAGTTATATTTTTCCCCGAATTCCGGTGAGTTAAAATAATCGTTTTGTGTCATAGTTTCTCTCGTTTCAATCAAAATGTCATTACAAGACCTGCCAGGCCAACCATTACCAGCATGAATGGGTAGATCAGGTACTGGATTGGACGGGCGAAGAAGCCTTTCTCTTCATTATAGAAGTGTGCGATCAGGAATCCGAAGGGAGAAAACATGTAGAGTGGATTCACTACGCAGCAGCAGACTGCGACTGCGGCACCAAAACAAAGTCTGAGGGATAGGCGATTGCGGAGGGCCCAGAGGGCCATGACCAGCAGGAGCATGATCGGACCAAACTGTACGCGAAACAGCAGGGACCAGAGGATTGCGGCCGCAGCTACGGCCAGTTTGATCAGGAGCTTGCCCGCCTGCTTTCCTTCGTACTGGCGGAAGAGGTAAAGCATCAGAAGGCAAAGCACCATTGCCCATACCGGATTTCGTGAGGTCATGTCCAGCAATTTGCCGGAAAAGACGTAATTGTATGGGATTTCGCTGAGGATTGCAACTCCAAGGACGCGAAGGATGTATTTCGGTACGTTGGAGCTTTTCTGGAAGCCATCGATGAGCAGGACTGCGAAGATTGGAGCAGCGCAGGATTCCAGGCCTTCAAATACCAGGGCTGCCGCTGCGGCCTGCATACCGCGGGCTGCCGCTGCGGCCTGCATACCGCCGGAGGCATTTAACACTTCCAGAAGCTGGTCAGAGTTGACGGCGCCCACACCCAGGAAACGGGTCTGAATGATTCCTCTGCCCATGGCACCCAGGGCCAGAAGCAGTAAGCCGATCAGGGTCATTACGTTGCGGTTTATGCCGAAATTCATTTTCTTGGTGTTCTTGTGGTCTCTCATGGAAGTGTCCTATGATAATCATACAACCAAATTACACTTGACTTATACATTAGCAAGATTCATAATAATCACCATTTCAAAACCACTATGTGCTACAATGTTATTATATGCGATATGGCGAATAATATCAATCTGAACCGATTACTACTATACAGTCTAAGATAAGTTCTCATAAGAAGGATGCATAATCTGTCTGCATTTATAATGATTAGAATTATTGTAATCTGTGATAAAATAAAAAATATTTCAAAAAATATTGGAACAGATGGAACATTTGCTTCTGTTTCGTGCCATATATTAGTAGAGGAGGATTTTCTTCTCAGATTTATAAAGGACGGAGGTGAGATATATTGAAATCTGACAGAACACAACGCGGGCCTAAGGGATTTATCCTGCTGGAACCCGGAAATATCATGCAGATCCTGCCAGAGGATAATAAGTCCTGGCTCACACTTTTTTACAGCCTGCCGGAAGAACTTGTTTCCAAAAGACCTGCTTATATGAATCTGCCGCGTTGTCCATTTGATGTGATCCGCAGTGATGATTATGCAGAACTTTTGAACACGGATGTATTTCTGGAACTGGTTTGGGACTGCTATGCGTGGAGTGCCTGGCAGTGCTTTGAAGTGCCGAACAAGGATGGTGATTACAGAGAAATCCCCGGCAGCTTCAATTCCTATTCCGGAGATTTTCCATTATGGAGATTGTCCTATACGATTATTCCTTATATTAGGGAAAAGTTTGAGCATATCGGACTTTCCTTCCAGTCTCTTTTCAATATGCCAAGAGGCATGGAAGTTCCCTTCCTGACTTATCAGCAGTTCAGCAACCTTATCGGGTCCGTTGTTCCGATGATCGTAAAGGAACAGAACTGGCAGCCTATAATCGACACGATCTGGGCGACCCGTGATGAAACCGATTATGTTTTTCGCAACAGTCTTGTAAAAAAGGAATTTATGCGAAAATGGTCGCATTCCCAAACCAGTGTCGGCGCGATGCTGTCTTTGGATCAGCTCATGGAGGATACTCCGGATTCCATTACTGCCGAGAGTGCTCCTTTCGAAGAAGAAATCATTGAGAGCCAGACCTTCGAAGCATTTGTCGCGACCCTTTCAGAACGTGACCAGCAGATACTTCAGTTTAAGTCTGAGGGGTTTACCCTAAAAGAAATCGCTGCTAAAGTTGGCTATCAGAATCACAGCGCAGTCAGCAAACGGATCCATCACATTTCGGAAAAGTATTCCGAATACAGAAACCAATAAATCATATCCCATCCAATCCTCTCAACCCGCAGTCATTGTCATCCGACAATGGCTGCTTTCTTTTGCGCATTTTTATGGAGGTACAACATGAAAAACAACTTATTTGAAAATCTGCCGGACGTACTGGACGCAAAGCTTTTGGCTCAGGCTTTGTGCATTTCCAAGTCCGGTGCCTACGCACTGATGAGCCAGCCGGACTTTCCAACCATGCAGATCGGCGGGCGCAAGCTCGTGATAAAACCGGATCTCATCGAATGGATGCAGTCCCATGTTAATCATGGCAGGAGGTGATATTTACGTTATTGTCAGTCTCTCATTTGTTAAGAGCAAGTATCGACCATGGTACCAAATTTCGTATCACACTCATTTTTCCACGGTCAGATACTTGTTGGGGAGTGCCTTCCCCAAACCCTGCTGAAGTCGCCGGAAACGGCGATTTTTTAATTTCTGCCAGACATGGCAGTTTCATTTTTTTATAGGAGGTGATGCCCTATCGCGAAAAAATATAATGCCCCGCATCGTAATCGTCTCATCAAATCGATGCTGACCGACGAAGAATACGAAGCCTTTTCTGAACGCTGCAAGACCTATGGGATGAGTCAGGCTGAAATGATCCGCCAGTCCATCACCGGTGTAACGATCCGTCCCATCATAAAGGTATCAGCATCCAGTGATGAGCTGCTTTCCTCTGTTGGCAGAATGACTTCGGAATACGGAAAGATCGGAAGCAACCTGAATCAGATTGCGAGGTTTTTGAATGAAACTCATACGCCTTACCCAAACCTTGCAGAGGAGGTTCGTACAGCAGTTTCGGATCTGGCGAAACTGAAATTTGAAGTCTTAAAGAAAGTAGGTGATGCAGTTGGCAACGATCAAACATATCAGCTCTAAAAATGCGAACTATGGTGCTGCCGAACTGTACCTTACTTTCCAGCATGATGAGTTTACCAATAAACCGCTTCTGGATGAGAAGGGCCGGATGCTCCCCCGTGATGACTTTCGGATGGAGACCATCCTCTGCGGCGATGAAGATTTTGCAATTGCATGTATGCG
This sequence comes from uncultured Eubacteriales bacterium, assembly GCA_900314565.1. Lineage (GTDB taxonomy): Bacteria > Bacillota > Clostridia > Lachnospirales > Lachnospiraceae > Chordicoccus. The sequence goes on from OMVU01000056.1 coordinate 33,458, forward strand.
GGCCAATCTCAGATACGGCAAAAACAACCAGAGGGGTGATGTGAAAAGTCACCACTATATCATCAGCTTTGATCCGAGAGATGGAACAGAAAATGGGCTGACAATGGATAAGGCCCAGCAGCTTGGCGCCGATTTCTGCCGGGAACATTTTCCCGGACACCAGGCTTTGGTCTGCACTCATCCGGATGGTCATAACCATAGCGGAAACATTCACGTTCACATCGTCATTAACAGTCTGCGCATCAAAGATATTCCCTTCCTTCCCTATATGGACAGACCCTGTGATACACAGGCGGGGATGAAACATCGCTGCACTGCTTCAGCACTTCGCTATCTTCGAAGTGAAGTAATGGAGATGTGCCATCGGGAAAATCTGTATCAGATTGATCTCTTAAACGGCAGCAAGAACAGAATTACCGAACGGGAATATCATGCAAGGCGGCGCGGCCAGCAGGAACTGGATGAGCTGAATCAGCGAATCATTGCAGACGGACTTACGCCTAGGCGAACGAAGTTTGAAACTGACAAAGATATCCTTAGAGGAAATATTCGTGCCGCATTGCTTGCGGCCAAAAGCTTTGAAGAGTTTCAGGAGTTGCTTGAGGAACACGGCATTTCTGTTCGGGAGAGCCGTGGAAGATTCAGTTATCTGACCGCAGACCGGACAAAGCCAATCACAGCAAGAAAGCTTGGAGATGACTTTTCCAAGGAAGCTGTACTGGAGCAGATCAATAGAAATGCAGAGCAGGCACTTCATGAAAAATCGCCAGTTCCTTCTACTTCAAAAGCATCTCCTATAAAGTCAGCCCAGTCGCATAATTCTCCTTCCGGCCTCGATCGTATCGTAGACATGAATTACGCCCATAGCAAAGGCGGCGGGTACGCACACTGGGCAACGCTTCATAATCTGAAAACAATGTCTGCAACCCTGATTGCATATCAGGAAGCAGGCTTTGAATCTCCGGAAGCAATGGACGCAGCTCTTGTGGAAGCGCATAATGCCGTGGCCGATGCAAGGAAGAAAGTGAAATCCTTTGAATCCGTTATTAAGGAGAAAAAGGAATTACGCAGACAGATACAGATCTATCGAAAGACTGCACCGCTTTATGAGGAATACAAGCAGATCAAACGTAAATCCAAACATGAGGACTTCTATCATGCTCATGAGTCGGACTTTATCTTACGAGAGTCTGCAATCCGCTATTTCAAGAGTCACGATATCAAAAAACTTCCTGCTGCCAAAGCATTGACTGCCGAAATTGAAGAACTTATCTCGCAGGAAAACGAAGCTTATAACGAATACCATTCCGCACAGGATCATGAAAAAGAGCTTCGCACCATCAAACAGAATATTGACCAGATACTCAGTCGCGAGCAGCCTGAACAGACTCAACCTTCGAAGAAGAAACACCGTCATGATCCAGAACTATAATTCAGCACAAGATCACCGGGACGGGAGCATTTGCCCCCGTTCTGGCAGTGCCTGGTATGCAGATAAAGGGATATCCCTTTTAACAACTATAAGTAACTAAAACTTCCCACACCCAAAAGGTGTGTTGAACCTTGAAAACTCAATAATGTAGGCAATATAAAAGGCATAGATTCCGTGCCTCTGGTATAATTG
>OMVU01000103.1 GCA_900314565.1 uncultured Eubacteriales bacterium
GTGCGGGCAGCCACCCGCGGAGACGGACAGATCGGGCAGGACGTGACCCACAATGCGATATACTTCGAGGGACTTCCTGCTGTTATTCCCTACAAAAAGAAACTGATCGTGCAGGGGGAAGCGGTCATGCCCTTTACGGAATTCGAACGGATCAACGAAAAGATCCGGGAGAGAAATGCACGGATGCTCCTCGAGGCCGATGACCCGGACGACGTTTCCGGAGACCTCCTCGCGCCCTATGCGAACGCGAGGGAACTGGCCTGTGCTACGGTACAACTTCTGGACAGCAGGAAAAGCCGGCACAGAAGGATAGAATTCTACGCTTCCGGGGTAGTGTATCCATTCCCGGCAGCAGGAAAGAAAAGCAATGATCTTCTGGCCCTCTATGAGTGGCTGGAAAAGCAAGGATTCTATACGGTCAGCCGATGGCCCGTAGACCGGGAGAACGTGACGCGTACAGCCATAAATATCGGCAGGAACGTGATCGAAGACCTCCCGTACCCGACAGACGGACTCGTCCTCACCTACAGGGACCGGGCTTATGCGGAATCCCTCGGACAGATCGGACACTTTGACCGGGGCGCCGTCGCTTATAAATGGAGCGAAGAACTGGAGGAAACAACGATAAAGGAAGTCATCTGGTCCGTAGGAAAAGAGGGCGAGATCACGCCCGAAGCCGAGTTCGAAAAGCCGGTTTTTCTCGGACTCGGATCCGATGTGTGCCGTGCGAGCTTTATAAATCTGTCCGCCGCAGAAAATATGCCTGTTTTCGGCGGGGACTGTACGGCTGTCTGCGGTACCGGGAGCCGCGTGTACGTTGGACTGGCGAATGTCATCCCTAAGATATTCTATTCGACCGAAGGATATCTCGAGATTCCAAGTACCTGCCCGGCCTGCGGAAAGCCGGTAAGGATCATCGTACACGCTCGGAAAGGGCTGCAGGACATAAAGAGGGTCTTCTGCTTGAACCCGGACTGCCCCCGGACGGTCCATGAACGTCCCGGAGAAGGACGGACTGGGCACTGAATGCTTCTGGACATAACGAAGGACATCCCCGGAACATCCGGGGGCTCATGTTAGCCTTAGGGAATCCCAGATTCTCGAGGAGGGGAATGTACTCCGGAGAATTTCTCAAGGCGGGATACTCCATCCCGGAACAATACAGGAAAGACAGGACAAAGGATGATGATATATAACCAGAAAGTGAGGATATATGGATGTGGATGTAGGGCTTTCTTTGTTGGAGAAGGAATTCCGCAAAGAATACTCTTCCTATAGGAGGCTTCTCGACCTTCTGTGTGATCAGGAAGAGAGGATGAAGGCGATCTGCTTCCGTCTCGGGCAGGCAGCAGTCAGGAACGGGCTTTGGCATGATCTGGAAGATCTCCATTTGCAGGAAGGCGAGATCGCCCAGGTCACACTGGTCCGAAAAGACGGGACTCTGGTCTGCATGAGTCCCGCAGGGCTTGATCCGAAAAAGCTGTATGAGGAAGAAAAAGAGCTCTCGAAGGGCTTTCTCTTTCTCGTGACGATTAACAGGCCGGATTAAAAGAATGGTACAAACTTCGCGGAAGAGATATAATAGTATGCGAAGAAAGGACAGAAGTAAGCAGAACTTTTCGCCAATTAGCGCAGAATGCTCATGGCCGCTGTCATGAGTGCGTTGGCCCGGCTGGATATATTTTTGCAAAATATAGATACATTTATTCTGCGGAAAGGAGGCTTGCAAATGGATTTTAAGTTAGGCATCGGAAAATCGGATTTTGCGGCACTCCGGGAATCAGGTAATTACTACGTTGATAAGACGGAACTGATTTACGAACTTGTTAATAATACTGGTAACGAGGTCACGCTCTTTACCAGACCACGCAGGTTTGGAAAAACACTCATGATGAGTATGATGGAGAACTTCTTCAACATACGTAAAGACAGTGAAAGACTTTTTGAAGGGCTTGCAATAACAGAGCATGCAGATTTTTGTAAGAAGTGGATGAATCAATATCCGATATTATTTATCTCATTCAAGGATGCCGAATCGGAGACCTATGATGTGGCATATGCAAAATTGATGACGATAATAGCGGATGTGTGTAAATCAAATTCTGAGATATGCAATAATAATACGATAGATAAGGATGATCTGGAGGTATTTGCAAGATTAAAGGCGCAAAAAGGAACCGAGAGTGATGTTCAGAATTCACTGAAGACGATTATGCGAATGATGAACGCTGTTTATGGTCAAAAGGTCATTCTCCTGATTGATGAGTACGATGTCCCTCTTGCAAAGGCAAGCGAGAAGGATACAGCAAAGAATCAGTACTATTCCAGGATGCATGATGTCATCAAGGGGATTATGAGCACTGCACTTAAAGATAATGAGTTCCTTCAGTTTGCGGTAATCACCGGATGTTTGCGTATCGCTATGGAAAGCATTTTTACAGGCACCAATAATTTTGCATCATATTCTGTGCTTGACGAAAGGTTCAGCAACTATTTTGGTTTTTTGGAAAATGAGGTTGAAACAATGCTGGAGGCTGCGGACAGGAAAGAAGCAGCCAAAGAAATCAGGGAATGGTATGATGGATATGTGTTTGGAAATTCCTATGTTTACTGCCCGTGGGATGTTATCAATCATATATCGGCATTGATATATAAGAGAACGACAAGGCCAAAGAATTACTGGAAGAATACCAGTCATAACGGAATTTTGCTTACATTTGTGAAGCGGACGGATTTTGATGTTGCAGATAAGTTCGAAACGCTCCTGAATGGCGGAATGATTACGCAGACAATATCAGATGAGCTGACATATGATACGCTTCATGCATCGGAAGATAACCTGTGGAGCGTTCTGCTGATGACAGGATATATTACCAAGTCGGTTCCTGAAGAGGATGGTGATACGGTCTCTCTAAAAATTCCTAATAAAGAGATATCATCAATATTCGAAGATACGGTAGTAAAGTATTTCAACGAAACTGTTAATAAAGATGAAATAGGTGAACTCATAAATACTTTGTGGGATGGTGACGAAAATCGAGCAACTGAGATAGTGTCTGATCTGTTGTGGAATACCATCAGTTACAATGATTATCATGAGGATTATTATCATGCATTTCTCGCAGGGGTCTTCGTTGGGAGAGGATATAGTGTCGAGTCCAATAAGGAGAAGGGTCTTGGAAGACCGGATATACTTCTGAAGGATAGAAAAAACAGAAGGGCGATCATCATAGAAGCGAAGAAATCTGACAAGAAATCTGATCTGAACAAAGACTGCGACAAGGCTTTAAAGCAGATAGCAGATGAAATGTATGCGGAAGGTCTTAATGGTTATGAGCAGATATATTGCTATGGGGTGGCGTTCTTCCAGAAACAGGCGAAGGTGAAGCTGCTGGTCCTCAACTAAACCTGCACAGTGCGGCAAATGTTATTTTGAATTTGAAAATTGATAAAGAGAGAGGATGGTGCATAAAGCCGTCCTCTTTTTTTTCGTGCTTTTTCCAAGACTGCATGGGAATCTTTGCGAAGCAGGAACCTCCGGCTTCTATGAGATATAGTCAACTGTTCGTCAAGATTACGCAGCAGCTGCGAATCTGTTCGATCAATGATGCATGTTGCCAGTTTTTTGTCATTTCGATTGTTTTTTCCTCTTTTCCTCCATTTTTTCAAGACTGCAGACAGATCCATAGTGAAAAAAGAACATGCAACATTTCAAAGGAAAAAAGAAAGGAGAGACAGAGTGTTTATTAAAAGAGTCGGCGTGATGAGCGCCCTTAACATCCTCACACAGAACCGGGTGATCGGGCCCGGCAAAGCAGGGGAGATCATGAGAATGTATGAGAGAAGCGGCGGCAAGGAGAAGGTCGTTATGGACTTCCTGGAGAAGCTTCCGCAGGACGCAGCAGTGAGCGCGGCCTACAGAGCGCTGCGCGGATAAGGGGGGAACAATGAATAACAGGAGTGATTATTTCAGCCTGTCCGGAAGAACTTTCAAAGAATTCCGGAATGAAGTCAACAGGTTCGAGAAAAACCTCGTTTTCCGGCGCGTAAAGATGGGGGAGATCTATTTCTCCATCATGCCGAAAAAGCCGGGAACCGGGACAGAGGGGATCCCCATGACTCAAAAGAACTGGGATCTCTACTGTGAAACGTTCGAAACGGGAGCGGAATTCAAGCCTGAGACCGAGGACTTCGGGGACCTATATGAGGAGGATCCGGAACTCTTTGAAGAGAACCGGGTCCGGTCCCGCCTCTTCCTGACCGTTGGCGGCGAGCACCTTTTCGTTTCCGGTGACGCACAGGCAACGATAGGAAGCCGTCTCGGGCAGGGAGGCACGGACTACAACATCCCGGGCCTGGCCCGGAACATGGCTATCGCGTGCCACCTTCGGGAAATGCCGGAAAAAACGGCAGTCACGCTCGTGATGCTGAAGCGGGATGACCAGAAAGGCGAAAGCCTGAACGGCATGAAGCTCCTTGCAATGCCGTCAGGAGGGTATGTGCACATACCTCTGAGCTGGGTGCCCGCTATCGCGATCCGGCTGGCGAAAGAAAGGACCCTGGGGAGACCCAGGGTCACCGGTTGGACGATCGATCAAAAACGGATACTCTTCGAGATGGAGTTCCCGGAATACGCCGAACAGCTCAAAGAAGAGTACGGATTCAAAGAGCTCCTTATACCGGGAGTCCGCATCGAGACGTCCCCGGTGACCCGGTCTTCGTTCGAGGTCATCGGGACTCTCCGCCCGGAAAGAGGGTATGCCATAGATGACTCCTGCGAGAAGCTGACGCACCGGGGCCATGTAGACATTGACGACTACATGGAGAAAGTCGGGAAGACCATCCTGACGGGCGTCCGGAAAACGTCCGAGGAGCTGGCAAAGAAACTGGGTCGGGAACTCACGGAAAGCACAGACGCCGGAGAACGGCGGGAAGCCTATGCGAGGGCGATCCTGGCCGGGATCGAGGGACTGCATCTTGCATCCCCGCGGGTGCTTGGAGAACGCCGGACAAAAGAGATCCGGGACGGACTCATCGAGGAATTCAACCCGGATATACCTTATACAGAATACGACATCGCGGTCACCTTCCTGCATATCGCGGAAAGAGTGGATCCTCTTTCCGAGGAGGTGAAAAAGGCGCTGCGAAGCGCCTGCAAAGGCGCAGCGCTGATCAACTACCGTCCTTCCCGCATAACGCTCCTTCCCTGATGCGGTTGATCATAGAGGCGATGCCGGGACGGTGCATCGTTGCCGGCCGCCTGACCGAGGATGATCCGGGCATGAACCTGTGCACACTGTCAGGGGAGCTCCGCTACAGGGACGGAAGTCAGCGGAGCGCCAGGCTCAGGCTGCTGTACAGGGAAGGACAGCAGCTGCCGGCCATCGGCGAATACGTGCTCGCGCGCGTCCTGCCCGGGGAGATAATGCTTGAATTCCTTCAGGAGAACTACATCAAGCCGGACGTCCTGTACGCATCGGCAAGGGACGTGCGCCCGTTCGGGGAGTCCTACCATTTCCGCTCAGGAGAGGGTAGGGAAGAGGAACACATTTTTTCGGGACGGATCGACGTGCAGTCCATGACAGCAGTAACGCGGAAAGGCGGAACAGCCGTTTCCTTTCGCCTGCAGAATGGGCCTGCTTCGCTGACTGCCCGGGGAAAAAGGATCAACGCCCTCTTTCAGACGGAGGAGGGCGTCTTCGTGACGGGGCCAATGGACCGGAATGGAGAATATACGATCAAACGAATAAGGAAAAAACAGTAAAGGAGAAAAACAGATGAACGTATTTTGCGAAAAGATCGGCGAGACCATTGCGTATGAAGAATACCCCGATGGCGTGCGGATCATACCGCACAATAAGCTGGAGGATATTCTCCGGCGTTACAGCGCCCGTTTCATCATTGAAGTGAAGCCTGTGCTGATCTCGCCGGAAATGTGCCTGGTCGAATGCCGGGCAACGGATAAAGAGACAGGCGAGACCGTTCTAAAGGTCGGCGAATCAAATCCGTCGAATCTCGAAACGGAGATCGCGAGAAAGTATCCCGGGACGCTCGCCTACCAGCGGGCGATCGATCGGGGCGTTGTTGCTATCCTGGGGCTTGGTGCCGGCGGGAAATATTACTCAAGCCATGAGATCCTGTGTCAGGAGGGACGTCTGGATAGTTCATCGGGAAGCCGAAAGAAGGATGAGGATGAAGACTTCGAGTTCGTAGATAGATTCATTGAAGAACTCGAATCCGTATCCGAATCCGGAACGGGAGAGCCGGCCGACTCCTTCTTTGATCCTTCTGTACCGGAGGCCTTCGGGAAGGCAGGAGAGGAAGCAGGGACAGAGGAAGGCTCCGTGATGGAGGATTCTGAAATCGATGAAGAGCCCGCGGACGGGCCTTCCGGGGAATCGCTTGAGACAACGGTCGAACTTGATACCGACACGGAAATACCCGACGGGGAAACCGAGGAGAAAGAGGTAGAGGCCGTCGACTTAGATATCGATGATTTCGATGATCTGTTTGATGAGGAGCTGGAGCCGGAACCGGGAACCGGACCGGAGCCGGAACCGGAAACCAAGCCGGAACCTGTGAGGAAACATCCGAAAACGAAGAGATCCGGGATAACGGCAAAGGCTCGCCCCTTAACGATCCGAAGACCGGAGGAAGAGCCGGACTGGGATGATTTTGAAGAGCCGGGAAGCCTTGGACTGGATGAAGACCTGGCGGACAGCCTAGAGGAAACAACTGCTATCCTCGAAGGCCCTGAAGAAGAGCCGGACGACCTCGAGGACGATCCGGAGCTGGAAGTGGACGATGAGCCGGATGCAGACGGGGAATTCAACGAATTCCTTGAGGAGTCCATCCTGATCGGACCGTTCATCGGACGTAAGGTCAAAGATGTGGTGAGCACGCCGCGTTTCAAGACATTTATCAAGCTGATCGTCAGGAACTCCAAAATGGGAGGAGTATTGCATTTTAACGACGATGCCCGGAGCGGGCAGGTAAAACGGTTCGAGAAATTCGCAGACCGCCTGAGTGCTCTGTGAGAAAGGCGGTGGATATGCGACTTTCTACATTATCAAATAAAGAAGATGTCCTGCAGGGCCTTTCCCATCTTAAGAACGGAGGCTCCCTGTATGTCTTCGATACGGAGACTACAGGCCTTTCGGCGAAGAATGACCGGATCCTCACTTTCTCGAGTCAAAGGATCGTCCTTGGGACGAACGGGGAGATCTGTGCCTTAGAGGAATTCGAGGTATGGATTAAGAACGGCCCGGTCCCGGCAGAAGCCTCTGCGATCAACGGGATCACGGACGATATGCTGAATGAACGGGGCATTCCCGAGGACGAAGCCATGGAGCGCAGACGAGCCCTTTTTGGTAAGCTACAACGGGAAGCACTTTGATTCCCGGTTCATGAACGAAGCGTATCTACGTTCTTTCGGGGAGCCGTTCACGTGCCTGGGACATATTGATGTGCTGCACATGGCGAGGGAGGTCCTGGATCTCAAAAGTTACAGGCTCGCAAATGTGGCGCACGAACTAGGAGCGGACTGCGGCGTGTCTTTCCATCATTCGATGGATGACGTGGAAGCGACCCTCCGGGTCTTCAGACTGCTCATCCCGTATTATAATAAACGCACGGAGCCCGAAGACGCGGAGATGATGTCCTTCAGATATGCAAAGGTCATAAAGGCGAGCTATTACGAGCATCCTCTGAACCGCAAGGTGCAGAGGATCTACGTATACACTTATCCGGGATATTCCGAAAAGACTTACTACGACCTTTACCGGTCGGAGTGGCGGACGGAACGTTCGGATCTGGACCTTAGAGACATACGGCGCCAGGTCCTTCGGAAATATAAAGCCAGGGACGAAAAGGAACTGGCAAAAAT
>OMVU01000034.1 GCA_900314565.1 uncultured Eubacteriales bacterium
TTTTCCAGTAGATCTGAATTATACTGATGAACAATACCGATTGCTGCTTCCGCATTCCCGTCTCTTAATTCTATGGCCGTTCTGTCCAGATAGTCAGCAGCGGCATCAGGACCGATTGAAAGAATCCATTGCTCCCAGAGCCCCAGCGTAAACGGTTTGAAGGAGTTCAGAATCAGGGAAGAGAACATATTCCCGGAATGAAGAAAGATATAATGGGAGAACATGAAAGCCAATTCCGCCATTGAGGATACACTCATCGGCGGGTTTCTTTTTGCTCCGTCACGAATCTCACAGGCATAGCTTCTGAGCTGTAAAATATCAGCGTTCGTGTGCTTTCCGGCAAAAACCTCCATGGCATCGCTTTCCAGGGATTCTCGAACTAGAATAAGGGAACGTATATTCTCAGGCTCCAGCTTCAAAACATTCGTTTTCAGCAGAGCAGTGAGCGTTTCCAGATTCCCGTTTTCCTCCCAGTTCGCAACGTAAGCCCCCTGACGGGGATCAATTCTTACAAAACCGGTCCGTTCCAGATTCCGCATGCCCAGATGAACAGCACTTTTGCTGATTCCCATTTCCTCCGCCAGGATCCGTTCGGATGGAAGCTTTTCACCGATGGTCAGCTCTCCGGAAAGAATCAAATGCTGCATTTTCGATTCAAATAACTCTGAGATAGTCGGTGCTACGATTTTTTCAAATCTCACAATAATCACCTCTGGTCTAATCAGAACCACAGAATCATAGTACTCCAAATAGGCGGTTTTATCAAGACGAATCTTGCGATTTGTTTATCAAACATTTAAAATAGAATCAGCTCAAATCGACAAATTTAAAAAGAAAGGCGGAATGCATATGAGCAAATTTGACGCAGTCGTGATAGGCTCCGGTACCGGCGGACTGTCTGCAGCCCTGAGCCTGGCCACGGCAGGAAAGAAAATCCTTCTTCTGGAACAGCACAATGTTCCCGGAGGCTGCGCGACGAGCTTTGTGAGAGGACGTTTCGAATTTGACGCGTCTCTTCACGAATTCTGTTCTCTCGGCTATCCGGGAAATTGGGCAATGACCGGCAAGCTTCTGATGGAGAAGTACAAACTGAATATTGACTGGTGCCTGGTGCCGGATCTGTATCGCTGCATCGGAACGACGAGAAGCGGAAAGCATTTTGATCTTCGCTTTCCGTGCGGCATAGAGCCGTTTATCAAGGCTATGGAAGAGGCCGTTCCCGGCTGTGAGAAACCCGTTCGGACATTTATCGAGCTGGCGGAAGAGTGCAGCGCGGCTTACGACTACTTCAATGACCACATGCTTGACGGTGTGGACAAGAAGGGCTTCACTTATGTTGATGAAGGCCTGTTCATGAAGAAGTATCCGAACTTCCTGCGGATGGCAGAGTATCCTTTCAACAAGGTGCTGCGCAAGATCGGCATGCCGGAAGACGCTATCGACATTCTGGACGTCTACTGGACCTATATCGGGGCGGACTACGAGCGGACGAGCTTTGTCCATCAGGCCTGGATGATGCTGATGTATATCAAATACTATCCTGCCATCTGCAAGAGAACTTCCCACGAGCTTACGGCGGCAGGAATCCGGAGACTGTATGAGCTTGGCGCGGAAGTCTGGCTGAACACAAAAGCCCACAAAGTCGTATCCGATGACAACGGAAAAATCATCGGCGTAGAGACAGATGCGGGGTTTGTGGAGACAAATTATGTAATTGCCAATATGAACCCCCAGGACGCCTATACGAAGCTCCTGGATAAGCGGATCAAGGTTCCCGTCCGGGAGATCAAGAGACTCAACGCCGAAAAGCACGGCGTGCGCTTCTTTGAAGCCTATGTTGGCCTGAACAAAAGCGTTGAAGAACTTGGCATCAAGGATTATACGATCTTCATGCCAGGTGTCCTGGACAATACAACGAACTTCGCCTGGTCCAAGAGCATGGACCTGAACACGCACAGTGTTGTGGTTATCTACAATGTTGTCAATCCTGAGGCCAGCCCGAAGGGAACAACGGCCATGACATTTACGATCACCTATACAGAAGATGTATGGGGAACGGTTTCTCAGCGCGATTACGCGAAAAAGAAAACAGAGATCTTCCAGAAGGTGCTGGCAAATTTCGAGAAAGACACCGGAATTATCATTCACGATTATATTGAAGAAATCGAAATGGCGTCTCCTTGGACGTTCTGCAATTTCCTGGGAACACCTCAGGGGACAGTCTATGGCTATGAAGTCAATGACTGGGACACCATGGTAACGCGCCTGCTGACGCTGAGAAAAGAACAGCCCATCCACGGGTTCAAGACCTGCGGCGCAGCGGGAGCTCGCGGCGACGGATTCAATCAGACCTATCTCAACGGCAACGATATGGCCATGTTGCTGCTGGAAGAGATGGAGCAGGACGCAAAGGAGGGCAAGTAAATGGCTAATGTAAAAATGAGCTTCATTGGTCTGCTGGATATGCTGCGCTTTAAGAACATGAAGGTCCAGCGCGACAAGATCATCGAAAGCACACCGGCTCTTGCCCTTGTCGAAAACTACGCTTCGAATCAGAACGCAGCAGCCCGCCATCCTCTCAGCCAGTTCTTCACGATTGAAGATATCCAGGTTCGCGGAAAGGGAGATGTTAAGACCTTTACGCTTCGAAGGAACGATGGCCAGAATCCGGCATTTTTCCGCGCCGGCCAGTTTGTAGTCATCAGACAGATGATCGACGGGAAACTGATTGCGCGTCCGGTCACCCTTTCCTGCGGACCGGCAATGACTCTGGAAGGAAAAATCCAGGTAACCGTTAAAAAAGTGGAGCAGGACGCCTTTCTGAGCGCCTATATTCATGAGAACTGGAAGGTAGGGGACACTGTCGAAACCTCCGGCCCGCAGGGAACCTTCTTCTATGAGCCGCTCCGCGACGCGAAGAAAGTGATCGCCATTGCAGGCGGCAGCGGAATCACGCCCATATATGCCATGGCAAACGCGATCGCAGACGGCGACGAGGATTTCGACATGACGATTCTATACGGAAGCCGGACGAAGGCGGATATCCTCTTCCAGGAAGAATTTGATGCCATCATGGCAAGAACGGACAAGGTCAGACTTGTAAACGTCCTGAGCGAAGAGAAAGCCGATGGCTGTGAGCACGGGTTCATAACTGCGAAGCTGATTAAGAAATACGCCGGAGACGGTGTCTACAGCATCTTTGCCGCAGGCTCTAAGGGAATGTACCAGTTCCTCGACGGAGAGGCCGAGAAGCTTGGTATAGAAAGGAAATACTACCGGAAAGAGCTTTATGATAACATCTGCAGGCCCTGGGAGTACTCAGGATATCCGATGGAAGCAAAGGATAAGGTTTTCAATCTCAAGATCAAGATGTGCGACAAGGTGTTTGAGATTCCCTGCAACGCGAATGAAAACATCCTGGTTGCCTTGGAGCGCGCAGGAGTGGCCGGACCGAACAGATGCCGCGGCGGTATCTGCGGCTGGTGCAGAAGCAGACTGCTTTCAGGCGATGTCTTTATTCCGGAGGACACTGACGGAAGGCGGGCACAGGATAAACTGGACGGATATATCCATCCATGTGCTTCCTTTGCAGTGAGCGATCTGTCGATTGAAATGCCGCTGAGAAGGTAATTATACGAAACAGTCAAACAACTGGCCGGGGTCATTTGATCCCGGCTAGTTCTGCTTCTATGCGAATCTCTATCTACGATATTGAACGGAAATAGGGCCACATCACGAAAAATTGACAGAACGGGACTTCGGCATCTATACTTTCAGGCAGAAGCAGAGATTCTCATGTCTCGACAGGCTTCGGATGGGCCCATCAGATGAACGGGCTTTCAGGATCTGATGCTTTGGTGTTTTCCGTCAGACTCCCGATTCTCTCCTTATCCATATCTCTACGCGATGAGACTTGCCGCGGATTCCTACGGCAAGTCTTGTCATTAGGGCAGGTGTCTTAATGAGCTGGAAACTGTTCTCTGTCATAATCGGATATGCCTTCCTGATCAGTCTGGTTCTTTTCGGACTCGTGGTACTTTGCCTGTTATTCTGCCTTGTCCATATCATCCGAAGTAGGGGAACCGAAAAAGCCGAAGAAACAGACGCTGACGTTGCAGCAGAAGAAAGCCAGCCAAAGAGAACGGCCAAAGGCCCCGCGCAGCCCGGAAAACCGTCAGGACCCTGAAAAATTGACTTTTCAATATACCGGTATTATGCTGATCTCAACAATGATGGAAGTCTGAAGCTTGCTGTGAGCAGACGTCTCCCGCCGCTTCCACATTTTCATATAAAGCAACACCCGTATTACGAGCCAGATTCTTATGAAGAGTCTGGCTCTTTATTATTTCTATCAAATCAAACAAACAAGAAAGAGGAAAAAACATGGAAATCACAAACGAAATTATGGAACTTTTTCGCCCGGCATACGGCGCCGAGAGGGAAACCATTGCCGCTGAAGGATTTCAATGGGAGATTAACTGGAGCTCAATCCAGAGCAAACTGATCTATCTGGCCGGGCGATACTGCGACCGGTTTGCCAGTGATCTCAACATTGACGTCTTCGTTATCATGAAGCAGCTGGAGCACCGCGTTCTGAAAACCGGCTCCCATCTTTACGGATTCCGGGAGGACGGTGTAGACAACAGCAGCTTCGTGATTAACCGCTATATCAGACAGTACGAGTATTCCAACGGATACGGAGCGCAGTATCGCGCGCTCTGGCGCCTGGATATCGATGTGGATAACGGGATTATCGGCATGAAGCTTTATCCTGTGGAGAGATCCATCTCCCAGGAAAGGGTCAGGCAGGCTGTTGCAGCGGCAGAAAGCAGAGACGGCATATGAAAAGGCTTTTCATAGATATGGACGGAACGCTTGCCAGGTTCTACGACCAGGCAAAGTGCGTCGAGAAAATGATGGAACCGGGCTTTTTCCTGAACCTGCAGCCTTATGAGGCTACGGTTAATGCGGTAAAGCTTCTGTGCGCAAGAGACGATCTCCGGCTGTTTGTTCTATCCACCGTGGACGGAGACGCTGCGAGAAATGATAAACGGATATGGATTGCAGAAAAAATCGGGCCGGAATTACCTTGTTTATTCTGCGCTTCCGGACAGTCAAAGGCAGATTACGTCCGGGACAGCTTCGGGGGCCTTACAGAAGACGATTATCTTCTGGACGACTACTCCCGAAATCTGGTCGAATGGGAGTCTGCAGGCGGCAGGGGAATCAAATTCGTCAATGAATTGAACTGCCGCGGCTGGAACGGTCTGAACTACGGGGGACGGAGGATTTTCTATGACCAGAGCCCGGAAGAGATGGCACGTGCACTGCTGATTGAGGCCTGCCTCATACAGGACGACAGGAAGAATGCTCCGGTCTCCGAAGCGGTTTTTCTCAGAGCGGTGGATGAGATCATGACCGGAAAGCTCGGCTGGAGCCGAAACGAGTCGGAATGGCAGACGGACCTGGATTATTCCTGCCGGGATGCGCTCCCACTCAAAGCATTGAAGGAGATCTTTGACAGTGAAGACCCCTACACTAGATTCTTTGAGCTGATGGATGAATGGTACTGCGAAGAAGAGGCAGAAATCCGGGACAAACTTCTGTCGGATCTTCGGCAGGGCCTGTCTGAGCTGGGCGGAGCATTTTCAGCCCGCCGGGACGGCCGCTTTCTGAATGAAGATGCTGAGAATCTGTTCCAGAGGCTGGCTGACAGCGGAACCTTCCTGGTAAATTATCCTTTCGAACATTATCTGGACAGGAAAATCAAAGTAGATATCATGATCGATACCGGAGATTCGAAAAGCGCCTTTACGGACAACACAGTCTACCCGCACTGGGGCTGCAATCCGGAAAGCCTCTGCCACAGGGCAAGTATCGTTTGGCTTTCACGCACGCAGGGATACGGCAAGAAGAAACTGGAAAGGAGCCTCTTTTCGTACAGGGACGCTCTCGACAAACAGGGTTTTTTGCCGACTCTGGGGCAGGAACTCGTCAACATGCCTTCCAATGTCTCAGTCCTGACATTCCTCGTTGAGATGACACTGAGACAGGCGCTGGAACTTGCCGATGCATTGCGGGAGGTCCGGAACTGGAACCTGCTGAGCAACAGCACACTGGAAATCAGCAAAGAAACAATGTGCGGTCTTTATGATCCATGGGACGGAGGCGGAAGTCTTTTCGAAATAGAACTGAAAAAAGACCTGTATATCCCGCTGAAGTTCATCTGGGCCGCCAAGCCGGACGGTTGCGTCGGCCGCTACTCCGTCACAGAGTGCTATGGCATGAATTCTGCCGCCTGGAGAGACACTCTGCTGCGAATGAACATCAAGGAGGATGTTGCCTGAATGATCAGCGTGAACGACTTTAAACCCGGAGACCGGGTTCACCTTGTTTCAGAGAGGAGCTGCTTCAGATCTGAACCGGTGCTCCGCGACGCCACCGTAAAAAGAGTCAGAAACGGCTATGTCTGGGTCTCACCGGACCAGGCCGGCTGTACCTGCTCTGAACGGACATTCTGCAAGCGCGGCAGTGCCGATTCTTTCCTGACAGAGGAAGATCAGATCGGATGGGGAGACTTGCTTTACCGGCACCGGGAAGAAGCGGAATCGGTTCTGATGCTGCAGAGGCAGTCAGCACAATGCTTCCCAGACCGGCCCTGAATCTCATGAGCACGAAGAATAATCACATCATGACACTCAATATTCGCTCTGCGGCAATGCCACTGGTATTCGTCGCAGGGCTTTTCTTTTCTGCGACAGGCACGCTGCCTGGCACGCCTCAGGAGTGCTAAACTGAGCAAAAAAAGGCGCAGACGCTGATCGAGGGTAATATTTTACCCTCCTTTTTGCCGTCAGCCGGAGGGAACAATAAAGGGTTATATTTTTCCCTTGATCTGTTATATACATGGTCCATTACACTGCCAAAATATCCGCTGAAGGGGGAAGAGAGGAAATGTAAACAGGGTGCTATTGCTAACCTGTCCGAAAAGCGACAAATCTCCCATTTTGAACCTGAAAACAGAAGAATGATTTCAAGTTGATTCATACCCTCAATTTCGTCCTTTGTGTGAAAAACGAACGGATTATGCGACTGTTTGCGAAAAATTGACAGATTCGCAGGCCGATAGTATATTCGATGAAGGAGGGTACCGGAGATGTTGAATGACGATTTCAAACGCGAAACGAAGATCTACTGGCTGAACTGGAAGGAACTCCAAGTCAAAGCGGATCTGGACGGGGACGACACCCTCTATGACAGGACCGCGGAGATTGCCCGGATGATAAAAGGCAAGTGCGGAGACGGAAATTTTCTGGATTGGACAAACGAAGAACTGCTGGAAGAAAGACTGTGGGACATGGCGGTTCTTTATCATATCAGGAACAGAGACTGGACATGGAATGATATGGTGAGGGATCTGCTGCAGATCTCCCGAGAAAACCCGGACATCATTTTCATGCTGGTGTTTATCGAAGCGGATGTCTCAGAGAAAACGTTCATGCACGCCGGTAGATTTACAACCATTCTGATCGATCTCAGCGAGGATCGGCTCGTTGAGTGTTTTAATTATCCCGAAAATTGACACAATAGAAACAAATTAACCTAATGTATTGCCGGGAAATTGAAAAATAGAAACAGAAAGGGGCGAAATATCGCGTTTACCACCGGCTGTTATCGCGATATGTAATTGACGTAATGAAAAAGTACAGAAACATTCTCTGTTTTGCAATTGCTCTCATTCTGGCAGCAGGGTGCTGCGGTTCCGCCTTAGCGGACAATAGCCCCTCTGCGTTGGATGAGACGGTTGAGGAAGCTGTTGACGAGGTTGCTCTTGCAGAAGCAGAGGCCGAAGCGAAGGCGAAGGCGGAAGCAGAAGCGAAAGCAGAGGCTGAAAAGGTTAATGAAGTCCTTGATCTGAATGAGAACGATGAAAAATCTGCTGAAAAGGAAAACAAGCCATCCGATTCGGAAATGAACACGCCTGTTCCGAGACAGGGTATCAGCGGATCCACCCTCGCTCTGATCGTTGGTCTGGTTCTTATTGTTCTCGGCGGTATTGTTATCATCGTCAGCAGCAGAAAAATCAGGAAAGGGAAAGCAAAATAACCGGATTCCTGCATCGAAGCCCGCCTGTGTCTTGAACAAAAGGCGGGTTTTCGCTTTGTTTGATGGAGACGGAGAATGAAAGAGAGACAACTGGATTCCTTGGAGAAGCATCGGAAAGGGACTGAAGCGAAAATGAAAGCAAATCAGCAAAGGCGGTATGACAGCTTGAATGTGACCGACGGCGCAGAAGTCCGGGCCAGAGGAAGAAACCGGCTTCCGGAAAATACAAAGCCGGGGAGAATTCTGAGCCTGAACCCGGATTATGAGGCCATTCTTGCCGCAATTGAGCTGGAAACGAGGAGGAAGGAGACGGATATCACGTGAACCACTCTTCGGAAAATAATCTGAAACTGCTTTGCACAGATACAAACAAGCTCAAGGACACCTATTACGGTTCCATCCACAGGGCAAACTTTAGCATCAACGGTGAAAAAGGGGACTGGGACATTCTCCGGATCAGCATACCGTTTGCTCCGCTGAAAGAAGCAGAATTCATGCAGCGGTTTCATGTTTCCAGAGAAGAACTGCCGGGATTCTACGCCAGTTTCGAAAAAGCTGTTGTCCGGCACAGCTCCCTGATAAAAGAGCTGAACGCCACTGATCTGGACAGCGTTCGTAAAAGCATTGTGGAATACAGGTCCGTAAAATATTTTCCGCGTCTGGACCGGGCCGGGAACCAGATCGGGCAGGACTTTTACTTTATTACGGCGCCGATGGAGTGTTTTGTCGGCACTGAGGTCTTCAGGGAGCAGGGCGCCTATCTTTCCGACATCAACAGCCTCGCGGTCCGTCTGCTTCAGACAGCGAAGGTCTTCAGTGAGAACGGCTTCACACTTGGCGCTGTGGACCTGGACTCCTGTTATCTGGCGGGCTTTGAGGGAAAGAAATACATGAAGCTCGGCTATTCCTTCTACGGAACAGGGCCAAACACGCAGCAGATCGGCTATACTCAGGATATTAGTCCTTTTGTCTGCGATAAAGTCGTCTCGGGATTGGAAAGCCAGAGCCTGGACTCGGACGTCCGCATGATCTGCGCCTATATCTGGACGATTCTGGACGGACGGCATTACACAGAGCCGAATACAAACGCCTGGGTCGCTTCGAACTTCTATTCAGGGGCGGGCGACTTCCCGGAAAACCTCGCGCCGGCCTATGCTCCTGAACAGCTCAGGAATCTTCTTGTAGAAGGCATGATTCGGGGCGCAGAAAGCATGAAAGCGCTTCAGACAGGAATTCGGGCAGTCAATAAAGCGATTGCTGCCAATGAACTGGAGAACACCTTCATCCTGTTCTCCAGGCCGGAATACCTTTCGGAGAGTCTGCCGGAGCCGCGGGAGGAGCCGGTGGAGGAAATCCAAGAGGAAGGACCGAAACAGGAATCGGGAAAGCAGATCGGGAAGCTAAAAAAGAAAAAGGCGCGAAAGAGCGGCATCGCGGCATTCGTTTTTGCGATTCTGCTGTTTCTCGCTGCCGGCGGGTATCTCCTGTTCGGACCGCAAGGGCTTCTGAGCTTTACAGACCTGTCCGGAATAATGACGAGTGCTTCGATGGGGCTTTATGCGGACAGCGGAAAAGTCCTGAATTCGGATGCCTCGGAAAACAGGGATTATGTACTGGATGAAGCGGGAAACATGGTGAAAACAGGTTCTCCCGAGGAAATAGTCTTTGCAAAAGATCAGGTGGTGCCGTTTGTTTTCGTTGAAGACGTAATCGTTTCCATTACAGGCAAGCGTTTTGACCGTACCCGTGCTGAAGCAGACAAAGACAGGGTCCTGAGAGATTATGTTGTGGACCTCCGCGGAATTGATGGACTGTCCTACGACCCCTATCTGAGCGAGGACAATCAGATCCCTGAATCAGTTGTGGAGGAATATGGGATAACAGATGAGACGATTATCCTGATGACGGACAGCATGTACCCGGATACAGGCTACAAAGCCGTCATGCTGGTAAAACAGCCACAGGAAGACGCGAAAGCTTTTCTGGATGAGCAGGACGAAGCATCTTCGGATAGCTCTGCTACCAAAATTGAGGCAGGAAGTCAGAATAATGGGTTTGAAGAGCCGACCGAGGACAGCGGGACGGTGTCAGAGCAGATGAAAACCGACTGTTTGCCGGTCCGTGCCGTTTCAGGCGTGTCTGAGGATGCGCTATTTAAGGTTCAGGGAGAATGGAACTATACGCTGAAAATTAGCCTGATTCCGGAGAATGCGGTAGACCGAAAGGTATCTCTCAGCTGCGAGGATACCGAATACATGTATTTCGTCGTGGAAAACAAAGACGGACAGAAAATCAAAGCAAGAACCGTACGGATGCCGATACAGGAGGACGAGGAAAACGAAATCACAGTGGTCGGGCTTCTGGAAGGCAGATATATTATTCGGATTGAATCAGATGACGGTTCAGTTTCCAAGAAGACCGCGCTGTCATTTGAGCCATCGTCAGCTATCGATTTGGGTCTTCCTGCGCAGCCTACCCCTACGCCGACGCCATCTCCGACCCCGACTCCTACTCCCACGCCATCACCCTCGTTCACTCCCATCCCCACGCCGGCTCCTTATGCTGCGGGTTACGGCGGCGGGGGATATGGCGGCGGATACAGCTATTCTTCCGAGCCTGCGCCGGCACCTGAGGCGGCACCGGCTCCGACTCCGACGCCTGCGCCGACCCCGGAACAGAATCTGCCGTTAAGCTGTTCCATCGATCATCTGGACATGACTGTGGGAGAATCCTGCAGGCTCGGCGATTATCTGGACGGAGTGGAAAATTTTGCCGCACTGATCTGCAGGGTATCCGAGGAGGGCATCATCTCCGTCAGTCCAGGGGAAGGATTCCTGATAACGGCGGAGGCAGCCGGAAATACGGTCATCCGTATTACCAAAGGCGAAGAGTCGGTGGAAGTATCGGTCACTGTCGTCTGAACGGTTTCCTTAAACGGCATCACGGCCAAAATCACTGGAAATCAAAGAAAATCGCCTGTTTTCTGAAAAATTGACTTTTTCGGGCGCTGGCCGTAGAATGAATATACCATTGATGGAAGTCTGAAGTTTAAACCGTCATATGCCGGAAGCTTCTGTCGAGGACAAGTTAATCCCATTGCACGAGCCAAACTTTTCAAGGAAAGGTTTGGCTCTATTTTTTGTTGGAGGAGAGAGAAGAAATGAAGATCAAAGACCTATCAGGAAACCTGCTGCTGGCTGAGCTGACCGATGATATCTCAGAGAGAGGCGGCGTCGATCATCAAGGGGAGACCCTGAAGGAATTCATCGAACTGTCCGGGCTGACCGATCATGCTTGCGTGACAGAACTGCATGAAATGCTCGTAAGCTGCGGAATCCAGAGCCCGTTCCGGGAGCTGATCATCACTACCGAAGTCATCAGATCCTGCGGATATACAATTGCTGTAACCAACGAGCAGTATAACCGGTTTGTCAGGGGAGAACTAAGTATTGATGAACTGGATCCGGATCGCTTCAGCCTTGAAGAGGCTTATTTTGAGACCGAATTCAGCGACTGTGTTTCTTCCACCCGGGATTACGCCGTCTATGATGGATCCGGCAACGATTTGGTTGAATGGAACGAACCAGACTCAAAGGAGAACGCAGCATGGCAAAGGTAGAAATCTATTACAGCGATCTCAATGAAAAAGCTCAGAAAGAGCTCCTCGAGGCAGTAGGAGCAGCGGATCCCGGTGAAATGAACTGGGACGGTGACATCCTGCCTCTGGCTATACTGGATTTTGAAACAGAAACTGAATGAGGAAAGGACGAAAACACAATGAAAAAGCAGGTACATATTCAAGGACAGCTTTTGCGCAAGCTCGAACCTGGAAGGCCGGCCATGGTGAAACTGGAAGACAATTCGATGATGCGGACTTCATCGGTGATCCGGTTCGTCGGGGACTCGAACCTTGTATGGTTTGAGACGCAGAACACCTGGTATTGCCTCAAGTTTACGGAGAAAAAAAGCCTGAACAGGCAGCCGGAGAAGAAGATGGCTCCGGGCACGGATCTCGGATTCTTTGGTGATTCGGCAGATTCCTGCGATGTGAAGGCTGTATGATCAGGCTGAAACGAGTCAGAGAAGCATGAAAAGGGCGCTTTCTAGCGCTCTTTTTTGTTTGAAAAGCCGTTTTTCGCCGCTAGGAGACCCTCAGAGATGTCGCAGGACCTATATTTCGTGTTCAGAGAGAGGAATAGGCAGAATCTTAAAGATCCAAAACCTGAAAAACACGAAAAAAGCCCTTTTTCTCAAAAATTGACATATAAAGGTACTGGATTTATGATAATATCATCTATGATGGAAGTCTTGAGTTCAGAGTGGACAGATGTCCCTCGGGCTTCCTCATTTTAATATAAAGTTACACCCGTTTTACGAGTCGGATCTTTCACTGATCCGGCTCTTTATATTCAAATTCAATCAAAGGGGAAGAAACACCATGGAAAACACAATGCTCAGAAAAATGAAAGACGATTGGGAGGAATTCTTCTTCGGAAATGACAACGGGGAAAAGGAGCTCTTCGAATCGGTAACGGATATGGAAGCAAACAGTCAGTGGATTCCCGGAATCTCTTCGCGGGATATCCGCCTCGAAGCAATCGACGGACGTCCTATGTTCATTCAGGACGAAATGAGGAAATATCATCTGGATGACGAAGATCTTGTTGACGAAACCGCAAATCTCGGAACAGATCTCCTGATTTACACGGGAGTTCCAACGTCTTCTGCCGCGTTTCGGACTCATGAGCTGGTCAGAAACACTGCAATGGACGGGATTTACGCGGTGGCGAAGCTAAACGGCGCAGCGCTGGGAAGGATGACAAGGAGCAAATACTGCGAATGCATGAACGCTGCTTTTGAAGTGGCCCGCGGCACGTCCCTGGGTCTGATGCGCTACGGAAAGCTGTCCGGCCTCCAGAGCGGAGCCGACGGCGGGTACATGATCATGCCGATCAGCAAGCTGATGGACATCTCCGCGGAATCTCTATCCGGAAGGTTCGGGGACATTGAGCTGCGGACCGGCTACAACACCCACGGTCTGACCTATGCGGTGTGGCTGCTTCCGGATGCCCAGAACAGGCTGATTGAAATGTATCAGGACGCTATTATCCGTTCCGGCCTGGATTCACAGTACCCGATCAACTTCATGCCGGCGGCACTCTTTCAGTCCAGCGACACGAAAAGCAGCTGCGCGATCCTTGACCCGTGCTTCATTCTTCCATCAGGAGCTTCTCTCCGGTTTGCGGAAGGCGTGCGGATCAAGCATCTCCGCAGATCCGGAAGATCGGAAGGAATCGACCTGTTCGCAGCCGAAGCATCAAACATCTTTACGAAGTTCGAAGCCTCGGTTGCCGCGATCGCAGAACTGTCCGGAATCAAGATCTATAACGCTGAAAACTGTTTGGTAGGCCTGTGCAACAAATACGGCATCTCCAGAAAATACGGAGACGCCGCCAGGGAAGAGGTTTCCAGAATTTCATGCGGCGAGACCTACATTTCAGCCCATGATCTCTACATTGCTATGAGTGAATGCATTGCCGAAGCGGAACGCTCCAATGCCAAGGCGACTGTCGTGAACAAAATTGAGGAGAGTCTGATGAAGATCGTTCAGATCCGGGACTTTTCCGAGTTCGACGTCGGCGGACTTGTCAGCTGGAGCAACAGCCAGGCAGCAGCCTAATCAGAATAAGAAAACAGGAGGGGGCGAAGCAATTCGCCCTCGAGCCTGCAACGGAAGGAGAGAAAACCAATGTATTTTGAATGCAACATCGATGAAAACATCCCCCAGTTCTATCATCCGAACATTTATCGAAAATTAAAAGACACAGTGACGCTGGTCCATGAACGCACCGACAAGCTGAATCAGGCGCTTTCTCTGTGCAAATTGAAAGGCTGCGCTACCCGTGAAGCCACTTTTGCCCGAATCGCGAAAACCGTCTTTGATTTTTCAGACAGAAAATTCGATGCCATGACTGCAAAAGAACTCAGCAGGGCGGCAGATCTTCTCTACGACGGGAATGACGCTGAGCCTCGGGTCGAATGGCCAAACGCAGAGGTCGTCTTTGACACAGCCTTTGTCACGACCAAAGACTGGGAGGCACTGAGACATATCGGGATTGGCGGCTCGGACTCAGCGGTCGTGATGGGTTTGAGCCCCTATCAGACAGAGGAAGGTCTCTGGTACGAGAAAACCGGCTATCCGGAATATGTCAAAGATGAAGACAGGAACGCAATCTTCGCCCGCGGTCACTTCATTGAGCCGGTCGTCATCCGGACCTTTGCCGGTCTGGTCGGCGCGAAGGTGCTTCCGGAAACCAGGATGTTCCGGTCCAGAAAGAACCCGAATATGACGGCGAATATAGACGGCATCCTCCAGATGCCCAGCGGGAATCTGGCTGTATTTGAGGCCAAAACCGCTGTCCGAGGCAAGGAGGGCGAGTGGATGGGCAGAAGAATCCCTGTATATTATGTCTGCCAGTGCCACCAGTACATGGCAGTTCTGGACGATCCCAGGATAGAAGGCGCCTATATTGGCATGATCCCGGTGGCGGATGTCACGCTGGACGGAACCTATATCGGTTCCGCCTATAACGACGATTTTTACCATCATTTCATTGAACGGGATCCTGTTTTTGAGGAAGAGCTGGTCTATACGGAAAAGCTTTTCTGGGATACCTATATTGTAAATGGGATCAAGCCCGAGCGCTCCAGGAACGCGCAGCTGGACAAAACCGTCGCGATGCGCTATCAGCCGTCTCCTCTCAGCGATCCGGCCATTCAGCCCGCTGAACTGGCTTATGACGAATGGAAAACGCGGCTGGACTGCCTTGTTGCGGCCGATAAAGCATTCTCCCAGGTAAAGAAGCAGCTGGATCAGCTGGATGCAGCCAGAGAGAACGCAAAGCTGGAAGTCCTTGACGCTCTCCAGGGGGCTCAGCAGGGGATTTTTCGGGACACAGGCGGCAATGTGAAAATGACCGTCAAAAACTGCCTTGTAACAAAAACCTCGCCGGACTCCAAGAAACTGAAGGAATTCTTTCCGGAGGCCTGGGAGGCTGTGAAAAAGGAAAGCTCCTACACGAAATTCTCATACAGGATGAGCTGAAACAGGGAGGTGCCGGAAAATGAAACAGGCACAGCCCGCTCCTGCAGGCACTCACCCCGAAAGCGGGGTGGGAGCCTGATATGGAAGCAGTTGATGCAGTACCCGTCTATGAGGAGATCATAGCATCATTCACATATAAGACGTTCGAGTCAGAAAACCGGAGCTTTTGCGTGTTCCGGTACAAGAATCATGAAACACAGAAGGAATTCACGGCCGTAGGATCCATGCTGCCGGATCAGAAAAACCTGGCTGTAAAGCTGACCGGGAACTGGGAGCTTAACAGAAAAACCGGCAGAAAGCAGTTTAAAGTCGCATTCTGCGAGAAAGTATCTCCTTCGGGAGAAGCGGAAGCGATAGCCTATTTTGTGGCTTTGAAGTGCGGGATCGGAAAAATGAAGGCAAAGACGGTCTGGGCCCATTTCGGCCGGGATACCTGGGACGTGATCGAACATCATCCTGAGCGTCTTCTGGAAGTTCCCATGATCAGCAGAAAGCTCCTGGACAGGTTTGAAGAAGCGAGAAAAAACGATAACATCTATCGGGAACTCCTGATTCTTTGCGCGCAGTCGGGCATTTCCATTGGCGGCGACACGCTTCATGCCCTGGCAGACAAGCTGGGACCGGAGACAGTCAGAGTCATCAGTGAGAATCCCTATTATCCCTACGGTGTTATTCGCGGGTTCACCTTTGACAAATCCGACGCGATCGCGCAGACCCTGGGCTACCCGCCGGACAGTGAAAACCGTCTTGCAGCCGCGATCCGGAAGGTTCTTGACGACGCGGCAGCCTCCGGGCACGTCTGTCTCCCGAAAAATGAGCTACTGGAGCAGATGGTCCGGTTCACCGGCTGCTCCCGGGACTGCTGTATTGAAGCAATTCGAGCAGCGTTCAGGGACGGAAGGCTGCTCGGGGCGAACAGCTGTCTGTATTCTCCGAAGCGTTATGAGCAGGAGGAGTCCATTTCCAGTAATCTGGTTCGGCTCATGGCGGCAGAGTGCAAGCCCGTCAGGAATCTGGACAGGCTGATTTGCGACTGTGAAATTGACCTGTATTCCTTTGCAGAATCACAGAAGGATGCTATCCGCAACGTGTTTCAGAACCCTGTCTCCGTCATCACAGGCGGCCCCGGAGTCGGAAAAACCACTGTTACGAAGGGGATTCTGGCTGTTCACAAAGATATTTACGGCTCGGCTTCCAAGCCGGTTCTGCTGGCTCCGACAGGAAAAGCGGCGCGCCGGCTGTCTGAAGCGACCGGATACCCGGCGCAGACAATCCACAGCGCTGTTGGCTGGAAAGGCGAGGAATTCGATTATGACGCTCAGCCGGTCCCACTGGACGGAAATCTTATCATCATCGATGAGTGCTCCATGATGGACCAGCAGATAGCGGCAATTCTCTTCGAAAGGATTGAAACCGGCTCCAGGTTAGTGCTGATCGGTGACGTTGACCAGCTTCCCTCTGTAGGCTGCGGGAACGTCCTTTGCGATATCATCGATTCAAAAGTCGTGCCAACCGCCCGGCTGACCGAGATTTTCAGGCAGGCAGGGGAGAACCCGATTATAACAAACGCCCATAAAATCAATCAGGGAGATGATTCTCTCGTCTTCGGAAAGCAGTTCCGGTTCGTCGAATGCCTGAACGAACAGGAAATCTTTGAAGCCGCATGCAGGATGTACGTCAGATGCGTCAGTGCATACGGTGACGAGGAAGTGGTCCTTCTGAACCCGCAAAGGAACAACACCCTTGTCAGCGTGGACCGGTTCAATGCCGAGCTTCAGGCCCGTATCAACCCGCCGGTACCGGGAAAGATGGAAATCAGGATAGGAAAAACAGTCTTCCGCGAGGGAGATAAGGTTATGGAACTGAAAAACACCGAAACCGGGCCGAAAAACGGGGATATTGGGTATATTCGGGAGATATCGAGACGAAAATCTCCTGAGGACCCGGATCAGTTCAATTACTACGCCAACATCGAGTGGAACGGAGACCGGACCTGGATTGAATACAATCAGGACGACATGCGCCATGTGACGCTTGCTTTCTGCACTACAGTCCACAAAGCGCAGGGATCCGAATACAAATATGTCATAGAAGTGGTTTCCCGGGCACATCCCGGGCTTTTAAAGAAAAATCTGATTTACACAGGCATAACCCGGTCCAGGGAAGCGGTATGTCTGATCGGAGAACTTGAGTCGCTGTCAAGAGCAATCAAACGGAACCGTGACGATGAAGGCCGAAGATATACCCTCCTGGCAAGCCGTCTGAAGACAGAAATGGACGGCATTTTCAAACAAAACATTACCGGAAAGGAGCAAAACAATGCAAAAATATGATTATATCCCTGTAAAAGCAATGAAAGCGGATGACGCGGTAGAAGGATTCTTTCTCTTGAAGGATCCCGCTCTGAAGGCGACTCAGTCTGGCAAAAAGTATCTTCAGGCGGTTCTTGCCGACGCGACAGGCCAGATTGACTCAATTTTCTGGGACTGCGAGGAAGAAAGCCTTCTGCGCTGCGCCGGAAGGCCGGTTAAGGTGAGAGGAAATATCACGGAGTATAACGGGAAAAGGCAGTTCACGATCTCCCTGATCAGAGAGGCAAACGATCAGGACAAGATTGACCTGACAAAACTTGTTCCTGTGGCTCCAATCAACCCACAGCAGACGCTTTCGCAGATCGTAGACATGATCAATTCCATTCAGGATAAAGATTACAGAGATCTCTGCTTTACCTTCCTGGAGCGGAAGAAAGATCTGTTCTGCTGTATCCCCGCGGCCAAAGCGGTTCACCACGCTTTTCGCTACGGTCTTCTGATGCATACCTTCTTCCTGATGTGCCATGCCGACCACATGGTCCGGTATTATCCGTTTCTGGACAGGGATCTTCTCCTGGCCGGAGCATTCTGCCATGACATTGCCAAGATCGAAGAGTTTTCTTTTTCGAGCCTCGGGCTCGTCAGCAGCTATTCTGACCAGGGTCAGCTTCTGGGTCACCTGTATATGGGCGCCAGAGCGCTTGCGGACCTGGCCAGAGAACTGAATGTGCCGGAAGAGAAGTCGATGCTGATCCAGCACATGCTGCTGTCTCATCACGGAAAACCGGAATATGGGGCATGTGTCATTCCCAAAACAGCGGAAGCCCAGATTCTCCATATGCTTGACGATCTGGATGCGAAGATGGAAATCTACCGCGAGACGATAGATTCTGCCCAGACAAAGGGAATGACAGAAAAGATTTGGGCGCTTGATACGAAAGTATATATCCATTAAGTGGTGTATATGATCCTTTAAAGAGCGCTGCCTGTAATATATCAGCTTGCTTTTAGAACACAGTAATAAAGAAACAGGCCGTCGGATTAAGGCGGCTTGTTCTTTTTCCGACCGAATTCCTGGTAAAGACCCGGAAAATTGACAATACTGGGCTGAAATGATAAGATTTAAACAACAATGATAGAAGTCTAATGCTACAGCCGGCAGGTTCCGGCTGTTTCTCTATCTTGAAAAGTGAATCCCGTTTTATGGCAGACTTGCGGCAAAGGCGCAAGTCTGTCTATTTTTTATGGAAGGAGAATAATCATGGGCAAAAAAACAACCAAAGTCAATTCAACCAGAGATTTGATGAACTTTGAGGCAGCAAAACCGTTTATAAGATCCTGTCTCATAAACGAGTCCAATCTGAGAAAACGTCAGGCCAGAACCTTTGTCTGCGCTGACGTCTGGAAGACCTATTTTGTAGAGCTTCCGTCGCCGAAAGACCGAAGAACTGTATGCTACATCGGAGAGGAGCTGCTCTCCCGATGGAATAAAGCAGTAGACGATCTAGATCAGGCAGCAGAGGAAAATGAACAGGGGAGCGCCACGATTGTAAACATGGCTGAACTGCTGGGAAACCTTGGAGGCAGCGTCAAAATGTACATGGTCACCAATCTCGAAGGCTGGAACGGAGCTTCTGTAATCCTGAATGTATCTGTTCAAAACCAGCTTTCAGATCTGTTCCCGGAAGGATTTGCCATCCTGCCGTCTTCGGTTCATGAAGTGATCGCGGTGCCGCTGGGAATGGCCCGCGGCGCAGAGATCATTGTTAAAACAATGAATAAAAGCTATATGGTGGCAGAGAACGAACTCCTTTCCGATCATGTTTTTCAGGTTCAGAAGGGGAGACTTACGCTTTTGGAAAAGGAGAGATGAACCATGGAATCGAAAAAGGAAAAGCAGCGTTACCGGTATGCCGGCCCCGTCATGCTTTTTGACAGCGTGGTCGCAACCGACTTTAAAGCGGAAACCTGGGCGATATCGCCCGGCAAGGCAAGGTGCAATATCTGCTATCAGTTCAGGAAGAAGGCTAATATCGCCGACCATCTTCCGGTAATACTGGCAGCTGAAATCCAGCTTATTCCAACATCCCCTACTTTATTATAATATATAGGGCAAAAGCCCGGAAAGGAAATCATCATGAATTACAGCTATCCAAACAACTTTCAGAACGGTTATAATGCTCCTCAGGCTTCTCTGGGGGTTGCGCCCGCCCCTCAGGCCGGTTTTGATTACCAGGCGCCTCTGGGCTATGCTCCTGTGCCGAATTCTCAGCAGCCGATGCCGCAGGGATATCCGCTGCAGTCAGGCAGCGCGCCGCAGACAGGGTCCCAGCCACGGCAGTCCGGCCTTGTCCCCAATCCGGGGTATGCGCCGCAGCAGCCGGCGTCGGTACCGCAGGCAGGCTATTCTTCTCCTCAGCAGGCTCAGAGCGTTGGTCAGGAACGAGTAAACTACACCCAGATGATCTCGAACAGGCCTGAGAACGGCCTCCAGGATCTGACCATGACCGTTGTCCTCGGAATTCAAAGTGTCAAAAACATGTATTTTGAGAAATACTTGTCCAGAAACGGAAACCCCTGTGTCGGAATAAAGGCAGATCTCGTACTCGGAGACAAGTTCGTCTCCGACACCTTTGGGCCTCAGCTTGTAAATGCGGACCATTCTGTCCGATTCTCTTTCAGCCTGGCCGGGTTTGACGCCAGGAATTTTCTTGAGAGAACACCGAATTCCACAAAGAGCATTGTGGTTATGCTGAACGGGTTCTCCGTCTCTGACTTCACATACCGGGACGGCAGGCAGGGACATGAGGTCCGCTGCAGCAGCTGCGGCTACGCTGTCATCCATAATTCGACCCGCTTCAAGATGGGCGAGCTGCTGAAGGCAGTGCAGAATCCGGACCAGTATCTGTCAAAGCCCTTCAGTGTTTTCGATAGAAACTCAAATGGCGCTTCGGGTCAAGCAGGAAACTCCGGATATCAGCAGCCTCCAGCCCAGGCGCCGATTCCGCATGCTACTCAGCTGCCGGGTGTTTCCAGATTTGAGGAGATGGATGACGAGGAACTTCCATTTTGACATCAGGCTTATAATGAAAAGCTGAAAAAGAAGGCGCAAGACCATATTGCCCTCCAAAAATGCGACAAACCCGTCAAGTCCGACGGGTTTGTTTATATTTGAGGGTATACTATCACTATAGAATGATCTATTGTTCATTTTTAGAATCAAATTGCACATTGATTATTCAGTTACAGAAACAAATATCATCCTTCCTCCATCCGTCTTAATGGAACATGAAATAGAAGAACCCCCACTCTGCTACGGCCTTAAATGGATTAAATATAGCGTAATTCTGGCTATGCAGCATCCAGGAAAAGAGAAACAGCAGAGAATAGATAATAAATCTTGCTATCTGAACGACGAAATAGAATAGGATTTTAAATACAAACACTGATATGACGCATAAGATAAAGGAGAACAGAATTGCTTGTATCATCATAACAACTTTATCTCCGGCGTCTGCTCTTCTTCTAATTGATTCAATAAACTTATCAAATATGGGCAGCATATCTGATCCTCCTTTCCGCAGTTTAATACATTGTATTACATTATTTCTATTTTGTCAACTCCGGCCTGAGGCGATATACATGTTAACTACCCTATAAAAAGAATATCTTTTCACAAATAATGTATTATGATTTCGACTATGTTTCCATTCTCAAGGTGCTGTCAATAAAAAAAGACTGGTTTACGATTCGATATGATCGAAAACCAGCCTTCATTTTTTTATAATCATGATTATGATGACAGAGGCTGTCTTTTTGTAATAGGGAGGTCTGAAAGCAAAAAAAGTTACACTAAAAAATCACTAACAAATCACTAACAACGACCCTATTTTTTCCTCTAAAATCATGATTTCAGCAGATAAGCGCATGGTTTCATCTAACAAATTGCTATTGAATTATTTTTCTAAATATAGCGTCTTTTTTACTGAATTTTTGCAAAAGTCAAAATCTTTACCGGTCAAATGGCGAGACCAAGTAGTACTGTTTAAGATTACAAAAATAGAACAAAATAGAGTCAATATAGTTTCAGGTTCTAGTGTCCACTCCGGACGTGCGGGTTCAAGTCCCGCCTCGCGCACCAATTAAGTTCCGAAAAATACTCAGAAATGAGATTTTCGGAACTTTTTCTTTTTGCTCCCTTTTGGAAGATTTTCCCGTTCTAACGCAGTTCTATCATAAACGTCTTTATGGGCAATCACGGTTTGTTGCATCACGATACAGGGCAGTGTTTTGCTGCACAGTGAAGAAAAAATTTTGTGACTGTAAAGGAGCTTATAAATGAAACTCAGATATGTAAAAACCGGCGATTATTATATCCCCGACCTCTCCCTCCATGAAGAGAATTACACGATTGGCAAGTGTGGCCGCCTGCGCCGAAATTACCTCAAAGAGCATCGCCCCATCATCTTCAGTAATCTGCTTCTCTCTGAAAAGCTGTATCAGCATCTGGCAGAGATCGACCGAGCCTGTGCTGATCGGATGGATTTGCTCACCCGGCAGATGGCTGACCGGGAGGGCGTGACCGAAGAGCTCAAAGCCTCCGATCAATTTGAATGGGTAGGACAGATGTACAGCATCCAGAACCGCGCCAAGGAGATCGTGTTGAAAGAGCTTGTTTACTGCTGAGGGATATACCGACCAAGGGAAAAAGGAAGAAATCTGATAAACAAGGCACGCAGATGAGATGGGCAAAATCCTCTGCGTGCTGTTTTTTCTTTCGATCATTTCTTAAAGCCTATTCCAAGCCCTCAATTTTGCGATTGTGAAGAGCTCTCTGTATGCCTTCACTGGCGAGCGTGTAGACTACAGCCATCATGGGGATAGCAAAAATCATGCCGAGCAAACCGGAGATCCGGTCACCGAGCACTACCGCCGCAAGTGTGTAAATTGGCGGCAGGCCGACAGAATTGCCCACAACATGCGGATAGATAAACTGATTCTCTATAAATTGGGTAATAGTATACACAATGATGCACGTAAATACCTTCCCGGGACTTGCCAGAAGAGTCAGGATCACACCGATTCCGCAGGACAAATATGCGCCTATGTAGGGAACGAATGCGCATATTGCAGTCAGGATCGCTGTGACTCCGGCATAGGGTATTCCGAAAATCGACAACGATGCAAATATCAGCAGTCCGAGAATGCAGGATTCCAAAAGCTGACCGGTAAAAAATTTGCTGTAGCATTCATTAATCAGACCGGCTAAATGGCACAACCACTTTGCACCCGACTCCGGGAGAATCGCGTAAGCCGCTCTTTTGGAGCTGTGGCAGAGCTCTTTTCTGGAAAGAATAAGGGTCAATCACTTTTTCTGTGGGATGCCGGTAAAGGCATCGAGCAAATGAATTGAATAAAGAAGAGCCATCCGCTAAGATGGGGTACTGTCTTCCCG
>OMVU01000032.1 GCA_900314565.1 uncultured Eubacteriales bacterium
AGATATACGCTCCGCGAGGATGCGCAGGGATTCGTTTCGGTATTATGTCAGCTGACGCTGACACGAATCCCGCGCCAAGTCTCGCGAGCGAGACTTGAAAATGTGAGGAAAAACATATGTCAATTGAATATCTTGGTCTCAGTCAGATCAGCGGTCCGCTGGTCGTCCTCGAGGGCGTCCGCGGAGCAGCGTACGATGAGATCGTTGAATTCACCATAGACGGAAATGAAAAGCGTCTCGGCCGCATTATCGAGGATTATGAGGACAAGGCCGTTATCCAGGTCTTTGAGGGAACGGACGGCATGTCTCTGACCAACACCCACACGGTCCTCACCGGACATCCCATGGAGCTGGCTGTCTCCTCAGAGATCCTCGGCAGGACTTTTGACGGGATCGGCAGGCCGATCGACGGTCTGGGACCGGTCCGCGCGGAAGCACGCCTCAATGTGAACGGACTGCCGCTCAACCCCTGCAGGCGGGAATATCCGAGAAACTATATCAATACGGGCTTTTCCGCGATCGACGGGCTTACGACTCTGATCCGCGGTCAGAAGCTCCCGATCTTCTCCGGGAACGGCCTTCCGCACAATGAGCTGGCTGCCCAGCTCGTCCAGCAGGCATCCCTGGGAGCGGACAGCAATGAAAAGTTCGCGATCGTCTTTGCGGCGATGGGCGTAAAGTATGATATAGCGGAGTATTTTCGCAGGACCTTTGAGGAGAGCGGTGTGTCGGATCATGTGACCATGTTCCTGAATCTGGCAAATGATCCTGTCGTCGAGCGTCTGATCACGCCAAAGGTGGCGCTCACCGCTGCCGAGTACCTTGCGTTTGAAAAGGGAATGCATATCCTTGTCATTATGACGGATATCACATCCTACTGCGAGGCCATGCGCGAGGTGTCTTCCTCGAAGGGGGAGATTCCGTCCAGAAAAGGCTATCCGGGCTATCTCTATTCGGATCTCGCTTCTCTCTACGAGAGGGCCGGACTGGTCGCAGGGCAGAAGGGGTCGGTCACTCAGATCCCGATCCTGACCATGCCGAACGATGATATCACGCACCCGATCCCCGACCTCACGGGGTATATTACCGAGGGCCAGATCGTGCTGGACCGCACGCTGCAGAACAAGGGCATTTATCCGCCGATCTCCGTGCTCCCGTCCCTCTCCCGACTGATGAAAGACGGCATCGGTGAGGGGTACACCCGCGAAGATCATCAGGCTGTCGCGAACCAGCTCTTCTCATCCTACGCGAAGGTGTCTGACACACGGTCCCTGGCCTCAGTCATCGGCGAGGATGAGCTGTCTGAGACGGACAAAAAGTATCTTGCCTTCGGCAATGCGTTCGAAGAGAAATTTATCGGGCAGTCGGAGGCGGAGAACCGCTCTGTTATTGAGACCCTCGATATCGGCTGGAAGCTGCTCCGCATCCTTCCGAAGTCGGAGCTCGACCGGATCGATTCGAAAATGCTTGAGAAGTATTATAAGGGGAGCCAGAAAACGTACGAGACCGCCAGACGATGAAATCAAGGGTGCGTCTGTGTAAGGAGGTGATCGTTTGGATCCGAATGAGGTCCCGACAAAAGGGAACCTGGTGCGGGCCAGGAACTCTCTGAAACTCTCCCGGCAGGGCTATGAGCTCATGGACAAAAAGAGGAACATCCTGATCCGTGAGCTGACGAAATATATCGAACAGGCGAAGGTCATTCAGATCTCGATCGATGAGGCATACAAAACGGCGTATGCAGCGCTGCAGCGGGCCAATATCCGGATGGGGATCGACAATGTCCAGGCCATTTCGCGGACAGTCGATGTGGACGAATCGATCGATGTGCGCCTTCGAAGCGTCATGGGGACAGAGATTCCGCTTGTCCGCTATGCAAAGGAGGAGGGCGGAAAGCCGGCGTATTCTTTCTACAGCACGTATGAATCGCTTGACGAGGCCAAGAAAGCCTTTGTACGGGTGAAGGAGCTCACGCTCGAGCTCGCACAGGTAGAGATCGCTGCCTACCGGCTTGCTGCCGGTGTGCAGAAGACGCGGAAGAGGGCGAACGCGCTCCAGAATATCACGATTCCTTACTATGAGGAACTTGCAAAGAGTATTCAGAACTCACTGGAGGAGAAGGAGCGCGAGGAGTTCACGCGGCTGAAAGTGATCAAGAGAATGAAGGTAAAATGACAGCCGGTGAAGCCTCCTGCCATGGTCCTTTGGATTACATAAGCCGTAAATTATGGCACGGCAGAACTGTCAAGCTTAAATAATCCACAAAACGG
The DNA here is from genome assembly GCA_900314565.1 of uncultured Eubacteriales bacterium. GTDB lineage: Bacteria > Bacillota > Clostridia > Lachnospirales > Lachnospiraceae > Chordicoccus. Next base: position 2,271 of record OMVU01000032.1, read on the forward strand.
ACGTTCTTTTTGCAGAAGCGGGTTGACGTAAGAAATTCACGATAATTATGTGGATAATGTGGAAGAAGCCGTGCACAAATTGAAAAACCGCAGAAATTCCACTGTTTTTATGTGGATAACAAATGTGGACAAAAATAAAATGTTTCATTTTTGTTAAGAAATAATTAAAGGATATTTCGTCAATTTGACGAAATATCCTTTTTTTACCAAAAGCAGTTGCTTTGCATTTATGTAAACACAGGCCGGATGCGGACATCCGGGCCGGGCTGCCTTCTACAGAACAGCTGTCAGAAAGGTCTCCCGCAGATCAGTGCGTAATCAGATAATCCTGCACCGAGGTCACGCAGTTCGCCCCGTCTGCGCAGGCAGTAATGATCTGGCGGAGCTGCTTTGCCCGCAGGTCACCTGCTGCGAAGACACCGGGCTCGGAGGTCCTGCCATCCTCGCCTGCAAGGATGTACCCGCCCCGGTCGAGCTCAAGCTGCCCCTCGACCAGACTGTTCGTCGGCTGGATCCCTACTGCCATAAATACACCGCTCACGGCAACTTCGCGGTCTCCCTCGCCTTTCGTGCTGGCGGTGAGGATGGAGGAGACCTGACCGTTCTCTCCGGAGATGGATGTGAGTGTGCGGGACCAGAGCATCTCTACGTTCTCCAGTGCAAGGAGACGGTCCTGAAGCACCTTTGCTGCCCGAAGCTCGTCCCTTCTGTGGATCACGTAGACCTTGCTGCACAGACGCGCAAGGAAAATGGCGTCTTCGACCGCGACATCTCCTCCTCCGACGACTGCGACTTCGCGGTTGCGGAAGAATGCACCGTCACAGGTCGCGCAGTAGGAGACACCCGTTCCTGCCAGCTCAAGTTCGCCCGGGACGCCCAGTTTTCTGTGGTTCGCACCCATCGCGAGGATGACTGTCTTCGTCTCGTAGGTCTCGTCGTCCGTTACGACTTTCTTGACGTCTCCCGAAAGTTCAAGGGCTGTGACTTCTGCAGTGACAAACTCCGCGCCGAGCTTTTCTGCGTGCTCACGCATCTGCATGCTGAGATCCATGCCGTTTATGCCCGGTGTCGCCGGATAATTATCCACCTCGTAGGTGTTGACGACCTGGCCGCCGCTCATGAAGTTCTGTTCGATGATGATAAAGTTCAGTTTTGCCCGCGTCGCATAGATCGCTGCGGTGAGTCCGGCCGGGCCGGAGCCGACGATGATAAGATCATACATTGGTTCGTTTCTCCTTTCTCTTATCCGATCCTGTGCGCGCCATCCCCTGCAAAGGCTTCATAAAAATCAGGTTCGATCCCGAACGCGTCCCTGTACTCCTGTTTTGTCACTTCGAGGAAATTCGGGATCGCGTCTTTGCGGACTATGCTCACCGTGCATCCTGCGAATCCGCCGGTCATACGGCTTCCGATGACACCCGGGGTCCTCCAGGCCAGTTCTACCAGGAAATTGACTTCCGGGCAGGATACGTCGTAATCATTTCTGAGAGAAATGTGAGAAGCGTTCATTAGCTCTCCGAACCGGTGCAGGTTGTCAGCCCGAAGTGCACTGCAGGCCTGGATCGTCCTCTGATTCTCATAAACGACATGGCGGGCTCTCTTGACCAGGGTCGCATCCATCAGGACATCCTTGCAGCTCTCAAAGGTATCGCTGCTCAGGTCGCCCAGGAACTGGACATGCGTGACGGTCTGGAACTTCCGGAGGGCTCTGGCGCATTCCTGACGGCGGATGTCGTACAGTTCGGCGATGTGAGGGTTCTTTACGTGACTGTTCGTGACAATGATCTCTGCATCACCGAGTTCAAGCGGTATGTACATATAGGTCAGGCGCTTGCTGTCCAGAAAAATGGCATGGTCCTTTTTCCCCATCGCGGCGGTGAACTGATTCATAATACCGAAATTGACGCCGATATAGCGGTTCTCCCCGTCCTGACAGATCAGCGCAATGTCAAGGTCTGAAAGATCACAGTCATAGAGCTCTCTGAGCATGAAGCCTGTGAGGACTTCGATTGCCGCGGAAGAGCAAAGTCCGACTTCGCGGGGAAGCGTGCTGTCGATCAGAAAATCAAAGCCGGTCGGTATGATCTGACCGTGTTCCCTGAAGCTCCAGATGACGCTCTTTACGTAGCGGGACCAGTCTTTATCTCTGCCGGGGACCAGCAGATCGAGCTCGTCCTCAAGGATCTCGTCGGAATCGACAGAGCAGGAGTAAAGCCGGATCTTCCGGTCGTTCCGCTTTCGGATCAGACCTGTGATACCGAGCGTCAGCGCGCAGGGGAATACATGTCCTCCGTTGTAGTCTGTATGTTCGCCGACAAGACTTACCCGGCCGGGTGCAAAGAAGGTCAAGACGCTGTCATCATATCCATAGAGCTGTCTGAACTTTTCAAGTAGAAGTTCTGTTCCCATGTCCCACCTCCCATAGTTATCTTATTCCATTGTAAATTCTTGAAATTTCAAATTCAATGGAATTATTGTACATTTTTATGAACAAAAAAGGTTTTTTGAGCGTAATTGTGTGCATAGAGCATATTACAGTGCAGGAATCTCAAAAGCCGGGGAGATGCTGTCTCCGGTCAGATCGCTGTTTGCAGCGGATCCGGATCGAAAAGAAAAAACCGGTTCATGCGGGGGATTTACATTTTATCAAATATGTTGTAGAATATGCCCATGAGACTCAGAAATGTACCGGAAGCAAAAGAAATAGTAAAAAACAGCCACTACGTGATCAGGGAACCCTTCGGGATGCGCGGAAAGTGGAGAGAATTTGCGGACAGGCCGCTCTATGTTGAGATCGGTACCGGAAAAGGCAGTTTTCTCATGGAGACCGCGAGAAGACATCCGGAACGGGAATTTCTCGGGGTCGAACGCTATGAGAGCGTTCTCTACCGGGCGTGCGAGAAGATGGAGGGGAAAGAGGCGATGGACCCCGCGGCGCGGGCGATCCGCGCAGAGCAGGAGCATCAGGAGTCCGGCGGGGAAGATGTGAGAACCCCGGAGAATCTGCATTTTTTAAGCATGGATGCCAGAGATCTGCCGGATGTCTTCGCTCCCGGAGAGGTCGACGGACTGTATCTCAATTTCTCGGATCCCTGGCCGAAAGCGCGGCACGCGAAGAGGCGGCTCACGTCCCGGGAATTTCTGGCAGTCTACGAGAAGTTCCTGAAGGACGGAGGAATCCTTGAGTTCAAGACGGACAACAGGCCGCTCTTCGACTTTTCGGTCGAGGAGCTCACGGAGGTTCCGAACTGGGAAATTCTGGAGATCACATACGACCTGCACCATGATCCGGTCATGGGAGCGGGAAATGTGATGACGGAGTACGAAAAGAAATTTTCGGCTCTCGGCAATAAGATCAACAAGCTGAAGGCGGTCTTTCACTGTCCGCCGAATTGAGGAGGAAATAAGAATGGTCATTAAGGTTACAGAGGAAACATTTGAAAATGAAGTGCTGAAGTCGGAGCTCCCGGTCCTTGTGGACTGCTATGCGGACTGGTGCGGGCCGTGCAAGATGATGGCTCCGGTGCTTGAGAAGATGGCGGAGAAGTTCGAGGGCAGGCTTAAGGTCTGCAAGGTCAATGTAGACGATGATTCCGCGATCGCGATGCAGTATAATGTCATGTCGATCCCGAACTTCATTTTCTTTAAGAACGGCGAGAACGTGAAGAATATCGTCGGCGGAATGAGCCCGAAGGATTTCGAGCAGAACATTGCTGCATTCCTCGGATGATCTGATATTTCAGTGTGAGATCTCGCAAGCGAGACTCGGATACTGCCGGAGGAACCTGACCGATCGGAGACGGTGGATCAGGTTCGTCCCTTCTGCGTAAGACACCCGGAAGGCCTGATCAAGACCCGGTCCTTCCGGGTTTTTGTGCGCACATTCCCTTTATTCCCGGCTGCCTCCACATCGACGTTTATGGGTATTTCTGACGCAGAATTCTCGTAATTCTTATCGTTCGATGAATGTGCAGAGTGTGACCGGGCACTGACCGAGTTTTACAGACTATGGGACGGAGACGGATATGAACAAATATATGGCCTCGGCTTTGGGCGGAGGTGTCTGCTGGGGATTTATGGGTTTCTTTACCCGCCACCTGGCGGCGTACGGGATTGACGCGAACGGAGCGATCGTAGTCAGGTGCGGTCTTGCCGCCATCTGTTTCGGAATCCTGATCCTTGTCACGGGACGGGAGCAGTTCAGGATCAGGCTTGCTGACCTGTGGTGCTTTCTCGGAACGGGCCTTTTAAGCCTGCTCTTCTTTACATTCTGCTATTTTCACGCGATCAATATGATGAGCCTGTCTGCGGCGGCAATTCTTCTGTACACCGCACCGACGATCGTGATGCTTCTGTCGGCGGTACTTTTTGGGGAGAAGCTGACGAAGACCAGGATCCTGGCAGCCGTTCTCGCCTTCGCCGGATGCGCGCTGGTCTCCGGGATCGGGATGGGATCATCGATCACTCTGACAGGACTTCTGTTCGGCCTCGGGTCCGGATTCGGCTATGCGCTTTATACGATTTTTTCCAGGTATGCATTGAAGAAAGGCTACAGCAGCAGTACGATCAACTTCTACTCCTGCCTGCTGGCGTCAGTCGGCGCGTTCCTGATCTGGAGACTGCAGGGGCTGGCCGGCTGCATGACACAGTCCGGGCCGGCAGTTCTGTGGTGTCTCGGCACGGGCGTCGTCAGCTGTTTTATCCCATACATGCTGTATACCTTTTCGCTTACGGGGCTTGAGAACGGGAAAGCGTCCATCCTTTCGTCCGTGGAGCCGGTCGTCGCGTCTTTAGTCGGGGTGTTCCTTTATAAGGAGCCGATGACCTTCCCGGCTCTTGTCGGGATCCTTCTGGTCCTGTCGGCGATCATGCTGCTCAATCAGAAAGCACAGGATCCGGGCGGGGAGCTGGGCAAAGATCCTGCTTAGTGTGCGGATGAAAAGCGGATGAACGGTTCGGCAAAAAAAGTTTTGAAAAAATGAAAAAAAGGCTTGCATTTTAGATATCAGATACGTATAATAACACTTGCGCTGAGAAATCAGCAGCCAAAAGAACGCGCTTCTAGCTCAGTTGGTAGAGCACCTGACTCTTAATCAGGGTGTCCGGGGTTCGAGTCCCCGGAGGCGCATATTTCGTAAGCACCTCGGATGAGGTGCTTATTTTTTTGCCCTCGCGCAGTACTCGAGACTTCAGTCAGTAAATAAGTGCGCAAAGTGAAAACCGGCTTCCTGCTGCCATGTCTCCCCGGATCTTCCCTGTTTGGATTTATGAAAATAATGTGCAGTTACTTTGCATATATTTTACATGCCTTTGCATGTGATTGACATTCTCTGCAAAATATTGTATATTTTACCTATAAACATTGCAGAAAAACGCAAATTATTGTGAAAAACATCAAATCACTTATTGGAAAAAGAAAAATATTTGCATAAACAGCTGAGGATTTTCATAGAGAACCAGGCTGATCCGGAACCGATATGAGCAAAGAGACGTTAACAAATACAATAATGAAAAAAAGAATACGAATCGAGGACGTGGCGAGAGAAGCCGGAGTATCGATCACGACCGTATCCAGGACGCTGAACGGAAGCGGATATGTCAAGGAATCGACCCGCCGGAAAGTTCTGGCGGCGCTCGAGGTACTGGATTACAGGCCCGGGGTCGTGAGAAGCACCATTGAGCCCGAGACGGAAGAAGAGAAGATCATCTGTATGGTCATACCCTCTATTGAAAACCTGATTTTCCCCCAGATCATTAAAGGCGCAGAAGATTATCTCAGGAAACATGCGTATATATTAAGCATCTGCAACACGGAAGAGGATCCCATGATTGAACGTGAGTCCGTACGCAGAATGCTTAATCAGGGGGCAGCCGGATTTCTTGTCTGTTCTGCGGAGAGGGTGGACCATCATCTCCGCATTCTTCATGAGAAACAGGTTCCTGTCGTTCTGCTGAACCGCTCCACGGAGGAGGAGATATACAGCACGGTCTCCGTCAATCATTTTCAGGCTGCCTATGACGCGGTACAGTATCTTATTCAGTCAGGAAGAAAGAAAATTGCCATTGCATCGGGAAGAGAAGAGCTCCTGCTTTACGAGGACCGGCTGAAAGGTTACTGTCGTGCCCTTACGGATGCCGGTCTGCCTGTGAGGGAAGAATGGATCATGCGGGATGTCAGCGGAAGGAACGGATTCTATCAGAAGACGATCGATCTGCTGGACGGACCGGAGAGGCCGGATGCCATTTTCTGCACCAGTGATCCGAAGGCATTTGTCGTAATGCGGGCACTTCAGGATCAGGGAGTCCGAATCCCGGAGGAGATTGCTGTCATGGGGTTTGACAACGTTGCGATCTCAGCGCTGGTCGAGCCTACGCTGACGACCGTTGCCCAGCCATTTCAAATGATCGGGGAGACAGCAGCCAGACTCCTTCTGAAGCAGATCCAGTATAAGGAAGAACACGGCGTCCTTCCAAAGGCGTTCTGCACGGTGATGCCGACGGAACTGATCGTGAGAAAGTCGACATGAGGAGACGGATGACGGCAGGGATGACCGGGCAGACGTACGACTATAGCAGGGGGGAACTATGAAGAAGACAGCCGTTGTGACAGGGGCCGGACGGGGAATCGGTCTTGCTGTTGCCAGACAGCTTGGAATGGATGGATGCCGGATCGTTATGACGGCGAGGGGCAGGGCGGAGGACTATCGGGAGGCCGTCAGCGCACTCACATCCTGCGGAATCGAGACTGCTTATGTGCAGGCGGATATTTCCATCCCGGAAGACCGCAGAAGGATCGTCGAGGAGACAGTGCGTCTCTGCGGCAGGATCGATATTCTGGTCAACAATGCGGGGGTAGCACCGTTGGAACGGGCAGACCTTCTCGATATGACGGAGGAGAGCTTTGACCGGGTGATCGGAATCAATACGAAGGGGACCATGTTCCTGACACAGCTTGTGGCGAAACAGATGCTTTCTCAGGAATGGAAAGGCGGAATAAGGGGATATATTGTCAATATTTCGAGCTGCAGCGCGGAGGTGGTCAGTACGAACCGCGGGGAGTACTGTGTGTCGAAGGCGGGGATTTCCATGCTGACCAGGCTGTATGCGGATCGCCTGGCAGGGGAAGGGATCCTAAAAAAATCGATATTCCGATGGTCTTCTTCGGTGCGAACGGCCGGGTCACAGCGAACGGGAAGGAGCTTGCCTCCAAATGGTATCCGGAAGCGGCGGTGAATTCGCCGTACAAGGAGTCCTATCCGTACGAGCACGGCGGACACGTTTTCTTCGACGTATTTCCGGAGGAGTTCAACCGGGATCTGCTTCATTTCGTGAACGCGCTGGATAAGTAAAAGTTCATAATTAAGACAGGGCTGCCGCATCGGTCAATGCGGCAGCCTTGTTTTTTCGTGCGTATCGTTCGAAGGAAGACAGGAAACCGTCACAGTCTCATGAGATGATGCCGCCCCCGATAACGATATCCCCGTCATACAGGACGACGGACTGTCCGGGTGTGATCGCCCGCTGCGGCTGGTCGAATTCGACCCGGAGGAGGTCGTCTTCCGGCTGTGTGACGGTGCAGGGCTGCTCTTTATGACGGTAGCGGATCTTGGCGCTGCAGCGGAGCGAGCCTTCGATCCGGTCTGTGGTGATCAGGTTGATCCTCCGGGCGCAGAGAGTCTTTTGCATCAGGTCCTCGTTGGAGCCGAGCGTGACCGTGTTGCTCTCAGGGTCGATTTTTGTGACGAACAGGCGGTGTTCTGCCGGGATCCCGAGCCCGCGCCGCTGGCCGAGCGTATAGTGGATGATCCCTTTGTGCCTGCCGAGAACATGTCCCTCGGGGTCCACAAAATCTCCCGCAGGGCATTCACGGCCGGTGTATCGCTGAATGAAACCGGCATAATCGCCGTCGGGTACGAAACAGATATCCTGGCTGTCATGCTTCTCCGCGTTTACGAAATTTTTCTCGGCGGCGATTTCCCTGGTCCGCTGCTTATCCTGATCCCCCAGGGGGAACTGTACGTGGGAAAGCATCTCCTGTGTCATCATATAGAGAACATAACTCTGGTCCTTGGCGGGATCGAGTGCTTTCAGCAGGAGATAACGCCCGCTCTCCGGGTCGTATTTGATCCGGGCATAGTGTCCCGTGACCAGGATATCACAGCCCAGTTCTTTCATTTTTTCAAAGAGATGCTGAAACTTGAGGCAGCGGTTGCACTCAATGCATGGGTTGGGCGTGCGGCCGTGCAGATACTCGTCGATAAAGGGTTCGATCACCTGCTCCCTGAAGTGGTTCTCATAGTGGAAGATATGATAGGGGATACCGATCTTTTCGGTCACGCTGCGCGCGTCCTGTGTATTTTCGAGGGAGCAGCAGGTATCCAGAAGATCCTTGCCTACAACATCATTTTCATACAGCCGCATCGTACATCCCACACATTCATATCCGCGGGATGACATGATCTGGGCGGCAACGCTGCTGTCCACGCCTCCGCTCATGGCAATCAATGCTTTCATCTGCAACATTTCCTTTCTCAAGAGATGACCGGCGGGCAGCTGCGAAAGTCTGTGCTTCATGGAATTTGTATGAACATTCAAACGGCTTCCGCGCCAAGAACTTCTAACATTCACTCAAGATGTGGAAAAGCATTCGCAAAAAACGTTAACTCGCTTCGCTCAGAAGTTCTAAGGCTTGTGCAGATTGTTTGAATTGTTCACACAATTCCATTTCACACAGAGCTTCGCAAGAGCCGGAAGATGACCTGTATGCCGATGTGCTTCTTTGTGACCTCTGGAACGGAAGACTTCTCACGGAAATCCTGCGTCAGAGATTTAAAAGAATCACTGCTTAAATCATAACAAATTCAGGTCTCACCCGCGACACCTGGCGCGGAATCCGGGTCAGCGTAAGCGGACATAATACCAGACCGGACCCCTGCACATTCCCGTGTGTCTGAGTATATGCTTTGATGAGTCTACCTGATGCCCAACGGTTTGTCAACGGAGACGGATCTCCGGATATTTCCTGCATTGCTGAACTGTGCTGCCCGGGCAGTCCGTATCTTGATAAAAATGGTGAAATGACGTACAGTAGACCCATAAAGCGGAACCGGCTGCCCGATTTGGCGGGACGGCCGATACGCCCCGTTCCACCGGGGGCGGACAATCCATATGATGAGTAATACAGAGAACGGAGAGATACACCCATTCTCCACCGGGGTCGGACATTTAACAATCGTTCTGAAAGAAAGGCAGGTGACAGAGCGTGGAACATTTGCGGTGCGTCGTCGAGCGCATCACGTATCAGAATCCCCAGAACGGATACTCTGTCATCAAGTGCAGGGCAAAGAACTTTCAGGACCTCGTGACGGTCGTCGGCGAGATGCCGGATGTGCATGTCGGGAGCGTTCTTTATCTGGGCGGATTCTGGAAAATGGACGCCAGATACGGCCGGCAGTTCACGATCCAGGAGTTCGAGGAGACTCTGCCGGCAACCGTTTATGGCATAGAGAAATATCTGGGAAGCGGGCTGGTGAAGGGGATCGGCCCTAAATACGCCAAAAAGATCGTGCAGGAATTCGGCAAGGATACGCTGGAGGTGATCGAGACTTCTCCGGACGATCTGCTGAAGATACCGGGAATCGGAAAGGTCCGTGTGGAACGGATCAAAAAGAGCTGGATCGAGCAGAAGGAAATCAAGAACATCATGCTTTTCCTGCAGGGGCATGACGTCTCCACGAGCCATGCAACGAAGATCTATAAGACCTATGGAAATGAAAGCATAGAGATCGTGAAGCAAAATCCCTATCGCCTGGCGGATGACATCTGGGGAATCGGATTCAGGACAGCCGATACGATCGCGGAAAAACTCGGATTTGACCATGAGAAATACGTCCGCCTGCGGAGCGGCATGCTCTATACCCTGAACAGGCTGTCGGAGGAAGGGCATTGCTACGCGACCCGTGAACAGCTGATCAGGGCCGGCACAGAACTGCTCTCCGTGGAGGAGGGTGTTCTGAATATTGCTCTGGATGAAATGATCCGTGCACATGACGTTATCACAGAGGAAATGCCGCTTCCTGAGGACGCAGCTGTCGGTCAGGTGCCGGACCGGGCGATTTACCTCCCGCCGTTCTTCTTCTCGGAAGCGGGGGCGGCGAGACGTCTCAGAGCTGTTCTGGAAAACAAAGAGGGAATTCGGGTCGGGACGGACGGCCTCGCCGAACGCATCAGCCTCCGCACCGGCATGCAGTATGATGCGGTTCAGATACAGGCCATCGAAACAGCCGTGCAGAGCAAGGTCCTGATCCTGACCGGCGGACCCGGGACGGGCAAGACGACCACGGTGCTCGGGATCATCACGGCCTTTCGCGAGGCCGGTGCCAGGATTCTTCTCGCCGCGCCGACCGGGCGCGCAGCGAAGCGGCTGACAGAAGCGGTGAACGGAAGTCCGCAGCCTTCTGCTTCAGAGGATGAGGAGGCCTGGCGGAGTCCACAGCGGCGTGGATCGGCACGGACCAAAAGAAGTGCAATCTCCTCCTGCGGGGAGGCAAAGACCATTCACCGTCTTCTGGAAGTGAAAATGCCGGAAGGCTATCAGAGAAATGAAGAAAATCCCCTTCAGGGCGATGTGCTGATCGTGGACGAGTGTTCCATGATCGATATTATGCTGATGTATAACCTCCTGAAAGCGGTGCCCGATACCATGACTCTGATCCTGGTCGGCGATATTGACCAGCTTCCGAGCGTCGGTGCCGGCAATGTTCTTCGGGATCTGATCGACTCGGAGCGTTTTCCGGTCGTCCGCCTGACACGGATCTTCCGGCAGGCGCAGACGAGCCGGATCATTACGAACGCTCATCGGATCAATTCCGGAAAGATGCCGGATATTTCCAATGGGAAAAATACCGACTTTTTCTTCATCGATATGGAGAAGACCATGGAGAGGGAGCGGCAGAGCGCAGATCCTTTCCTGCCCCCGGGACCAGAAATTTCGCCCTCTGAGATTGCCGACCGGGCAGCAAATGAGATCGTAGCGCTGGTAAAGACAAAGCTCTCCCGGTACTACCGCACAGCCTCCCGCGAGATCCAGGTCCTGACGCCCATGCAGCGGGGCGTGGTCGGAGCGGCGAACCTGAATCAGGCGCTTCAGGCAGCGATCAATCCGGGACCGGGCATGAACGGCCGGTTCCATGGACCGGATCAGGTGCTTCGGCGAGGCGGTATGGTATACCGCCGGGGCGATAAGGTCATGCAGATCCGGAATAATTACGACAAGGAAGTCTTTAACGGCGATATCGGCTTCATTGAGAGCATTGATATGGAGGAGCGGACGCTCCGGGTGAATATCGACGACCGATCCGTAGAGTACGATGCCTCTGAGCTCGATGAGCTTGTGCTGGCCTATGCCACGACCATCCATAAGGCGCAGGGTTCAGAGTATCCGATCGTTGTGATCCCGGTGCTGATGAACCACTACGTCATGCTGCAGCGGAACCTGATCTATACCGGCATCACCCGGGCGAAGAAGATCCTGGTGCTGGTCGGAACGAAGAAAGCGCTGTCTTACGCTGTCCGCCATCTGACTGTGGATAAGCGCAATACCATGCTGAAGGAGCGAATTCAGAAGCTCATCCCTGCAGGGAAGATATGAGAAATTGAAAGAGCGGATCCAAAAGCGCATCTTTGCCGGTAAAATATGAGACATGGCGACAGGCCCGCAGCGGATTGCTGCGGGCCTGTCGATCTATGCATGCTTCATTCAAAATGGAAAATATTGATCCCGGTCTTTTCATCGAACCGGCGGCCGGTCTCGCAGTCGAGAACATTGACAAAGATCTCTGCCGTCACGGAGATGACGCACTCGACCAGATGTCCGCCGAAGAGTGAGAGATCCGGCGTGGCGAGTCCGATATGCACGTGAAGATAAGGACTCCCGTCTTTCCGCGTGATATTGCCGTTCAGGGAAGCGATCTCCATGGGCACATCGAGCGTTTTTCTGTAGAATTCCTTCTTTTCAAGATCGAAGAGCGCAATCTTTGCGTGATTTGAAGCGCCGAGTCCCTGAACATGGGCTGTGCGGATGTTTTCATTTTCTGCAAGCGTTGTCAGGGAAGAAATAATCTCGTCTCCGGGATCGAGACGAAGGATGATAGTGTGACCGCATTTCCTGTATTCCATAAGATCACCTCCGGACTGCGTCTGATTGATATGAACTTGCCTGATTGGATACAGGCGCTTGCGAAATCCTGTGCGAAATGGAATTGTGTGAACGATTCAAACAATCTGCACAAGCCTTGGAACTTCTTCATGAACGAAAGATGTGGAATGTGCGAATGGTTTTCCACATCTTGAGTGAATGTTAGAAGTTCTTGGCGCGGAAGCCGTTTGAATGTTTGCACAATTTCCATGAAGCACAGACTTTCGCAATTGCCTGAGTGTTATTTACAGAAGGAACGGTTTTAAAGTATTATAACATAGAGTGATTCAATGGAACCAGCCAAAGGGCGGGACAACAGGGAATCTTTGGCTATGTGAGCCGTGTATTGCAGGATACGGTGCAAAAGCGCAGGGCGCTGCCCGGCCGGCTCGTTGTATGGAGGTATTATATGCGGGTAATGATCATCTCTGACACTCATAATATGCTTCGTCCGGAAGTGATCGAAAAGCTTTCGGACTGTGATGTGATCCTCCATGCCGGGGACATCTCAAAGGCGGAAATTCTCGAGGAGATCCGGAAATATGCGCCGGTCCATGTCGTGCGCGGAAATAATGACAGAGGTGAGTGGGGTATGGCCCTTCCGCTCACGCTTGAGTTTGAGCTGGAGGGAATCCGGTTCTTCATGACCCATAAGCCCTTTGACGTGCCTTCGGATATCGGTATGCGGGGCGTGGATGTTGTCATCTGCGGTCACACGCACAGGTATGACGACCATGAGGAGCAGGGGATCCGTTTCCTGAACCCGGGAAGCTGCGGGCCGAGAAGGTTCACGCAGCCGATCACAATGATGGAAATGACGATCGACGGAGGCCGATATGAGATCACGAAAGTGGAGATCCCGCGCGGCCCTTCCAAATCGATGGTGGAGCATATCCCGGGGGATATGCCGATGATCGTGAACCGCGTCGTCAGGGACATTAAGAAAAAGAAGACGGTGCCGGAGATCGCGGAGAGAAATGGGATCTCTCCGGAACTCGCGGAGAAGATCGTGCGGTTATATCTCACGCATCCCGGGGTGGATACGGAGGGAATCGTGAAAAAAATGGGAATATGACAGCGTTTCGCAGACGCCTGATAAGGTCAATGTATGAGGAGCAGCCGTTTTACGGCTGCTCCTGCTTTTGCGGCATTTTCTGCGCATATAAAAACTGCGTAACGTCCTTCCGTGATGATCTCCGCCTGATTGAGGAGGCGCATCTGATCGACTCCGTAGCTCTCAAAGACTCCGATCTGATTTGCCAGACGGGTCTCCATTGCTTTCCGGATATTTTCCGCCTGGCTCTCATCCTTCATGACGACGATGAGGAGCTCCGCGGCATCCATGTTGGAGGACGGGAGACAGAGGCTGAAGTCTGTGAGCTCTGCGGCGTCCAGTCCGTAATACTTACGAAGAGCCATGGCATCCCGGGGAGAAAAGGCGTTTCCTTCGCCGATCTCACTGAATACAGCTGTCTCAAGTTCGCTGAGAGTGACATCGTTCCTTATCCGCCTGCCGGATGTCAGGATCACGGCTGCCAGGATGAAGACGGCAGCGGCGGCTTCGGCAAGGATAAGGAATATGTGTGTTCGGTCAGTCGTGCGTGAGGGTCTTCCGGATCTGCCTGAGACGGAAGCGCTCCCGGGCTTTCCGACTTTCCGGGCACCCGTATTTCCCGCTTTTTTGTGTGAGGCTGCCCCCGCCCTTCTGTTTTGCACGGATCCTCCGGATTTTCCGGATGATCTTTTCTTTTCAGATGTAATGGAGGATGATTTGCTCATAAAGAATTCCTCTTATGTATTCTCTGACGTCTGTGGACTTAAGAGGCAGACACTGCTTCTGCAAGAAGTCCGATCCAACCCTCGTAAAAAGTATAGTTAAAATGAATCCCATCCTCCAGATACCTGTCCTGACTTACAAGGAAGGACAGGTCGAGACAGAGAATGTCATTTTCCTCACACCAGGTCTTCAGGGCATCCGCGTAGTATACGGACATGGCAAGATCCTCGCGTTCCGCCGCAAGATCATCGGAGGGCGGAGTCATCGAGCAGATGAAAATCTCTGCGTCCGGAAGAAGGCTCTTCACATAGGCGATCTGTGAAGCGTAGGCCTCCACATAGGAGTCGACTGTTTCATGGTCTGTGTCATTCAGGCCGGTAAAGAAGACGACTGTACGGGGCAGCATTGCCGAAGCAGCTTCAATCTGCCCTTTAAGCTCGCGGATGATCGCGCCGCGCTCGAAGAAAACGTGGGCTTCGTCAAGGAAACCGTACTCCAGGACTGCCTGCGCCATGGAATCCCCAATGACGGCGCAATCCTTAAGAATGTTACGATCCTTCGCGAGCTGTACTTCGTCCGGAGGAGCAATCAGACCGGCTTCGTAGTTCGCACGGAAACGCTCGATGGCGGCTTTCCTGGAAACACCATGTTCATTTTCGGAACGGACTGCCTGTGCCTGTGCCACAGCCTGCTGCATGGCAGTTACGTCACGGTTCTCCAGTTCCTGAATGTAGGCCTGTCCCTCGGAGATATCCGTACGGTTCCCGCAGCCTGCAAGCGACAGAAGAGAGACCGGGACGGCGAGCAGAAGAAGATGTCTTCCGAATGGATGGAGCAGTGTTCGCATTTCCCGCCTCGGTTTATTATTTGCCTCATGAAATTTTCTTCTGAGTATCGATTTTCTTTTCAGTAATGATTTTCCATTCATAGATATAGAAGCTTTCGGATATAGAAGCTTTCGGGTATAGAAGCTTTCGGTATGGGATTTTCCGGTAAAAGAGCTCTGCGGTTTTCATTTGCGCAAAACTATGCACACTCATCCCTGCTCTGTCCCCAGAACCAGCGCCAGCGATGTGTCCTCCGCCAGCGTGTTCAGATCATAGAAAAAGAGCACACGGTCATAGCCGCCCATGAGGATCAGCTCATCAAGGTTCTCATAGTAATAGCGCGGGTCGATGATGTCGATTTCCCTGTAATCGCTGAGCAGGAACGGGAGGAAGCAGTTAAAGTAGGAGTCCTTGAAGACAAGGAGTTTTTCTCCCTCCGCGTTGTCCGTCTGGATGTTCAGATGTCCGGTATTGCCGCCGAGAAATACCGTATAGGGGTCGCTGCTTTTCAGACCCTCCATACTGTAGACAGTTGCCCGCTTCGTCTGTGCAGACGGATCTGTCACGATGTAGGCGGGTTCCGCATCTCTTCGATAAATGAAAATCGTATCCTTTTTCGAAACCGAAAATCCGCTCTTTGCGGCGAGGGATCCGACAAAATCATTGCAGACTGCGAGAGGCGTCATGGAAGGTGCGCTTTCCGGATCCAGTCCCAGCGCGGCGCGCACGGTCGGAAGCGTGTAAAATGCCGCCTCCGTCGTCCAGTGATGATCACTTCTGTAGTAGGATTGTCCGCCGTTTGCGTAGTATTCTGCGAGCGGGCCTGTCAGGTCGCAGAAGACGGGACCGTTGAGATTGTTCCCGATATACTGCATCCATGTTCCCTGATCCTCCGTGATGGCGGAGGCGGGCAGGAGATCGCTGCAGATGGAGACCGCATTCGGCGCGCAGACGAAAGTTCCGGGGATCTCAGTGCGGGCGCAGAAGGAGTTGACTGCATTCAGCATCTGATCAAGACGATTCTGATCGACTTCCGTCATTCTCTCAATGAGATATCCGTCCCCGGATTTGCAGACGTCTCTGGACAGGCGGTTTCCCGTGAGAAGACCGAAGGTGCTTCGAATCCGGATCAGGGCATTCCGCCCGACAAGCTGGTCGGAGGCCCAGGTCTCAAAATCCTCTGAGAAAGCACCGCTGACGATCCTGTCCGAGCTCACTTCCGGGAAGGAGGCGAGAGCTCGCTTTTCCGTCTCTGAGACGGTCCGGTCGGGGACGAGGACATTGAGAAGGGCGTAGAGGAACCACACTCCGAGAAGAAGAACTGCAGGGGTAGAGAGCAGAAGACGGCTTTTTCTTGTTCGAATGGATTCTTTCTCAGCGGCTCTGCCGGCCGTCGCTTCTTTTTGTGTTTTGCCTGCAGACAAGGGCCTTTTTGTCCCGGTTCTGTCTGCGGACACAACTGCTTTTGTTTTCGTTTTTGCTGCAGCTGCAGCAGTCTTCGTCCCGGTTCTGTCTGCGGACACAGCTGCTTTCGGTTTTGCTTTGCCGACGGCCGCAGCAGTTTTTGTCTTCTGTGTTCCCGCAGACTCAGCGGTCGTTGTTTTCTGTTTTCCCGCGGCCGCAGCAGTCGTCGTCTTCGGATTCTTTGACGGACTGGCTTTGCCTGACCGGACAACAGCTTTTCTGCCGGATGTTCCCCGCACGGTTTTTGTTTTTCCGGTGTCTGTCCTGACAGAGCCTTCCGGGCCCGGAGCATAGGGATTCCGGGGCTTCTCTGTTCGGTCTTTATTTTCAGGACTTATAAAATCAGCCAATTTCACTTCACCTCTGTAAACTATGTCAGCAAACCATGCCAACGTGGTGGTGCCATTCGTATATCCCTCTGACTCCGGGGAGAGACCATGCATTGTACAAAAAAGTCATCATCCGTGGAAAGAAGGTTTGTATTTTAATCAGAGATACGTCTCAATATGTGCGTTGATCTCACGACTTGTGTCGCAGGAATTCTGTGCCGAAGATCAGAATCTGAAATAGAGGAACGGATTGAAACTGTCGTACGCAAGTGAAGCCAGGCAGAGAACGAACGCTGCCGCAAGAATGCCGGCAAGGACGCGTTCATGCTTTCGACAGAGTGTGCCCAATTGCTTTCCGGGCCAGCCTGCCGAGCAGACAGCACCGGCAAGAAGGACGATCCCGTAGCTCATCAGATAGGCAAAGCTTCTGTGATCTGCCGCCCCGGCACCCATGCCGAACATTGCCCGGAGATACATTCCGAGCGCTTTGAAATCCGTGATCGCAAAGAGCATCCAGCCGAGCACGACGATCATGAGCGTATAGATCCGACCGGCGATCCGGTGCTTCCGGAGAAAGTCCCCGAGCACATATTTTTCGAGGATGAGCCAGATACCGTAGTAAAGACCCCAGAGGATAAAGTTGAGGCTCGCCCCGTGCCAGAGTCCTGTCAGCATCCAGACGATCAGGAGATTTCTTATATGTCTTCCTGTACTTACCCGGTTCCCGCCGAGCGGAATGTAGACGTATTCCCTGAACCAGCTGCTGAGGGAAATATGCCATCTGCGCCAGAAATCCGTGACGGACACAGCGGTATACGGGTGGTCAAAGTTTTCGGAAAATGTAAATCCCAGAAGCCTCCCGAGCCCGATCGCCATGTCCGAGTATCCGCTGAAGTCGAAATAGAGCTGCAGGGAATAGGCGAGGGCCCCCGTCCAGGCGGTGAGTGCCGTCAGGGAGGAGGCGGGCAGGGAGGTGATCTCGGTAAAGAGGCCGCCGAGAACATTTGCAAGAAGGACCTTTTTGGCAAGTCCCTTCACAAAGAGGAAAAGACCCAGCCGCACCTGCACAAGATCGACGGGATGGTCCTTCAGCTGCTCCTCGATGTTCTTATAGCGCACGATCGGCCCGGCGATCAGCTGCGGGAACATGGAGATATAGAGACCGAAGTCCGTGATGGAGCGCTGCGCTTTGACTTTCCCCCTGTACACATCGATCACATAGGACAGAGCCTGAAAGGTGTAAAAGGAAATCCCGATGGGGAGCGACAAAGAGAGCGCAGGGATCTTTGCGCGGAAGAGCGTATTGATCCATCCGATCAGCATATTGCAGTATTTGAAATAAAAGAGCAGTGCCAGGTTGAGCGCAGTGATGATGCCGAGGTGCATCCGCAGACGGCCCTTCTCCATGCGGGCCTTCCGCGCCCGCTCGATCAGGAGCCCGAAACTGTAATTCATGAGGATGGATGCGAGCATGAGGAGCACATAGACGGGCTCTCCCCAGGCATAGAAAAAGAGGCTCGCTGCCAGAAGAAAAATATTTCTTCCGGCAGCGGGCAGAATGTAGAAGACGGTCAGAACGACCGGTATAAAAAACAGGAGAAATGTGATGCTGCTGAAGACCATATCCTCTCCTTCAACTGGTAACGTGAAAATGCACCTGTGGATTCCTGTGCCCTGCACGCGGGATCAGATCCACTCCTCCGCGAGATCGTAGATGAGCTTCTCGGTCTTTTCCCATCCGAGGCAGGGATCCGTGATGGACTTTCCGTAAATATGCTCATGCTCGTCCTGGCGGCCGTCGAGTATGTAGGACTCGATCATGAATCCCTTGACAAGGCCGTGAACCGTATCCGAAAGTTTCCGGCTGTGGCAGACATCCTTCGCGATGCGGATCTGCTCATTGTACTTTTTGCCGGAGTTGTTATGATTGGTATCGACGATGACTGACGGGTTCTTAAGCTTCTTTTCTTCATACAGCCGGTAGACCAGTTCGAGATCCTCGTAGTGGTAGTTCGGATGGCTGTTGCCGAACTTGTCAACGTATCCCCTTAAGATCGCGTGGGCAAGCGGATTGCCCGGGCTCATGACTTCCCAGCCTCGGTAGACGAAAGTGTGGCTGTTCTGTGCCGCGATGATGGAATTCATCATGACGGAGAGATCGCCGCCGGTCGGATTTTTCATCCCGGCCGGAATGCCGATTCCCGCCGCAGTCAGCCGGTGCTGCTGATCTTCCGAGGAGCGTGCGCCGACAGCGACGTAGGAGAGAAGATCTGAGAGATATCTGTGGTTCTCCGGGTAGAGCATCTCGTCTGCGCAGGTGAAGCCGCATTCTTCCGCTGCACGCTTATGGAGACGGCGGATCGCGAGGATCCCTTCCAGCATGTCGGCCGGCTTATCCGGATCCGGCTGGTGGAGCATGCCCTTGTAGCCGGTCCCGACAGTGCGGGGCTTGTTGGTGTAGATTCTCGGGACGATAAAGATCTTGTCCGCGACTTTGTCCTGAACGGTGCGCAGACGTGAGATATATTCGATGACGGGATCTTCGTGGTCTGCGGAGCAGGGGCCGATGACGAGCAGGCAGCGGCCATCCTTTCCCTCGAAAATATTCTTCAGCACTTCATCGCGCTCTGCCTTGAGCTCTTCGATTTTTTTGCTGACCGGGTACTCTTCCTTGACCTCTTTCGGGGTCGGAAGCTTTCTGTAAAAACGCATGTCCATCTTTTCCATAATAATACTCCTTATGCCGTCCGTTTTTTCTGTTCTGGTATCATACTATACCATCAAAGGGAGAATTACTCAACAATTCTTTTTTGCTTTAAAGCAATAAAGGGCGAGCCCGATAAGTAAGCCGCAGACAGGAATCAAGAAGTCGAAAGAATACGTGCAAACAGGCATAGATGTTGAAACAGGCAAAGCCTGTATCACGCATCACAAATGCAGAAGACAGCATAAAGCGGAACAGATTTGATGTTGTTCTCAAGGCCGAAATTCTTTTCGGAGATTCGAATGGAATAAGCCGGCTTAAACAGGTGCGTATATTCATTCAGGCTGACTGCAGTGACATGTTCGCCGCTTTTTACTTCCACCGGGATGATCCTGCCCTTCAGAGAGATTACAAAGTCAACTTCCCTGGTGCCTTTGTCATTCCTCCAGAAATAAGGTTTGAATCCGGCTCTGACGAGCTGCGTATTCACATAGTTTTCTGTCATGCCTCCTTTGAAATCCGCAAGTTCTTCATCTATGTAGAAGATATCTTCGGCTCGGATATCTTTCTGAGCTGCAAGAAGACCCATATCAGAAAGGTAGATTTTGAAATCATCAATATCTTTATAGTTTTCCAACGGTTTGATGATCTGTTCCGCCCGGTAAATGCGGAACAGGAGGCTTGCAGACACCAGCCATTCGATAGCATTTTCGTACTCGGCAGCCCGGGCCCCTTTTTTTATGATTTTGTACTGGAAACGGGTGTTTTTCTTGGAAAGCTGTACGGCGATCGTTCCGTATGTCAGCCGGGTCTTTTTGATCTCGTTTGCGCTTTTCTGGTATTTGCTCATATCATACAGGTAATCCATCTGGATTGTTTCCAGCACATGCCGGACCTGAGTATAGTCGTGCGTATCAATGAACCGAGATACAGCTTCCGGCATTCCGCCAACAGCCAGGTACTGGCGGTAAAGCTTAAGCGCGGCATCATGAAGCGCCTGAGGCATCGGACTGTTATCGTCGAAGCATCCATGAATCCGCTCTACAAGATCCTTCTCTCCGAGGGCCAGAAGAAATTCCTCCATATCCATGGGGTACATCGTATAACGGTCAACTTTTCCTACAGGGAAAGCGTATTTCTCACGATTGACCGCAACTCCCAAAAGACTTCCGGCAGCAATCACATGATACTCGGGAGCTTCCTCACAGAAGTACTTCAGAGAAGTGACAGCACGTTCGCAAAGTTGGATCTCATCGAAAACGATAAGCGTATTGCCTCTTGTGATGGTCTGTCCACTGATATGAGCAAGGATGGGAAGAAGGTATGACGGACTGATGTTTTCATCAAACGTTGCAGAGAGTGATTTTCCGGTCTGAAAATTAAAGTATGCCACATTATCGTAATGCTGACGTCCGAACTCCAGAATAGCGTAGGTTTTTCCGACCTGACGGGCACCTTGGATGATCAGAGGCTTTCTGTATCTGCTGTCCTTCCACTGCATAAGATATTCAGAGACTTTTCGGTACATGTACATGGCGGTTCCTCCTTGAATGGAAAACTGTGCAGATTTATCATACCAAAAAGTAGAATATAGTGCAATAATATAAGTAAAATCAACACTAAAATCCAATTAAGTGTGATTAAAAACAACACAAAATGCTAAAACTTCTGTTGCTGTCACTTATTGGAAACAATATACAAAATTGTGGTAAGATATTCTGGAAAGTCTATGTCTGGGATCCATACCGGGTAATTGCCTGGAAAATCCATAAATCAGAAAGGAACCCTATGAAAGAAAAATTACCGAAGAGAAATGAAGTGCCGGTGGAGCTTACCTGGCGCCTTAACGACATCTATGAGACGACGGAAGAGTGGGAGGCAGATTTTAACGGATCTTTGGCTCTTGCGAAGGAGCTCTCGTCCTTTGAAGGCCGTGTGACGGAGAGCCCGGAGAATCTTCTCCTCGTTCTCGACCTCTACGAAAAGTGTCTTATGAAGCTGTACAGCTGCGACACGTACGCATCCATGCGGCACGATCAGGATACCGCGGACGCGGAAAATCAGAAGCTTGTTTCAAGGATCCAGACCTGCGCGGTGCAGATCGATGAGATGGTTTCCTTTCTGGAACCGGAGATCCTCGGCATGGATCCTGCCGACCTTGACCGGTACTATGAGGCGCTGCCCGGACTCAGAAAATACGAGGTGACGATCCGTGAGATCGTCCGTCTCCGCAATCATTCGCTTGCCAAAGAGCTCGAGAAGCTGCTCGCCTCCGCAGGAGAGATGGCGCAGACACCGTCGAACGGATTCGGCATGCTGATGAACGCGGACCTGCGGTTCCCGTCAGTCCGCGACGGGGAGGGAAATGAAGTCCAGCTGACGAACGGCCGCTTCGTTCCTGTCCAGATGTCCGGGGACCGGACGCTTCGGAAGAATGCGTTCGAAGCATTTTACGGGAGATACAGCGAGTTCAAAAACACCTGGGCCGCGCTCTATGACGGGCAGGTGAAGCAGCAGATCTTCTATGCGAAGGCCCGGAAATATCCTTCGACTTTCGCCGCCGCCGTCACAAAGAACAACGTCGATCCCGCGGTATGCGACAATCTGATCGAAAGCGTTCACCGGAATATGGACAAGATGCATCGCTATGTCCGTCTCCGCCGCCGCATGCTAGGCGTGGAGGAGCTGCATATGTATGATGTGTATGCCCCGATGGTGAGTGATTTCGATGCCAGTGTGACGTATGAGGAAGCGCAGGAGATGGTGCTGGCAGCCCTTCGTCCGCTCGGAGAGGACTACCTTGAGGTCGTCCGCGAAGCCTTTCGCGAGCGCTGGATCGATGTTCCGGAAAATGAAGGAAAGCGCAGCGGCGCCTACTCCACCGGTGTCTACGGGGTCCACCCGTACATGCTGCTCAACTGGAACGGAACGCTTGACGACGTGTTCACCCTGATCCATGAGATGGGTCACTCCATGCACACCTGGTATTCTTCGAAGAACCAAACTTTCCTGAACTCCCATTATAAGATCTTTGTGGCTGAGGTCGCCTCCACGACCAACGAGATCCTGCTCCTTGAGTATCTTCTCGGAAAGGCGGAGGACCGGAAGGAAAGAGCGTATCTCATCAATCACTATCTGGAGAGCTTCAAGGGCACGCTGTTTCGGCAGACGATGTTCGAGGAGTTCGAGAGGAAGACCAATGCGATGGCAGAGAAGGGCATCCCGCTCACGGCCGACACGCTCTGCGAGACCTATATCGGGCTGAATCGGGAATATTTCGGGGAGGACATGGTCTCCGATCCGCTGATCGCGTACGAGTGGTGCAGGATACCGCATTTCTATTACAACTTCTACGTCTACCAGTATGCGACGAGCTTTGCGGCTTCCGTTGCGATCGCGCACAGGATCCTGGATGAAGGGGATCGTGCGGCCGCTCCGTATCTCGAGTTCCTGAAGAGCGGCTGTACGGACGACCCGGTCAGCCTGCTGAAGATTGCTGGGGTCGACCTGTCGACAGGCAGGCCGGTCGATGAGGCGATTGCGGTCTTCGGTGAGGCGGTCTCGGAGATGGAGAGGTTGGTTGAGACGGAAGATAAGTAACGCGCCGGGATGGGAAAAGTGCCGGCTGGATAGAGCGTCGTGATGTGATGATCACCGGCTGGATAAATTGTCGTGATGTGAAGAGTGCCGGCTTGAAAGATCGCCGGGATAAGAACATTACCGGTTGGATGGATCGTCCGGATGGAAAAATCTTCGGGACAAATAAAACGTCTTAATTTAGAAAGAGGACCTGCGGAAGGATGGTTGATTCCTTCTGCAGGTCCTCTTTTCTAATTAATGGCCGGATCGCAGACTCGTGCGGTGGAAGGCAAAATCGTGCCGCACGCGTCGCGGCAGGAACGCCGAAGCGTTCTTGAAGAATGTCAGATGACATTCACCCGAATCCCGCGCTTTCGTCTCGCGAGCGAGACTTGATTTATTCTTCATCGCGCAATACTCGCGACTTCAGTCGTGAGATACGCGCGCAAAGTGAAACTTGCCTTCATCGTGAGTACAATCTCGCGATGAAGAATACAATGGAAGGCGCTTACGCGCCGCGCACGTCGCGGCAAGAACGCCGAGGCGTTCTTGAAAATATTCGCACATGCATGAGTGTGGCGGCGACCGGGAATAAGTTATTTCCAAAGGCGGGCGTCCGAGCGCGGCCGGTACTTCATATTTTTATAGCCGAAGGCTTCAAAAATATGTTAGTACCGCTGCCAGCGCGAGCGAGCGGGAGCGTCCCGCCGTGGAAATACTTATTCCGGGAGCCTTATAGGGCTTTGACTGAGAACCCTCAAACCGGGAGCCTCATCGGTTTATTTTCCGATCACGACCGTGACCTCGACCTCCGAACCCTTCGGCTGCGGCGGAATGACACTGCCCTCGATCGGCTCTCCGTTGACTGTGATCGCGACGTTTCCGCCCTCCAGTCCGTCCGGATTCTTGACCGTGATATTGTAGACCGCCCCGCGGAAGACACGGCGGACGCTGAATTCCTTCCAGTCGGACGGGATGCACGGCCGCATGCGGAGACCGTCGAAGTCCGGATAAACGCCCAGGATATACTGGGACGCGTTGATGAAGGTCCAGGAAGCGGTCCCTGTCAGCCAGCTGTTCTTGCCTTCGCCGAAGTTCTGAGCATCGCGGCCTGCCACCATCTGGCAGTATGCGTACGGTTCCGTTCTGTGGATCTCGCCCTTGTCTTCAAGGAAGGACGGGGTGATCTTCTTGTAGATCGAGTATGCACGGTTGCCGTGTCCGAGCTCCGTCTCAGCGATGGAGACCCAGGGGTTGTTGTGGCAGAAGATGCCTGCATTTTCCTTATATCCGGGCGGATAGGAGGAGACTTCGCCGAGATTCAGGTGATATTCCTTGTAAGCCGGCTGCAGGATCATGATGCCGTACTCGGATTCGAGCTTCTCTTCAACACTCTTAAGAGCAGTCGCAGCCTCGCCTGTCTCCTTGCCGATGCCCGCCATGACGCAGAAGCCCTGCGGCTCGATGAAGATCTGGCCATCCTCGCACTCGTGGGAGCCGACCTTCTCGGAGAATGCGTCGTAAGCTCTGAGGAACCACTTGCCGTCCCAGCCGGCTGTCAGCACGGTCTTCTCCATCTCGGCGATTTCCTTCTCAGCGGCCTCGATGAGACCTGTGTCGCCGTGATGCTTCAGGATCTCGACGTATTCCCTGCCGTATTTTACGAACATGCCCGCGATAAATACGGATTCAGCCACCGGTCCCTCGCTCGGTCCGGTCGTCTGGAAGGATTCGCCCGGCTCATCCGAGAAGCAGTTGAGGTTCAGGCAGTCGTTCCAGTCTGCGCGTCCGATCAGCGGAAGTCCATGCGGTCCCTTGTGGGTCGCCGTATAGTTGAAGGAGCGGTTCAGATGCTCCATGAGCGGTGCTGCGAGAGCATCGTCGTTGTCGAACGGTGTGATCTCGTCGAGGATCGAATAATCTCCGGTCTCACGGATATAGGCGGATACGCCTGCGATGAGCCAGAGCGGGTCATCGTTAAATCCGCTTCCGACATCCAGATTGCCGCGCTTTGTGAGCGGCTGATACTGATGATATGCGGAACCGTCCGGGAACTGAGTTGCCGCGATGTCGAGAAGTCTCTGGCGGGCCTTGTCCGGAACAAGGTGGACAAAGCCGAAGAGGTCCTGGCTGGAATCACGGAAGCCCATGCCGCGTCCGATGCCGGATTCATAATAGGAAGCGGAGCGGGACATGTTGAACGTGACCATGCACTGGTACTGATGCCATGTGTTGACCATGCGCGTGAACTTGTCCTCCGGCGTGACGGCGCTGTAGGTGGACAGGAGATTTGTCCAGTACGCTTTGAGGGCTGCCAGGGCTTCGTCAGCCTTCTCGGCTGTCGCGTAGCGGGCGAGCATTTCCTTCGCGCGGGTCTTGTTGACGATGCCGGGGGCTTCCCATTTGTCCTCTTTTTCATTTTCAATATATCCGAGCACGAATACGAACGTCTTCGTCTCGCCGGCCGCCAGATCGAGGTCGAGCTCATGCGCGCCGATGGGTGACCAGCCGCTCGCGTGCGAGTTGGTGAGCTTTCCTGCCTGAATCGCTTCCGGAGCAGCGGGGCTTCCGTAAACGCCGAGGAAGCTGTCACGGTTCGTGTCATACGCGTCGACCGGTGCGTTGACCGAGAAAATGGCGTAATGCTTGCGGCGCTCGCGATACTCTGTCTTGTGATAGATCGTGGAACCGTCGATCTCAACTTCTCCGGTGCTGTAGTTGCGCTGGAAGTTCGTCATGTCATCCATCGCGTTCCACAGGCAGAATTCCACATAAGAGAAGAGGGATATGCTGCGCGGGGAAGCGTCCTTGTTGGTCACGCTGACCTTCAGGATCTCACAGTTGTCGCCGATCGGGACAAATGCAGTGACCTCGGCCGCGATCTTATTCTTTTCGCCGTAGAGGACGGAGTAACCGATTCCGTGACGGGTCTTATAATCGTCGAGCGGTGTCTGGGTCGGCTGCCATCCCGGATTCCAGATCGTATCGCCGTCCTTAATATAGAAGTAATGGCCGTTGCTGTCCTTCGGCGTGTTGTTGTAGCGGAATCTTGTAAGACGGAGAAGCTTGGCGTCTTTATAGAAGCTGTACCCGCCGCCGGTGTTCGAGATCATGGTGAAGAATTCTTCGCATCCGAGGTAGTTGATCCAGGGAAGCGGCGTTTTCGGGGTCGTGATCACATATTCTTTGTTCTGGTCATCAAAATAACCGTATTTCATAAAGGAACTCCTTTCCATAAGAATCGAAAAAAAGCAGATGCTGTCTCTAATGACAAATATAAGGTAGAAATACGAAAAATGCAAGGCAATTTTCGCTTTCGAAAAGGATTAAGTGGGGTTTTTCAGAAACACTTTCGAGCGGGTTTTGTCATTTTCGAAACAGATGCGTTTTTTGATATTGTGAATATGCCACAAAAAACGGTCTAAAATATCGTATAAAACGACGAATAAGTGAAATTTCGAAAAGATTAGTTGACTTTTTGGAAGAATGAGGTATGATGAAATCACGAAAACGATTAAGGAAAAACGATTGAGAGCTTTTTCAAAAAGCAGCAAGGAGGGCGGCACATGGTATCACTGAAAGATATCGCTGAAGCCTGCGGGGTCTCAGTCGCAACGGTCAGTAAGGCGCTCAACAATCACAGTGATGTGAGCCAGTCAAGAAGAGAGCAGATCAAGAAGAAGGCGAATGAGCTCGGTTATCTTCCGAATATGGCTGCAAAGGCGCTGAAGACAAAAAGTACGCATGACATAGGAATCCTGTTCGCGGATGCCCATAACAGCGGGCTCACACATCCGTTCTTCTCAGAAGTTCTCGAAGGACTCAAGTCCGAGGCCGAGGAGAAGGGATACGATCTTACATTTATCAATACAAGATCAAAGATGAACAGAATGTCCTATCTGGAGCATTGCCTCTATCGGAATGTTGACGGAGTCGTTATAGCATGTGTGGATTTCTTTCAGCCCGAGGTCGTAGAACTTGCTCAGTCAAGACTGCCTGTAGTGACGATCGACCATCTGATGGATTCCTGCGCGACGATTTCTTCCAATAACCTCGAGGGAATGCAGAAACTTACGGAATATGTGGTGAGCCGGGGACACAGACGGATCGCCTTTATTCACGGAACACCATCTTCGGTGACCAGCGCGAGAATGGCAGGCTTCTACCGGACACTTGAAGCGCACGGGATCGACATCCCGGATCACTACGTTGTGGAGAGTCCCTATCTGGATGACGAGCTCTCCTATGAGAAGACGAAAGAGCTTCTGGCACTCCCGGAAAGACCGACCTGCATCATGTATCCGGATGATTACACCTGTATCGGTGGCATGAACGCGATCAGGGAAGCGGGACTTCGGATCCCGGAGGATATATCGGTCACAGGATATGACGGTGTCCAGATCGCAAGGATGATGAGTCCGAAGATCACGACGTTCAAGCAGAATATGAGGCTGATCGGGCAGATGGCCGCAGACAAGGTGATCGAGCTGATCGAAAAACCGCGCACCGCGATGCGGAGCAACAGGATCATAGACGGAGAAATC
Organism: uncultured Eubacteriales bacterium; assembly: GCA_900314565.1. Taxonomy (GTDB): domain Bacteria; phylum Bacillota; class Clostridia; order Lachnospirales; family Lachnospiraceae; genus Chordicoccus. The sequence continues at coordinate 29,691 of OMVU01000032.1, forward strand.
TTTGAAGGTGAATCCGTTGCAATGATAAATAAGTAACTTAAGTAACCAGAGTGATTGTTATGAAGTCAAAGACTTCAGAAAACAATAAAGTTCTAATTCCTAAGGAGGGAAAAAAACATGAAGAAGAGATGGCTTGCAATTGGCTTGACCGCAGCAATGATCACAAGCATGGCAGCATGTGGCGGTTCATCATCCACAGCATCTACAGCAGAGTCCAAACCGGCTGAGTCCGCAGCGACAGAGTCCAAACCGGCTGCTGAGTCCAAAGCTGCTACAGAGTCCAAGACAGAGTCCAAACCGGCTGCAGCAGGCGACGAAGGCAAGGTCCTTAACGTCGAAGTATGGAATGATGAGTTCATCAACCGCGTGACAGATCATTATCCGGGTTATGAGAAGGTTTCCGACACCGAAGGCAAGATCGGTGATGTTAAGGTCAACTGGATCATCACAGCGAACCAGGACAATGCTTATCAGAACAACCTGGATGAGGCACTTGCAGCACAGGCTGACGCAGCTGCTGACAAGAAGGTCGATATTTTCCTGGTAGAGGCTGACTACGCGCTTAAGTATGTCGACGCTGACGCCGACGTTGCTATGCCGCTGAAAGACCTCGGTATCACGGATGCTGACCTTTCCAAGCAGTTCTCTTATACACAGGATGTCGTTAAGGATGCCAACGGCGATCTCCGCGGCTCCTCATGGCAGGCTTGCTCCGCAGGCATGATCTACAGACGTGACGTTGCTCAGGAAGTCTTCGGCGTATCCGAGCCGGCAGATGTTCAGGAACTCTTCAAGGATTGGGATGCTTACAAGGCAGCTGCTGCAAAGCTGAAAGAGAAAGGCTACAAAGTAACAGCTTCCGCAAACGATACATACCGCGTATACTCCAACAACGTATCCGGCAAGTGGGTACAGGATGGCAAGGTCGTTGTTGATGAAAACATCAAGAAGTGGGTCGATGACTCCATGGAGCTTGTAAAGGCTGAGGAGACAGGTACATTCGATCTCTGGTCTGATGACTGGGCAAAGGGCTTCTTCCAGGATCCGGACGGCAAGGTATTCGCATACTTCGGACCGGCTTGGCTCATCAACTTCTCAATGCACGCTGACGAAGACGGTTCTGTAGGCAAGGCCGGTGGCTGGGCTCTTACGACCGGACCGCAGGGATTCTACTGGGGCGGCACATGGATCTGCGCAGCACAGGGAACAGACAACCCGACACTCGTAAAGGATATCATCCTTACAATGACAACTGATGACGCTGTTATGAAGGATATCGCTGTCAAGGATTCTGACTGCGTAAACAACAAAGACGTCCTTAAGGATCTCGCTTCTGACACAAGCTTCGGCAATGCTATCCTCGGCGGACAGAATCCGTATGAGATGCTTGCAGCAGGCGCTGAGCTCGTAGACATGAGCAACATCTCCATCTATGATCAGGGCTGCAACGAAGAGTTCCAGAAGGCTATGAAGAACTACTTCGAAGGCAACGCAGCTTCCTATGAAGATGCACTTGCAGAGTTCGAGAAGAACATCAAGGTCAAGTATCCGGAACTTGCATAATCAGATAAAGATTTTCGGAATACAGCAATAGGTGATGAATGAGGTGCCTGTCCGTAATGAGCGGGCAGGCACCTTTTTCGCCTCTGACAGTGTCCGAGCTGTCAGAGCAGTGAAATTCGAAAGCGATTTATCGGTTTCAGGACCGGCAGGACGGCACACTCGTATCGGATCCTGCCGAGCCGTGCTGCGGGTCCTGAAAAGAATCTGAAAATAATTTATTGCGGAGGGGTGCGTAAAATGCAGAAGAAAAAGGCAAGCGCAGTTACCAGCTACAATAAATGGGGATATTTTTTCCTGATTCCCTTTATTGTGATCTTCCTGATCTTCCAGCTGATCCCGCTGGTATCTACGGTCTACTACAGCTTCTTTGAGAACTACAGGTCAGGTCTCAAGCAGATCGGACCGAATTTTGTAGGATTAGGAAACTATGCAAAGCTTCTCAGCCAGAAGCATTTCCTTACTTATTTTAAGAATACAATGATCATGTGGGTCATGGGCTTTGTCCCGCAGATCATCGTCTCCCTGATTCTCGGAGCATGGTTCACAGATCCGTCCCTGAGACTCAAGGGCCAGAGATTCTTCAAGACAGTCATCTACCTGCCGAACCTGATCATGGCTTCCGCTTTCGCGATGCTCTTCTTCGCACTTTTCGCAGACAGCGGCCCGGTCAACTCGATCCTTATGAATGTCGGCATACTCGCAAAACCCTACAAGTTCATGTCCCATGTGTGGAGCGTCAGAGGGCTGGTCGCCTTCATGAACTTCCTCATGTGGTTCGGAAATACGACGATCCTTCTGATGGCCGGTATGCTCGGTATCGACTCATCGCTCTTTGAGGCCGCACAGGTCGACGGCGCGACAGCGACGCAGATCTTCTTCCAGATCACCCTTCCGCTGCTCCGCCCGATCCTCGTGTACGTTATGGTCACATCCCTGATCGGCGGTCTCCAGATGTTCGACGTACCTCAGATCCTGACGAACGGCACAGGTGATCCGATGTCCTCCTCGATGACGCTGATCATGTTCCTGAATAAGCATCTGTTCAGCAAGAACTACGGTATGGCGGGTGCTCTCTCGGTCATCCTTCTGATCATCACGGGTATCCTGAGTATGATCATTTTCAAGACAACAGCACAGAATGAAGTGAAATAAGGAAGGAGGGAAGAAAAATGGCGAATAAAAAAGCAAGTGGCGGCGCATCCATTCATGTAAGAAGAGCCGTTTCCTATATCGTATTGATACTTCTGTCTTTCCTCTGCCTCTTCTGGTTCTACGTATTGTTCATCAACGCGACCAGATCGAACGGCGAACTCGGACGAGGATTCACAGCGATTCCGAGCACACATCTGATCGAGAACCTGAATAACATGCTGCACAGCTCGCAGCCGATGCTCTCGGGTCTTCGCAACTCGGTCATCATCTCGGCCTGCACAGCGGCTCTGTGCACATATTTCTCGGTCATGACGGCTTATGCGATCCATTCATACGATTTCAAGGGTAAGAAGGCGATCTTCACGTTCATCCTTGCGATCATGATGATCCCGACACAGGTCTCAGCGCTTGGATTCATTCGTTTGATCACCAAGATGCATCTGATGGATAACTTCATCCCGCTGATCATTCCGGCGATTGCCTCCCCGGTCACCTTCTTCTATATGAAGCAGTACATGGAGAGCAACCTCCCGAGTTCCCTGATCGAAGCGGCCCGTATCGACGGCGCAGGAGAGTTCTACACATTCAACAAGGTAGTGCTTCCTCTGATGGTCCCGGCAATTGCGGTCCAGGCAATTTTCTCCTTCGTGTCGAGCTGGAATAATTACTTCACTCCGGCCCTTGTTCTTCACGATGATAAAATGAAGACCCTGCCGATCCTCATCGCCCAGCTTCGTGCGGCTGACTGGCTGAAGTTCGACATGGGACAGGTCTACGCGGCAATCGCGTTCTCGATCTTCCCGGTCATCATCGTTTATCTGATCCTTTCCAAGTACATCGTCGGCGGTGTCGCCGCAGGCGCTGTGAAGGGTTAAGGAAGCCATCCGCTTAATCGGAGTTCCTTTCGGAACTTCGGTCAAGGATTTACTAAGACAACAATTTTTTTCATCTGAAACTCCTTTAATAAGAAACTCCCGCATTCGGCTTTCACCGGTGCGGGAGTTTTGATTTTTTCAACATTTTCAATCTCAGACGCAGAGGGTCTGAGAGCAGGACTGCGATCGATTGTCAGAATGCCTTTTTGATGGAATCGATGACGATCTCGAGCGCCTTGATGCGCGCATACTTCTTATCGACGGATTCCAGGATGTACCACGGCGCGTAGGTCGTGCTCGTCTTCTGGAGCATCTCATTGACGGCGTCCTCGTAGAGATCCCATTTATCGCGGTTCCGCCAGTCCTCATCCGTGATCTTCCACTGCTTCTCCGGGGTGTTCTGGCGGTCCGTGAAGCGGTCGAGCTGCGTCTGGTTGTCGATCTGTACCCAGAATTTGATTACAACAGCGCCCCAGTCAGCCAGCTCCTTCTCGAACTCATTCATTTCGTTGTAGGCTCTCTGCCAGTCATTTTCCGAGCAGAAACCTTCCAGACGCTCGACCATGACGCGCCCGTACCAGGTGCGGTCGAAAATCGCGATATGCCCGGTCTTGGGCAGACGGTTCCAGAATCTCCACAGGTAGTGGCGGGCCTTCTCGTGCGGTTCGGGGCTTGCAATCGGATGGACCGTGTATCCGCGCGGATCGAGCGCGCCGGTGATGCGCTTGATGTTGCCGCCCTTGCCGGCTGCGTCCCAGCCCTCATAGGCAATGACGACCGGGATTTTTTTGCGGTACAGCTTGTTGTGCAGGTCATGAAGCTCTGCCTGCAGCTCGTCAAGACGCTCCTTGTACTCCTCGTCGGTGAGGCTCTTGTCGAGGGCGACCTCGGATAAGAGCGGCATATGTTTGAGCGGGAACGTGTTCTGAAGAATGGGGACCGCAAGCGACTGGTTCTTCATGGCTGTCTCAATGCCGAGGTTCAGGTAACTGAGGACCTGGAGCTCCGCCCACTTCCTGTTGGAAGCGTCGATGATATACCATGGAGCCTGAGAACGGTCGGTATCCTTCAGATACTTGTCGTAAACAGCGAGGTACTTGTCATAATGTTTGTTTTCCTGAAGGTCTGCGTCGTTCACACGCCAGCGCGTATTCTTGTCAGCCAGAAGCCCCTGGAGACGCTTCTTCTGCTCCTTGCGGCTGATGTGGAAGAAGAACTTCATTACCAGATATCCGTTGTCGGTCAGCTGGCGCTCAGTCACGTTGATGCTGCGGATCCGCTTTTCATACTCTTCGTCGTTCAGACGTCCTTCGATCCGGTCCCTCGTGACCTCATTCATCCAGAAAGAGTCGTAGAACTTAAACTTGCCGGCCTCCGGGATCTCGATGAAATAGCGGTAGAGGAACGGTTTGCGGAGTTCATCGGGTGTGGCAGGCTTGTCCATCGTCGCGACCTGGAAGAAACGCGGGTCGATGTTCTTGATGACGTTCGCGATCGCACTGCCCTTGCCGGAAGAACCCCAGCCTTCAAAGATGACCATAACGGGAAGTTTGGCTTCTTTGATCTTCATGCCATAGGTCGAAAGCTTGCTCTGTTCGGTGCGGACACGTTCCCGGACATCTTCTTTCGACGGCTGTTCTGGTCTTACATAATCGTTGAGCATTGAATGCCTCCTTTTTAAGCATATATGCACAAAAAACATGAACTATTTTTTTAAATCTTAGCATATATGTCATACTATTTCCAGTGAAAAAGAGAGTGAATCCCGCGCTTTCGTCTCGCAGGTGAGACTTGAATTATATACTGTATCATACACAGTATAAGATATAAAACTATACAGTGTTTAAAATAAGTAAAGTGTAAACTACAATAAACGGTACAGCATGATAACATGCAGAACAAAGCACAGGAAAAAGCGTGTATGATCTCAGGCCGGACTGCCGCAGTACATGATCCGACGCAGTTTCTTTGCCGCTCGAAATACATCATTTTTCAGACTCTAAAACTTTTGTAAAGAGGATTCGGCTTTCTTGCCTAAATGCCCTGCTGGTAGTATCCTATCTTTATGTGATATTTGTCATGTGAGCAGAGATTTCAGACAGAATATCAAAGCATTGCAGGAGATTGGTCATGAGAAATTTTATGAGCAGAATGAACGATAATCTGCGTCATTTTATGTACGGGCGATACGGGGTGGACAGCTTCGGACGCTTTCTGATCGGAGCTATGTTCGTTCTTATTGTACTGTCCATTTTTATCCGAAGCTGGATCCTCCAGGTCCTCATCTGGGGGGTACTTATTTATTCCTATTTCCGCATGTTCTCGCGGAATATACCGAAAAGATACGCGGAAAATCAGAAATTCCTGTCCGTGACGGGCGGTGTCCGGAAGTTCTTACGGATCCGGAAAAAGAGATTCGATGACAGGGGTGAGTACAGGCATTTTACCTGCCCGAAGTGCGGCCAGGATGTGCGTGTGCCGAAAGGAAAAGGCCATGTGCGGATCACCTGCCCGAAATGCAGGACTTCATTTGAAAAGAATGTATGATCAGCGCGTGCGCGTACAGAACGAGAGGCATCAGGACGAAAGAGATCCTGTGACGGAGAGGACGGCATAAACCCTGTCCGCTCTGCGCGCAGGCAGTACCCATTTTTTACGGAGAGAATATGTTCGGTTACATTACGGCCAACAGAGAGGAAATGAAGATCCGTGATTTCAAGCGTTACCGCAGCTACTACTGCGGTCTTTGCCATGCGCTCGCTGACAGGTATGGCAAGACCGGGCAGCTGACGCTGACGTATGATATGACATTTCTTGTGATCCTTCTGAACGGGCTGTATGAGGAACCGCTCACGAGCATCCGGAAACGCTGCATGGTGCATCCGGCAGAGAAGCAGGACATGGTGTTCAACAGGATCACGGACTATGCGGCGGATATGAGCATGCTCCTCACGTACTATAAGCTGATGGATGATATCCGGGATGAGCGGAGCATGAAAGCCCGGATCGTTGCGGCGAAGATGCGGAAGAGCGTCCAGAAAATCGAGATGAATTATCCAAGGCAGGCGGAAGCCGTCTCAAAGAACTGCCGGCTCCTCATGGAGGCGGAGGAAAAGCGATGCTATGACCTTGACGATGTCGCCGGGTATATGGGCAGCATGACGGCAGAGGTCTTTCTCATCGATGAAAAGGATCCGTGGGCATCGGAGATCCGACATCTGGGATTCTATCTGGGGAAGTTCATTTACCTTCTGGATGCTTTTGACGATCTTCCGAAGGATCTGAAAAAGGACGCTTATAATCCGTGGACCCCGGAGGCTGGAAGGAAGGATTTCGAGGCGCTGGTTGAAAATACGCTGACTATGATGATGTCGGAGTGTGCAAAGGCCTTTGAGAGGCTGCCGATCATACAGGATATTGATATCCTCCGGAATATTATCTATTCCGGTGTGTGGGTCAAGTACGGGATGATCATCCGCGAAAGAGAAGAAAAGGGAGAAGGGCACGCATGATATCCGATCCGTTCAAAGTGTTGGGAGTCAGGGATGACTGCAGTGATGCAGATCTGAAGAAGGCGTACCGCGAAAAGAGTAAAAAGTGGCACCCGGATCAGAATCCGGGAAAAGAGGAATATGCCGAGAAGCGTTTCCAGGAAGTCCAGGAGGCCTACCGGCAGATCCAGGATGCACGGCAGCGCGGGACGAGCGCTTATGGGAGTCCCCGCGGTGCGGGCTCCGGCGGCGGAAATGGTCAGCAGGGACCATTCCAGCAGGGACCGTTCCAGCAGAATCAGTACCAACAGAATCAGTACCAGCAGAATCAGTATCAGCAGGGACCGTATCAGCAGAATCAGTATCAACAGGGACCGTATCAGCAGGGACCGTATCAGCAGAATCAGTATCAACAGGGACCGTACCAGCAGAATCAATATCAGCAGGGCGGCTATCAGAACCGACGCGGTTATGCGGATTATGGAACATACAATGACTTCTTTAATCAATGGTTCGCATACTCTCAGCAGAGAAGGCAGCAGGAGGCGCAGAAGGAGACCACTGAGGAGCAGGCAGCCCGCGGCCATATCAATTACCGGGCTTACCGGGAGGCTTTGAATGTGCTCGAGAACGCGCCGCCAAATACGCGCGGAGCCCGCTGGTATTATTACTCGGCGGTTGCCAACAGCGGGATCGGCAACAACGTGACTGCTCTTGAGCACGCCAAGCGCGCTGCGGATATGGAACCGAACAATCCGGAGTATCAGACGCTTCTCCAGCAGCTGGTGAACGGCCGCAACTGGTATCAGAATCAGAACCGGAATTTTGGCTTCAGCGGGACGCCGGCCACGACGTCACAGGGGCTTTGCTACTATTTCTGTCTGGCGAATCTGCTGTGCAACTGCTGTTTCGGCGGCATAAGACTTTGATCGCTGACGTGTAAATTCCCGTGATTTCAACCATAAGATGAATAGTGTTTCGCAATTGCCTGATATTGTTATTAAGAAAGGAGCTTCCGCTTTTGATGCGGAAGCTCTGTTTTTGTTCTCCGGAAAACTTTTTACCGGTTTGGAAAACAGTGTAACGAGACGCAGAAATTATGCGCTTATCATAGTAGTATGAGTGGTTATTGCTCAGATATACTGCGCAGGGAGTGTGACCTGGAGCTTCCGCGACTTTATGACAGACAGTCGTATGGCAGTTTCGTGAGTGACGCATACGGACGATGAACGGATTGAGGGATGGCAGTTGGAAGACACATTGATCGTTGATGAATATCTGAAGCGGAACGAAGACGCCATAAAGATGACTTCTGAGAAGTATGGAAGGAAGCTCAGAAGCATTTCATATGGAATTGTCAGGGACAGTGGAGCCGCGGAAGAGTGTGAAAATGATACATATCATGAAGCGTGGAATTCGATCCCGCCGCATGAACCCAGAGATTATTTTTTTGCATACCTGGCAAGGATAACAAGACACCTCTCGCTGAGCCTCTGCAGGCATCGGAATGCGCTCAGGCGGAAAGGCTATGTGACGGAGCTTACCTGCGAGATGCAGGAAAGTATACCTTCCGGCTGTGATGGCGGACGGCTCCTCGACGACCTGATATTTAAGGAGGCTTTCCGGGGATTTCTTTCCGGTCTCCCGGAAGAAAAAAGGATCCTGTTCATGCGCAGATACTGGTACATGGATTCCATAGAGGAGCTGTCGGAGCGGTTCGGTTACTCCGAGAGCAAAGTAAAGACTACTCTGTTCAGGCTGAGGAAACAGCTGCGAAAGTATCTTGAGAGGGAAGGTGTATTTATATGACAGGTGAAGAACTGCTGGAAAAAATAGAATGCGCGGATCCTCTTTATATCATGGAGGCGGATCAGGACAGCGCTTTTTTTGCTGAGCTCGGGAAAATGCGTCGGATCGATGAAAGACGCCGAAGAAACAGGGCTATCCGTTTTTTAAGCGCAGCGGCCGTTTTCATGTTCTGCTTTATGTTGTATGAGATTTTCGGATTTATTCAAATAGAAAAGAAAGGGAACACGTATCCCCGGGATACGAAACAGACCGACATGCAGGGGAATCTGTCTCAGGAACAGAGTAGAGTGTCATCGAACGGGGAACAGAAGGAATCCTCACCATCTTCCGAACCTTCAGCGCAGGATGAGACAGCGGGGTCGGCAGGGAACGAGACGGCTGCGGAATCGGAAAGGGAGATGGATCATACCGACCGGGAGAGCCGTGCAGATAAGGTGAACGGAGAAGCCGGGAACAGCGGGCTTTCCGAGGACGATTATGCGTATCCGGATATGGGCTCGGACGAGGCCGACGGATCCCCGGTTCCGGAAGGAGGGAACAGTCCCGGATCCGATCAGACGGATGAGGAAATACAGGACGGAAGCACGGTCGATCCGGTGAATGCGAACCCGGCTGACGATGGAGGGTCTGCACAGGAAACAATCTCTGAACATGCTGCTGCGCATGCTTCGGGAGAAGGATCCTATACAATCTCCAATCGCGCGGACGGAACAGTCTATCGCCAGGTGTCCCCGGGTGAATATTCCGTCTACAATGCGTTTACCGGAGAATATGAACCGATGTCCGTACCGGACGAGAACGATCTGGGATCGTACATGGGGATATTGACCGGAGAGGGGGAATTCAGCGGAAGCGCCGTTTATGCGCACAATTCATATCCGGATGCAGGGATCATCATTGTTGATTCGGGATCGGGACTGCTCATTTTTGCCGGGAACTGAAAAGGTATGTATATCGAAGACCCGGGGAGGGGATTGACTTTCATATGACGGGCTGCATCGGGGGAGATGAAAAATGTATAATTCGTTCTTTATACTGCTGGCTGGTATTCTTCCGTTCGTGATGATGGGGATCCCGGCAGGGTACTGTCTGAACCGGAAACTGTCGAAGAAGCCTTCAGCGGAATGTACGTATGCATATGCTCTGTTCATGGGGTATATCGGGTACTCCGTTCCCGCAATATACCTTACATCGTTCGGGATTCCGGTACGGAAATTCGGATTTATTCTGTTGGCTGCAGCAGTGATCACGCTGGGAATTTTCATTTTCCATTTGAAGAAAAATGAGAAGCTCAGTGACCTCATACCGTCTAAGTGGTTCGTGATTTCTGCATTGATCGTCTTTGCCGTTCTGAATTTTGGATTTCTTACAATGAATCCCCTTCATTACAGGATGGATGATTTTTCGGATCTGAGATACTATACGGCTGCGGGAGAGGCGTGGAAAACAATTCCGCACAGAAACTGGATGAGGCTGTATTCTGAGAAAAACGCGCTTTGGCTGTCCTGGGCGGCAATCTGCAATAACGGGATGGAGAGGATCTGCCCGGTCCTGTCTTTCAGCCTGATTTCTACATGGGCGGGAGTGGATACGTCTGCTGTTTCCGGAGCGGTGGGAAATCTGGCGGTCTTTTTTGTGTTCGCCGGTACGGTCTCTTTTATGGACGGACTGAAGGTCCCTGACAGCGTAAAAGGAGCCGCAGCTGTCTGGACAGCGCTTTGCCCTATGGTAGTCATTTCCATGCTCAACTGCTTTCTCCCGATGACAATGATGATCGGAGCTGTGATTTTTGCGTGCACGTTCTTCCCCAGGCTTTTCGAGAGACCCTGTATCCTGTGTGCGGTGGCAGCAGGCGGTTTTATCGGCGTCTTTATGGAAACTGTACTTGACGGCCTTTATATCCTATGGGGGCTTTATATCCTGACGCTCGTCTGTATGCTCTTCGCCGGGAGAATCAGGGCCGGCGATTTACGGCTCGTGCTGACAGGAGCTGCGGTCTCTCTGCTGACTGTTCTGCCCGTCATTCGGGCCATGTTCCTGGAACTTGTCTCCACGAGCTCTGTGAGGACGGCTTTTAACAGCATCTATGCATTTGCTTATTCCCGGACAGCGCTGACCTTTGCGTTTTTCGGAACAAAGCTCACGGGCAGGGGAAGCGTATATGTTTTTGCAGTTACGATCTTATCCATTGTGCTTGTCCTTGCCGGGATTCTTGGACTTGTCCTTTATTTTCTGCGTACGAGGGATTTCAGATTCACGAATATTCTGGCTGTGCTTGCTGTCTCACTGTTCTTCCTGGCTCTTTCGTATGAAGCGCAGTATGCGTTTTACAAGGTCTTTCAGCTCGGTTTTCCCGGACTCGTCATTGGGACCGTCCTCTTTGTGGTCTTTATTTTACAGGAGTTTTCCAGGGCGGGTAAAAAGACCGGATTTTGGAGATATAAGGCGGCGTCGCTTCTGCTGATCGCGGTAATGACTTTCGTGGTGATCTGCTCCGCAGGCGGGTCCTGCGGACATATTTATCGATGTTCGGTCAAATACACGAATGCGAAGGACGCAAATCCCAATCTGACGTATCTGACGAAGGATGGGAGGCCGAACTGGGAAGTGCTGGATACGATCGGAACGGTTTCCGGGAAAAATATTCTTTATATAAGCAACAATGAAGAAAGCCACGCGCAGACGCTCTTTTCATATTTCGGAAGAGGGAACAGGATCTGGTATCTGGATCCGGAGACATATGAATTATCGAAGATCAACGGTTACGGATGGCAGGATGCTGAGCCGGAAAATGAAATTCCCGCTGATGCCGAAATTTATATCGAAGACGGAAAAGAGAAATTTATCCTGAACGATGCCGAAAGAGACGGATTTATCTCTGCACTGGGATGTTATGGCCCGGGAGATACCCGCTCGGTGACACTGGACGGATCTCCCGCTGCCGGCGTTAACAGACTGCGTCTTATTGTTTTCAGCAGAGAGAACAGGTCTGTGGAGCTCACGCTCAATGTGACTGCGGAGAATGGAGGAGAGGAGATCGTTCTCAGAACGTCGGATGGGAAAGGCACTGAGGCTCTGCGTTTTCCGGTGAATGAAGATGTACCGGTCAGACTGCAGGTCGGAGCCGGGCGATCAGAAATTCTCTTTGAGGCGGAAGCCGGGCAGATCTTTTCACTGAATTCCTATAGTGTAGGTACAGCGTAGATATAGCGTAGGTCTCTATAGAGCAGCGTTTTCTGAATGTTTTCTGAGTGTTTTCTGAGTTGTAACGTTTTCTTATAGCATAAGTTTTTTATAGCATGGTTATAGCATATTTAAAATTGTCTTAGCCCTCACGGGAAGTCGGTCGTATCTATAAGTGTCAGGCCGAAAGAGAGGCCGAATAAAACAAAAGCAAAACACAAAAAATATAGAAAGAAAGAAAAATACAGATATAAAAAAGGAGATTAAGACAATGACAGATATGATGAACATGGCAATCAATGATATGGAACTCGACAACGTAACAGGCGGAGCTACCAGAACTGTAAAGAACAATTCCCTTAACTATGCGAACGTCAGAGAAGGCGCCGGCCTCAAGAGCAAGGTCATCACGAAGATCAACAACGGCACGAAAGTCAAAACGACCGGCAACAAGATCAAAAAAGACGGTTATGTCTGGTATGAGATCACGCTTGAGAACGGTTCCGACAATGCATGGATCGCGGGCAGCCTGATCGGGTATTAATTGAACGCACGGTTTACGAAAAACGAAATAGAGAACAGATATGAAAATATAAGAGAGATTCGTTTCCATCAAAGGGAGGCGGATCTCTTTTTTGTGCTTTGCCGCGTAAAGAGGCGCAAAAAGGTTGAGGAAATATTACGGGCCGGTCAAAGAATCTTCACAAATTGACCAATTTCGAAACACAATTTCCATTTAGACTCTCAACATACACATAAATCACCAAAAAAGGTCAGAGAGAGCAGTAAAAAAGCAGAATCCGTACCGACTTCCGACGATATTATGAAGGGGGAGTGCAAGGCGATGGCATCTGTATATGTGGACCATCCTGGTTTTGAAAGCAGACTGCTTTTTTATGAGGAGAGAAGTATGGAGAGAAAGATCAATACGGTGTTCAAGAGGGTCGAAGTCAAATACAGGATCCCGGAGGACAAGATCAGGGCCTTCCGGGATGCGATCAGACCGTACATGCAGCTCGATGCCTACGGTCTGACGACGATCATGAATATCTATTATGATACAGATGGGAATCTTCTGATCAGCCGGTCCCTGGACAAACCGAAATACAAGGAGAAGCTCCGGCTTCGGACTTACGGAATACCGGATGCAGGTTCAACAAGTTTTGTTGAGCTCAAGAAAAAAGTCGGCGGGATCGTCTACAAGCGCCGCGAGGTCATGCCTCTCCGGGAGGCGGAGATGTTCCTGAACAACGGGATCCGTCCGGAACATACTTCTCAGATCACAAGAGAGATCGACTGGTTCCGGAGACAGTACCATCCGCTCCCGAAAATGTTCATCGCCTACGACCGGGAAGCTTACTACGGACTGATGGATGAAAATTTCCGTCTCACGCTGGATAAGAACATCCGCTACCGGGAAGATCATCTCTCCCTTCGCTATGGGGACAGCGGCGAGCTGCTCGATCCCGACGGCGGATATCTTCTGGAGATCAAGGTGAATGGGGCGATGCCTCTCTATATGGTGAGGATCCTGACAGAGCTTAAGATCTATCCGGTCTCATTTTCAAAATATGGAATGATCTATTCGAAAATTAATCACAGGGAAGAGGAGACATATTTTGCCAACGAATGCCTGAGAGCATGAGTGACTGCAAAACAGTCATCCGAAACCATTCAGTCAGATTTCAAAAATTCATTTTGCGAGGAGGAAACCATATGTTTACGAGCATAATCGACACGACCGCAGGAACGATCTCAATTCAAAGCGCGATGATCTGTATCGGAGCAGCCCTTGTCCTTGGAATTATCTCGGCACTCGTTTATATGCTGAGCGCCGAGCGCTATTCATCCAATTTTATTCTCACGATGGCCCTTCTGCCGGCCCTTGTACAGGTCGTCATCCTGATGACCAGCGGGAACCTCGGCAGCGCAGTGGCGGTGCTCGGGACCTTTTCACTGATCCGGTTCCGCTCCGCGGCAGGTACAGCCAAAGAGCTTCTCGGCATTTTCTTCTCAATGGCGATCGGTCTCGCCTGTGGCATGGGTCAGATCGTGTTCGCGGTGATCATCACACTGGTCATTTCGCTCATGCTGTTCCTTCTCACGAAACTGAATTTCGGCGGAAGACACGGCGATGAGAAGATGCTGAAGATCACGATCCCGGAGGATCTTGATTACACGGAGATCTTCGATGATATCTTCGCAAAATATACGACGACGGCGAAACTTCAGAAGGTGAAGACAGTGAACCTCGGCAGCATGTATGAGCTCGATTATGACGTTATGCTGAAGGATAACCGGATGGAGAAGCAGATGATCGACGATATCCGGGTCAGGAACGGAAATCTGAATATCGTGTGCGGAAGGCACGCGGAGGATATGCAGGTGCTGTGAGCACCTGCTTTTTCAAGAAATTTAAGCAAGGCTTCTCGGAGATTCAATTTCCGAGAAGCAGACATTCTCTGCAGTTTTCTTTCTTCTCCGGACGAATGGTACAGTCATTTGCTTTCATTGCTTTGCCTCCATTTTCATGATTACAAATGTCTTAGTCACCAGCAACGCGAAGCAGAGGATCCCGGCATAGGGCTGCCTTGCTGCGATAAAAACGGAAACGGCCAGAACGGAAAGTACCATGCCGGTGATCCGCTGGTATTTGTTCAGGACCGGTCTGTCAAAATGGATCAGGATCAAGCCGCAAAGGCCGTTTAAGGCTGAAAGTCCGATCACAGTCAGGAAGATGATTCTCACCCAGGAATGGATACCGGTCAGTCCGAACAGGCTTACCGCTGCCGGTGAAGCTTCTCCGTTTCCAAACACCGGCAAAAACAGCAGAAGCGCCGTAAGAAGATCCAGCGTATTGCTGATGAAAGAGACTGTCCGGCCGGCAAAAGCCTGCTTTTCTTCCTCCGCAGCAGAGATGATCTCCTCCGGGCAGATCAGTTCATCGATCGTTACGGAGAAATAACGGGATATTGCTTTTAATGAGTCGATGCTGGGATATCCTCTGCCGGATTCCCATTTGGAAACAGCCGTTCTGGAAACGAACAGTTCCTCAGCAAGCTCTTCCTGGGTAAGCCCTTTGCCCTTTCGTAACTCCTGCAGCTTTTCATTGAATTCCATTCCTATCCTCCCTGCGGCGGTCGGCCGCATCGACAGCATATCGGTAGAGCAGAAACAGCCCCATGCTCAGAAAAACAGCACCGATAATATCCGTTGCCCAGTGAACGCCCGAAATCAGTCTCCCGATCACCATGAACGCTGAAAACGCGATGACAAATATGCCGGTCACGTTCCGAACAAGCGGCTTATTTGTTCTTCGGTCGATCTGAAACAGCATTGTCGGCATCACACTGAGGACCAGAAGTGTCGTAGAGGAGGGGTAAGATGTCTCCAGAACTCCGTTGATCAGGACCGGCCGGTAATTGATCGGGATCATCTCAAAGGCCAGGTAGGCAAGAATCACCAGAATATAATACACGCCCAGAAGAATGATGTCCGGATCGACCCGTAGAAGACTCCTCCTCCGGATGAGCTGAAAGACGCCGACCAATCCAAAGCCCAGGCAGACGGCAATGGGGACAAGGCCCAGCCAATCTGTGATCGTATAGATGGTCATATGTACGCCTGTCAGTTCATGAAACCAAAGGTTGAATGCTGCAAAGCCGACCTTTGTCCGGTTTGGCCCGGCCGCCTGTACATCAACACATCGAATCAGTACCGTCCACAGCAGGAATGCGATCAGAAAACCGGTTCCTGCCCGCAGGTGCGTCTTTTCATTTTGCTTCATATTCAATTTCATATTCAATCCGTCCTTTCTGTTACGCACATCTGACGGAATGAATGGTAGCGAATATCTGTGAATTCCACAAGAAACGGTCTTTCACATCCGTGACACGAAGCGTATCATGCCTGATTCAGCGCTGTCCTTTCCTTTGTATGGTAGCTTCACCGATCATGAATGACAAGCAAAAGAGGACTTCGGAGAAAAAAGCGGGATTCCTGCGCCGATAAATGGTATGATTATATCAGCTGGTAAGAACACATACTCTTTGGAGGACGATATACTTCTGTCGTTTGCCTGCATGCCGTACTATCCTCCGGAGCAGTGGATAAAGTGATATGGAGGTATCTCATGATCATCAAAAACATACGTGTATACGGAACGGATGAACAGTTCCACGAAGGCAGCGTCTGTATTTCGGGAGAGCGCTTCGTAAGCGGCGAGGCAGCGAAAGATTCTGCAGACCAGATCCTGGACGGGAAGGGATGCTACGCGATCCCGGGGCTTCTGGACGTTCATTTTCACGGATGTCTCGGACTCGATGTATGCGACGGCACGGAGGAGGCAGTTCACACAATTGCGCGCTACGAGGCGGAATCAGGTATCACAGCAATCTGTCCCGCGACGCTGACCCTGCCGGCGGATGAGCTCAAGGCGATTCTCGCCAACATGGCGGACTTCCGGGACAGGATGGAGCGCGGAGAGGTGCCTGACGGGGATCGCTGCGCAGACATCGTCGGCATCAATATGGAAGGCCCCTTCATCAGTGTTGTGAAGAAGGGCGCACAGAATGCGGACTATATCATCCCGTGCGACGCGGAGCTCGCCCGTGAATTTTACGAGGCCTCCGGGGGACTTCTGAAGTTCATCGGGCTCGCACCGGAGGATAATCCGGACTTTGTCGGGTATATTAATAAGGTGAAAGAGTTCACGGGTGTCTCACTTGCCCACACGAATGCAGACTATGCATCCGCTAAGAAAGCCTTTGACGCCGGAGCCCGCCATGCAGTGCACCTTTTCAACGCGATGTCGGCCTTTACCCACAGGGATCCGGGTGTCGTCGGCGCTGTATCGGACAGTCCGCACGTATCTGCCGAGATCATCACGGACGGTGTACATGTCCACCCGGCCATGGTGCGCACGGCTTTCCGCTTTAACGGGGCGGACCGCATGATCATCATCTCCGACAGTCTTCGCTCTACCGGCATGCCGGACGGCGACTATGTGCTTGGCGGTCAGGCTATCATCAAGAAAGGAAAATATTGCAGGCTTGCCGAGGGCGGGGCGCTTGCCGGTTCGGTCTCCAACCAGTTCGAGTGCATGGTCAATGCCGTGAAAGAAATGGAAATTCCGCTCGAGACTGCCGTCGCCTGCAGCACGATCCACCCTGCAAAGGCGATCGGCGTGGATGATCTCTACGGAACGATCGAGGAAGGGAAATATGGAGATCTTGTTCTTCTCAATGAGGACCTTGAACTGATGGCGGTCGTTAAAAGAGGAAAGGTCATCGTGAATAAGCTGCGCTGACCCGAATCCCGCGCCAATTCTCGCGAGCGAGAATTGAATCTTCATAGCGAGATTGTACTCACGATGAAGGCGGGTTTCACTTTGCGCACGTATCTCGCGATTAAAAATCACGAGTACTGCGCGATGAAGAATAATTGAACAGGGCTGTCACATCAGCGTAAAATGACCGCTGCATTACGGCGACCATCCTTTTATGGGTGGAGCCGAATTGCAGCGGTCATTTTTTGTGAATGTGACAGTTTCTGATATCACAGGAGCCTCTTCAATGCAGCTTTGCCTGCGAGAACCGGCGGCAGACATTTGCCGGAGCACTTGTGTCTGCCGGCTTCAAAGGTCTTTATTCGTCCTTCGCCCAGCCCCGTGTCGCGGCGACAGCCTTCTTCCAGCCGGAGAGCTTCTTTGCGCGGACGTCCTCATCCATGTTGGGACTGAAGGACTGATCGATCGCCCAGATCTGCAGAACTTCTTCCTTGCTTGCCCAGAAATCGACCTCCATGCCTGCAAGGTAGGCGGCGCCCATCGCCGTTGTCTCGACGCATCTGGGCCGCTTGACCGGCGCATTGATAAGGTCAGACTGGAACTGCATGAGGAAGTTATTCTTACTTGCGCCGCCGTCGACCTTGAGGGACGTGAGATGGATCCCGGAATCTTTCTCCATCGCGGTCAGCACGTCGGAGACCTGGAAAGCAAGAGATTCCAGTGTAGCCCGGATAATATGGTTCTTGTTCACGCCGCGTGTCAGTCCGGTGATTACGCCGCGGGCGTAGGGATCCCAGTGGGGTGCTCCCAGCCCGGTAAATGCAGGAACCACGTAGCACCCGTTCGTATCCGGGACTTTTTTCGCGAAATACTCGGAATCCTCGGAGGACTCGACGAGCTTCATCTCGTCGCGGAGCCACTGGATCGCCGCACCCGCCACGTAGACGGATCCCTCGAGGGCGTACTCGACCTTGCCGTGAAATCCCCAGGCGATGGTCGTAAGAAGGCCGTTCTTCGAGAAGATCGGCTTTTCACCCGTGTTCATCAGCATGAAGCAGCCGGTCCCGTAGGTGTTCTTGGCCTCGCCGGGAGTCCAGCAGGTCTGGCCGAAGAGAGCTGCCTGCTGATCGCCTGCCACGCCGGCGATCGGAATCGCGTCACCGAAGAGAATTTCATCGGTGTTGCCGAAAATGCCGGATGACGGAAGGACCTCCGGGAGCATGCAGCGCGGAATATTGAGTTCTGCAAGGATCTCGTCGTCCCAGTCCAGCGTGTTGATGTTAAAGAGCATGGTCCTCGATGCGTTCGAATAATCCGTCGCATGGATCTTGCCGTAGCTCAGCTTCCACATGAGCCAGGTGTCGACGGTCCCGAAGAGGAGATCGCCGTTCTCGGCTTTTTCGCGGGCACCTTCGACATTTTCGAGGATCCAGCGGAGCTTCGTTGCCGAGAAATAAGGATCGATGATCAGACCGGTCTTTTCGCGGAATTTGTCCGTGAGCCCTTTCGTGATGAGCGATTCCGCATAATCGGCAGTTCGTCTGCACTGCCAGACGATCGCGTTGCAGACCGGTTCTCCCGTCAGGCGGTCCCAGACGATGGTCGTCTCGCGCTGGTTCGTGATGCCGATCGCAGCGATATCCTCCGCGGAAGCTCCGATCTTCTGCATCGCCTCCTGCGCGACGAAATACTGGGTGGACCAGATCTCGTTCGCGTCATGCTCGACCCAGCCCGGTTTAGGGAAGATCTGGGTGAATTCTTTCTGTGCAACGCTGCACATTTCGCCCGCTCTGTTGAAGAGGATGCAGCGATTGCTTGTCGTTCCTGCATCCAGGGCCATGATATATTTTGCCATTTTTTCCTCCTGTCCGCGTAATTTCCGAATCCTCTGTGCTGTCAGCCTGCCGACGAAGCGGTCCTGCAGGATCAGGGCTGAATCCATCGTTCGTATGTGCTATACTCAATATGGAATTATGCCCCTGTACGGCGACAGCCTGTCACGACTCCTGTGATCGGAGCTTTATTGCGAACCGGATGATTACTGCTCGGTCTGCTTTGCACCCTGCGCGTCGCGTCAGGAACGCGGGGCGTTCCTGAACGGGATCTGATCCGCTGCTTCCGATTTTACAAATATTATACCGCATGGCCCGGCAGGGTTCCATTTTTTTGAGGAGTAAAACACAGACAAATTCGAATCAAAAGACAGGGCAGAAGCCTCAGATGCATATGAACCTTCAGGCAGATCAGATTTCACAGAACAGCCTGTAAACAGTTTCGGGTCCACAGACTGAGGAGGACCCTTAGACAGACTGAGGAGGAAGATATCATGAATGAAATGATGAAGCTTATGACCGGCCGCCGCACTTACCGGCGTTTTGATCAGTCGAGAAGAATACCGGAGGAGGTCATCGAAGAGATCATTGAATCCGCCCGACTCTCCTCGAGCGCCAGAAATGACCAGCAGCTCACATTTGCTGTCGTTGAAAATGCAGAGAAGGTCGAAGAGATCTTTCCGATGACGCGTTTTGCGGGAGCGCTGCCGAAGGAGCTGGGCACTCCGAAGGATGGCGAGCACCCGGTCCTTTACATTTTACTGCTCATGAAGGCTGAGGCGAAGGATCCATGGATCCCTGTCGATGCGGGCATCGCCGCAGCGAATATGACAATGGCTGCATGGTATCACGGAGTCGGAAGCTGCATCATGGGCGCGATCGACCGGAAGGCGATCCGGGAAGCGCTCGCGATTCCGGAAAAGTATGAGATCCATACGGCGATCGCATTCGGGTATCCGACGCATAAGTCGACGGTCGTTCCGGTCGGTGAGGACGGAAAGCTCAAGTATTATCTGGATGAGAACAGGGATTATTATGTGCCGAAGAAGGACGTCCGGGATATTTCATTCAGGATCAGGTAAGAGGATATTTTCTTCGGAATGTACAGGAAGCCCGTTTGCCGTTTTGGAGGGGCGGATCTCCCAAAGGAAGCTGAGCCGAAATCCTTTTCGCATGGAATCGGCAATTTACAGAAAGAGGGTTTTCTATTAAAATATTACTATCCGATTCCTGAGTACCCAGGATACCGGACTTTTGAAAAAGAAAAGTTCTGGCGGTATCTATGAAGCGAAGCAGCAGAGTACCACATCCATAGGAGCTGCTGCACCGAATGGTTGTGGGTGAATGCCAAAACAAGTTTATTGGTTCCGGATGTAAT
>OMVU01000031.1 GCA_900314565.1 uncultured Eubacteriales bacterium
TGCCTCGTCCTATGCTATGTAAGACGGGGCCTGTTAGGGTGCAAATAAAATCTTTCTGACTGAGCCTGATTTAGATGCACGCCCCCATGAATGGTAACCCGCCTTCTCTGACCAGACCGCATCATTCTGCCCGCTGCATTGAGATTCTTCCTCAAATGTGCTATTATATTCACTGTACAGAGCACAGGTCGGGAGGAAAACAGCCCACGGCCCTCATCCAGGTAAACAGTATATTCATATCATCAGTTATGTTTTCCGCCTGAAATATTCCTGACACTCTATGCTCCTGCCAATCGTACATGCGAATGTGTGCACCAAAAGATGTTAAGGAGCAAGATTTGAGCAAAAGTGAGGCAGTAAATTATGTTTGAAATCATAGTCGATTCAGCCGCCAATATCCCGGCTGAGCATGTTGAAAAGTACAGGATCCATGTCATTCCTTTTATCAATTATATGGGAAGCAAGGAAATTCCCGGCTTTGAGCCCGGACTCACCCCCGAGGAAGAGCGGGCTCACGGCAAGCTCTACTATGACGCGATCCGTGCCGGCGCGGAAGTCAAAACTTCCCTCATAAACTCTGCGGGCTTTGAGGAAAATTTCGAACCTTTTCTCAAAGAAGGCAAGGATATTCTTTACATTTCACTCAGCAGCAATATTTCGGGGACTTACAACGCTGCAAGAATCGCAGCAGATTCCCTCAGAGAGAAATACCCGGACCGGAGGGTATGTCTTGTGAATTCCCTCAATGCATCTCTCGCCCAGGGAATCCTGGCGATCTATGCCCGCGAGCTGCAGGAAAAAGGATACGATCTTAAGGAGATAGCGGATGTACTGCAGGAGACCGCACACAGCATGAACGGAACTTTCACGGTCGACGATCTGAAGTATCTCGCAAAGACCGGACGGCTCCACAACGCGACCGCCAAGATCGGAAATCTTCTGAATATCAAGCCGATCCTCCGAGGCAACGCAGAAGGATTCATCGTACAGTTCCGGCTGTGTCGGGGACGGAAAAAATCACTCAACGCGCTGGCCGATTATGTCTGTGATAATATTGTGCAGCCGTTGAAACAAATCATAGGAATCGCGCATGCGGACTCCTATGAGGACTCGCTCTATGTTATGAAACGGATCACTGACCGAATTAAAGTCAGAGAGTTCATCAATACCTCCTACGACTTCTGTACCGGGTCCCATGTAGGGCCGGATACGATCGCGCTCTTCTTTATCGGCTATGACCGTGAACTGGGCGGAAAGCTCATCAACGAGAAGTGCCGCAGTAAGAGAATATTCGATATGCTTACGTGATCAGTGCACAATATAAAGAAGCACCCGCTCTCGGCGGGTGCTTTCTCAGTATTCAGAGACTGATTTCACTTTGCACATTTATCTTTCGCCGGATTTCGCGAAAATTCTGCGTCAGAGATCAGATCAGATTTTTGATCCCGTCACAGATCCTCTTGGCGACCGATGGCTTATTCATGGAGTAGAGGTGAATCCCGTCGACCCCATGCGCAAGCAGATCGACTACCTGTGAGAGCGCGTGAATCATCCCCGCGTCATAGATCGCATCCGGATCTTCTCCATACCGCTCGAGGATGCACTCGATCTTATCATTCAGCTTCGCCCCGCAGGTATCGACCATCCGGCGGATCTGCTTCTCATTGATCACAGGCATAATACCGGGTGTGATCGGAACATTGATCCCGGCGATCTTGCAGTCCTCTATGAACTTGTAGTAATTATCGTTGTCAAAGAAGAGCTGTGAGAGCAGGATATCCGCACCCGCATCGACTTTTTTGCGAAGGTTCAGAATCTCAGAGACGTGGTCCGGAGAATCCGGATGATCTTCCGGATAGCAGGCTGCTGCCACGCAGAAATCGGTCGTCTCTTTCAGATAAGCAATCAGGTCTGACGCATGCGGAAACACATCCTTCGGCGGGATGTTCGGGTTTCGATCGCCCCGCAGCGCAAGGACATTTTCAATCCCGTTGTCGGCGATCTCCTTCGCAAAGGCATCGATCTCCTCCCTGTCATAACACAGACAGGTCAGGTGGACGACCGGCTCAATGTGATATTTCTCACGGATCATCTTCGCGATCGCGATCGTCTTATTGTTGTTGGAACTCCCTCCCGCACCGAACGTAACACTGATGTAGTCAGGCTGAAGCTCCGAGAGGACTTCCAGCGTCGGCTCGATGTTCATGAGCTCCGCATCCTTTTTAGGCGGGAATATTTCAAAAGACAGCACCTGCTTCTTGCTGTTATAGATCTCTGTCAGCTTCATTTCCGATCCTTTCTCCTCTTTAACCGTAGATTTTCATCTTCCTTACCGGAATTATCCGAATCCTTTACCTTAACGCTTTCGGAATAAAGTATACCACAGATTTTCCCTGTGCGGTCCTGCATTCCCCGGGTTCACCGGTGAAAGTCCGCAGAAAAGACCTCCCTGCATGAGCATATCTTTACGAAGCCCCTGTATGGAGGTCTTTACCGTCACGCTGTCCGAGCAGATCCCTGCTCTTTATGCTTTTCCTTCCAGCCGGTCAAGCGTATCCCAGACACCCAGCATGTACTGAACACCCAGCGCTCTGTCATACTTACCGTAACCCGGTCTGCAGCTGCCGGGGCCTTCCTCCCAGAGCTGACGGCCGTGATCCGGACGGATGTATCCTTCGAATCCGCAGTCATGATAAGCCCGCAGGACTTCTATGATCCCGGTATCGCCGCAGCAGTCTCTGTGCGCAGCCTCTGAGAAATCACCGTTCTCGAAGTGCTTGATGTTGCGGATATGGGCAAATGCGATGCGGTCACAATGCTTGCGAACGATCTCTGCGCAGTTATTGTTCGGGTTCGCGTTCAGACTGCCCGTGCAGAGAGTCAGACAGTTGTACGGATCATCGACCATCGAGAGGAACTTCGTGCAGGCAGCCTCATCGACCAGCAGTCTCGGAAGACCGAAGATATCCCATGGCGGATCATCCATGTGGATCGCCATCTTGATATCGGCCTCGTGGCACGCCGGCATGATCCCCTCAAGGAAGTACTTAAGGTTCTCCCAGAGAATTTCCTTGGTAACAGGTGCATATGCCTTGAAAAGTTCATCGAGCTTCGCCATACGCTCAGGCTCCCAGCCCGGGAAGGTCATGTTGTACTTCTCGGTGAAGCTCATGATGTAATCGGCCATTGCCTTGTAATCGTCCTTGATCATATCCTTCTGGTAGAAAAGGGCTGTGGACCCGTCTCCCACCGGATGGAAAAGATCTGTTCTTGTCCAGTCAAAGATCGGCATAAAATTGTAGCAGATGACCTTGACGCCGAATTTTCCAAGATTTTTAATGCACTGCTTATAATTCTCGATCAGCGCATCCCTTGTAGGAAGCCCGATCTTGATGTCGTCATGGACATTTACCGATTCAACGACTTCAGCATCGAACCCGTAAGCGTGGATCTGATCCACCACCTCTTTGATCTCATCTTCTTCCCAGATCTCACCGGGCATCTTGTGATGAAGCGCCCAGACTATACTGGTCACTCCCGGGATCTGCTTAATATCCCCAAGGGTGATAGGATCATTTCCTTCGCCGTACCAGCGCCATCCCATCTTCATTGCCATGCTCTTTACCTCCTCAGTGTAAACGAATGGCAGAAACCGAAACAGTACGAAGGAATAAGTATCTGAAAGACTGCAATGCGGTTTCCAGTATAAGGTATCAGGAGCGCCCCGGCGTTCAGTAAGAGCCGCGCAGGTCTGCAGCACTTTCCTCAATGGTCAGCTGTGATTCGCCGGAGGCTTTCATCTCTGACGCGCACCCTGTATTCCATATCAGAGAGAACTTCAAACTTTTCTCATCCATCACAGACTTGCGTTACGAAAATTCCGAGTCAGAGATTTAACATACTGATATTATATACTGCAGCGGCAAATTATTGGACCATTTTTTCAAATTTTTGCCACAAAGTATTCCGGGGAAAAGAAAGAACTTCCGCTCAGCTCGTTCCGCTCGGAGACCTGAAATCAAAAGCAGTATCAGGAAGACCCCGGCGGTATTGCTGCCGTCTGTCAGACCGGAACAGGACCGCACGCGGGGACCCGCCGAACTCCGGGCCGGGAGCGGGAAGCGTCGAAATTCTTGCCATAACCGGCAGATTTGATATACTGTAAATACAGGGATTCAAACGAATGGATATTGTCTTTTCCGCGTCTGTATCGGGAACTGAAGAAAGACCGGACCTGCGTCAATAACCGGCGGGAATCTGAATATGCACGTGAAAAAAGCAAAAATAGGCAATTGCGAAAGTCTATGCTTCATGGAAATTGTTCAAACAATTCCATTTCGCACAGAGTTTCGCAAGCGCCTAAAAAGCAAAAATGACAAAAGGAGCTGTATCACATGGAGTGTCTGACACTTAAAAAATCGAACTGTAAGAACTGCTACAAATGTATCCGCCACTGTCCCGTAAAATCAATTCGGTTCACCGGAAATCAGGCATATATCATCGGTGATGAATGCATCATGTGCGGTCAGTGCTTTGTAGTCTGTCCCCAGAATGCAAAACAGATCACAGATGAGACCGAGAAAGTAAAAGTTTTTCTTCAGGGCAGCGACCCCGTCGTGGTAAGCCTTGCCCCGTCATTTGTCGCTAATTTTGACGGAGTCGGCATCGAATCGATGCGGGATGCTTTAAAGCAGCTTGGTTTCTATGATGTAGAGGAGACTGCGATCGGCGCAACCATTGTCAAGCGCGAATATGACCGCATCTGCAATGAAGAAGGCCGTGACATTATCATCACGTCGTGCTGTCACTCTGTTAACCTCCTGGTCCAGAAGCATTTTCCGAATCTGATCTCCTATCTTGCGGACGTACTGTCCCCTATGCAGGCCCACTGTAAAGATATCAAAAAGAGAATTCCGAATGCGCGTACCGTTTTCATCGGTCCGTGTGTGGCGAAAAAAGACGAGGCACAGCGTTATGAGGGCATTGTCGACGCGGTCCTGACCTTTGATGAGCTGGGAGCGTGGCTGAAGGAAAAGAAGATCGTGCCGGAAAAGAAGATTGATCAGAATGAGAACAGCAAAGCACGCTTCTTCCCCACCACAGGCGGAATCCTGAAAACGATGAAGATGGAAAATCCCGAGTATACCTATATGGCGATCGACGGGACGAAAAACTGCATTTCGATATTAAAGGAAATCGAACAGGGAAACGTGCACCATGTCTTTATAGAGATGTCGGCCTGTTCCGGGAGCTGCATCGGAGGACCTGTCATGGAGAAGTTCCATGACCTGCCGATCAAAGATTATGCCGCCGTTGCAAGGTATGCGGGCAGGAACGATTTTTCTGTCGCACAGCCTGACAGAACGGAAACAGTCAAAGACTTCATGGTGATCCCGCACCAGAGCAGAATGCCGAGCGAGTATGATATTCGCGAGACGCTGCATCAGATGGGCAAAATGAGACCGGAGGACGAGCTGAACTGCGGCACTTGCGGGTATGATACCTGTCGGGAAAAGGCAATTGCTATCCTGCAGGGCAAGGCAGATATATCCATGTGCCTGCCTTTCCTGAAGGAAAAAGCCGAGAACTTCTCGGATACGATCACGAAGAATTCACCGAACGGAATTCTTGTTCTGAACGACCGGCTGGAAGTCCAGCAGGTGAACCGGGCAGCGCTCAGGATCCTGAACCTGCGGTCCCCGCATGATATTCTCGGAGATCTGGTCGTCCGCGTGATGGACCCGGGCGATTTCCTTAAGATCCTGAACAGCGGCGGAAGTATTCATGACAAGCGTGAGTACATGGCGGAGTACAGAAAATATGTAGAAAAGACCATCGTTTATGACAAGGAATACAACAGCATCCTCTGCATCCTTCGAGACGTTACCGAGGAAGAGAGCGAGCGCGAAAAGAGAGAGAATCTCAGCCACCAGACGATGGAGATCGCAGACAAGGTCGTAGACAAACAGATGCGGATCGTTCAGGAAATAGCCTCCCTGCTTGGAGAGACAGCTGCCGAGACGAAAATTGCACTGACAAAATTGAAGGAGTCTATCAAAGATGAATGATTTGTGTGTTGACATCGGTTGGAAGAGTATCAACCATGAAGGAGAACAGCTCTGCGGGGACCATGTCGATATCGTGGAGCAGGATGAGAACTCTATCGTCGTCGTTCTTGCGGACGGGATGGGCAGCGGTGTCAAGGCGAGTATCCTCTCGACGCTCACGTCAAAAATCATTTCCACAATGATGGCTGAGGGGCTCAGAATCGAGGACTGTGTCTCGACGATCGCGGCGACCCTTCCGATCTGCCAGGTCCGGAAAGTCGCTTATTCCACGTTCACTATTCTCCACATCATAGACAATGAGAAGGTGGAGCTCATACAGTATGATAATCCCGCTGTAATCTTTATTCGTGACTATGAAATCTATGATTATCCGAAACAGGAACTGTACGTAGAAGGGAAAAAGATCTACAAATCCGTGATCCGCCTTCAGGAGAATGATATCATGGTCGCCATGAGTGACGGATGTCCCCACGCGGGCGACGGCCTGGAGTATAATACCGACTGGGAATGGGAAGACATAGCGAATTATGTCAGGAACATTTCCGCTGCCGGGTATACAGCCAAGACCCTTGCGACTATGCTCGTAGATGAGTGCGACAGGGAGTACGCTTACAGGCCCAGTGACGATGCGACCGCCTGTATCGTCAAAGTCCGTAAGAGAGAACCTGTGAACATTCTGTTCGGACCTCCGAGAAACAGGGATGACAGCAACCGCATGATGACGCTGTACTTTTCGAAAGAGGGAAAGCATATCATCTGCGGCGGCACAACGGCGTCCATTGCCGCGAAGTACCTGCGCAAGGAAGTCAGAGTCAGTATGGCCCTGGATGATGACAGTGATGTTCCGCCGATCTCGGAAATCGACGGCGTTGATCTGGTGACCGAAGGCGTCATCACGATGAACAGAGTTGTGGAATATGCGAAAGATTCGCTGGAAGAGAATGAACTCTATGAGAAATGGGGATTTGGGCATGACGGTGCTTCCCTGATCTGCCGGATGCTGTTCGAGGAAGCGACGGATGTCAATTTCTATGTGGGAAGGGCTGTCAATCCTGCCCATCAGAATCCGGATCTTCCGATCTCTTTCAATATAAAAATGCAGTTAGTGAAGGAATTGGAAGAGTATCTCAGAAAAATGGGAAAGCGCGTCAAAGTCAGTTATTTCTGATTGGATGTGAATCGTTCCGGAGTTACGGAAGAAGAATGAGGCAATCAAATGAGTACCGATGAGAAATGGGACAGGCTCCTCGGGATCCGAACCAGCGGCCGGGATGACTCCCGGTCAGATACTTACCACTACCCATATGAGCCCACCCCTTATTCAGTCCTTGAGCGCCTCGCCTCTTCCGGTCTGATCCGAAAGGGAAATCATCTTCTCGATATGGGCTGCGGAAAAGGCCGGGTAGATTTTTTTCTTGCTTACCAGACACGGTGCGCCTGCACGGGCATCGATTTCGACGAGCGCATGACAGAGATCGCAGTGCGAAATCAGCTGCATGCGGTATCGGGAAGCCGGGTCCGCTTTATCAACAAGCCGGCAGAAAACTATAAGATCCCGGAGTCTGTTGACAGGATCTATTTTTTCAATCCGTTTTCCACAGAAATCCTTTTGAAGGTCCTCTCAAGGATCCGGGATTCCTGGTACAGTGCTCCGAGAGCAGTCCTGCTGTTTATTTACTATCCATCTATCGGTTTCAGAGATGCACTCACGGAAGACCCCCTCTTTGTTCCGGACCGGGAGATCGACTGCAGGGACCTGTTTGGCAGCAGCGACCCGAGGGAGCGGATCCTTGTTTTCAGGACTGAAGGACCGGAGGAATAAATCATATGCTGTTTTTCAGGAAGAACAAAGAATTGGAAGCTCTGCTCCTGGAGCTCAAAAATGATGCCGCCAACAACTACAAGGACAATGCGCAGGACGATTTCCGCCGCCTTACAGCTCTTTTTTCAGATCTGAAAAGCGCCGGGAAGCTGTCAGGAAGACAGCTCGAATACTATGAAAAAGAAATCGATTCCTACCGGGAGATGCTTAAGGATTATACACATGCAGATCAGGGGCGGAAAGACATCGGGACCTGGTAATGACCAGGTCCCGATCTTATGACCGACGGCTCTGTCAGAGCACCTTCATCGGGTGCCACCTGAGGCAGTCACCTGACACCAGAGAATACCGGATCCTGCGCTTCATTCCGCGAATGCTGTCGTTGAACCGCTTTTCCCCGTGGCAGTGCCCGTAGATGACCTGGCTCGCGCCATACTTCTCCGCCAGGCGGGTGAACGCACTGTTCGTCTGCAGTATATTGGTCGGCGGATAGTGCAGGAACATGATGTACTTTCGGAATCCGTCTGCTTTTGCGGCCTCGAAAGAGATCGTAAGCCGCTCGATCTCGCGTCCGACCAGCTTTTCCGCCCGGGCAGCTTCGGCCTCATCCCAGCCGACAACGTGCCCGTATCTGTCAAGAAAGAACGGTCCCTCGAAGCAGTATCCCTTCGTTCCGACCAGCGCATAATCCCCGTACGGCATATAGTTATTCTGGAGAAAGGAAAGTCTCCCGCGATAGAGCTCATTTAATTTCTCCGTCTTCTTCACGTCCCAGAACATATCGTGGTTGCCCCGCAGAAGGATCTTTCTGCCCGGCAGCGCACAGATATATTCCAGATCTTTTTCGCAGTCCTTAAGCTTCTTTCCCCAGCTGTGATCTCCGACCAGGACGAGCGTATCCTCCTCCCGGATGAGGCGCTCACAGTTCTCCCTGAATTTTCTTTCGTGATCCTTCCACACCTTCCCATAGAGCTGTCCGGGCGCTTTCAGGTCGGACTGAAAGTGCAGGTGCAGGTCACCGATGGCATAAAGACTCATAATTCTTCCATTACACTCCTGTAAGCCGGACGAATGATCTTTCCTCTGTTGGTCAGCTCCTCAATTCTGTGTGCGCTCCAGCCTGCGATCCTTGCGATCGCGAATACAGCTGTGTACAGTTCGACAGGGATGCCGAGCATCTCATACACAAAGCCGCTGAAGAAATCGATATCATTTACCACTTTCTTGGAGACGATCTTTGAAATACGGGATAGACCTGTCAGCACGCCTTCCCCGTTCAGATCTCTGAGTCCCCTGTTGACTCCATACTCATCAAAGAGACTCGAAGGAATATAATCGTTTTCCTGGCAGACATCTGCATTTATCTCAGCATATTTGTTCAGTTCTTCAAATGTCATGGCGTTTCTCCTTTATGTTCTCGTACTCTCCCGATCAGCATCTCCGGTCGTTTCTATGGCTTTTTTCCATAAAATATTTGTAACTATTTCATGCCAGATGAGAACAAAAATCGAAAAAGGGCCGCCGCAGTTCAGAGAAACGACACAATTTACGGCTGACTCCGTACAGTCATGCGCCATATACCGGTCTCTCTGAAGCGACAGCCCTTTCAGTCTTCTTTTATCCTGTCATCATTTCTTATTCTTTGATCGAAGCCAGCTTCTCATACCGCTCTCTGGAGAGCTTCGCGCCCTCGGCGAAGAGTTTCTTTGCATTTTCAGGGAAGGTCCTCCGAAGCGATGCATAGCGCACCTCACCGTCCAGAAACGCTTCATAGTCAATGCTCGGTGCCTTGGAATCCAGATGGAAGCTCGGCTCCGCCGCCGGATTAAAGCGATAGAGGAACCAGTAGCCCGCATCGACCGCTTTCTTCATCTCATCCTGTACCTTCGCAGCACCGCACTTTAAGCCATGCTCCTGACACGGAGCGTAGGCGATGATGACCGACGGTCCGTTATACTCCTGCGCCTCCTTCACAGCTTTGATGAGCTGTGCATTATCTGCTCCCTGGGCGACCTGCGCGACGTAGACGTTTCCGTAGGTCATGAGCATGCTGCCGATATCCTTCTTCGGCTGCTTCTTGCCGGCAGCCGTGAACTGTGCGACCGCACCCACCGGTGTCGCCTTGGATGACTGTCCGCCGGTGTTGGAGTAGACCTCCGTGTCGACGATGAGGACGTTGACATTCTCTCCGCTGGCAAGGACGTGATCCAGACCGCCGAACCCGATGTCGTAAGCCCAGCCGTCACCGCCGTACATCCAGAACGTCTTCTTGGTCAGCATGTCCTTATAGCGGAGGATCTTCTCCGCATCCGGATCACTGAGCCCCTCGAGGGTCCCGATGAGCTTTGCGCTCGTCTCAGGAGATGCCTCAAAATCGTCGAACGTATCAAGCCAGGCATCGCAGGCTTTGCGGACCTCCTCCGAACCGGTCCTGTCCCGAAGCGCTGTTACGCGGTTCTTCTGCGCATCCCGCTGACGATCTACCGAGAGGACCATGCCAAGGGAGAACTCGGCATTATTCTCAAAGAGCGAGTTGGACCAGGCCGGTCCGCAGCCCTTTTGATTGACCGTGTAGGGAATGCCCGGCATCGCAGAGCCCCAGGCCTGGGAGCATCCCGTGGCGTTCGCCCAGTACACCCTGTCGCCGTAGAGCTGCGTCAGAAGCTTCGCATACGGTGTCTCACCGCAGCCGGCGCAGGCAGCCGAGAACTCGAGGAGCGGTCTTCTGAACTGACTTCCCTTGACGGTATAAGGATCGAAGATATCCTCCTTCTCCGGCAGATGAAGTGCATATTCCCAATCGACAGAAGTATCCCCGGCCTCCGCGACGGGAACCATCGTGAGCGCTCCGTCCCTGGACGGGCAGACATTCGCACAGCTTCCACAGCCCGTGCAGTCCGCCTCGCTGACCTGCAGCGTGAAATAATACCCTGCAGCCTGCTTTCCCTTTGCGGGGGCGAGCTTCATGCTTTCCGGAGCTTCGTTCTTTTCATTTTCCGTGAGCAGATACGGACGGACAACGGCATGCGGGCAGACATAGCTGCAGCGGTTGCACTGAATGCAGGCTTCCGCATTCCAGACCGGCACTCTGGTCGCGATCCGGCGCTTTTCATAAGCCGTAAGGCCCATGTCCATGACGCCGTCCTTGTATTTCATGAGCTTACTGACCGGGAGATCGTCACCCTTCTGCTCATTCAGCGGTTCCAGGATCTCCGTGACGACAGCCGGGACGTTCCGCTCTGCCTGCGGAAGATCCGGTGCATCCGCCCAGCTCTCCGGAATCTCCACGAAAGCCGGTGCCTCGATCCCTGCGTCGATCGCAGCGAGGTTCTTCCTTACGACATCCTCGCCCTTCGCAAAATAGGTTTTCTCAGCCGCTGCCTTCATGTATCCGACCGCTTCCTCCACAGGAATGACCGGCATGAGTTTGAAGAAGGCTGCCTGAAGGACCATATTAAAGTGGCCGCCGAGTCCCAGCTCCTGAGCGATCTTCGTCGCGTCGATCGTATAAAGGCGGATCTTTCTTTTTGCAATTTCCCTTTTTGCAGAAGGCGGAAAATGAGCATCGAGCTCCGCTCCACTCCACGGACAGTTGACGAGCAGTGTGCCGCCCGGCTTCACTTCCGAGGCAATGTCATACTTCTCGATATAGGTCGGGTTATGACATGCGATGAAATCAGCGGATTTTACATAGTAGGAAGAGCGGATCGGCCGGTTCCCGAAACGCAGATGGCTCTTCGTGATGCCGAAAGATTTCTTGGCGTCGTACTCAAAGTAGGCCTGCGCGAACTTGCTCGTGTGCGAGTTGATAATCTCGACCGTATTCTTGTTCGCGCCGACAGTTCCGTCGGATCCGAGTCCCCAGAACTTGCAGCTGACCATCCCGGCATCCTCCGGGTAGATCTTTTCATTTTCCGGAAGCGACAGGTGCGTCACATCATCGATGATACCGATCGAGAAGCTGTCGATCGGATCCTCCCTGCAGAGGTTCGCATAGACAGCCGCGATCTGGGAAGGCGTCGTATCCTTGGAGGACAGGCCGTATCTTCCTCCGACCACCGTAAGGTCAGCACGGCCGCGCAGAGCAGCGCACACATCGAGGTAGAGCGGATCGCCGGTACTGCCCATCTCCTTGGTCCGGTCAAGAACGGCGATCGATTTCACCGTCTCCGGAAGGGATGCGATAAAGCGCTTCACATCGAACGGCCTGTAGAGGTGGACCTGTACAAAGCCGACCTTCTCTCCGCGCGCGTTCAGGTAATCGACCGTCTCCTTTACGCAGCCTGATACGGAACCCATTGCAACGATCACGCGGTCCGCATCCTCTGCCCCGTAATAATTGAAGGCATGGTAATCCCGGCCCGTGATCTCATTGATCTTTGCCATGTAATCCTCAACGATATCGGGAAGACTTGCATAGTCCTGATTATTGGCTTCACGGACCTGGAAATAGATGTCCGGATTCTGGACCGTCGCTCTTACCATCGGGTGTTCCGGGTTCAGAGCCTGCGCACGGAAAGCGTCGAGCGCTTCATAATCGACAAGACCCCGAAGGTCCTCATAGTCCATCTGCTCGACTTTGCTGATCTCGTGGGACGTGCGGAAGCCGTCAAAGAAATGAAGGAACGGGACTCTGCCGCGAATGGCCGAAAGGTGCGCGACACCTGCCAGATCCATGACTTCCTGAACATCACCGCTTGCGAGCATGGCGAACCCGGTCGCGCGGCAGTTCATGACATCGGAGTGGTCTCCGAAAATGGAGAGGGCGTGTGTTCCGACCGTACGGCTTGCCACGTGCAGAACGCCCGGAAGACGTTCGCCTGCGATCCTGTGCATCGTCGGGATCATGAGCATAAGTCCCTGAGAGGACGTGAAGCTCGTCGCAAGAGCTCCGGTCTGAAGCGCTCCGTGAACAGCGGCGATCGCGCCTGACTCGGCCTGCATCTCCACAAGCCGGACAGTCTGACCGAAGAGATTCTTTTTGCCCTTTGCCGACCAGACATCCGTCTTGCCTGCCATGGGCGAGGACGGTGTGATCGGATAGATCGCAGCGATTTCAGTAAACGCGTAGGCAATATAGGCTGCCGCTTCATTGCCGTCTACAGTCACATAGGTTTTGTTTTTTGAAGACATGTGAGGGTTCCTCCTCGAATCCTTTAAGTGTCAGGTGATTTTGAAACACCGTCTCTCATACAATCCCATTTCGGGCAGCGTTTCACAGACACCTGTTAAATGTTCATAACTCAAACTTCCCACATCCTTTCTTTAAGGCTCCCGGAATAAATATTTCCACGTCGGGACGCTCCCGCTCGCTCGCACTGGCAGCGGTACTAACAGATTTTTGAAGCTTTCGCTTTAAAAAACATGTGGGAAGTTTGAGTTCATAATTATCAAGCTTCTTATGTTTCAAGTCCTGCATACCGGAAAGATACGTGGGAAAACGGCTGCCATAGCAGCCGCCCTCCTTCTTTCCTCAGGCCGTCTCTATGCTGGCGTCTTTCTCCAGCCCGAATTTCTTCACAGCCTGCTCGCGCATCTTGTACTTCTGGATCTTGCCCGCGTCATTCATCGGGAAGGAATCCACGAACTCGATATATTTCGGCACCTTGTGCTTTGCCATGTGGTCGAGGACGAATTTCTTCATTTCCTCCTGGGTCATGGTCTCACCCTCCTTCAGGATGATGCATGCCATGATCTCCTCGCCCATCGCCTTATCCGGCACACCGATGACCTGTACGTCGCTGACCTTCGGATGCGTGTAGATGAACTCCTCGATCTCCTTCGGGTAAATATTCTCACCGCCGCGGATGATCATGTCCTTCAGACGTCCCGTGATACGGTAATTGCCCTCCGGTGTGCGGCAGGCCAGATCGCCCGTGTGCAGCCATCCGTCCTTATCGATCGCCGCAGCCGTCGCTTTCGGCATCTTGTAGTAGCCCTTCATAATGTTGTAGCCGCGGGCCACGAACTCGCCGATGACCTCATCCGGGCAGTCCTCCCCGGTCTCCGGATCGACGATCTTGCATTCCACCTCGGGAAATGCGGATCCGACGGTCGTGACACGGACTTCCAGAGAGTCCGTCGTCCGGCTCATGGTACAGCCCGGAGACGCCTCCGTCTGACCGTAGACTATGACGATCTCCGGCATATGCATTTTCTCGACGACGTCTCTCATGACCGCGATCGGGCACGGGCTGCCGGCCATGATACCGGTCCGCATGTAGCTGAAATCCGTCTTCGGGAAATCTTCATGCGAGAGCATCGCGATGAACATCGTCGGCACGCCGTGGAATGCCGTGATATGCTCATTATTGATGCAGGCAAGCGAAGACTTCGGTGAGAAGTAGGGGATCGGAAGGATCGTTCCGCCGTGCGTCATGGTCGCGGTCATCGCAAGGACCATGCCGAAGCAGTGGAACATCGGGACCTGGATCATCATGCGGTCCGCAGTGGACAGGTCCATCCCGTCTCCGATACTCTTGCCGTCATTGACAATATTATAATGTGTCAGCATAACACCCTTGGGGAATCCCGTCGTTCCGGACGTATACTGCATGTTGCAGACGTCATTGACGTTGACTGCCGCTGCCATACGGCGGATCTCCTCGATGGGCGTCCGTTCCGCATACGCGAGGGATTCCTCCCAGGTCAGTGCGCCCGGCATCTTAAATCCGACCGTGATGACATTCCGAAGGAACGGCAGACGGCGGCAGTGCAGCGGCCTTCCCGGTTTGCTGTCTTTGATCTCCGGGCAGAGCTCATTCATGATCGCGCGGTAATCGGAATCCCGGTATCCGTCGATCATCACGAGCGTGTGCGTGTCGGACTGGCGAAGCAGGTATTCTGCCTCATGGATCTTATAGGCCGTATTCATCGTCACGAGGATCGCGCCGATTTTGGTCGCCGCCCAGAAGGTCAGGAACCACTGCGGTACATTTGTCGCCCAGATGGTGACCTTGGAACCCGGCTTGACACCGAGGGAGACAAGCGTCCTCGCGAATTCATCCACATCGTCGCGGAACTGGGAGTAGGTCCGGGTATAATCCAGCGTCGTAAATTTAATCGCCGTCTGATCCGGAAAATCCTCCACCATCGTGTCGAGCACCTGCGGGAACGTCTTGTCGATGAGCAGGCCCTTCTTCCAGACATATTTTCCGGTGTGCTGATTATTCCAGTAATGGTGACGCTTTCCGCGCTTCGTGTTCTCGTAGATGCGCATCGCATTTTCAAAATGCGTGAGGATGATCTCAATATCCTCCAGACCGGGGATCCAACCCGGATCCCATTCCAGAGAGACGAACCCGTCGTAATTGACCGACGTCAGAGCATTTACGAGATCCGGGATCGGAAGACCGCCGTCCCCGATGAGCTCCGGAACGACCTCGCCGTCCTCTCTGCGGAAGTCATGAATATGCACATGCTTAGCGTACTCTCCCAGATTGGTGATCGTAGTCTCCGGATCCTCCCCTGCGACGACGGTCGTCGTGTACATATCCCAGAGGGCTGCAAGCTGATCATCGGCAAAAAGATTCAGGAAATCGCGCAGACGGCCGGTATTCGAGAATGTGCCTTCCGTCTCCACAAGGGCGACGACAGAAGTACTTCTCATCCTGCTGAGAATCCCTTTGGCACAGGTCTGAAGAAGCTCCGGATCCTCCGCATTCGTATGGATCCCGACGAAACTGATCCCCAGATTAATGGCCACTGTCATGCATGCCTCGAACTCCTTCATGAAGTCCGGAGCCGTAAAATCCTTCACCGTATTAATGCACGGCACAGACAGCTTTCCGGAAATAAGCTCTCTCCGCACGGAGGCAGCCCGTTCAGGGTTCGTCGGACTCGTTTTCCCCTTGAAGAGGTCTCTCCCGATATCATAGAGCTCGATGCCCTGCATGCGGGTGGCCGAAGCCACCTCCAGAAAAGCATCCCAGCTCATATCCGTCCAGTTTTTTATTGAAAATGAAAGCTTCACGATCTATTCCTCCCCGCGGCTCAGTTCGCATCCTCGTAGATGATCTTGTTGAGGGCGCTCAGATAAGCCCTGATCGACGCGCCGATGATATCCGTGGAAATGCCGTTCCCGGAATAGACCCTGCCCTCGGCGCGGAGTTTGACAAGCGCGCTTCCCATGGCATCGCGTCCTTCCGTGACGGTCTGGATCTGGAAATCATCCAGCTCGTATCTGTGGCCGACGATCTGTTCAATCGCGGAAAATGCTGCATCGATCGGACCGTCGCCGATCCCTACGCCGCGGACATCCACACCGTCCCGTGTAAGCAGGACATTGGCGGTCGCCGTGATCACATTTCCGCTGTTAATCACATAGTTCTTGATATGGTATGTCGACGGGACCTGCATCGCCGAGCTCGCAATGATGGCATCCAGTTCCTTGGTGCCGACGAACTGCTTCTTCTCCGCGACACGCATAAAGGCTTCATAGACCTTTCCCTTATCCTGCTCGCTCAGGTCATATCCCATCTGGCGGACGACACGGTTCACTTCGCTGATATCATCGCTTGCATCCAGACAGACATTTGCGACATCCTCAAGGGCAATATTGGAGAAACGGCTGGATTCGGTCTCTTCCGGCAGAATGATCTTCCGAAGCTGCCCGACCACGCGGTGAAGTTCTGTCACACGGATCTGTGTCGTGATCCCGAGATCAGCACCCTTGACTTCCACGAAGTGTGCAAGCTCCTCCATGGTCGGATATCCGTCCTCGATGGCCATGCACTTGACGCCGGCCGCGCCCTGACGGACTGCCGCTGCCGCGCAGGCAAGCGCCATATTGAGCGAGTCACTGATCTCTACATATAATTCGATTTCAGAAAGACCCGGGACATTTTCCATGACCCCTTTGATAAAAGCCTCGAACTCATCCGGCATCATGACGCCCGCGGTATCAGCGACCGTGATCTTGTTCGCCCCGGCATCGATTGCAGTATTCAGCGCCTGATAGAGGAAGCCTGTCTCTGCACGAGTCGCGTCCACTGCGGAAAACTCCACATATTCCGAGTAAAATCTGGCTTCCTTCACCTTCTCCTCGATC
The DNA here is from genome assembly GCA_900314565.1 of uncultured Eubacteriales bacterium. Taxonomy (GTDB): domain Bacteria; phylum Bacillota; class Clostridia; order Lachnospirales; family Lachnospiraceae; genus Chordicoccus. The sequence continues at coordinate 16,940 of OMVU01000031.1, forward strand.
AGGGCCAGCATGGCCGGAGCTTTCTTATGGCAGACATACTCCATCTGGACCGGAGATACCGGCGCGATGATATTCAGCTTGGGCTTTTTCGCCGGGCGGACGCTCTCCCATGTCTCCTCAATATTACCGACAGAGATATCGACCGCAGCGGAAATACGTGTAACTGCCATCGACGCGATCGTCCGATTGGCGAGCTGATCGGCGCGGCTTCCGGAGATGGGAGCGAGCTCGATCGTATCCGCCTTCAGGCGGTCAAGGCTGCGGGCGATCTCCAGTTTCTCCTTGAAGGAGAGTTCCTTCCCGAAAGAAGGGCCTGCCTGCCTTAATGTCATGTCAATAAATTTGAGTGTTCTCATTTTTAAACTCCTTTCTCTCTCCGGGACTTTTTATCGGACAGGAACCTTTTCACCCGTTCGTGCCGGCTCTTCACAACCGACTGCGCTTCTTCCTTCCGTACTTTTTCAGAAATGCGCCCTTCTCCTGTCAAATAAAAAATCCCGGAGGTTTGTGTCACGAGACCAACCTCCGGGACAACTAGATTCCAAAATCTAACCGCGGTACCACCCGGATTGCTGCACATATTGCAGCCACTCTGCGATACTCTAATAAGTATCCGGCCTTGATAACGGGACCATCCGGATCTCCCTACACAGCAGATGCCTTCAGGAAATCAGCTCCGGCATGAGACTGCTCGCTGCACTCACACCGGCTCACACCAGCCGCCGGCTCTCTGAAGTGGTTGACAGGTCACATAGTGCCTTCATCGCTTTTCTATAACTTTATAAACTTTTGTGCGCTTTTGACTTATGTGAACGGCCTGAGAATGGAACTCAACAGCCTGAACCGCCAAAACCGCAGCCATTACAAAAGAATATAGTCGATTATTCTGTCTTTGTCAATCAGAAATGTGCGCGGATCTACGAGAGAATTCCTGTGCAAATTTTCAGGATTCTTGCGGTCCCGATACACTTGAGAAAGTCATGCGGCGCGGTCGGAAAAAGGATGCAGCATTCCTTCCGTATCTGCATCCTCAAGCGATACGCTTTCGGCATTCTTGGTGAATGTCATTCCCCACTGAGATAAAGCAGATCAAGCGCCCGGAAGCACAATGCTCCCGGGCGCAAAAAGTAAGGCGCACGCTGTGCTCAGTTCCCATGGTATCTGAAGCACAGCATCGTAATATCATCGAACTGCGGCGCGTTTTTCACGAACTGATCGAGCGCGTCCTTTACAGCCGTTGTCACCTCTTTAAGCTCAGAGGCATCGTCCTCTCCGCTCTCCCCTGCATGAGAGGCAGTTCTTTCCACCCTGTTCAGAGCATCCAGCATCCTGTCGGTTCCGAAAAACTGTTTCGCTGCATTCTGCGCTTCCGGTACGCCGTCCGTGTAGACATAGATCGCATCGCCGGGCTCCATATGGAACTTCCTCTCTCTGTACCGGATCCCCTCCATGGCACCGATCGCCGGAGAATGACGATATTTGATCAGCTCATATTGGCCGCCGGCACGTTTCAGCACAGGATGCTCATGGCCTGCATTTGCAGACAGACCGTCCCCTGTCTTAAGATCCACGATCGCCATCCAGACAGTCACGAACATCTCCGCCTCATTCTGTGCACAGACCTGCTCATTGACATCGGCAAGGACCGCTGCCGGTGAAATCTCATTCAGAAGCTTCGCGCGGTTCTGGATCAGTGTTTTCGTCGTCATCATGAACATGGCAGCCGGAACGCCCTTGCCGGACACATCCGCGATGACCATCGCCAGATGATCGTCATCCACCAGGAAGAAATCATAGAAGTCCCCGCCGACCTCCCGGGCAGGCGTCATCGTCGCGTAGACATCAAAATCTTTTCGTCCCGGAAATGCCGGAAATACAGCCGGCAGCGCGCTCATCTGAATGTGGGCCGCCAGCTCCTGCTCCGCCTGAACACGCTCCTGCTCCTTCTCCCTTTTGCTCTTCCATCGGAAATACACAGACAGGCCGGCGGCAATGAATGCCGTTATAGCGGCGAACAGAACAGGCCAGAAGAAACGGTATTCATGGACCGCCCTTCTTTTCTCGATCTTCACGGAGATCTGACGGCTCGCCTGCCCGTTGCTCATATTGATCTCTGTCAGAATAAATTCATAGGATCCGCCTTCAAGATTCGTATAGCTGATATTATCCAGATCATCTCTCATTACATGGATCGGCTCCGGATCAAATCCTTCAAGCTGGCATGTAATATATGGATTGTCCAGTGTATACGTGAAAACGAAAGCCGGAATACTCAGCCTCTTACATTTTGCACTGACATAAAATACGCCGTTCTCCGGCCATATATATTCGGAATCTGCGAGCAGATACGGGACCGCCATGCGAAGATTACGCTCATCACTCAGATTCTCGTCAATATCTATGGTGCATACCCCTTTGTTTCCGGATATATAGAGAACTCCGTCATTCGAAAGAAAGCTGTAGGAATTTGCCGTGGACATGCTGGTAAGACCGCATCTCTGATCCAGAACAGAGTAGGTCATATCCGCCTTATCCGCAAGCAGCTCATTTCTCCTCACTACATAGATCCCGTTCGAACTGAGTACCCATATCTTGCTGCTTCCGCCGGCAAAGGCATCGTCAGCGATGATATCAAAATTATTGGTATACGGAAAATGATGCAGCGTCGTTACCTTCCAGTCTCTCATATAAGCGATGGAGCTTCCCGTAATGATCCAGAACAGGTCCTTTTCGATAAGATCCTGACGGATCCGGAGAATCACTTCCGATTCGAGTCCGTCCGAAAGGCCGATGTTGCGCACCGTATCTCCGTCCTCCACGTAAATTCCGCCGCCGTCGGTGCCCATGAGCAGCCTGCCGTCCTCCGTCTCCTCAAGACAGAGGACTTCAGCGTTATCCATGCCGTTCGAAGAGTCATAAGTCCTGACGACCTTTCTGTCAGAAAGGATATGTACGCCTTCATTCGTTCCCACTGCGATCGTACCGTCATTCCGCTCCATGACAGCGCGGGTCCTGCCTTTGAAGGATCCGTTTTCTTCGCTGAAACTCTCATAGGTGTCGGTCTTTGAATCATAGCAGACAAGCCCCTGCTCGGTTCTGGCGGTGATCCACAGATTTCCTTTCGAATCCTCCGTAATACAGCGGATCCTGGAATCTGCCATGTAATCGGTCAGCCGATTGACGATCATATGATTCTCTTTATCTAAAATGAAGAGCCCGACATCTGTGCCGATATAAAGATCCTCCTCATGGAGGTAAGTCGCGTTGACCACGTTCTCCATCATACCGGCCGCCTTGAACAGATCTTTGAAGCGATTCTTCACATACTTCATGACGCCCTGCCTGTTCGATGTGAACCAGAGATTTCCCTGATAATCCATCATGACAGATCCGACCGTGCTGCTGATCACCGAATTTTCAAGCGGGATCACTTTTCCTTCATTCAGATACCATATCCCGTTATCCGCGCAGACCCACAGGATCCCGCCGACAAAATCAAGTTTATTGACAGTATTCACCCAGCCGGTCGTTATCTGCTCCCATTCTCCGCTCTCATCCAGAGTCCCGTGCCAGAGCAGCGCCGGGGACGTCGCAATATAGACTTTTTCCGGATCGTTCCGATCCTGGCACCAGTCCTCTATATTTCCTTCGATTCCCAGCATTTCCGCCGTATAATAGGAGGTAACTTTCAGGTCCCTGATCGTGAAGAGCGCCCCATCGTACGTAATTCCGCAGATTTCATGATCCCTGCCCGGCCGCAGATCCTTTATACTGGTGTGCCGGAGCCGCTCATCAAGAAGAGCATGGACCGGCACTCCCTTCTGCGATTCAGCATTGTTTTCCGCATTTTCGCTCTCCTGCTGTGTTTCCGAGCTGCCGGAATCCTCCCCCTTCTTTGATAAAGCATGAAGATCCGTGCCGGCCTCGATATAATCAATGCCTTCCTCTGACCCGATCAGAATATTTCCATGCTCGTCTTCACAGATCGCACGGATAAATACAGACTGCAGTCCGCTTTCCTTCCGGAAAAAAGTGAATTCCTCCCTCTCCTTCACGAACGCTCCCTTATCGTTGGAGCCTCCCCAGAGACGGCCTTTCGAGTCTACATAGAGGCAGGTCGTGTTGGATACACCCACTGAAGCGTCATAGCGGTAAAAATTATTCCCGTCATAGCGGACCAGGCCGCCGTAGCTTGCGATCCAGATAAATCCGTCATCGGACTGGACGACGTCGTTGGCATCGGATGTCGGCAGGCCGTTATCCCTCATGTACAGAACAGACACGCGGTTCGACAGATCCGTTACATCGAGGATTCTCTCCTCAGTCTGACGTTCCACACCCGCCGTCCCGATTGCAGCATTCGATGAGACCTTTGTGAATGCTCCTGCACCGGTTTTCTCCGATCCCTGTTCTGCCGGATTTCCCGCCCCGGCGCCTTTAGGAGTGTGCTCTTCCGCGGCAAAGACCAGTGAACAGTTCAGCAGGAGCAGCAATGCGCATATGAAGATTCCCAGCGTACGGGAACGGTTATGTCGAAAAAGTATCTTGAATCGATTCATATGGTCTTCCTGCATTCTTCAATCAATTTGTCGGGTATCTTTTCAGATTCTTTTCTAATTTTAACGTACTTTGTAAAAAGTGTCTATCAAATCACGTCACGAACTGATGTAAGCCCTTCCGCCCGTTAAGCAGGCACGCGTATTCACCATGGGCTTCCATCACGGAAATTCTGCGTCAGCGATCAAAGTGCGCGAAGCGCCCTGATCTCTTTCCTGATCTCACTCCCTCGCTCCCCAAAAGACAAAAGCTCGCTGTGCCTCCTGTAATCCGGTGATCCGTAGAGGCCGATAAAAGCAGACGCGTACGGATCGGCGGTGAGCTCAGACATGAGCAGAAGCATTTCCTGCCCTTCTCCCCAGGCCTTTTCCGAAAATGAAAACACCTTCGAGAGCTTTCTGCCTTCCGCTTCCGCCCGCTCATCGAGCGCAGCCGTACGCTGAAGAAAGGCTTCCTTTCCGTCCTCGTACTCCGTCATCCCGGCAAGGAACGCGATCCGCTCCCTCTCCCTGATGGTTCTCCGTCCTTCCGGTCCGCCGAGGATCTGCTGCCGTTCGAAAGACTTTTCCGCTTCCTCCCGGACAGCTGCAATGTTCTCTCCGTCCCGGACCCGGACCAGGCTCTCATAGATCAGTCCAAGGACCTCCTCCTCGCGGACGACTGCCCGAAAGCCCTTCGAAAGGGCATTGTTCAGCATGGCAAGAAGCCGGACCCGCTCATCAAACGGTGCAGCCGCTGCCCTCTCGCGGATCACGGGATCTTCCCTGCCCTCGAGAATGCGGTCGATCTGATAATCTTCATGATATTTCATGAACAGCCTGTAAAATGAAAAGAAATCGCCCGCCGTATCCGTCTCCTGCAGATACTGGCCGATGAGGTCCCTGTCCGGCGAAAAGCCTGCATTTTCCATAACAGTGAGCATGCCGCCAAGATCCGACCAGCCGCGGGCCGTGACGAATCCGGTCCCGTCTACGGTGCGGTTCATCCTGTAAAAGCGGTCCGGCTTCTGCATCAGATATGCATGGACTGCCGGGTGCAGGCCTTTTTCCGCCATATACTGATTCCAGGCCGAAAGGTCCGGTTCTATATCCATCCGGCGGACCCTGTCCCAGGTAACGACGTCGAAATCCCTCGCCGAACGGTTATACTCGGGCGGATTTCCCGCTGCGATGAGGATCCAGCCTTTCGGAAGGCGGTGCCGCCCGAAGGTCTTGAACTGCAGGAACTGCAGCATTGCAGGGACCAGCGTCTCCGAGACGCAGTTGATCTCATCAAGAAATAAGATCCCACGCGGAATGCCTGTCCGCTCCATCGCCTCGAAAACGGAGGCTATGATCTCCGACATGGTATAATCCGTCACTGTATACGTTCGTCCGTCATACTCCTTCGTGCTGATCTCAGGGAGTCCGAGCGCACTCTGCCTTGTGTGGTGCGTCATGGAATAGCTGACAAAGGCCAGCTCCATTTCCTCTGCGAGCTGGGAGACGACTGCCGTTTTTCCGATTCCGGGCGGCCCCATGAGGACGATCGGCCGCTGCTCACTCTCCGGGATACAGGGCCCGCCCCGTTTGTCTTCCATAAGATAAAGTTCCAGGGCATCTCGAATCTGCTTTTTTGCCTTTTTTATATTCACGAAAAACTCCGTTCTGCCGCTGTACAGCCGGCATCTGATGCATTCCTGATCAGGGACGTCCAGACGTTCCTTAAATCCCGGTCGCCGAAGCACTGATGCATATGGGAAGTATAAGGTTCTTACAGGACGAACCGCCCCGCCGCACCTCCCCGGGGTCCGGATGCTTTCCCAAGGAGAATGGCAGAAAGTTCCGGGCGCTTTGCCTTTGCTGCGGCTTTTACGTAGTCGGGGATCTTCCCGGGAGTCAGAAGCTTCCTGCTGACCATCCCCTCGAGAGATCTTCCTGCATTTGTCAGGAGGATCCGCTCGATCAGCAGATCTTCATATTCACGGGCATATCGGACCGCGCGTTCCACGGCTTCTTCCGGGAAAGATCCCCCGGAAGAGAGGAGGAGCAGGGTATAGAGAAGGTCAGCCGGCGGATCACATGCCTCCGATCCCGGATATCCTCTCGCGACGTACCCCTCCGAGAGGCTTTCGCACCCTCCGAACGCATTCAGTCCGATCGCGGTATTCCTGCCGGGAACGGTGATGCGCTTGAGGTCTGACGAGCTCCAGAAAGCATTGTCCTCAATACGCAGCAGGGATTCCGGAAGCGTCACCTCATAAAGCCCGCTCTCCCAGAAAGCCATCTCCCCGATCACGCGCAGCGAGTCGGGAAAATGCACGCGCCGAAGCGCCCTGCACGCAAGGAACGCCCCGGCACCTATCTCCGTGACTCCCTCCGCGATCACCGCCTCCGTGATATCTTCCCTGTAGGCAAAGGTCATGGGGGCGATCCGTTCTTCATTTTTCTTCGCTTCCAAAAGAATCTTCATCCATATCCACCCGCACAGCCCACGGTGGCACATGCGCGCGCCCCGGCATGTCGCTGTCGATCACAAATACCGTCTCAAAGGGCGGAGCCTTCCTCGGATAGACTCCGTCACCGTCCGTAAAATAGAAAATACCCGCAAGACCCGAAAATTCTCCCCTGCGGACATACTCCCCGGCAAGCTCAAAGACCGGCCGGAAGTCCGTCTGTCCGAAGCCGGACAGCCTGAGATCCGTCAGGTATGTATCAAGCTCGTTCCTGCTCCGGATCATGCTCACGTCACGGATCCGGTCATCGCACTGCACGATACAGATCTTTGTCCCCGGCGCAAAGACATCCCTCCCACAGAGGATCTCACAGGTCCTCTGGACGAACCGTCTGACGCGCTGTCCCTTCACGCTCCCGGACGTATCGATCGCGATGAGAAGTTCTGTCAGGTGGGGATCATCACTGCATTCAAGGGGCTCAATGAGCCTGATCGGACCGTAAAGGGATCCGCTCAAGTGATAAAGCCCGCCGTCGAACTCTGTCCGGGAAGGCTGCATGATTTCAGATCTCGCAAGGAAACGCGTAAGGAACTTAGAGTAATCTGCCTTCGGCTTCCGCCGGCCGCGGAGGAGTTCGAGGAAGAGGGAATTTTTGTCTTCATTTTCCGCTTCACAGAGAGAGGTCGCATCCTGCCTGATCTCCTCCCAGTTCAGGATCTCCGGGACATCCGGGAGCTGTATCCCGTCTTCCCGTCGGTACCATACTCTGTGCGAATCCCTCTGAAAGAGATCCCGATACAGAACATATTCCGGCTCAGAGGGCGGATGCTCACAAAGCCAGGCATAGACCGCCTCGGCGCTCATATAGACGCCCTCCCTCTGCAGCTTCCCGTAAACGTCCTTTCGCGCTTCCTCCCTTCCGCTTTTCAGCCCGGGCAGATCAAAGGATTCGGTCAGATGCTCCACGGCGATATCGCAGGCGAGATTCCAGAGAGGTCTTTGGATCCGCACCCCGACCAGAGCCTGCCGGAAGAGCATATGGAGCGTGGTGTGCAAGAGGAGCTTCAATGCGGAGTTCTCATCCCGCTCATACTGATCGATCAGAAAAATCGGGTCATAAAAGAGAAAAGAGCCGTCCGACCCGAAGGGAACGCTCTTAAGAGGAAGCGGACGAAGTCCGTAAATCGCCTGATCAAGGTAAGGAAAATGAAGGACAAGACGCCCTCTCGCCTCCGCGATGATCTCACGCGCTATATATTCGGCTTTTTCCCGGCGTTCCGTCTCCTTCTGCATAAAACCTCCTGTCCGGAAGCATGTAAGCGCGAACTTCCTGCTTACCGGGCGATGCCGTTCGCAGTCCGCTGACGCTTCCTGCTGCGGTGCCAAAACGGCACCGCAGCAGGTCATTCGCTCACTTTACTGTTCCAGATATTCTCCGGCCACCTCGAGGACGAGATCCGAGACCGGGAAGGATGCGCACGGGTGGATGTAATTATGCTCTTTATCCGCCCACCTGCGGCCATCCGTCTCCTCCGGAATAAATACATCTCCGGACACAAGCTTTGAACGGCACCAGCCGCATTCTCCGCTCCTGCACCGGCTCGGGGCTTTGATCCCCGCGCGTTCAAGCGCGACCAGGACTGACTCCCCGGCTGCCGCAGGGATCTCGGTCTCTTCCGGTCCGCGGCAGACCCTGATCGTAAAGGTCTTTCCGATACACTCTGCCGGATATCCCTCATGATCTTCCACATGTTTCGTGACGCCCAGGATCTCACGGCGCACAAGGCGCTTCGGCAGCCCGAGCTTCGGGATCTCCCCGTCGAGGAAGCGGTACATGGCCTCCGGACCGCAGATGAAGATACTGGAATTATCAAGCAGATACTTTCTGATCAGCTCCGCCGTGATAAATCCATGCTCAAATCCGTCCTTCTCCTCATCCGAGAGAACGTGCACGACCTTTACCTTCGGGCATACTTTCGAGATCTCGCAAAGCTCCTCCTTAAAGAGGATCGAATCCTCCGTTCTCGAACCGAAGAGGATCGTCAGATTAAATTTTTCGATGCCGTCCCGTATCGCCCTGGCCATGGATAGGAACGGCGTGATACCGCTGCCGCCCGCAAGAGCGAGGATATTGTAACCGTCCCTCAGGTCTTCATAATAGAACTGCCCCTGCGGATCCGAAACAATGATCTTGTTGCCGAGATGCAGATTTTCCAGCATATAGTCCGCCGCAAAGCCTCCCGGATTCGTCTTCACCGTGATACAGTATTTTCCTTCAAGCGCCAGCTTCGGGGACGAGCTTATGGAATAGGGTCTTGTGATAAATGAAGTGCCGATCTGCATTTTCAGAGACAGATACTGACCGGCGCGGAAATAAGCCACGGGCTTCCCGTCCGGTCTCTTCAGCACGAACGTCTTTGCCCCCGCCTTGTCATAATCGATCACTTTGCAGACGACAAGCTCCTGATAATCGGGGTGGAGCTCCTTCGCTTTCGTATTGATCGTAAAATTTCCATCGACCTCTCTCGCCGGTGCAGCCTGGATCGCCTCTTCACGGACCTTGGCCATATTTTTGAATTTCAGCATATCTAAAGCGCCGACAAGTCCTACTTTAACATTCAGTGCCACGAGCTCACACCTCCTCCGTATTCAGATCTTTGATCGCGAGTTTCGCAAGCAGCTGTCCGCAGATATACGCGGAGCTGTAGCCGTCGCCCCGAGGACCGGCCGTTCCGATCGGGCGCATGCCCTTGATCGGATAATCCTGTGAAAGCATCATCATGCGGGCCATCATGCCGTCCCAGTCACGGGTCTCGTAGCCGTAAACACTGCCCTCCGGCGCGTTGAGATAGCGCGCGAAGGTCCACGGCGTTGCGACGGACATTTCCTCGATATGCCCCTGAAGGGTGATCCCTGTCTTCTCCTTGAGTTTCCAAAGGAACTTCTTCGCGACCTTGTTCTTGAGCTCCACATACTTCTCAGGGGTGACGTTGTTCCAGTCATCCACGGCCGAGAACGTCGTAAAGCTGCAGATACACGTACCCTCGGGAGACGCGTCCGGATTCGCAACATTATAGCAGAGGAAGATGCTGTAATCGTTGGTCTCCCAGCTGCCCGTCATATTTTTATATTCTTCCGCGGAATCCGACGATTCCGGCATAAAGATACTGTAATCTTTGATCCCCAGTTCTTCATAGGGAACGTCCAGACAGAAGTACGCGGTGAAGATGCGCGCGCCGAACTGACGCTTCCTGGCCGCTACCAGCTTCTTCTCCCGCTCGGGAATGAGCTCCTTCGGCATCATTTTTCCGTAAATGATATCCGGGTTGATATTCGCAAGGACATACTTTGTATCGATCACTCCGAGGTTCGTGCGGACGCCGGTCAGTCTGTCTCCCGTGAACAGGAATTCCTCCGCGCGGCAGTTGAACCAGATCTCTCCGCCGAGCTCACGGAAGCGCTCGATAAATGCATTGCTCAGTTCATGGGATGTGTGTTTCGGAATATAGGCGCCGCGGGAAATATATTTGTGGACCATTGCGGCATAGTGAATAAAGGAAAGGTGCTCCATGTCAACGCCCAGATAGCCCCAGTAGGTAGACAGGATGTCCTGGCAGCGTTTCGGAAGCTTCAGCGCGTCAAAGACCTGCTGCGTGGGATAGGCGCCGGTCCTCAGCATGTTCGGATATTTCTCCTTCAGGACGTTGGAGTCGGCCTGTCCGGCAGAGGCTGTAATGTAGGCGATCCCATCCAGGATCTCCTGCATCAGTTCGAACAGTTCATCCATTTTCGGCCGTGATCCGGGAACATACTTCTCCATTGCATCCTTAAAGGCCTCAATGCCGGAGGGCATCGTCACATCCATCACTCCGCCGTCTCTGTACTTCGAGACCACGCGGAAGCAGTCCGGGACCTCGCACCATTCGACCTTTAAGCCGTACTCGTCAAACATTTTTCGGACATCGCCCGGATTGCTGAGCGGTCCCACATCGCACAGCTCGTGGAGGGACGGCTCGATCTCAAAACGTCCTCGCCGGAAGCTGGAAGCACAGCCTCCGGGCAGATTGTGCTGCTCGATCACCAAAGTTTTCTTTCCGGCAAGTGCGCACGTGATGGCGGCTGAGAGGCCGGCATTTCCGGCACCTACCACAACGACATCATACAGTTTCATCAATTCCCTCCTTTCCGATCATTGAAAGATATAAGGACCTTTTTTCCGGTCAGACCGGCTGATTTTATTATAAACCAGCCGGAAAAACGCAACAAGATACGGGTGGGGTTTTATGAGAATTTTACATACAGGAAACGGTCTTCAAAATATATTGTATCTTCCGTCTTCAAAGAATTTCGTATGTTTGACATTCCACCCTTTTTAGTGATAGCATAGGAAAGAATATTATGCATACTGCGGACTTATCATTTTCCGAATGTTCGCCCGGAGTATGTATTGTATATGAGCAGCAGCAAACGAAAAGTCTATAACATTCATTCAAATTATCTGCGTTGCTCTTTAGGAGGATTTTTCAATATGAGCGAAGAACGAAACATTTACCAAATACTGCGGAATATCGCGCAGAACGATCCGGATCACCTCATTCTCACGGATGCATATGATGATTTTACCTATTCGGATCTGGTCCAGATGACAGACTCCTTTACCGGCGTACTTCTGAAGAAGGGGATCAAGCCCGGTGATCACGTTGCCCTTTGGGGGACCAATACCGGAAACTGGCTGGCTGCCTTCCTCGGGATCCAGCAGGTCGGTGCTGTCGCGGTCCTTGTCAATTACGCTCTCGGCGTTGACGACGTCACCGCTCTTATGAAGATGACAAGGTGCAGTGCGCTGGTATATGGCGGAAGCAAAGCCCTTCTGCGTGATTACCATGCGCCGGAAAAGATCGCCGGTGCTCTCTCTATCCCGGCTGATAAGGTCATCTGTGCCCTTACTCCCATGATCAATTTCAAGAGCCTGCCGAAGGTGACCCTGCCTCCGCTTCCGCCTGTTGATCCGCACAAGTCGACTTTCATTATTTTCACAACGGGCACGACCTCGCTTCCGAAGGCGGTGCTGCTCAAGCAGTATTCCATGCTCAATGACGTTGACTTCATCGCCAAAGAGATCATGCAGTTCGTCAATCCCGTGACCCTTATGGTATCCGTCCCGGCTTTCCATTGCTTCGGTCTGATCGCCACACTTTACGGTATCCTGAAAAGCAAATACATGTACCTTCCGGAGACCTATGAGCCGTCATCACTCCTCACGGAGGTCGCGAAAAGGAATCTTACATTCCTCATCAGTGTAGGCACGATCTTTGCCAATATCGCGAATATTCCCGGTGTTGAGGCAATGCTTCCCGACTGCATTAAAATTGCAGTCCTCGGCGGCGGCAGCATGACTCCGACACAGTTCATGCGTCTTGAGAGTCTGTTCAAAGGCACAAAATTCCTGAATGCCTACGGTCAGACGGAGTCTTCGGTCGTCATCAGTATCCCCCGTCCTACTGATTCACTGGAAGTCCGCTCAAGGTCTGTCGGTCATATTTCCGGTGTCAAGGATGTCCGGATCATGGACGCGGCAGGCAATATTCTCGAGAAAGGGAAAAAGAGTATCGGCGAGATCGTTGTTCACGACGACGGCAATATCATGGAAGGATACTATGGTCTTCCTGCTGAACAGCAGCCGATCGACGAGAACGGCTGGCTCCACACCGGTGATCTCGGTTATCTCGATGACGACGGGTTCCTTTACATCGTCGGCCGCAGCAAGGATATCATCATCAAGGGCGGTGAAAATATTTCTCCCTCTGAGATCGAGACAGCGCTCTACTCGGAGGACAGTGTCCGCGAAGCGAAAGTATTCGGCGTAAGCCATCCTGTATACGGAGAAGATATCGAGTGCTGCGTCGTCCCGACGGATGAAGCGACCTTTGATCAGGATGCGCTGAAAGCAAGCCTCCGCACCAAGATTTCTCCGTTCAAGATCCCGACGCATTTTGTTCTGTTCAAGGACTTCCCGCTGAACGCCAACAATAAGCTGGATGTGCGCACTCTGAAGTCCGAGATGGCTGTCCGGCTGAGAAGAATTCTCATCGATGAGGATCTGAGCCGCGGTATCCTTGTGAGCAAGATGTCCATAAAGAATACGACCTACAGTATCACACCGGTCGTTGCGTTCGCACGATGCCTGGCAGAGAGCATCGGTTATTCCGACAGACGTGTGAACCAGATCTGCCTCGCGACCGAGGAAATGCTCACCGAGCGTATCATGAACGCTTACTCCGACATCGGAGATATCCAGATCTCCTTCCTGCTCATGGAAGGCTGGCTGGAGATCCGGTTCACGGATAACGGCGAGAGATTCGTCCTCGACAAGAACGAAGAGAGCAGCCTTTCCGTCAAGATCATCGTCAAGGTAGCCGACATGCTCGACGCCAGCCGCGAAGAAGCCGGAAAACCGGTCTACAGTCTCGGCTTCCTTTATGACAATGAGATTGACATTCATCAGTATCTCTACAAACACGAGAAATAAGAGGAACGGATCCAATGATCCGGCGGCCTCACAGAGAAAGACCCCGAATCGGCACTCAGCCGGATTCGGGGTCTTTCTCTGTATTCTTCCATGTCCCGTTCACAGGACTTTGTCTGTTCTTTCATGTCCCGCTCAGAAGGCTCTGACTCCTGAGCTGTGTCAGCCGGCTGCTCTCGCCTTTTTCTTCGTGCCGGAGCCTGACCTTTTTCCTGACTTTGATCTCTGCTGCGCGGGCTTTTCTTCCTGCTTTCCGCATACCTTCATGATGATCATCGGATAAATCGCGATTGCAAAGAAAACAAGAATGAACGAAGAAATCAGTCCGCCCCAGTTCTTTCCGAAGAGAAGAACGATTGTTGCGCCGGAGATATATTCTTTCCAGGCCCCTACAAGAATCAATCCGGCTCCGACGACTGCCGTCAGATCACGCGACCGATAAGGGATCCTGTAATGGACATAATGCCGTTCCACATAGCTTCCGATTGCAAGTCCGAAGAGTCCGCCTACTCCGCTGAAGCAGTCTTTCATCATGGCGACCGGGTCGACCAGCAGCTTGCCGTCAACGTAGTCCATCGGATACGGCTTGACCTTAATATAGATCAGAGCAATAATGCCGCCGACAATCGCCACGACGGTCATGATATCCGCTCTCCTCTCATCCTCCCGCATCCAGTTCATTACCTTGCCGACCAGAATTACGATCAGCGCTGTCTCAACGAATCCGACGGCTACGTCCTGCGGGGTATGGACTCCGAGGAAGTTCCTGGAAAATCCTGTGAGAAGAATCATTACACCGCAGACGATTGCGAGCCAGCGCCGCTTTTTATATTGCCAGACTGCTGTCGTCCCGTAAAATACAGTGGCGCACATCGTATGTCCGCTTGGAAATGAATACCCTGTCGCCGCGACCTTTGAATCTCCCGCAGGTTCGACCTCGGGAGACCGGATCCAGGGTCTGTAGGCGCAGACCGTCAGTTTCACAAGACCGTTCACCACCTCGCCGACCCACCTGCCTGCAAAAAACCGGTAGCCCCAGTAAGTGCTGATTCCCCAGAATACCAGGAAAGGCAGAAGCTCCATCGTTGATACCGCGACTTTTGAAATCGCATTGAAGAACTCGTCAAATACACCGCCGGTCGCGTTTCTCAGGTTCTGCAGGAACAATAGATACCCAATATCAATTCCCATTCATCTCCCTCCTCTCTTTTGCACCCTGAGCGAAAAACATTTAAATGTTCAGAGTGCGTGTTCGTTGACGGTCATTAATATTATGCGTTTATTATACCACACATATATTTAATCCTCGATACAAGTTATCAGAGAGAGACATAAAAAACCCTGCGGCGTCTGTCTTATCTGTTCCTGTGATAAGGCACATTTACGCCGCAGGATCTTCTATGATCTGTCCGCAGTTATTCTTTCAGGATCCGGCCGATCATTATCCCTCATTGATCGAGTAGGCCGACCTGTCCAGCATGGATTCGTCTACGTTCGTATCAATGGCTTTGATCGTAAAGAACGAAGCAGGAATCGTCGTACCCGATTCCGTAGTGTATTCCCTGACCTCAATAAAGGCAAGCTTTCCGTCCGCGCCGTAGTAGAATGCAGTTTCCGCATTGTATTTTCCTTCAGGATACACTTCTACGGCATAAGAGGCCCCTTCATAATCCCTCGTTTCTTCCGTGTACTTAGTGCTCCGGCAGAAGGAGGAAAGCGCCTGGTACAGTCTGTCCATTCCAAGCAGATTGTCTTCAAGAAGCCTGGTCTCCGTAACGAAAATGCCCGTCATATCGGATGGGAAGAGATTATAGACCTTTCCGTCCTTATAATATGTGATGGTAGTCGATCCCTTATCTTTGACCTGGGTCGTGCGCGAAGATACGTAAACTCCGTCCTTTGCGTTCACTTCATACTTAAAGTTTGCATTCTCATAATCCGTATGAAGCTCATAAGACAGATGCGCGCCGGCAGAGGCATCGATCGCGGACCAGGTTTCGTATGTTTTTGTCCCGGGTCCTTTTTCAAGAAGCTCCTGGATCTCTGCCACAGTCATGATTTCGACCCATGAAGTATCTGTTCCCTCTTTTGCGTAATATGCAATCGCGGATCCGTCTCCAATAAAATCAAGAATGATGACGCCATGCTTCACTGTTCCCGTAGCTGCACTGTCGGTATCATCAATCAGAGTCACGACATTCTCTTCCAGCGTCCACTTGGTTATGCCGCTTGTATCTTCATCAAAATCAATCGTTCCCGTCCCATCCGCCAAAAGCGTCAGATTGCTGGTTCCTCCGGCTTCCTCAAGAGAATACGTATAGCCCATATACTCTGCAGCGAAGCCTTTGTATTCACCGACCAGGTCTTCCACGGTATAGACCTCAGTTTCTTCAAGTACTTCTAGTACCTCTTCTCCGGGATCTTCGGTCTCAGACGGTGCGCTCTCTGCAGGGGCCGCTTTGCTCTCAGCGGGTGCTTCGGTCTTTGCGGATGACTCCGTCTTCGCAGGTGACTCCGTCTTCACGGATGACTCTGTCTTCGCAGTGTCCTGTCCCTGACCGCTGCTGCCGCAGGCAGTCAGCAGTGCTGCCATGGAGACTGCAAGCACCCATGTTGTGATCTTACTTGTCTTTTTCATAGGATCCTCCTCTTCTCGTAATTTCCCGTAATTAAAATTAAAAACAAATAAATTTTAATTACTATTACTACTTGATTACTATTTTATCTGCATTGCGACGACAATCAACTGTGATATAATATATGGCATTGACAAATATTCTAATCACATATCTTAACCACATGTCTGTACCGGTCTCCGGAGAGGAGTACGGTCAACGCTCCTATGTCTGCGGGCAGAAAAATGACGATTTTCTGCGAGACAGAAAAACAGAAATGTCATTGCAAAGAGGGTTTGAAAAATGCATTTTACGGAAAGGCTGAACAAACTGATCGAAGATCTCGGGGCGGATACCAAGACCATAGCCGCTTTTGCCGGTTTTGACCGGAGCCAGTTAAGCCGCCTGCGGACCGGGAAACTGATCCCCCGACCCTGGAGCAGCACAATAGAGAAGCTGGCAGCGGGACTTTATCTGTTTTCGGATAACCATAACGGCCTTGGTCAGCTCTGTGCCATCATCGGTACATCTGCCAACGCACCTGCCGTGGAGATCAAAGAAGGAATTCGAAACTGGCTGTTTGCGGGAACAGAGGAAGAGCCGGGCAGCCCGGAACCCGGAAGAAAATCTGCCGGACGGCCGAGAAAGAGCCGGGTACGAATGAAGTTCTTTGCGGAACGGCTGGATGCGGCCATGAACCTGGCTGAGATATCCAGTATCCGCCTGAGCAAGCAGATCCATGTGGACGCTTCCCTCATCAGCCGATATCGCAGTGGTGTCCGCACGCCGGAAGACAATCCCCGAATCGTCGGCCGGCTTTCAGAGATCCTGCTGGACCGCATTCGCCGCATCGGACATATGCGGGAGCTGTCAGAGCTTATGAGACTGCCTTCAGAGGAAATTGACAACGGGAGCTTTTCTGTCTGGCTCTTCAATCAGAATGAGCTTCCTGACCTGGCAATCCCCATGGCGGAAAGCCTGCTGGCAAGCTTCGATTCATTTTCCGAAGCGTCCGGCCCAAAGCTTCCTTCCCCTGAAGACACTGCTCTTTTGGAAATCCCGGATACCGGTCAGTCTGTCTATTACGGGACCGAAGGACTCAGGAAAGCGGTACTGCGTTTCCTTCATGATGCGGCTGCCGAAAATGCGGCCGAGCTGCTGCTGTATTCCGACGAGGATCAGGACTGGCTGACTTCTGATCCAGTGTTCCTGTCACACTGGGCCGGGCTTATGAGCGCATGTGTCAGAAACGGTACCCACATCCGGATTATCCATAATATTGACCGCAACCTGGAGGAAATGAACCAGGCGATCAAAAGCTGGCTTCCACTCTACATGTCCGGGATGATCGAATCCTATTACAGCAGAAAACAGCGGGATCCCCGTTTTACCCATACGCTTTTTCTCCGGACCGGTCATGCCTGTATCGAATCCTTCCGGGTCATAGGCTCAATGCAGAGTATTTACCATTACCACACAGAAGAACCGGAACTTCAGATCCTGGCATCAGGATTCGAGGCGATCATGCAGTCCGCAAAGCCTCTGCTTGTCATCGATCCGCCGCAGCTGTATACGGGGAATGCGGATGCTGCCGTCATTCAGAAAGAACTCACCATTGCTTCCATGCCGGAAAATCTGGTAAAAGAATTCAATCATCCGCTGCTTACGAAAGCATGGATAAGCGCCCGCGCCGCGCTCTTAAGGCAGCTTGAGAACCATATTCTGAACGAGTGCATCCCTCTGGCATCCGATGAAGATCTGTTCGCGGGTACGGTATTGACAGAAAGCATTCCGGGGATGGATCCTCTTCGCTATACGCCGCGGCAGTACGCCATACACATCGAAAATATCGTCAGGCTGTCTGAAGAGTATCCGAACTACCGTTTCTATGTTCTTCCGGAAATCCCCTTCCCGAACATGAAGCTGCTGATCACGGAGTCCAAAGCACAGGTCATTCATGCAGCAAGGCCGGATCTTTCTTTCGGCTTCACACATCCGCTCATGTGCAACGCCTTCCTGGGGTATGCCGAGACGCTGATGAAGCAATATCAGATGGACCGCAACTCGTTAAGACATAAGCTGGAAGGGAGATTTTTGCAGGATCAGTGAATCGCCCTGTCGGATCCTTTCCCGGGAAGAAGCCATTCCTGCCTGTCTGTATCAGGAATGCCGGGGTATTCCTCATGTCCCTCCGGATATAGGAAGGCCCCCTCCTTCGCCTTATACGGCCTAAAGGAGGGGGCCTTCCTGTCCTCACTGCAATCCCTGTTATTATTCGATGATCAGATCAACGTACTCGCCATTTTCTTTATTGTAAACATGTTTTCCGACGATGGTAAGTATATCCCGTATATCCCCTATGTCCTCGCTTGCAAATTCAACATAACAGTTTTTCGGATCCTCCGCGTTTTCCTCTTCGTAGTCATCACTCACATAGCAGAAGAATTTTTCCAGGATGTCCTCCAGGGGGTACTGCGAAATCTCCTCTGCCGGTTCATTTTCATCGAATTCAGGTTCAGGTTCGAACACGATGGAGGTAACATAGATCTCTCCTCCGCCCGATGCTTTTTCATCAAAGTAGATGATATCTTCATCATCGTCAGGATCGACATAATATTTCTGCCCCTCATACTCTGCAGTCAGCAGCTCGTCGTCAAGATCTTCCCGTGTGCCTTTTTCCCATTTTGTGATTTTTTTCAGCTCCTTCAGAAGAGAAGCATCGGTCACCTGTGCCAGCCACAGAGAGTTTTCGGATTCAGAGTTTTCCTCATAGGTTTTATAGATCATCGACTCCGCTTCTTTATACCCTTCCGTTAAATACTTTGGCGCTTTATAAAATCTTATATTTTTCATCTTCATACCCTCACAATTCGAATGAATTCGTATTATGCTTCTCTTCTATTTTACTTTATAATCAGTCGATCCGCAGCCTTTGTTTTTAAGTTTCACTTAACACAATAAACGGCATAGCCTCAATCCCCTGCGAAGGCTTTACAGTTCCAAGTTCTTTATACTATAATATAAAAGAAATCACAGAAATTGTGCTTGAAAGGAACAGCTTCTAAAAATCCGGCATCTTTTTCAGCACATCTGAATCTGCCCTTACCATTGACTATATCTGATCTGCTGTTTCAGGTAATGGGCTCAGGAATACGAAAGGAGAAATATATGCTTATTGTAACAACTGAGTACATCAGCGGAAGGAACATTCAGACACTTGGTCTCGTAAGCGGCGGCACCATCCAGACCGTCAATGCAATTCGTGACATCGGTTCCGGACTGAAGAACCTGGTCGGCGGCGAGCTTAAAAAGTACAACCAGATGATGTCTGATGCAAGATCACTTGCAATCGACAGAATGGTCGGAGAAGCACAGGCCATGGGCGCTGACGCAATCATCAGCGTACGGTTTTCGACCTCATCCGTCATGCAGAGCGCAGCTGAAGTAATGGTCTATGGAACAGCCGTCAAATTCATTTGATGTATCTGACCTATTATTCCACTGCTTCTGTTTTATTCTTCATTCCTCAATATCCGTGACATGAGTCATAAGATACGTGTACAAAGTGACACTCGTCTTCATCGTGAGTGTAATCTCGCGATGAAGACGGCCATTTCCGGATGAATCGTTCTGTCACACCATATTATTTTTCTATTCTCACAAACAAGACTTGATTCAATAAACGGTGTGTTCCTTTTTCGCACTGCATGATTATTCTATCCAATGTTTTCTCATCGAACTGTTGTCGCTATCACGGTGATAGCGCAGAAGACTCTTACTGCATTTCCTTCGGAACAGATGCTTTCTTCCCGTTTCTATGTCTTTGCTTTCAGGATTCTTCTTCCGCAGCTGCGTAAATAGAATCTCCGCCTTTCAGCGCCCGCTCCCCCTGCTCATAGTATATGCCGCAGATCTTTACTTTCACGGTGAAAGTGATCTTTCAGATCTGATCGGAATTTCCGTCTCGAAAGCCTTCCCTCACATATTTCTGAGCCTTTCATCAATTATGGCACGCATTTTAAGAAGACCTTCTCTCACACTTTCTTTATCGTCCTCTTTCAGAATCGCGTCAGGAGCAAGGCCTTTTTCCATCATTTCAAGACATCTCCTCACCGTCACCGCAGAATTGCTTCTTCTTTTCCTTTTCCCTTCTGCTGTCCCGCCCAGCTTTTCTGCCAGCTCTTCGCTGAGAAATGTCATGTCGCAGGGATCATATTCATACTTCTCATCATCGTCGAGCATATAATACCTGCACTCGCTGATCTCATTTTCAAGCCAGCTGCGAGTGACGCTTTCCGGACCGCCAAGCTTGATCCGGCCTGTTATCTTAGACATAAGCGCATCCTGCTGAGCCGCTGTCAGCTGGGACGCCTTCGCCAGCGCCGACCATGACACCATTCCGCTGTCCGCCATTTGCTGCAGTCTCCCGTTCAGCTGAAGGAGCTGTCTGTATTTTGTGACCTGAGATGTGGAAATCTCCAGATCAGATGCCACCTTCTCAAGCAGTTTTCCCTCCTGTTCCCTTCCTTCGGCGCGGTTCAGCTTCTGCTCCATCTTATAAGTGTCAAAAAGGTACTGCGCCTGCCTGGCCATTCTCATCGGTGTGTATCGCCGTCCGTGAAGGTTGGACAGAATGAGTCTCTTCCGTCTTTCGATCTCATTCCGGGGAGCTTCTATAACAAGAACCGGAACATACGTTCTGCCTGCCTTTTTTGCCGCCTCGAGCGTCCTGTGACCCGACTGAATCGTATACCGATCCTTTTCCGGATAGACGATGATCGGAGATCCCTGATAACCATTCTCTTCTATCGACTCAGCCAGACCATCGGTCTCGTATTCTCCGTAGATTTCCCTGTTGTCCCGATCCTCATCGATCATATCTACCGACATTGTGCGTTTCTCGGCGTTCGTGACATCACTTGTCATAGTTGCTTCTCCATATACAGGCAGTTCCGAAACAGCGACTCTGAATTTCTGACAGTTCTTCTATCTCCTTGTTTCGGTTATTCGGTCATGTTTTTATATTTGAAATTCTATGATTATGTCGCCAAAAGTCGGGAAATCCCGACTCCGGCAGCTAAGCAATGCTTGCTCCTTGACAACTGAATACAGTTTATGACTGGATTTGCCATG
>OMVU01000043.1:0-2651 GCA_900314565.1 uncultured Eubacteriales bacterium
GAAGGCGTATCCGCAGGTGCCGGAGTCCGGCCGCCTAAAGCGGCCCTGAGGCGTAAGCCTCAGATAGGAAGCACGTGAATTTATTCATGTGAGCTTCACAAAGAGCACGCTAAGCTCTGGTTCAAGGCGCTTGGCGAACTGGGCGACACCGCGGAGAATCTGCTTCATGCGGCAGAGGGTGAAAATGCAGAGTGGACGGATATGTATGAAAGAATGGCCAGAGAAGCTGAAGAAGAAGGCTTTTATGAGCTTGCCGCTCAATTCCGCGATGTTGCGGCGATCGAAAAAATGCATGAGGAACGATACCGCGCGCTTCTGAAAAATGTCGAGACCATGGAAGTATTTAAGAAGAGCGGGGTCGTCATGTGGGAGTGCCGTAACTGCGGTCATGTGGTAGTCGGAATTTCTGCACCGGAAGTATGTCCGGTATGTAAACATCCGCAGGCATTCTTTGAGGTGAGAAAAGAGAATTATTAATCGTTGCTGCGTTTCCCGGGACCTTGGCGAGAGATGAGTTTCTTCTCGGGTCCTGTGTGTACAGGATTTAATGAAAGGAGTGCATATTGTGAAGACGTTATGGACAGCATCCCTTTTGCTGATCTGCTGTATTACGATTGTTTGGACCGGCTGCAATCTTGCCGGTGTTGTACTGCCTGATATGGTGGTGCGGATAATGGGGCTGCTGGATCTCTGCGCGATTCCGGTGCTGGTTTATTCCACGATCAGGATCAGAAAGAGCAAGTAAGAGCAGCGTTGATAAGAGAAACTAAATCATTTCACGGCTTTTCCTGCTTTTTCATTGTCCGGCACACGGATAACAGGAAATTCATCAGGGATCATGCCATACAACTATAAATATTACGGTAGGCTTTATGATTATCGCCAAAGGATTTTGACCGGCATGAGATCGCTGAAAAATATCTTGTCAGCGAAAAGACGATCGAGAATGACATGAAGGCGCTTCGGGAAGGCATCTCGGTGATGGATCAGGAGCTGCGGCTCTCTGACGTACAGCTGCATAACAGAAAAGTCACAGCCGTATCTACGATGCATCCTCTGTTCCTTGCTCAGAATCTAACACAGATCATATGTATGCTGGAGGGCCTGCGCAGGATGGAGAACAACTGGGTAATGAGTTCTTACGCAAGGAACACAGCGGTCAGCATCTGGTGTCAGCTGTCGCAGTATGCCCGGGAGCGCATAAGAGGTACGCTGGTCGATCTGATGGGCCTTGACGCCGGCTGGTATGAACGGATTAGCCATGAGGCGGAAATGCACTCCGGGACGATGTTCTATAATGAGGCGGAAGCAAGCGATCAGTATGGGCTCCTGATGTATGCTATGAAGGGAGGGATCCCATGCTGTATCAGATAGAAAGCGGTCTTTGCGTACACGGGGGATACTCCGGCTGCAAGGCAGATCCTTTTGGCCTGCGACGAAGCGCTGGCGAATATTGTCAACTATTCGAATGCGGACAGCCTGGAATTTGCCTGCAGAAAAGAGGGAGAAGAACTGATCGTCGTCTTTTCGGACAACGGAATACCGTTCGATCCGACTGCGGAGGATCCGCTGGAAAAGGAGTTTGATTTCCTTGATTCCGGTGGAATGGGGCTCTCTATGATCCGGCAGATCGTATCTTCCTTCTCTTATGAGAGGAAAGACGGGCGAAATGAACTGACGCTTCGATTTTCTGACGCCTTTGTATAATCTCTGACAAGGAAGATGCTTCGCACATAAGCATGGTGCGGCAAGAACGCAAAGCGTGCTTGATTTGTACTGACAGAAAGAGGGATCTGCACATTGAAATGATGAATTCACAGCTGATCAAAGGACTCTTTATAGACTGGAACAGGATCGATGAGGGAAGCTACCTGAGGCGGATCGAAGCGCTGGAAGGATTGGACAGTCTTTCCTTCGATCACTCCGTTACGTTTTTCGTGGGGGAGAACGGCAGCGGCAAATCGACGCTTCTGGAGGCGATCGCCGTCGCTTACGGCTTTAATCCGGAAGGCGGGACGAAGAATTATTCTTTTTCGACCTACGATTCCCATTCGGAGCTGTGTGATGCCCTGAGGCTTTCGCGCGGCGTGCGTCGTGCCGGCGGGGGATACTTTCTGCGTGCGGAAAGTTTTTACAATGTTGCCACGAAGGAAGATGAATACAGCCGCGGACCCGGCGGTGTTCCTCAGCACTACCATGAGAAATCGCACGGGGAGAGCTTTCTGGCACTTGCACAGAACTACTTCAGGGCGAACGGCCTGTATCTGCTGGATGAGCCGGAGGCAGCCCTGTCTCCGCAGAGACAGCTGACGCTGCTTCTGGAAATTTACCGATGCGCTGAGAAGGGCGCGCAGTTCATTATCGTTACGCACTCGCCGATCCTT
The DNA here is from genome assembly GCA_900314565.1 of uncultured Eubacteriales bacterium. GTDB lineage: Bacteria > Bacillota > Clostridia > Lachnospirales > Lachnospiraceae > Chordicoccus. Next base: position 2,385 of record OMVU01000043.1, read on the forward strand.
CTGGGGATTCCGGGGGCGGAGATCCTTTCTTTCGATGAAGGACGGATCCATCCGTGTGCATATGAGGACACGGACAGCTTTCAGGTGACATCAATGTTCATCAACAGCAGGGAGCAGATCCTGCGCCGGCTCCTTACGGAATGAACCTTACCAGGCAATTGCGAAAGTCTGTGCTTCATGGAAATTGTATGAACATTCAAACGGCTTCCGCGCCAAGAACTTCTAACATTCACTCAAGCTGTGGAAAAGCATTCGCAAAAACCGTAA
>OMVU01000043.1:2664-45461 GCA_900314565.1 uncultured Eubacteriales bacterium
GCACGGTTTTTGCTCATTCCACATCTTTCGTTCATGAAGAAGTTCTAAGGCTTGTGCAGATTGTTTGAATTGTTCACACAATTCCATTTCGCACAGAGTATCGCAAGAGCCTGTGAACCTTACAGGCTTTTTGTGGGCACCTGCAGAACTGAAGAATAATAGAAACATGCCGGAATACGTCGCCTCCTTATGAAGGAGAAACGTATACCGGCATGTTTTTCTTTTATCAGAGATTGTAACCGAGTGACTCCAGATCCCTGTAGAAATCCGGATAGGAAATCTTCACGCAGTCGGTCCCGCGGACGGTCGTCGTCCCGCTCGAGATCAGTCCGGCTACAGTGAAGGCCATAGCCATGCGATGGTCTCCTTTGGGATTGATGACCGCGCCCTTCAGGCAGCCCCGTGCATCTCTCCTGTGGTTCTTTCCGCCGTTCCCGTGGATGATCATGCCGGTCTCTGTCTCATCGACTTCCACGCCCATATTGCGCAGTCCTTCGATGATGGCCGCAAGACGGTCTGATTCTTTTACGCGCAGTTCACCTGCGTCGGAGATTTCAGTGTCTCCCTCGGCGCAGGCCGCCATGACGGCAATGACCGGCAGTTCGTCGATGAGCGTCGGGATCAGCGCTCCGCCGATATTGGTACCGTGGAGCTCGGAGGTCCGGATGAGCAGGTCAGCGACCGGCTCACGGCCTTCCATGCGTACATTCAGAGTACGTATATTTCCACCCATCGCGCTGCAGACCCGGAGGATTCCGTCGCGTGTCTGGTTGATGCCCACGTTCCGGAGCGTGATCTCCGAGTGCGGGACAAGAAGTCCTGCCGCGATGAAATAGGCAGCGGATGAAATATCGCCGGGAACGGTAATGTTCTGGCCGGTGAGGATGACACCGGGATAAACAATCGCGCCCGGGAGACCGGTCTTTGCGTCTTTCTTAAGCTTGATATTTCCGCCGAAGGTGTTCAGCATAAGCTCGGTGTGGTTGCGGGAGAGGAACGGCTCGTAGACGGTCGTCGGTCCGTCCGCATAGAGTCCGGCCAGCAGAATGCATGATTTTACCTGTGCGGAGGCAACTTTTGACGTATAGGTGATTCCGTGCAGCTGCCGCCCCTGGATCTCAAGGGGGAGGCAGTTGTCATCATTTTCCGAATCGATGCGGGCACCCATTTCCCGGAGGGGCTCGATGATGCGTTTCATCGGGCGCTTTGAGAGAGAGGCGTCTCCCTTTATGTAGGAGCTGAAGGACTGTCCTGCCAGGATTCCGGATAGAAGCCGGACGGTGGTTCCGCTGTTCATCGCGTCAAGACTCTCATCCGGCGCTTTTAATCCCCGGCGGCCTCTGCCGTGTACGATCAGTACATTTTCCCCTGCTTCACCGCGAAGCTCCTCGATTTTTACGCCCATGCGGCGGAAACAGTCGATGGTCGCAAGACAGTCGGCACTGTACAGAAATCCGTGTACGACTGTGTCTCCCTCGGCGATCGCGCCGAGCATTACGGATCTGTGGGATATGGATTTGTCTCCGGGAACGGTGAGTGTTCCGCGGAGTGAGAGAGCATTTTTGATTTTCATTTGACTTGGTTTCTCCTTCGTGAAGACCGGCATCGACGTGTGCCTTCGGTCTTCGGATTTTCTTGTATCTGTGACGGCCCGGTCTTTTACCGAATTTTTCCGTTCGAACAGGTGCGGCGGCGACCGGGAATAAATGATTTCCAAAGTCGGGCGTCCGAGCACGGCCGGTACTTCATATTTTTTAAGCCTTTGGCTTCAAAAATATGTTAGTACCGCTGCCAGTGCGAGCGAGCGGGAGCGTCCCGACGTGGAAACATTTATTCCGGGAGCCTTCAGGATCCCGACGAGGGAACTTTTATTCCGGGTGATAGGGACCCGACTAAGTAATAATAAGTCCGGGAGCCTTCAGCATCCCGACGGGGAAACATCCGGTTACCTGTAGATGTGATAGCCGCGGCCTTCCAGCACACTGATTCCCGCATCCATCGCAGCCTGATCGTAGAACACGATGCGGAGCACGCCCTGCTCGTATTCCCTGTTGTGGACGATCCCGATGTTCTTGATGGAGATGCTCTTGTTCGCGAGAATGATCGCAATCTCGGCGATCGCACCCGCAACGTCCTCAAGATCCGTGTATATCCGGTACTCGCGGAGAACAGAGCCCTTGGCCTGCGTGTCGAAGCTGTCCCGATATTCCTTGCAGTCCGAGAAGATCTGAAGGAGCTCCTCCGAGTTCTCGTTGCGGATCGCAAAGCGGTAGTCGAGGAGCTTTGAAATATACTTGTCGAGCATTCCGCAGATCTGATCCGTGTTGGACAGGCAGATCTCCTGCCACATCTGCGGGGAGGAGGAGGAGATCCGGGTGATGTCGCGGAATCCTCCTGCCGCAATTGCATGCATGTATTTTTCCGGTCCGTCGATGTCGTGGACGAGATTGACCAGGGAAGCCGATATGACGTGCGGAAGATGACTGATCGCGGCTGTCACGTGGTCGTGCTCGCTGCTCGTCATGACAAGGGGGAGTGCGCCCAGCCGGGAAATGAGGTCCGAGAGGTCGCTGATCTTTTTGACCGGGACATCTTCCCCGGGAGTCAGAATGTACCAGGCGTTCTCGATCAGTCTGTCTTTCGAGTTCTGATAGCCGGTCTTTTCCGACCCGGCCATCGGATGGCCGCCGATGAAGTTGGCCGAGAGACCGTGCTCCGCCGCATAGCGGTCGATTCCGCCTTTTACGGATCCGACGTCGGTGAGGATCGCGCCGGGCTTCATGATGGATTTAAGCCTGTCCATGAAGTCGAGCGCCGTGACGACCGGTACACATAAGAAGATGAGATCGCACTCTGAAAACGGCGCGAGAATTTCATCAGTCTTCAGTCCGCCGGTCTCATCCTTTACGGCAATATCGACGATCCCGTCCTCTGCGGCGAGATCGAGGACTGCCCCGTTCCGGTTGTAGGCAACGACCGTTTTTTCCGGGTGAACGCGCTTCAGCGCTTTTGCGATGGAGCCTCCGATGAGGCCAAGTCCGACAAATCCTATTGTATCAAAGCTCATGAGATATCTCCCTGATGATTTTATTCTTCATCGCGCAATACTCGTGACTTGAGTCTGAGATATGCGCGCAGAGTGAAACCTGCCGCCAAAAGGCGGGTTGGTAACGTCCCTATTATACATGAAAGATCTTTATCTGTCATTTAATTTTAATGCACCTCTTTAATGCGTCAATTCGGTAAAATAAAGACCTTTTAAGTTGTCTGCCGGTCAAAGAGATGCTACAGTAAATAATGGGAGTTTACCACCTGCCCTGCTGGATATAAGCAGCGTGAACCATATGAACTGTCGTACTGTATGCCCGCATGGAATGGGAAAAGGTGCGGTCGTAGGCTTCCCGGGGAGAAGAATACAATGAGAAGGTTATTGATCATATCGGCAGCCGCGGTCGCAGTGACTGTGGCGCTGCTCTGCATTTTTTCGTATATAAAAGGGGTTCCGTTTTCTTTCCTGAAGAAGGAAGAGGAAGAGGTGGATACGTTCGACTACACAGCCGGAGATATCGAGCGGCAGCTGGCGGAGGCGCCCGGACCTTTCTATGAGATGCCGAAAGGCGCTGTACATGAGATCTCGACGGAACAGACCTGTGTGCTCGTCTCGGCTCTTGATCCGCATTATGCTCTGGATACTGCCGGCGGAGGAGTTTCGGAGGGAACGCCATTTGTCCTCTCGGCCAGAACAGACAGCGAATCCCAGCGGTTCATGCTTCAGGGCGGAAATAACGGTGTGTATGAACTGATCAGCCAGAAATGTGAACTGTCGCTCGCTGTTTCCGGAGAACCAGCGGCAGCCTGCCTCGGGCGGAATGAGAACAACGAGTCCGGGCAATGGGAGATGAGGGGAAATGAGGACGGAACATTTACCTTCGTGAACCTTGTCACCATGCAGGCACTCGATGTGAGCGGAGGGATCGCCGAGGAAGGGAATCCGGTGGACCTGGCCGATGAGAACGGGACGGATGCGCAGAAGTTTTATCTGATCCCGGCGGAAGCGGTTGACCACCCGGACGACGGGAATTATACGATCGCGGGAGTCCTGAGCGAATCGCTGGCTTTCGGGGCGGGCGCGGATCCGGATGCAGATCCGGTCGTGCGGCTGTCCTCCCTGGACGGGTCGGCGCTTCAGCGGTGGAACTTCATTTACAGCGGGTATGGCTGGTACCGCGTGGAAAATGAAGAGACAGGGCGCAGTCTCGACATCTCCGAGGGTATTCTGACCCAGTCGGTCTTTGCGGGGAGCGATTACGAGCTCTTCCGGATCGAGCGAAATGAGAACGGGACGGTGGTCCTTCTGAATAAAGCACTCGGCGCGCTGGAAGTCTCGGAAGGTACGGCCTGGGCGGGAAATGTGATCACCGCAGCGGAGCCGGACGGGAGCTTTGAACAGATGTGGCTCCTGCAGCAGGATCTCGCCGCGGCGGAGAGAGTATTTTCCATAGAGGATACGACGAACGGGGATGCGAAGATCTACGGGGACTATGTCGTGTCTGCGAGGGACGATGTCATTCGCTATTTCAGTATCTCGGATTTCACATCTCATGAACTCGGTGCAGCAGGTTCATGGATCGCATGCGATTATGCGACGGGCGTAATTCTGACGGCTGACTGGAACAGGTGTATTCATCTGATCCGGACGGACGGGGAGATGAATGTTCTTGAGAACAGGCAGATCCTTTCCTACAGCGACGGTCTTTCCATCGACCCGGCTCTCTGGGCGGTTGACAGCGGCTGGTACTTTACGCTGACGCACATCACGGGGACTGTCAACAGGAACGATCCAGGCAAGGAGAACGGGGATTACCAGATCGACCTGTACTTTACACCTGACTTCCAGACGATTCAGCATGTATCCACGGTGGAGTCCCGGAAGGCGAATCTCGAGGACGTCGACCTGTGTATCGAGAACGGGGTCATGTACTGCGTCTACGAGGAGGAGACCCTGGATGAACAGGCGTCCTCGATCATACTGAGGCGTTCCTCTGACAATGGGGCGACCTGGTCGGAACGGATGGAGCTCCTTTCTGCGAACGCGGATCATGAGCCGGCGCGTTTCCTTAAAAAGGACTGGGGATTCAGGCTTTATTACAGCTGTGATATGGATCAGCTCGGGCAGTCCTACAACGGAGCCAAGGCCTATTACGCCGATTATGATACGGAGCTTGCTCCGATCAATCTGAACAGACCGATCATTCTTTCGCATGCCAAGGGAATTTTATTTTACGATATTGTAGCGTGGGAAGATGGGATCCGGTATCTGTACGCATACAATAAACTGACGGAAAACGATATCGTGATGGACAGGAATGCCGCCTGATATTAGCTGCCTGTGAGGTAAATATGAAGATAAGAGAAGCGCTCGCGACCTTCCAGTTCGGAAAAAAGAAGGTCGAGCATGAAAAAATGTACACACCATGGGGCGAGGCGCTTGATGCGGACAATGTGCTTCGGGAATACCCGCGGCCGCAGATGGTCCGGAGCTCCTATATCAATCTGAACGGCTTCTGGGAATATGCCATGAGGAGCGGGAAGGATCGCAGGGAGCCCGTAAACTTTGACGGGATGATCCTTGTGCCCTTTTCGCCGGAAGCACTGCTCTCCGGAGTGGGAAGGCAGCTCATGCCCGATGAATGCCTGTGGTATCGAAGAATTTTTGAAAATCCGCTTCCCGGGGAAGGAGGACGGCTCATCCTGCATTTTGGAGCGGTGGATCAGGTTGCGGAGGTCTATGTGAACGGTAAGCGGGCCTGCCGCCATATCGGGGGATATCTTGCGTTTTCCTGTGATATTACAGACCTGCTCTTCGACAGGACGAACACCCTGACTGTGCGCGTCACGGATCTCTCGGATTCATCCTGGCTGAGCCGCGGCAAGCAGAAGCTTGAACCCGGCGGAATGTTCTACACCGCGCAGAGCGGGATCTGGCAGACGGTCTGGATGGAGATCGTACCGAAGACTTATATTGAAAGGCTTGTGATCACGCCTGAGATCGGGGCGCAGGCTCTGCGGGTGAAGGTCCTGGCGAACAGGACGACGGCGGTCCGCGTGACGGCATATGAAAATGAAAGTCCTGTCACGGAGCCGTGGGATGTGCTTTCCGGCAGCTCTGAAAGTTCAGGTCCGACCACTGTAAAGACCGGGATGTCCGGGGAGGAGATCATTCTTCCGCTCACGGATGTACGGCTTTGGACGCCGGAGACACCGGTCCTTTCGAGACTTACGGTGGATCTCGAAGACAAGGACGGAACCGGAGACCATGTGGAATCCTATTACGCGATGCGGTCATTTTCTGTGGGGAAGGACGTGAAAGGGATTCCGAGGCTTTTCCTGAACGGGGAACCGTATTTCCAGAACGGTGTTCTGGATCAGGGCTACTGGTCGGACGGACTGTACACAGCACCTTCCGATGAGGCACTTATCTACGATATTGAAACGATGAAGTCAGCAGGCTTCAATACGCTCAGAAAACATCTGAAGGTCGAGCCGATGCGCTGGTATTACCACTGTGACAGGCTCGGCATGATCGTCTGGCAGGATCTCCTGAACGGCGGAGGCCGTTCTCTCATGACGTTCCTGTGCTACCTTCCGACTGCAATCCCCTTTGTCCAGTCAAAGTTCGACGACCATATCTACCCTCTGTTCTCCCGTGAATCGGAGCTTGGAAGAGAGTTCTTTATGCAGGAGTCGAAGGAGCTTATGGAGCAGCTCATGAGCTGCCCGTGCATCGGACTGTGGACTGCATTTAATGAGGGATGGGGTCAGTTCGACGCGTTACTGGTCGTGGAAAAGATGCGGGAATGGGATCAGACCCGCCCGATCGACCATGCCTCCGGGTGGTATGATCAGGGTGGGGGTGATGTCGTCTCGGTCCACAATTATTTCAGGAATCTCAAGGTGAACCCGGAGAAAGGGGAGACACGGCCGTTCTGTCTGACGGAGTACGGCGGTCTCGGCCTTCGGGTAGACGGACACAGCGCCTCGACGGAGCTCTTCGGGTATACGAAATCAGAAACACCGGAGAGATTCCGCTCCGACTTTCTGAAGATGAAGACACGGGTCGAAAAACTGGTCAGCAAGGGTCTTTCCGCGGCGATCTACACGCAGGTATCGGATGTCGAGGAGGAGATCAACGGCCTTCTCACTTATGACAGACGGGTGAATAAGCTCCTTGCGGATCTGTAAAAAGAATATTCTTCTTCTGTGTACCTTACAAACGGTGACGGAAAATTAAGAAATGATTATAGTCATTTTTGCAAAATATAATGCTCATTTTTTGAATTAAATAGTTGAAATCAACAAAGTTTCACTTGGATTTGGTGCACATGTGTCATATAATATACAAAGAAGTATGTGCAGGGTGTCTGATACGGCAGTACAGACAAATCTATAAGGAAAAAAGGAGCATTAAAGATGGAAAAATTCATTGGCAAAGCAGCTTTTCAGGGAATCGCTATCGGCAAGATCGCAGAGATGGTCAAGAGTGACGGCGTAGTCCGCAGAGATCATATCGAGGATGTTGCAGCTGAGATTGACCGTCTGCATGCGGCTAAGGAGCAGGCTCTCGGTGAATTGCAGGCACTGTATCAGAAAGCCCTCAAGGACGTAGGCGAGGCACACGCTGAAATCTTCGAAGTTCATCAGATGATGCTTGATGACGATGATTACAATGAGTCGATCGAAGAGATGATCAAGGAGCAGAAGGTCAATGCAGAGTATGCAGTCGCGACAACAGGCGACAACTTTGCTGACATGTTCGCAAACATGGAAGACGAGTATATGAGAGGCCGTGCGGCGGACGTCAAGGATATTTCTTCCCGTCTTGTTGCTGACCTTCAGGGTGCAGGCGGTAATGCCAACGTATTTACCGAGCCGGTCATCCTCGTAGCGGACGATCTTGCTCCGTCAGAGACGGTTCAGCTCGACAAGGAGATGGTCCTTGCGTTTGTCACAAGAGCAGGCTCCACGAACTCCCATACAGCGATCCTTGCCCGTACGATGAACATCCCGGCACTTGTTCAGGTAGATATCCCGAAAGACGTCGACGGAAAGCTTGCAATCGTAGACGGCATGAAGGGCGGAGTTATTGTTGACCCGGATGCTGACACCCTGGCGAAGTATCAGGTCCTTCAGGAGAAGGAAGAAGAGAAGAGAAAACTTCTCGATGAGATGAAGGGCAAAGAGTCCGTCACAAAGAGCGGACGTCATGTACATCTGTATGGCAATATCGGCGGCGTAGGCGATGTAGGCTATGTTCTTGAGAACGACGGCGAAGGCGTAGGCCTCTTCCGCTCCGAGTTCCTGTATCTGCAGAATGACGACTATCCGACAGAAGAGCAGCAGTTCCAGGCATACAAGAAGGTCGCTGAGCTTCTTGCAGGCAAGCAGCTGATCATCCGTACGCTTGACATCGGCGCTGACAAGCAGATCGATTACTTCAAGCTGGACAAGGAAGAGAACCCGGCTCTGGGCTTCCGTGCGATCCGTATCTGCCTGACTCGTGAAGAGATCTTCATGACACAGCTCCGCGCACTCCTTCGCGCATCCGCATACGGCAACATCGCGATCATGTTCCCGATGATCATCTCCAAGTGGGAAGTCGAGACCTGCCTTAAGATGCTCAATCAGGCAAAGGCTGAGCTGGATGCACACGATGTACCGTACAAGAAGGATATCTCCGTAGGTATCATGATCGAGACTCCGGCTGCTGTTCTCATTGCTGACGAGCTTGCAGAACTGGTAGACTTCTTCTCCATCGGAACCAATGACCTTACACAGTACACATGCGCGATCGACCGCCAGAATCAGGCACTTGAGAAATTCTTCGATGCACATCATCCGGCAGTCCTGAAGGCGATCCAGATGACGATCGATGCAGGCCACAGACACAATACATGGGTAGGTATCTGCGGCGAGCTCGGTGCTGATCCGGCTCTTACAGAGACATTTGTCAAGATGGGTATCGACGAGCTGTCCATGAGCCCGACATCCATTCTTCGTACGAGAAAGATCATTCGCGACATGGATTGATCCTGACGACAAAAGTTCATGGGGAGGCTGTCCGCATTGCGGACAGCCTTTTTTCTTGAAATTCGGCTGCGGGATCATTGCTGTGACGGTAAAGTCGGATTCCTGATCATCAGCTGCCGGATTTCGTGACGTCAGTCTGAGATGAATGCGCAAAGTGAAACCTAGCTCTGCCTGCCGAAGTACTACAATTCGCTTGACATTTGCCTTCTTCCTATGAATAATAGGATGCTGAGATTAAAGAGACTTTTATACCCCTGTGTGCGGTCGGTTTGAGAATCGGTGGGATGACACGCATAATCGAAACAGCGGGTGACTTGGATTGAAGGCAGGTGTTTATGGGACTGTTTCTTGACGTTTTCAAGGATTCAGCGGTGGACTGCGTGAAGATGCTTCCATTCCTGTTCCTGGCATTTTATCTGCTTGAGGTGGTGGAACAGCATGCCTCTGACCGCATGACGGTCATGCTTGGCAGATCGGGCGGCCTCGGACCGCTCATCGGATCTTTGCTCGGATCCGTTCCTCAGTGCGGATTTTCAATTATGGCCTCAGACTTTTTTGCGAGCGGCGTCATTTCGATGGGCACGCTCCTTGCAGTCTATCTGTCCACATCCGATGAGGCGATCATTATTCTGCTCACAGATCCGGAGCATGCGAAGGATATTCTTTTTCTTGTTCTGACGAAGATCATCATCGGTACATTGGGAGGTTATATCGTTCTTTTTGTTGAGCGAAGGTTTTTTAAAAGAGATCCGGTGAAAGCCAGAAAAGCGGCTGAGATTATCCGCAGAAGGACCGGCTCCGATGCGGCAGCTGTGAAACCCGGTTTTCGGGATCTGCTTATTCCGGCATGGAATCATACGAAGGAGGTCTTCGTATATCTTTTCATTTTTACATTCCTGATCGGTTTTATGATGGAAGCGTTCGGAAACAGCGTGATCGAGAGCATCTTCCTGAGCGGAAGTGCGTTCCAGCCGCTGGTCGCCTCCGTGATCGGGCTGATCCCGAACTGTGCGGCATCGATCATGCTGACGCAGCTCTATATGGACGGAGTCCTGAGCTTCGGCTCCGCGGTGGCCGGCCTGTGTTCGAGCGCCGGGCTCGGCCTGCTCGTCCTCTTCAGGATGAACAGGAGCATGAAGGAAAATGTTACAGTGCTTGCATTTCTTGTGGTCATTGCCGTAACTGCAGGATCGATCCTTCAGGCGGTCGGGCTTCCGTGAGAAAAGTGTACCTGCACACCTGAAAAAGTATCAATAAAGTACTTGTACGAGGAGAGGGATCCATGAAAAAAAGAGTCGTTTCTTTGCTGCTAGCTGCTGCCCTGATGATCGGCGCACTGGCAGGATGCGGGTCGGATTCGAAAGACGGTGAGAGCGAAAGTGTGACGGAGTCTGCCCGGAATGAGTCTGTGACGTCCGTTCCTTCGAAGGAACAGGATTCCGGTCGGCCAGATGACAGTACGTCTTCTGCTCCTTCTGACGCATCAGGCAAGGGGCGGGACAGAAGGGATACGCGTTCTCATGAATCCCGTGTGGATTCAAATGAGAGCAGGGGAAAGGATGTGACCGAAACGCCGGAGGCACCGGAGGATGCGGCCGGCATCGCCCGGGCGGCTCTTGACGGGCAGATTAAATTAAAAAATACCGTTGAATATTCTTATATGAATAACATTACCTGTTCGGTCGAAGGTACGGAAGTTTTGATTGAAACGGCCAATAAGGTGAAAGCCTACGGGACAGAGGATGTTCAGGGGAACATTCTTACAGTCAGTAAGGAGTCAGAACTGAGCAGAGACGGTCAGATTCTGAATCAGGGAAAGTTCTGGTATGATCAGGATGGAAATGTTTATATTTCCGAGTATGTTGAAGAAACCGGCACTTTTTCGGACTGGAGAGATGTAAATTACGGTCCCGGGATGACCTGGATGAATGAGACCGGTCTGGAAGTGTATCAGGAAATCGTTGATGGAAATATTCAGCCGGCAGTCCTTGAGAGTGAAGACAGGACAAAGTATATTCTGTACTTTGCTCTGAACGGAGAGCAGACGAAATCATTGTTCGGACGGCTCTTTGATGATGTGGCCATTAACGGCGATCCGATCAGTCTTTCGCAAGCCGAAACGGTGGAGGTTCAGGCAGCGGTAAATAAGACGTCTTATCAGCCGAGTGCGCTGAGTATCAAAGTTGCAGGCTTTGAGAGCGGCCTTGCACATATCACTGATTATGAAATTTCGCTGGCTTATACGACATGGTCAATGTCACTCGATCCGCTTGAAATTCCGCAGGACGTGATACCCCCCGTTTCAATAACAGAATAGGATATATAGGAGAGCTTTGACAGCAGATGTTCGATCTGCAGCCAAAGCTCTTTTTTGCGGGCAGCTGCAAAAATAATTTATCTCAGTGGGGAAGACCCTTGCTTCTATAAGCGGGGGATAGATCAATATCCTGCTCGTCTCAGTGGTGGGTTACAATCCCCCACTGAGATAAACGCTCCGCGAGGATGCGCAGGGATTCGGTTTGGAAAATGTCAGCTTGCGCTGACCCGAATCCCGCGCCAATTCTCGCGAGCGAGAATTGAATCCGGAAGATCGCGATCCGTGTGCAGTGGAAGGCGCTGATGCTCCGCGTACGTCGCGGCAGGTGCGCCCGGGTAATCTTGAAAATTTGTGCTTGACAGGATAAACTTCTGTGCTATAATTCATATAAATCAACTAGGAAATATAGGGATAACGGCCGGGGAGCATAGATCCTCACCTGAGTGCGTTATGTCGGAGAAAACCTGTGCAATAAAAAGGAGAATGTATCATGGCAAAGATTTATGAAGGAACAACACAGCTCATCGGCGGAACTCCTCTCGTAGAGTTCAAAAATATCGGGAAGGAACTGGGACTTTCCGCCCGCATCCTGGCAAAACTCGAGTATTTTAATCCGGCAGGATCTGTCAAGGATCGTATCGCGAAGGCGATGATCGAGGATGCGGAGGAGACGGGAAAGCTCGTTCCGGGGTCTGTGATCATTGAGCCGACGTCCGGCAATACGGGAATCGGCCTTGCTTCCATCGCTGCATCCAAAGGATACAGGATCATCCTGACCATGCCGGAGACAATGTCAGTAGAGCGCAGGAATATTTTGAAGGCGTACGGCGCCGAAATCGTCCTGACTGACGGATCCAAAGGGATGAAGGGAGCGATCGCAAAGGCGGAGGAGCTCGCTGCCGCTACGCCGAAGAGCTTTATCCCCGGCCAGTTCGTCAACCCGGCGAACCCGAAGGCACATTATGAGACGACCGGACCGGAGATCTGGAATGACACGGACGGCAATGTCGACCTCTTTATTGCAGGCGTCGGAACAGGCGGGACTCTTTCCGGAACCGGAAAATATCTGAAGGAAAAGAATCCGAATGTTAAAGTCGTAGCACTTGAGCCGAAGACCTCTCCGGTACTGTCTGAAGGCCACGGCGGACCGCATAAGATCCAGGGCATCGGCGCCGGTTTCGTGCCGGATACACTTGATACCGATCTCTATGATGAGGTCATTACGATTGAAAATGAGACGGCGTTCGAGACCTCGAAGCTGATCGCAAAGAAAGAGGGTGTTCTCGTCGGCATTTCTTCCGGCGCAGCGCTTGCCGGTGCAATCGAGCTTGCGAAACGGCCTGAAAATGAAGGGAAGACGATCGTCGTTATTCTTCCGGATTCAGGTGACCGCTACTACTCGACGCCTCTGTTCCAGGGATAAATATTTTCATACACAGGGATAAGTGTTTTCTTAACGCGATTGACATAATCTGTCAGATGTCCTATAATCCATATAATACCAGTAGGAATATGGAGGAATCATGAAGGTATCGACGAAGGGAAGATATGCTCTCAGAATCATGCTTGATCTTGCCATTCACAACTCCGGTGAGCTTGTTCCCCTGAAGGACATTGCGAAGAGGCAGGGAATATCGATCAAATATATGGAACAGATCATTTCTCCGCTCGCGAAGGCCGGATTTGTCCAGAGCCTGCGGGGATCCAGCGGAGGATACCGCCTGTCGAGAGATCCGTCGGAGTATACTGCAGGGGAGATCCTGAAGGTCATGGAAGGACCTCTGGCTCCGACGTCCTGTCTGGAGAGTGAGATCAATGACTGCCCGAGGGCGGATGCCTGTTCCACACTCAGCTTCTGGAAAGGGCTGAACAAGGTCATCAATGATTATGTGAACAGCGTGACGCTGGGAGAGCTCGCGGAGGAGGAGATTGCCAGGGTCGGAGATTATGTGATCTGATGGACAGGCATGATCTTTTCACAGGCATCACCGGATGCGGGACTGCAGTTTCCTGCATGACCGGGAAGAAATCAGAAGACTAAGATATCGTATGATCAGGAACGTCGGGACGTTCCTGATAAAGAAGGACTTTTCGCACAGTGCCGGAAGCGCTGCGTGAAAGGTCCTTTTTATTCTTCATCGCGCAATACTCGTATCTTCAGACAGGAGATACGCGCGCAATACTGGTGATTTTAGGGAACTGAGTGAAGTGATCGATCAAAAAAACATGCCCTTGTATGAGAAAAGAAACAAAAAGAGGGCTTGAATTCCTAGTAAAATACTATACAATAAAACATAGTAAAACACTAGGATATGTCCGCAGTTCATCACTGCTTAGAGGAGGTCAATATGTCAGACAGCTTACTCAGTATCAAAGACTTACGGGTCCGTGTCGAGGAGAAGGAGATCCTCCACGGTATCTCGTTCGATATAAAGCCCGGTGAAACACATGTCGTTATGGGACCGAACGGTGCCGGCAAATCGACCCTCGGAAACGCGATCATGGGAAATCCTTCTTACGAAGTGACGGGAGGCGAGATTTTCTTTGACGGGAGAAACCTCCTTGATATGGCTGTCAATGAGAGGGCGAAGAGCGGGATCTATATGTCCTTCCAGAATCCTCTGGAGGTCCCCGGCGTCACGCTCGGGAACTTTATAAAGACAGCCCTCGAACAGAGGACGGGGGAGCATGTGCGGATCTGGGATTTCAGAAAAAAGATGCTTCAGGCAATGTCGGTCCTGCAGATGGATCCGTCCTACGCAGAAAGGGATCTGAATGTGGGCTTTTCCGGAGGAGAGAAGAAGAAGGCGGAGATTCTCCAGCTGATGCTCCTCAGTCCATCCCTTGCCATTCTCGATGAGACCGACTCCGGACTTGACGTGGACGCAGTCCGGACTGTCTCGGAGGGGATCCGTGCATTCCAGAAAAATCAGGATTCCGCGCTGATCATCATCACCCATAATGCGGCGATCCTGAACTCGCTCCATGTAGATGCGACGCATATTCTTGTAGGGGGGAAGCTGGTCCGCTCCGGTGACGCATCCCTTGTAGACGAGATCAGTGAGCACGGTTTTACTGCCTATGAGACACTTTCGTGACAGAACAGACTGCCGTCAAAGCAGATTTCTGCGGCTGTATCAGAGATTAAACGGTAATCGAGGTGAGTTATGACTGAGGAAAAAACATACGTAGAGGACATAGACCGTTCTCTCTATGATTTCAGATATGAGGATAAAGATGCCTGGAAGGTCGACGAAGGCCTTTCGGCGGACATTATCAAGACAATCTCGAGGGAAAAGAATGACCCGGAATGGATGCGGGAATTCCGGCTCAGATCCCTTGAGATCTATAACAGAACGCCGATGGTCGACTGGGGTCCGGATATTGAAGGACTCGATATGAAAAATATAGTGACATATGTGCGGCCGAACACGAAGATGACTGCAGACTGGGAGGATGTTCCGGAGACCATCCGCGATACCTTCGAGAAGCTCGGGATCCCGCAGGCGGAGCGTGAATCGCTTGCCGGCGTCGGTGCTCAGTATGATTCGGAACTGGTCTATCACAATGTGAAAAAGGAGGTCGCGGAGCAGGGGGTCGTCTACACGGATCTTGAGAGCGCAATGCACGGTCCCTACGCGGAAATGATCCGCAGTCATTTTATGAAGCTGGTCCCGCCCACGGATCATAAGTTCGCAGCCCTGCACGGGGCGGTCTGGTCCGGCGGTTCTTTTGTGTATGTTCCGCCCGGTGTTTCGGTCGAGATTCCGCTGCAGTCCTATTTCCGTCTCAACGCGCCGGGAGCAGGTCAGTTCGAGCACACGCTCATCATAGTGGATAAGGGGGCATATCTTCATTTTATAGAGGGATGCTCCGCCCCGAAATACAATATCGCGAATCTTCACGCAGGCTGTGTCGAGCTTTATGTGGGCGAGGACGCGGTGCTCCGGTATTCGACGATCGAGAACTGGTCGAAGAACATGTACAATCTGAACACGAAGCGCGCGAAGGTGGAGAAGGGAGGAAAGGTCGAATGGATCTCCGGATCCTTCGGCTCGCACGTATCCTATCTGTATCCGATGAGCGTGCTGGACGGGGAAGGATCCCGGTCTGAGTTCACGAGCGTCACATTTGCCGGAAAAGGGCAGAATCTTGATACGGGCTGCAAGGTCGTCCACAATGCGCCGGGGACTACATCTTATGTCAATACGCGGTCTATTTCCAAATCGGGAGGAATCAGTACTTTCCGGAGCAGCGTAGTGATCGGGAACAAGGCGAAGAACAGCAAGAGTGCGGTGTCCTGCCAGTCCCTCATGCTTGACGATATTTCGAGGTCAGATACGATACCGGCCATGGACGTCCGAACGGATCAGGCGGATGTCGGTCATGAGGCGAGGATCGGCCGCATCAGCGATGACGCGGTATTTTATCTGATGAGCCGGGGACTTTCCGAGGAGGATGCCCGCGCGCTGATTGTCAGCGGGTTCGCGGACAATGTCGGGAAGGAGCTTCCGCTTGAGTACGCGGTCGAGATGAACAATCTGATCCGGCTGGAAATGAAAGGCTCGATCGGCTGAGGAGATTTATTATGGGAGACACAAATACGATTAAATTGAACACTCTTCCGGCTGCGACGTTCAGATGGCTTCGGATGAATGACGCTTCATGCAGGGTCGGAACAATAGACGGTTCTCTGGAAATATCCGAGGAGTTCCCCTGTGAAGTGTGTGCGGAAGGAATAAGAGCCCCGGAGGTTTCCGGGATCAGGACCGGGTGCGGCAGAGCGGTGGATGACCTCCTTGCGAAAGAAAATGCTGCTGTCCGTACCTATCGAATCGAGGATGGGGAGAAGGCCGGACATGCGCTCAGGCTTGATTTTCCGTATGGGAAAAGTGCGGGGAAAGCCAATGGAGTGGACATCGTGCTCGGAGCGGGTTCTGAACTTGTGACAGTCATGGACTATACCTCGGAACCTGATGCGGAAGGGTTCGCAGCGGTCCGGACGAAGATCTGTGCGGGTGCGAAATCGCACCTGACGCTCGTCCAGATCGTCCGCGTGGGAGAGAAAATGACTTTTGTCAATGATGTCGGCGTGCATCTGGATGACGGGGCGGAGCTTTCCGTGATCCATCTGTTCCTGTCGGGCGGGAAGATTTATCAGGGACTTCAGACGGCGCTTTTCGGGACGGGCAGCACGATGAGGTCGGACACGGGCTATATCGTGCGGGGCGGAGATCTACTCGACATGAATTATAATGCTGTCCATACCGGGAAAAAGACGGTGAGCTCGATGACAGTGAACGGAGTGCTCCGGGATAAGGCAAGCAAGACTTTCCGCGGGACGATCGATTTCGTGCGCGGAAGCGCAGGCTCGGCCGGCGATGAGACGGAGGATGTCCTGCTGCTCTCAGATGACGTGATCAACCGGACGATCCCGCTCATCCTGTGTGCGGAGGAAGATGTTTCCGGCAATCACGGAGCTACGATCGGCCGGATCCCGGAGGATATGCTTTTCTATCTCAGCGCCCGCGGCCTGTCGGAGAAGGATATAGTCAGGATGCTTGAGAAAGCAAGGCTCGACGCGGTCATTCGCAGAATTCCCGATGAGAAGACCAGAGAGCAGCTGTCACAGTATTCCAAATAAAAAGACCAGAGAGAAAATGAAGATGAAAGAGGAAAAGATGTCTCAGGGAAATGAATTCATAAGCAGGATCCGCAGCGATTTCCCGCTCATTAAGAATCATCCGGAGATCGCCTATCTCGACAACGCGGCGACGTCACAGAAGCCTTTAGCAGTCCTTCTCAGGGAGAAGACTTTCTATGAGGAGGAAAATGCGAATCCGCTCCGCGGTCTCTACGCACTGAGCGTTGCCGCTACGGATGCCTATGAGAATGCGAGAGAAGCGGTCCGCCGTTTTATCGGGGCGGAGAGCACAGAGGAGATCGTTTTCACACGGAATGCGAGTGAGAGCCTGAATCTCGTCGCTTACAGTGCTTCGGAAATCCTTCTGCAGGAGGGAGATGAGATCCTGATCACGATCATGGAGCACCACAGCAATCTTCTGCCCTGGCAGCAGGCTGCGAAGAGAAAGGGTGCGGTCCTTCGCTTTATCGAGTGCGATATGGATGGGGGCATCACGGAGGAGAGCTTCCGAAGCGCCATGAGCCCGAGGACAAAGATCGTCGCAATGACGCAGATCTCCAATGTCCTGGGAGTACGTAATGATATCAGGAAGTTTTCGGACATCGCCCATGAGTACGGCGCGGTCTTCGTGTGCGACGGAGCACAGAGCGTTCCGCATATCCCTGTAAATGTCAGAGATCTGGATGTGGATTTCCTTGCATTTTCCGGCCACAAAATGCTGGGACCGATGGGGATCGGCGTTCTCTACGGGAAGAAGAAGTTCCTCGAGGAGATGCCGCCGTTCCTCTTTGGCGGTGAGATGATCGAGTATGTGACGAGGGAGTCTGCCACCTACGCACCGCCTCCGCATAAGTTCGAGGCAGGGACGGTGAATGCTGCCGGGGCGGCAGGCCTTCACGAGGCGATCCTTTATTATGAGAAGATCGGGTTTGATACGATCGTATCACGCGAGGAGGCGCTCAGCCGCTACGCCATGAAGAAGCTCACAGAGATACCGCATGTAAGGATACTCGGGCCGAAGAGGGCTGAGGATCACAACGGCATTTTCACGTTTACGATGGAAGGCGTCCATCCGCATGATATTGCAGCGATCATGGACGCGGACGGCGTCTGTATCCGCGCGGGACATCACTGCGCGCAGCCGCTGCTTAAGTACCTGCGTACGCTCTCCACTGTGCGTGCGAGCCTGGCGTTCTACAATACGGAGGAGGAGATCGATCGGCTGGCCGCGTCTCTTGCCGAGGTCCGGAGGAAGATGGGTTATGCAGAATAGTTTTTATAAGGAAATCATAACGGATCACAACCTGCATCCGATACACAAGCATGAAATTGACGGAAGTACCATCGAGCTCGAAGGAATCAACCCGAGCTGTGGAGATGATATTATCCTGAAGCTCCGACTTGAGAACGGGAAGATCGTCGATGGCGGGTATGTCGGGGACGGCTGCGCGATCTCACAGGCTTCCGCAGACATGATGCTGGATCTTGTGATCGGAAAAACGGAGGAGGAAGCACTCCGCCTTGCGGATATTTTTCTGCGCATGATCAAGGGAAATGCTTCCCTGGCGGAAATTGACGAGCTCGAGGAGGCGTCCGCGCTGTCGGACATTTCCCATATGCCGGCGAGGGTCAAATGCGCGGTCCTGGGGTGGCACACGCTGGAAGAGATTCTGAAAAAATAATCGGAAACGGATGAATTGCTTTTGATCTGTCCTTCTTTGCGAAAAGTATTCGTACAAATCATCTTTTCTATGGTAAAATGAAATTGTTCGGAGATATAAACTATCAGCATCGTAAGCTGTCAGGGCTATGAGATGACAAAGCTTTTGATATCAAAGCTAAGAGATATCTACTCTATGAGATATCATAGTCAGGTGATATCTGAGCTTTGGAATATTGGAACCATGAGAGACTGATAAAAAGAAGAGACGATGATCAAAGGAGCGGCGGGACTATGACAGGTGACAGATTTCATACGCTTTTTAAGAGCGGCAGAACGCTCGATTTGTCCTATCGCAGGAATGCGCTGCGCGCCCTGCAGAAAAAGGTTTCGGAGAACAGGAAGGGGCTTGCCAAATACATGATGGAGGATCTCGATACCGGAAAGATCGAGAGCGCCTTCTTTTATCTGTCCGCTGTGGAAATGCGCATTCGTTCCGCACTCTATCTTACAGGGGCCTGGATGCCGAAGCAGCATAAAAAGGGAAAGTTTCCGGCGGCTGTCTTCGGAAAGGGAAAAGCCTACAACGAGCCGGTCGGCGTGATCCTTCTTGCGCCTGATCCGAGAGAACCTTTTTTGCCCTGGTTCTCATTTTATCTCGCATCGCTTTCGGCGGGGAACTGCACGGTCCTCAGGTTCGCCGGAAGGGAGAGTCAGACGGCTTCATGCATCATGGAACTTGCCAACGCATCCATCCCGGATGATTTCGGCACGATCCTGATTGGGGATGAGGAGATGCCGGATCTTATGCCGGATAAGACGTTTGGCGGGAGCTCGGCCGGAAAATGTGTAGCCGTGCTTGACGGGACGCGGAATCTTGACCGTACGGCATTGAAGATCGTCAAAGCGTGGAAGTGCAATGCAGGCATTACAGGTATTTCGCCGGAGGCAGTCCTTCTGCCGATGCCGCTCAGAAACCGGTTCATAAGACAGCTTGATCTGTGGAACCACAGGATCCCCGGGGAAGGGAATCCTCGGCAGCTGCAGGTCCTCGGGTATGAGACGGGGGAAGACCTCATGAAAGCCCTGTCGGGGAACGGGACGGCTCTTGCACTCTATGTTTTTGCAAAGGATGAAGAGTTCTGCGATGAGATCTTCCTCGGGACCGAATATCTTGAAGGATGTCAGAACGGGACCGGAATCAGACGGACCGGACTCCCGGAGCAGTTCGTGCAGTGTGTCTCGTCGAGAGAGGTCGTCACATTCAGTCGCGGATTACTTTTCCCGGGAAAAATCAAAGCATTATTTCAGACTGTTAGCACTCAATAAATCTGAGTGCTAACTTTTTTCTTGACTTTTACCGTCTCCGGTACTATGATTCTATACGAATGTTGGAGTGCATGGGGTTCCGGTCTTTTGCGGAAAGCAGAATGGTTCATTTTCCGAAAGACATGCATTTGATAAAAGCAGGCTATTACAAAACTCTGTACTTCAGAAATTGTATGAACATTCAAACGGCTTCCGCGCCAAGAACTTCTAACATTCACTCAAGATGTGGAAAAGCATTCGCAAAAAACGTAAACTCGCTGCGCTTTTTGCTCATTCCACATCTTTCGTTCATGAAGAAGTTCTAAGGCTTGTGCAGATTGTTTGAATTGTTCACACAATTTCATTTCGCGCAGAGTTTTGTAAGAGCCTGCCTATTCAAGAACGCCTCGCGTTCTTTCCGCGCTGCGCAGGGTACGAAGCACCTTCTTCTTTGTGCGGCTGCGATCTGCCGGAGGCTTTTGATTAAAATCACGAGTATTGCGTGATGAAGAAAAAAATAAATACGAGGAGACGATATTATGTCAAAAACTGGAAAGTTATCGATCAACAGTGAGAACATGCTGCCGATCATTAAAAAGTGGCTCTATTCTGATCATGATATTTTTGTACGCGAGCAGGTCGCAAATGCCTGCGATGCCATCACGAAGCTGAGAAAGCTTGAGGGCGTCGGCGAGTACAGACCGGAGGAAGAGCACAAATACGAAGTTCATGTCGTTGTGAACCCGGATGAGAAAACACTCAAGTTCATCGATACCGGTATCGGCATGACGATGGACGAGGTCGAAAAGTATATCACGCAGATCGCCTTCTCCGGTGCAAATGAATTCCTCAAAAAGTACGAGGGCAAGACAGATCAGGATCAGATCATCGGTCACTTCGGTCTGGGCTTCTACTCGGCATTTATGGTAGCTGACGAGGTTCATATCGATACACTGAGCTATATGGACGGCGCAAAGCCGGTCCATTGGGAGAGCGACGGCGTATCGGACTATGAGATCGGAGAGGGAACGAGGAGCGAAATCGGTACGGAAATCACCCTGTTCCTGAATGACGACTGTCTCGAGTTCTGCAATGAATTCCGCGTCCGTGAGATCCTGAAGAAATACTGCTCCTTTATGCCGACCCCGATCTATCTTGAGGATGTGAGCGCTGCTGCGAAGAAGCGCGAGGAGGAGAGCGAGAAGAGAAGGATCGAGAGGAACGAGAAGGCTGCGAAAGAGGCAGCGGAGAAGGGAGAGGAAGCTCCCGCACCGGAGGAAAAGCCGGTTCCCCAGCCGATCAACGATACGCATCCTCTCTGGACGAAGATGGCGAGCGAGTGCACGGAGGAAGAGTATAAGGACTTCTACAGAAACGTCTTTAATGACTACAAGGAGCCGCTCTTCTGGATCCATCTGCGCACGGAGTATCCGTTCAACCTTCGCGGAATTCTTTATTTCCCGAAGATCAACACGGAATATGACACACTTGAGGCTTCCATCAAACTGTACAATAACCAGGTCTTTATCGCCGATAATATCAAGGAGGTCATTCCGGAGTTCCTGATGACCATGAAGGGCGTCATCGACTGCCCGGACCTTCCGCTGAATGTCTCCCGCTCCGCACTGCAGAATGACGGAACGGTCAAGAAGATCTGCGACTACATTTCCAAGAAGGTCGCTGACAAGCTTTCCGGCATGTGCAAGACACAGCGTGAAGATTACGAGAAGTACTGGGACGACATTTCCCCGTTCATCAAGTACGGCTGCATCCGCGATACGAAGTTCGCCGACAGAATGAGCGATTACATGCTCTTCAAGGATATCGAAGGAAAGTATCTGACGCTCAAGGAATACGTGGAGGCCAACAATCTGGCAGCTGCGAAGGCGGAGGAGACGACGGACGCCGAGACAGCGGAGACTTCGGAAGGGACTGAGGTCGATACGGTCACGGGCAACGAGATCGTGGATGAGGACGGAAAAGACGGGAAGCCGGAGAAATCGACCGTCTTCTACATCACGGACGAAGTTCAGCAGGCTCAGTACATCAGCATGTTCAGGAAGAACGGCAAGGACGCTGTCATTCTGAAGCATTCCATCGACCAGCCGTATATCCAGCAGCTCGAGTCGAGAAATGAAAACCTCAAGTTCGCCCGGATCGATGCGGAGCTCGCAGATGATTTTATCGACGACGAGGTGGTCTCTCAGGAATCTCAGGATGCTCTCGTCGAGATCTTCAGAAAGAACCTTGGCAAGGAAAAACTGGAGATCAAAGTACAGAATATGAAGGACGAGGATGTTGCCGCGATCATCACGCTCTCCGAGGAACAGCGCCGCATGCAGGATATGATGAAAATGTACGGCATGGGCGATGACCCGAATATGTTCGGCGGTCAGGAGACGCTGGTGCTGAACGCAAATCATCCTCTCGTAAAATATGTCCTGGAAAACAGGGATGCCGAGACCGTTCCGGTCTTCTGCAGGCAGCTGTATGACCTTGCGATGATCTCCCATAAGCCGCTGAATCAGACGGAAATGAATGAGTTCGTAAAACGCTCCAATGAGATCATGATGCTGCTTACAAAATAAAAACAGAAAAAGCCGTGTCCTCTTGCGTGAGGGCACGGCTTTTTAGCTTCTGACGGAGAGGGTTTCTGCTTCTTTATGCGGCTGGAAGACCTGTATTCTGTTCCCCCCGGCGGTTATGCCTTTTCCGCCGCGATTCCTCTGCTCTTCAGAAAGCTCTGAACATAGGAATCCCAGGCGTTATCCACCGTTCGGTCCATCGTGAACATCTTAAGGGAAGTCCCTGTCGTGATCATGAGCTTCCGGCTGCGGAAGCTGACGTTCAGAAAAAGTCCGGACACCTCCGAGGCGTCCATGGCGATGCCGGCCTTTTCGAGAAAACGGGGAACGGCCTTTTTTGGCAGCATGAAAACGAACTTGAAGGCCAGCGGAGTGCGTTTGCCCCGCATCAGACTGAATACATGCTCCCTGACGCGGGCCCAGGGGATACAGGCGCGGCCCGGGTCTTCATTTTCCCCGTCCGAATCGTCAAAATCTTTCATATATGTCCCGTCGATCGAGAAGGTGCAGAAAGTCGTGACAGAACCTTCGGAAAGGTCAAAAGCGTCGAATGTATTTCCGACCAGGAAATGTTTCATAAAGGGTTTGATATCCAGAACGTTAAGTGCGATCATCCAGGGCCTCCCGCATGATGGAGCTGTGATTTTGTCTTCAGTATTCATACATATATAAGTGTAGCATACTTTTCCGTTCACGCAAAATACGATTGGCACTACTGCGAAAAAAGAAAGCAGTCAGGCCGCATAAAGTGACAGTTCCGGTGTAATTCCTGTCAATTCCGGTGTTATTCCAGACAGTCTCTTGAGATGAGGATCAGTGTATGATATAATTTATATAGTTTTGAAAACTACATGAAGCGGTTTTTAATAATGAACAATTGGATAAAAGGTGAGAGTATGAAATATAAAATTGCTATGGACAGTGCGGGAGAACTCACCGCTGACCTTAAGGGAAGGCCGGAGTATGAAATTGTTCCGCTTATCCTCATGATAGGTGATGAAGAAATCGTGGACGACGGCACGCTTGACCAGCTGGAAATCGTAAAAAAGATTGCTGCTGCCCCGAAGTGTCCGAAGACTGCCTGCCCGTCCCCCGAGGCGTACATGAAAGCGTTCGACTGCGGGGCGGAGCATGTCTATGGAGTGACCATTTCCGGCGCGCTCTCCGGTTCTTATCAGAGTGCGATGATTGCCAGGGAAATGTATCTCGAGAAGTATCCGGGTGCTAAAATTCATGTTTTTAATTCCAGGTCAACCTCGGTGGCGGAGACGATCATCGTCCTGAAGATCCGCGAGATGGAGGAGGCAGGCGTTCCCTTCGAGGAGATCGTTCGGACGCTTGATGAATACTGCGTGAAGAAGAATACGCTGTTCACGCTTGATAATCTTGAGACGCTCAGGAAGAACGGACGGCTCAGCAGGCTGAAGGCTCTCGCTGCGACGGTGCTGAGGATCAAGCCTATCCTGATGGGAACTCCGGAAGGGGAGATCGAGCAGCTCGATCAGGCCAGAGGCGCCAACAGAGCGCTTCTCAAGATGGTACAGCATGTCGTGGAGAGGACAGCGAATTCGAACGACAAGATCCTTGGAATCAGCTTTGTCAACTGCCGGGAACGCGCTATTATGGTGCGGGATGCCATCCTTGAGCGGATGCAGGTCAAAGAGGTCGTCATGATCGAGACGGGCGGACTGTCCACGGTCTATGCCAACGACGGCGGCATCATCGTCGTGATCTGATTCCCGGGACAGCATAACGAGGACCGGAAGATTCCGGATATCGCGCCTTGCATGCCCGGACGGCTCATGCTATAATACCCTGAGTATTCGATCATATGAAAGAAGGTACGGACATGAGCCAGAAAAAGGTAGACGCATATAAGGACTATAAGAAGAATAAAGATAAGATCCTGAAGAAAGAGAAAGCGAAGACGCGGTTCGAGATCGGCGCGATTGCTGTCGTGTGCGCAGCTTTCTTTATCTGGGTCGGCTTTTCCGTTTATCAGAAGGCGACCGTGAAGGCTCCGGAAGCGGAGGCGGCTGTCACCGCGACGGAAGTCAACATGACGGACTATATTGAATATATGTCTGAGCTTCCCTACGGATATTGATCTCTGACATGGAATTTCTGCGATGCAGGTCCTGAATGAATGCGAAAAATGAAAAATTAAAGATACCCCGTGAAGGCATCCGGTCCTTTGCGGGGTATCTTTATGCTTACGGTGTGAATTGCGCAGCAGTACGCGGCAAAAAACGGGGATCTGTCGGCGCGAAGGATTCCACAGCACAGCAAAGCACCGGAACCGCTTCTGCGATCCCGGTGCTCTGTCATTAACGTTCTTTATAACTTAACAACGTTAGCGGCCTGCATTCCGCGCGGCCCCTGCTGAAGATCAAACGTTACTGCCTGACCCTCGTCGAGAGACTTAAAGCCTTCACCAACGATTGCGGAGAAATGAACGAATACATCGTTTCCGTCTTCGCCGGTAATGAAGCCGTAGCCCTTCTCAGCATTGAACCACTTCACAGTACCTTTGTTCATTGAAATTTCCCTCCATAAAAGAATTTAAGTATGCATGCCAGATATATGGAAAATAAAAAACTCCGATGCACGAAATTCTGACGATCATGCCTTCGGTGAGTGCTATATTTCGATACATCTATACCAAAAAAGATTATAGTCTTCCCTTTCTCAAAGGTCAAGGAAAAAGAGAAAAAACGCTTAAATCAGGAAATAAAGGAATTGTGATTGCCGAGTGATTCCGGTGCTGCCCCGTGAAGCCGCTTGAAGACAGGGGAAAGTTCGTGTATGATATGTTAAGAAATTTCAATTTTGAGCGGAGGACCAGTATGATAGGAAAATTAGTTGAAAACATTAAAAAGACAAATGCGCCGATCGTAGTCGGACTTGATCCGATGCTCTCTTTTGTGCCGGATCATATAAAGAAGGAAGTTTTCTCGGAGTACGGCGAGACGCTGGAAGCAGCGGCGGAAATCATGTATCGCTTCAATGTCGGTATCGTGGAAGCCTGCGCGGACCTGATTCCGGCCGTGAAGCCGCAGATCGCAATGTATGAGCAGTTCGGCATTCCCGGTCTTGCCGCTTTCAAAAAGACGGTGGACCTTTGCAAAGAGAAGGGCCTTTGCGTGATCGGGGACGTAAAGCGCGGTGATATCGGATCCACATCCGCAGCCTACGCTGCAGCCCATCTGGGCATGGTGGAAGTCGGTTCCCGGACATATGCTCCGTTCGGAGAGGACTTTGCGACGGTCAATCCGTATCTCGGCAGCGACGGCGTGAAGCCGTTCCTCGATGTCTGCAGAAAATGTGACAGGGGGATTTTTGTCCTTGTCAAGACTTCAAATCCGTCGAGCGGCGAGTTCCAGGATCGGGAGATCGACGGAAAGCCTCTCTATGAGCTTGTCGGTGAGAAGGTCCGCGAGTGGGGAGAAGAGTGCATGGATGCATGCGGCTATTCTGAGGTCGGCGCGGTCGTCGGCGCGACGTATCCGGAGATGGGAAAGCGTCTCCGCGAGATCATGCCGAAGAGCTATATCCTGGTTCCGGGCTACGGTGCCCAGGGCGGTAAGGGAAAAGACCTCGTGCATTTCTTTAATGAAGACGGACTCGGCGCGATCGTGAATTCTTCCCGCGGCATTATCGCTGCCTGGAAACAGGAGAAGTATGCCGGATTCGGACCGGAAGCCTATGCGGACGCCGCAAGGCAGGCTGTGCTTGATATGAAGGAAGACATTTCGGAGGCAATCGGAAGATGAAAAAGGAGACAGCCCGGATAACTGCGCAGGAGTGCATTGCCACAGATATTTACAGCATGACCCTCCGGGTCTCCTTTGCAGAGGAAGTAAAGCCGGGACAGTTCCTCTCGGTCTACTCTGCTGACGGGGCAAGGCTTCTTCCCAGACCAATCTCCATCTGCGATGTCGACCTGAACGAAGGAACGGTCCGGCTCGTATACAGGATCGCCGGAAAGGGGACGGCGGAGTTCTCAAAGCTCGCCCCCGGATGCGCGATCGATGTCCTCGGACCGCTCGGGAACGGATTTCCGGTGGAGGAATTCAGGAATCAGCGGGTCCTCCTTGTCGGAGGAGGGATCGGGATCCCGCCGCTTTACTATACAGCAAAATCCCTTTCGGACCCTGTTTTTGCGGTCGGATACCGTTCAGAGACGTATCTGCTTCCGGATATTTCCGGACAGTTCGAGACGCATGTCGCTACGGAGGACGGTTCCCTCGGAACGAAGGGCAATGTCCTCGATGCCATTCGCTGTGAACGCATCGGTGCGGATGTCATTTTTGCCTGCGGACCGAAGCCGATGCTCCGGGCATTGAAGGAGTATTCAAAAGAAGCGGGAATCAGATGCTTCGTCTCGATGGAGGAGAGGATGGCCTGCGGGGTCGGTGCCTGCCTGGGATGCGTAACACGGACGGTAAAACAGGATGCGCATTCTTTCGTGAAGAATGCCAGGATCTGTAAGGACGGACCGGTCTTTGATGCGGAGGAGGTGGATCTCACATGACAGGAACCTGTGTAAATATAGCGGGGGTATCTCTCAAAAATCCCGTCATGACAGCGTCCGGGACGTTCGGGTCGGGCATGGAATACGGAGAGTTCTTTGACCTCTCCGCACTCGGAGCCGTTGTGACAAAAGGAGTCGCAAGTGTGCCTTGGCAGGGTAATCCTACGCCCCGTATCTGTGAGACCGCATCCGGAATGCTGAACGCGATCGGTCTCCAGAATCCCGGAATTGATGTTTTTGTGCGGCGTGACTTGCCTTTCCTGCAGAAATATGATACAAGAATTATCGTCAATGTCTGCGGGCATTCCGTGGAAGAATATCTTGAAGTTGTCGAACGGCTCGCGGATGAGAACGTTGACATGCTGGAGATAAATATTTCATGCCCCAATGTGAAGGAGGGCGGGATTGCTTTCGGGACGGACCCGAGGGCGATCGAATCGATCACCAAAGCAGTGAAGGCGAAGGCAAAACAGCCGGTCATCATGAAGCTCTCCCCGAACGTGACGGATATCCGCGAGGCTGCGAAGGCCGCGGAGAGCGGCGGGGCAGATGCACTGTCCCTGATCAATACGCTTACGGGAATGAAGATCGATATTGAGCGCGGGACGTTCGCACTGGCGAACAGGACAGGCGGTCTTTCGGGGCCGGCAATCCGGCCTGTCGCGGTCCGGATGGTCTATGAAGCGTCTCATGCGGTGAAAATTCCCGTGATCGGCATGGGCGGAATTGCTTCGGCAGAGGATGCGCTTGAGTTTTTGATGGCGGGAGCGAGAGCTGTTTCCGTCGGGACGGCAAATTTCCATGATCCCTGTATTTCTGTAAAAATTGCGGACGGAATCGAGAAGTTCCTTGAACGCAAGGGGATCAGGGATGTGAATGAGATCGTGGGATGCGCGGGGAACGGAGGTTTATATGGAACAGTATAAGAAGGATTTTATTGAATTTATGCTCTCTTGCGGCGTGCTCCGGTTCGGTGATTTTGTCACGAAGTCGGGAAGAAAGACGCCGTTTTTCATCAACACCGGATTTTACAGGACCGGCGGCCAGATGGCTAAACTTGGAGAGTTCTACGCGAAAGCGATCCAGGACAATTTCGGCCTTGATTTTGACGTCCTTTTCGGACCGGCCTACAAGGGAATTCCGCTCTCGGTCGCAGCGACGATGGAGATCAGCAGACTGTACGGACGGGATATCCGTTACTGTTCGAACCGCAAGGAGATAAAGGATCACGGTGAGAAGGGAATTCTGCTCGGAAGTCCGATCTCTGCCGGGGACAAAGTCGTCATTATCGAGGATGTGACGACCGCCGGCACGTCGATCCGTGAGACAGTGCCGATCATTAAGGCACAGGGGACGGATGATATCATGGGGCTTGTCGTATCCGTCGACCGCATGGAGCGGGGAACCGGGGATGTCAGCGCCCTCACCGAGATCGAAAATGAATTCGGTATCCGTACCTGTTCGATCGTCTCGATGAAAGATGTGATCGAATGTCTGTATAACCGTGAGTACGAGGGCAGAGTGATCATTGACGATGCTCTCATGGAACGAATTGATGCGTATTACGAACAGTATGGTGCCAGGTGAGGAGTCAATGCCAAAAAAGCGCTTTCAGATTGCAGCGCGTGTTCTCTTTCTGATTTATGCGGCTGTCCTTATCTATTTTCTGTTTTTTGCGGACTGGTACGGACATGCCCCGGGCAGGGCAGTCCGGTCGGCTCCGAATCTTATCCCGTTCCGCGAGATAAAAAGGTATCTGCGGCGCGGATATATCATCGGAGGCCGGCTGGTCTTTTTGAATCTCATCGGCAATGTGATCGGCTTCATGCCGTTCGGCTTCATACTGCCTCTTGTCAGCAATCGTTTCAGAAAGTGGTACATGGTGCTCCTCTGCGGATTTCTTCTTACCCTGCTGGTGGAGAGCGTGCAGCTCATCACCGGCATAGGGATCTTCGATGTGGATGATATGATCCTCAATACAATGGGAGCGCTTCTGGGCTATCTCGTGTATCTTCCTGCAGCCCGGATCGGGAGGTCTTTCTATGGCAAATGAAAAAAAGTATCAGTTCAGGGAAAATGTACAGTCGGAAGGAGGAAGGATCTCCACGGTCCTTGCTGTCCTGTCTTTTCTCCTGTTCATCGCTGCCGCTGCCGTGTCCTATTCTGCTCAGGGAAAAGCCGGCAGCTTTGTGGGCTGCATCGCCTTTGCCGGCGCGGCAATCTCCATATACGGTTTCCGTCAGGGAATGAAATCCTTCGGCGAGAAGAACGTCTCGAACCGCCTGTCCATTATTGGATCGATTTCCTGCGGGATCATCATGATCGGATGGCTGACCCTGTTCCTGACGGGGCTCGCCAATATGTGAGACGGATACACAAAGTGAAGCCTGTCGCTGACGTGGGATACAGAGCAGGCATCAGAAACAGAAATGGATACCTTGGACTATGAATGAACGACTTTATCTGGCCTTGCACAGGCTGAATCAAATACCGCTCGAGACGGGCGTTCCGGAACCGTTCGGAAGCTATTTCCGAGAAGTCGCCCGCTTCCTTCTTTCGGTCAGAAAGGATGCGGATAATACAGCGCTCTATCAGGATATTCTTCCGGAGAACTACGGTCACTCGTACGCGAATCCTGACTATGCGGCAAAAATGCTCGGAGACGGGATGGGACAGATCCTCTCGGCTGTGTATGCGGAGCTTCGGGGGATCATTCCCTGCGTTTTTGAGGACGATACGGAAGGAACCTGCGTTCTCCTTGAGCTGTTTCTTGAGATTTACGGGGATTTTTCCTGCGGAGAGATTCCGAAAGTCTCGGCGGTCCGGGATATTTTCCGGTCCTACTGCGAGGATTATCTTCCGAATTATGTGGCCCAAAGGATAGAGGAGCAGGTCACGGACGCGCATCCCTTTGTGCGCGACATTATCATGAATGCCGACTATTCCGGGACGGATTATCTGTACCGGTTCGGAGAATATATCACGGAAGACGTCCTTCAGACTGCCCGGTATCTCGGGAGCCTGCCGCAGGAGAAGATCGACCGGATGGCGGACACATTTACGGAAGGATTCCGGCTCGGCTTTATCCAGATGAGAAAGGACCTGTCTTATAAAAAGACGGTCCAGGTCATCTATGAGCTTGGGTTTGAGAGGATGATGAAGTCCGCGATCCGGAATTTCGAGAAAATGGGCCTCACTGCGACCTTCCTGCGCGCGCCCACGCGGCTGGTCACGAAGAGCGGGAACCGGAAGAACGGATACACCGGCGCAATCCCGAATATGCAGTTCGATTACGATCACCGCGAGGACCTCGGTCTGTTCCTTGACGATGAATATGTGACGAAACGCCTCCGGGCACTCCGAATGGGCTACGAGGCGCATAAGGAGGAGGCGTATGCGCATGCCGGCCCTGCAGTCCTCGAGACGTTCGGGATAGAGCCGTTCACTCCGTGTGTGTGCCGTTCCTGCATTTCTCTCTCCGAGGCGCAGACGGCAAAAATGTCCCGGATGAAGACGGAGGGGATCAGGATCACGAACCGCTATATCCCGGAGAAAGACCGGAGCTTTACCATCATTGATTATCCGGTGCCTGCCATCGGCAAAGATTTTGAGGCGATTTTTGACGAGATCGTGCAGATCAACACGATGGATAACGAGGAGTACCGAAAGCTGCAGCAGTATCTGATCGATGCGCTGGATAAAGGGTACGCGGCGCATATTAAAGGAGCCGGAAAGAACCCGACAGATCTCACGGTGTATTTCCATCCGCTCGAAGATCCCGCAAAACAGACGGCTTTTGAGAACTGTGTGGCGGATGTGAATATCCCGCTCGGGGAGGTCTTCACCTCGCCTCAGCTTAAAGGGACGAACGGGGTGCTTTTCGTATCACGCGTATTTCTGAACGGGTTCGAGTTCAGAGACCTGAAAATCATTTTCCGCGACGGGATGATCGACCGGTATTCCTGCGGGAATTTTGAGGATCCCAGAGAGGGTAAGAAGTATATAGAAAAAAATATTCTTTTCGACCATCCGACACTGCCGATGGGAGAGTTCGCAATCGGGACGAATACCCGGGCCTATGTCTGCGGGAAAAAATACGGGATCGAGAGCCTCCTCCCCATTCTGATCGCGGAGAAGACGGGACCCCATTTTGCGGTGGGGGATACCTGCTATGCATTTGATGAAGATAACCCGGTCTTTAATCCGGACGGCAAGGAGATCATAGCGAGGGACAACAGCATATCTCTGCTTCGGAAGACGGACCCGGCAGAGGCTTATTTCGGATGCCACACGGATATCACGATCCCTTATGAAGAGCTGGGAAGCATCACGGTCCTCTGCAGAGAAGGGGAGAATGTGACCCTCATAGAGAATGGAAGGTTCGTCCTTCCGGGAACAGAAAAGTTAAATGAACCGCTCGACCGTTGGGGAGAGGAACTGAGCACGCATGAAGACAGGAGGAACTCGTAAAATGGCAAAAGTAGGAATTCTGATGGGCTCTGATTCGGATATGCCCGTGATGGCGAAGGCTGCAGCCGTGCTTGACGAGCTGGGCGTATCGTATGAGATGCATATTATTTCGGCGCACCGCGAAGTAGACGAGTTCTTTGCGTACGCAAAGACCGCGGAAGAGCGGGGACTCAAAGTGATCATCGCGGGAGCCGGTATGGCTGCCCATCTTCCGGGAATGTGCGCAGCGATTTTTCCGCTTCCTGTCATCGGGATCCCGATGCATACGACGTCTCTCGGGGGCAGGGATTCCCTCTACTCGATCGTTCAGATGCCGAGCGGCATCCCGGTCGCGACAGTCGCGATCAACGGCGGAGCGAATGCTGCTCTGCTTGCTGCAAAGATCCTTGCCGTATCGGATGAGGAGCTTCTCGTCAGACTGAAAAAGTACAGCGCAGATCAGAAGGCTTCCGTGATGGCCAAAGATGAGAGGCTGCAGGAAGTCGGGTATCGCAGTTATACAAAGCAGTGACGGCCGGCAGTCAGGGTCAAAAATCATACGGCCTCTGCCGCAAAGCGGATGCAGGCAGGGGCAAAGACCGTACGGCTTCTGCCGCAAAACGGATACAGGCAGGGCATTAACTGTCAAAATTTAACAGGCAATTGCGAAAGTCTGTGCTCCATGCAATTCTTTTTCACAGAGTATCGCAGGAGCCTGATCAAAATTTAAAAATGCGAGGAAAAAATATGGATTATAAGAGCGCCGGTGTTGATATCGAGGCTGGATACAGATCAGTCGAACTGATGAAGGAACATGTAAAAAAGACGATGCGCAGTGAAGTCCTCACAAATCTCGGCGGATTCTCCGGCGCGTTCTCCATGGAGAAGTTCAAGCAGATGGAGAAACCGACCCTCGTGTCCGGCACGGACGGTGTCGGCACAAAGCTGAAGCTTGCCTTTCTTCTGGATAAGCATGATACGGTCGGCATCGACTGCGTCGCGATGTGTGTCAATGATATCGCCTGCGCAGGCGGTGAGCCGCTTTTCTTCCTGGACTATATTGCATGCGGAAAGAATTATCCTGAAAAAATCGCGCAGATCGTGAAGGGCGTTGCCGAAGGATGCATTCAGTCTGACGCAGCCCTGATCGGCGGTGAGACGGCGGAGATGCCGGGTTTTTATCCTGAGGATGAGTATGATCTTGCCGGCTTTGCGGTAGGGATCGTCGATGAGAAGGATATCATTTCCGGAAAGGATCTCGCGGAGGGGGATGTGCTCATCGGCATCGCGTCGTCCGGGGTCCACAGCAACGGATTTTCTCTGGTCAGGAAAGTTTTCCCGATGACGAGGGAATCTCTCGACACGTATTATGAGGAACTGGGAAAGACGCTCGGGGAAGCTCTGATCGAGCCGACGAGGATCTATGTGAAAGCTCTTGCAAGCGTGAAGAAGGCAGGCGTACGCATTAAGGCCTGCAGCCATATTACGGGCGGCGGTTTTTATGAGAACATTCCCCGTATGCTGAGAGAGGGGACGCGGGCAGTCGTGGAGAAGAACAGCTATGAGGTTCCGGCGATTTTCAGACTTCTCATGAAGACGGGCAATATTGATGAGCATATGATGTACAATACCTATAACATGGGAATCGGCATGGTCCTCGCGGTCGATCCGGAAAAGGCGGAGGATGCCATCGCCGCGGTCCGTGAGGCGGGCGATCAGGCGTATGTGATCGGCAGGATCGCTGCAGGCGAGAAAGGTGTGGATCTTATATGAGCGGAGTGCTGAAAATTACGGTACTTGTCTCGGGAGGCGGCACAAATCTTCAGGCGATCATCGACGGAATCGCTGACGGGACAATACAGAATACGAAGATTGTCGGTGTTATCAGCAACAATTATGGAGTCTATGCGCTCGAGCGCGCGGAGAAGGCAGGAATACCCGCTTTTGTCATTTCACCGAAGGATTTCGCGTCCCGGAAGGAATTTAATGAAGCCCTCAAAGCGAAGATCGACAGTATGGATACAGATCTCGTGGTGCTTGCCGGATGTCTTGTCAGAATTCCGGAGATCCTGATCGACGCGTATGAGAACCGGATCATTAACATTCACCCGGCGCTCATTCCTTCCTTTTCAGGAATGGGATTTTACGGGCTGCATGTGCACGAGGCTGCCCTCGCGAGGGGCGTGAAGCTCTCGGGTGCGACGGTTCATTTTGTCAACAAGGATCTGGACGCGGGTCCGATCATTCTTCAGAAAGCTGTAGAGGTCGAGGATCATGATACACCGGAGATCCTGCAGAGACGCATCATGGAACAGGCGGAGTGGAAGATCATGCCGCAGGCGATCAACATGATCGCGAACGGAGAGATCGAGGTCAGAGACGGCAGGGTCGTCAGAAAGTGAGGATGCATGAAGGTACTGATTGTAGGTTCAGGCGGCAGAGAGCATGCGATCGCATGGGCAGTCGCGAAAAATCCGAAGGTAGAGAAAATTTACTGTGCGCCCGGCAATGCCGGCATCGCAGAGTTCGCGGAGTGCGTTCCGATCGGAGCGATGGAATTTGAAAAGCTTGCAGAGTTCGCGGAAAATGAAAAAGTCGACCTCAGCATCATCGGCATGGATGATCCGCTCTGCGGAGGAATCGTGGATGTGTTCGAGTCGAAGGGACTTCGCGTATTCGGACCCAGGAAGAATGCGGCGATCCTGGAGGGATCCAAGGCTTTTTCCAAAGAGCTTATGAAAAAGTACAATATCCCGACGGCAAAGTACGAGACTGTCCACAGTGCGGAGGAGGCGCGCGAGTATCTTAAGACCGTGCGTTTCCCGATCGTCCTGAAAGCGGACGGGCTTGCTCTCGGAAAAGGCGTTCTGATCTGCAATACGCCGGAAGAGGCAGAGCAGGGTGTCATTGAAATCATGGAAGATAAAAAGTTCGGCTCTGCAGGTGACCAGATGGTCATCGAGGAGTTCATGACCGGCCGCGAGGTCTCCGTGCTTTCCTTCTGCGACGGAAAGACCATTCTGCCGATGACCAGCGCGCAGGACCACAAGCGGGCGGGAGACAATGATACCGGTCTCAATACGGGCGGAATGGGAACGTTTTCACCGAGCCCGTTCTACACAGAGGAAGTAGATCAGTTCTGCAGGGAGAACATTTATCAGAGGACTGTGGATGCCATGCGGGCAGAGGGACGTCCGTTCGTAGGGATTATTTTCTTCGGACTCATGATCACAGCGGACGGTCCGAAGGTGCTCGAGTACAATTGCCGCTTCGGAGATCCGGAGGCACAGGTCGTCATTCCGCGCATGAAAAATGACATGGTCGAAGTCATGGAAGCCTGCGTGGACGGAAAGCTTGATACGGTGCACCTTGAGTTCGAAGACAACGCTGCTGTCTGCGTCGTTCTGGCTTCGGAGGGCTATCCGGTCAGCTATAAAAAGGGATTCCCGATCGAAGGGCTTGAGAATTTCCGCGGCGCTGCGGATAAGTTCGTCTTCCACGCGGGAACGAAGTTCGATGAGAACGGCAGGATCGTGACGAACGGCGGCCGTGTGCTCGGTGTGACAGCACTCGGAAAGACGCTTGTCGAGGCGAGGGCAAATGCCTATGCGGCGAGCGATCTCGTTACATTTGAAAACAAATATAAGCGCAATGATATCGGGAAGGCGATCGACGAGGCGTGAGAAGGCTTCGGAGTGTCACGCTTGGAGAAGATTCCTTGCCCGCCATACGAAGTGACAGTGAAAAGATTCGGGAACTGATCTTCAAGAACGCCTCGGCGTTCTTGCCGCGCCGCGCAGGGTGCGAAGCACCTTCTTCTTTGCGCGGCTGCGATCCGCCGGAGGCTTTTATTCTTCATCGCGAGATTGTACTCACGGATTGTACTCACGATGAAGGCAAGTATCACTTTGCGCGCGTATCTCACGACTGAAGTCGCGAGTATTGCGCGATGAAGAATAAAAATGCACATGAAAAAGGACTGCCGCATCAGATGAAGGGCACTGTATCGGAGCAATTCTGAATGAAGATTGCTCTATACAGCGGACCTGCTCTGATGCGGCAGTCCTTTTGATCTCTGGCGCAGAATTCTCGTGATTTAATCTCTGACGCAGAATTCTCAGCGTTCCATACCGTCAATGACACGATAGAGGAGACTGTAGAGCGTTCGTGCTTCCTCTTCCGAAAGCGGTACGCAGGAACCGACGGATTCGGGAATCGAGAGGACCTTTTCGCGCAGGGCCCAGCCCTCGTCCGTGAGTGTTACGATCACGACTCGCTCGTCCTCTTTGCTTCGCACGCGGGTGAGATAGCCCTTATCCTGCATTTTTTTCAGAAGAGGGGTCAGAGTGCCGTTATCCAGATAGAGTTTCCGACCGAGCTCACCGACACTGATTCCGTCATTTTCCCACAGGACCATGAACACGATGTACTGCGTGTATGTGATTCCCAGGGGCTTAAAGAGCGGTGTATAGAGATTTATGACACTGCGCGCGCAGGCATAGAGCGGAAAACAGAGCTGGTTTTCAAGTCGAAGCTGTTCATATTTCGTGTCCGGGTTCATCTTTGACCTCATAATATGTTATCTGAATCGTGTTTGGCTAAAAATAAGACAGTAATCGGGTCCCCGCCCTGCGGAAGAGGATGCCGATTACTGTCATTATAGTACAGTTTCACAGGTTTTAGAAGAGTGATAAAACAGGCTTTTATCAAATTATCTGTGACTGAAGTGCTCTGTTTTCAGGCTGCTCTGTGCCTGCAGTGCTCTGTTTTCAGGCTGCTTTGTTCCTGGCACGTTCTGCTTTCAGGCTGCTTTGTTCCTGTGCGCTTTGCTTTCAGGCAGTATTGTTCCTGAAGTGCTTTGCATGGTGCGAAGCACATTTCACGGTCAGATCAGGGAAGCGACAAATTCATCGACCTTTTTCATATCTGTCGTCGGCTCAAAACGCGCGACAACATTGCCTTCCCGGTCGACAATGAACTTTGTGAAGTTCCACTTGATCTCGGGATTCTTCTTGTAGTCCTTGTCTATTGTCTTGAGCAGGCCGCTCATCAGGAGTCCTGCCGGATTCTTGTCGAAACCTTCGAAGCCCTTCTGGCTCTTCAGGTACTTGAAAAGCGGAATTGCGTTCTCCCCGTTAACGTCCGACTTTTTCATCTGCGGGAACTTTGTATTGTAGTGGAGCTGGCAGAATTCATGGATCTCCTCGTCCGTTCCGGGAGCCTGACCCTTGAACTGGTTGCAGGGAACGTCGATTACTTCGAAGCCCTGGTCATGATATTTTTCATACATGTCTTCGATGTCCTTGTAATGCGGTGTGAATCCGCATCCGGTCGCGGTATTGACGACCATAACGACTTTGCCGGCGTAGTCTTTCATGGAAATTTCTTCTCCCTTGGGAGTGGTCACGGAATAATCATAAAAACTCATTTTGAGCCTCCTTATAGGTGAAAGTTCGTTTTAAACAATTACATTTTATCAAATACATTGAAAAAGTCAAGTAGTTGCAGGAATATCTTTTCATTTCAGGGCGGGTATTGTATAATTTTTCTGAGATAATGCCGGCCGCCGGGCAATGAGCAAAGACGTTCCGGCACAGACTCTTACACGGGCGGGTACTGAACACCCGTTATTATGAGGAGGTAAACCATGGATAAGTATGTATGTGATGTCTGCGGATATGAGTATGACCCGGAAGTCGGCGATCCCGATAACGGAATCGAGCCGGGTACTGCATGGGAAGATATTCCGGATGACTGGGTATGCCCGCTCTGCGGCGTCGGAAAAGACGAGTTCAGCAAAGTTGAGTAAAGAGGACAGATGAAATGAAGGCTGCCGCCGAACGATCCGGTTTCGCTCCCGTAAAAAACGCGGAGGTATACGGAAGTCTGGCGGCAGCCTCTTTTGTATTCAATTTATTCTTTGTTGCGCTATATTCGTCTCTGCTCCTGTACAGACGGTCATGAAACAGTACAGACGGTCATGAACATTTTTGACCCGGGCCGGGGAGACTGGAAGATTTACCCTGGCCGGGAGGCAGGAAGAATCCGCGGCAGACTGACATGCGATGAAGTGTGATGTCTTATAATTACGTAAATAACGATAACGGTGTTTGCATTTTCCGGCCTTCTTTGTTATAGTTTTATTATAACAGAGAGGAGGAAGATATGTATATAGAGATCGACTTTGAAAGCACGGAAGCCATTTATGAACAGCTCTGTAATCAGATCATCCTCGGCATTGCGAAGAACGTGATCCGTGAAGGCGAGAGTCTTCCCTCTGTGCGGGCGATGGCAGAGCAGGTCGGTGTGAACATGCATACCGTCAATAAAGCGTACAATGTGCTGAAGGAAGACGGTTTTCTTTCCGTTGACCGGAGAAGAGGCGCAGTAGTCTATGTTGACAAGGAGAAGATCACTGCACTTCGGGAGCTGAAACGCGATCTCACGATCGCGCTTGCGAAAGCCAGCTGCAAAAATATCGGCCGTGCGGAAGTGCACGCGCTGATCGACGAGATATGTGAGGACTACAAATGAAACGTGGATATACGAAAGAAGCGCAGAAAGCCCTGGAGTTTTCCAAAAAAACTGCGGAAAAGTGCCGGCAGAGTTATGTCGGAACAGAACACATTCTTGCGGGTCTTCTCTGCGCGAAAGGAGGGACGGCGTCAGTCGTCCTCTCTGACGCGGGTATCGAATATGAAAAGCTCCTGAGCCTGATCGACAAACTGATCGCGCCGGAGGGCGGCGTAGCGCTCATTGACAATATTGAGCTGTCTCCGAGGGCACAGGAAATCCTCGACGGCGCGCTTTCGGCCGCCTCGGAGTTCGGGCAGGAGAACGCCGGAACGGAGCATATTCTGATCGCGATCATCCGGAATCCGGACTGTGTCGCGGCAAGGCTTCTGCACACAATGAATGTAGATCTGAGAAAGCTCTATGCGGACACACTTTCCGCCATGGGAGCCGAAAAACTGATCAATGAGAGAGAACTTTACAGCGGGAAGGGCATTTCGGAAAATGAAAGTGCGACCCCCACGCTTGATGAATACAGCAGAGATCTCACAAAGGCTGCAGCAGAGGGAAAGCTTGACCCCGTGATCGGAAGAAAAAGTGAGATCCGCCGGGTAATGCAGATCCTCTGCAGAAGGAACAAGAACAATCCGTGCCTGATCGGAGAACCGGGCGTAGGAAAAACGGCAATTGTGGAAGGCCTCGCGCAGAGGATTGCCGATGGGCTCGTGCCTGACACAGTCAAAGGCCGCCGTGTGGTCATGCTGGACCTGTCAGGGATGGTCGCGGGTTCCAAGTATCGCGGTGAATTCGAGGAACGTATCAAAAAGGTCGTCAGGGAAGTGTCGGAGAACGGCAATATCCTCCTTTTTGTGGATGAGCTTCATACGATCATCGGGGCGGGAGGCGCTGAGGGAGCGCTGGATGCCTCCAATATACTGAAGCCGTCTCTGTCCAGAGGGGAGATCCAGCTGATCGGTGCGACGACGATCGATGAGTACAGAAAGTATATCGAGAAGGATGCTGCACTGGAGAGGCGTTTCCAGTCCGTGATGGTGGAGGAACCGACCGGTAAGGAGTCACTTGAGATTCTTGAAGGGCTTCGTCCGTATTACGAGAAGCATCATAACCTCATCATAACGGACGATGCGCTGAAAGCAGCGGTCGAGATGTCACAGCGATATATCAATGACAGGAGGCTTCCCGATAAAGCGTTGGACCTGATCGATGAGGCAGCATCCAAGGTGAGGCTTTCGGATTTTTCCGAAGAGGAAACGGATGTCGACGACGAGAGTTATCGCTCGCTCGTGCAAATGAAAGAGCAGGCAGTTCTGTCCGGAGATTATTCGGAGGCAAGAAGATTACAGAGCCGGCAGAATGAACTGAAAGCGGAGATTGACAGACGCCGGACAAGAGCAGGCCGCAGAGAAATGACGCGGACCGTAACGGAGGAAGATGTCGCAAAGGTCGTCGCGGAATGGACGGGTATTCCCGTAGCGAGACTCGCCGAGTCCGAGTCAAAGCGCCTTGCGCGGCTCGAATCTCAGCTGCATAAGCGCGTGATCGGCCAGGATGAGGCGGTGAAGGCTGTGTCTGATGCGGTCAAACGCGGCAGGGTCGGACTGAAAGATCCGAAGAGGCCGATCGGCTCCTTCCTGTTCTTAGGCCCGACCGGTGTAGGGAAGACGGAACTTTCCAAGGCGGTCGCAGAGGCAGTCTTCGGAGATGAGCAGAATATGATCCGGGTCGATATGTCTGAGTATATGGAGAAGTACAGCGTGTCGAAGATCATCGGTTCTCCTCCCGGATATGTCGGCTATGACGAAGGCGGCCAGCTGTCCGAGCAGGTGAGAAGGCATCCGTACAGTGTGATCCTCTTTGACGAGATCGAGAAGGCGCATCACGATGTCTTCAATATACTTCTGCAGGTGCTGGATGAAGGGCATATTACGGATGCCCATGGGAGAAAGGTCGACTTTAAGAATACCTGCATTATCTTGACTTCCAATGCGGGCGCGCAGTCTATTGTCGATCCGAAGCGTCTCGGTTTCGGAGCCCGCAATGATGAGAAGCAGGATTACGAGCGAATGAAGGACGGGGTCATGGCGGAGGTACGCAGGATCTTCCGGCCGGAGTTCCTCAACAGGATTGATGAGGTGATCGTATTCCATCCGCTGAACAGGCCGGAGATCGAGAAGGTAGCCGGTCTTATGATCCGCGAGCTTACGGAGAGGGCTATGCACGAGCTGGGCATTGCGCTGAAGATCACTCCGTCTGTTCGGAAAAAGGTTGCGGAGACAGGTTTTTCCCCGAAATACGGGGCGCGTCCGATACGAAGAGTCATTCGTGAGAAAATAGAGGATCCGCTGACGGACCTGATTTTGACGGAAGAGGTCAAAAGGGACAGCGAGGTCACGTGCCGGATCGAAAAAAATGAAATAAAATTCGTGTACTGAGATCCATGCGGAAGCAGGGACCTTTGACAATATATTTTCCATAGAGGAGTAAAAAAATGCCAGTAATCAGAACTTTGATCAAAACTGAACAGGACGGAGGAATCAGCTTCGGCAATTATGAGCTGGAAGAGAAGACTAAACGCTCTGATTTTGAATTTGAGGGGAATGTGTATAAAGTGAAGACGTTTTCCGGGATCACGCGTCTCGAGCGGAATGAACTCTTTGTATATGAGTCTGTTCCGGGAACCGCGGTGACAGGACTTCGGTACACGGAAGACGGGATGGAGTTCACTGTTGAAGGGAGGAACGATGCTCAGATCACCGTGGAAGGAGAGCCGGGCACGGTCTACACCATTTTCCTGAACGGGAAGGAATATGACGCACAGAAGACGAGCCTCGGCGGAAAGCTCTCCTTCAGCGTAGAGCTCGGAATCGGGAAGCCTGCAGAAGTAAAGATTCGGAAGGCATAAAGATGGCAGCTGCTTCTTCGAAAGGCAGGAAAACAATCTTTTTCTGTTCGAACTGCGGATATGAATCCACAAAATGGATGGGGCAGTGCCCGGGATGCCATGAGTGGAATACATTTGCCGAGGAACCGGTCAGGACGGGAGGAATGCGGCAGAGCCCGGCCGGAAGGAAGAGAACTTTGGCCAGGCCTGTCAAACTCTCGGAAGTGACCGCAGAGACCAATGAGCGTACTTCGACGGGCTTTACGGAACTGGATCGGGTCCTGGGCGGAGGAATTGTGACAGGATCCATGATCCTGATCGGCGGAGATCCGGGGATCGGAAAGTCGACGATCCTCCTGCAGGTGTGCAAAAATCTTGCGGGAAGGGGCAGGAACGTACTGTATATTTCCGGAGAGGAAAGTCTTGCCCAGATCCGGATGCGGGCTGATCGGATCGGAGGGGAGGCAGAAAGCCTCTACCTGCTCTGTGAAACAAATCTGGCAGACATCCGGGAGATCATAGAGGAACAGAAACCGGACGTCTGTGTCATCGACTCCATTCAGACGATGTACAATGAGGAAGTGTCGAGTGCTCCGGGATCCGTGTCCCAGGTGCGTGAGTCGACCGGTGTTCTGCTT
The DNA here is from genome assembly GCA_900314565.1 of uncultured Eubacteriales bacterium. Lineage (GTDB taxonomy): Bacteria > Bacillota > Clostridia > Lachnospirales > Lachnospiraceae > Chordicoccus. The sequence goes on from OMVU01000043.1 coordinate 44,302, forward strand.
ATGCTTGCGAAAGGGCTTGGAATATCGGTCTTCATCGTCGGACATGTCACAAAGGAGGGAGCGGTCGCCGGACCCAGAGTCCTTGAGCACATGGTCGATACGGTCCTCTATTTTGAAGGGGACCGCCATGCATCCTACAGGATTCTGAGAGGAGTGAAGAACAGGTTCGGTTCGACCAACGAGATCGGAGTCTTTGAAATGAGAGGCTCCGGACTTGTCCAGGTCGAAAACCCGTCGGAGTATATGCTGAGCGGCCGGCCGGTCGATGCATCGGGCTCTGTTGTGACCTGCGCTGTCGAGGGGAGCAGACCTCTGCTTCTCGAGATCCAGGCGCTCGTCGCAAGGTCAGGATTCGGGATGCCGAGAAGGACGGCTGCGGGAACGGATTACAACCGCGTAAATCTTCTGATGGCAGTTCTGGAAAAAAGGTGCGGCATAGATCTCGCGAGCTATGATGCCTATGTGAACATAGCGGGCGGTATTCGGATGACGGAGCCTGCGCTGGATCTCGGGATCACCATGGCGATCGCCTCGAGTTATCAGGATGTCGTCATCCCTGAAAAGCTGGTCGCGTTCGGTGAAGTCGGCCTGTCCGGCGAGGTGAGGGCAGTCAGTCAGGTAGAGAACCGCGTGATGGAGGCAAAGAGGCTCGGATTTGAGACGGTGGTGCTTCCGAAGGCGAATATGAAAAGCTGCAGGAATATTCAGGGAATCAAAATGATTCCGGTCGGGACAGTCCGGGAGGCGATCTCAATTCGATAAGTTTTGCTTCATTCAAAGCTTTCAGCTGTGATAAGGAATCAGAAGTATTACATGAGCGGGAACGGGCGGATGCCTGATTCCCGCTTTTATCATAATTCATCTCAGAGGGGGAAGACACCCTCTTCTGCAAGCGGTGGGTAAATCAATATCCTGCCCGTCTCTTCAGAAGTCCAATTGGTTTTTGCAGCCGAACAGCAGCCAGAATGCCATCGAAAAAAGAAAAATAAAAAAAATAAAAAAAGTGCTTGACATGTTAAGCACAAGTTGATATTCTATTAAAGCTGTCGCAAAGAACGGCAGCAAAGAGCACATTGATAACTGAACAGCGAAACACATTATACTCGAAAATTCTTTACATTGAATGTTTCTTGAATGGAACAAACCAAAAACAGTAATGA
>OMVU01000161.1 GCA_900314565.1 uncultured Eubacteriales bacterium
GTCTTCCCGCAGATCTGGCAGCGATAATTGTACAGAATCTTCAGATTCTCCCCAATCTTGCGGTTCAGCTTTCGTATCCGCGTCAGCCTTTCATTCTCCTCAAAGCCTGCATTGGGATCAGTCACATCATAATCAATGGACGCCTCGACTATCCGCTCTTTCTGGTTTTCAATACTGGACCTGTACACCTCCAGATCACTCGCCACAATCGGTTCCAAAATATAGCTGTCATCATATTCCGTTGTATAGATTGCCAGATACTCTTTCATCTCATCCGGCAGCGGAACATGGTTCTTCGATCCTTTGGCCCGCATGTCCTTAATCCTCGTATGATAAGCCTGAGCCCTAGATACACAGGGTCTGGGCTTATCTTTTTCTGTGTTATAGAGGAATAGATCACTAGTGCCTGTCTGGAGGTTCTCTCCGTTCAGGATCTATCCATCTATACGGTTAATAGTTTCCTGTGTTACCTCGGCTCTCCGGACGCTATAATTAGTCCCAGAGGAACCTTCTCAAGGGTACTGCTGATTAATCCTTGCAAGCCGGATCGGATCGATGCGCCACATCATCCGCGCCGCCATTGCTTTGAAAGCTTGCACCCTGGGCACCATGTTCCTGATGCTTACACAAATGTTGCATCTGCGCCGTCAGCCGCCAGCAGGGTATTTTCGTCGCATGAATGCTTATTACGCGAGGTTGCATGACATGGTGGTCCGGGATCAGCCTTGGTTGTTTCTCCATCCCAAAAAGAAAGGAGGTGAAGCCGTGAAGAAACGTAAAAAAATTGATCATCTTTCAACGCTCTGTGTAGGGCTTGATATCGGCTCGCGGAAGAACTTCATCACTGCAATGAACTTCGATTCTGAGCGGTTGATCGACATGCAGTCGGTTCCCAACGCCGCCAGCGGTGTCGAGCAGCTTGAAGCCATGATCCTTGCCGTTTTAGCAGTACATGCGGAATTCCGTTATGTCCTGATCGCCATGGAGTCCACCAGCTTCTATGGCGTCCACGTGGCGAATTATCTTTCCACCAGCGATGCCCTTAAGCCCTACCATGCCGAGGTCTTCTGCCTCAATCCTAAAGAAGTCGCCAACTACAAAAAGTCTTTTGCCGGCATTGGTAAAAACGACGGTATCGACTCCTTCGTTGTCGCCGACTTCATCCGGGTTGGACGGATCTCCATCGAACCATGGCGCGGCGCTCAGTATCTGGCTCTCCAACGTCTGACCCGCCAGAGGAAACACATCTCTGAATGTATTGCCAGAGAAAAGAACTACGCGCTGAACAACATTTTTCTGAAATTCAGCCAGTTCGCTCTTCTGGATGGGGCAGATACCCTATTATCCAATAAGTTTGGTTCAACTGCCGAAGCAATTCTTACTGAGTTTAAAACCACGGAGGAGATCGTTAATACTCCTCTTGAGGATCTGGTCACTTTTATCTCTGATCACGGTCGCGGTCGCTTCGCCGAACCCGAAGAGATTGCCAGACTGCTTCAAAAAGCCGCCAGGGATTCCTACCGCCTGGATAAGAGTCTTTATGAGCCGATCACTACTTCGATCAGCTGCTCATTCAACTGTATCAGGGCAAATGAGAAGCAGCTGAAGGCTCTCGATAAAGCCATTGCTGAACTCATTGCCGGTCTGAATCCGACAGAGTATCAGATCCTTCGTTCCATTCCCGGTATAGGGCCGGTCTATGCAGCCGGCATTCTTGCCGAGATGGGATCTGTGCGTTGTTTTCCTGACAACAATTCTCTTGCCAGATACAGCGGTATCGTCTGGAAAGATAATGACTCCGGTGAATTCGAAGCCGAAGACAGGCCTATGAACAAGGCTGGAAACCGTTATCTCCGGTACTATTTGATCCAGGCAGCCGGCAGTGTGGCTCAATACTGCCCGGAATATGCTGTTTTCTACCAGAAGAAGTATGCTGAAGTTCCAAAACATCAGCACAAACGTGCACTCGCGTTGACAGCCCGTAAATTAATACGTTTGATTTTTGGTCTGCTGGACAAGAATCAACTTTACTCTCCGGCGAAGAGTAAGTGATCCATACCGCTTTCTGAAACCTGTTTTTGCTGCTTTGCGACAGCAGGTCTGTTAAAGTTACCCTTCTTTATGAAATCTGCTATTTTTCTTTTTTAATGGCTTCTTGACATATCACCAAATTGCTTTTGATATATGCATAACTGCGGTTGAAGCACCCTCGAAGCGCATTCGCAATATCGCTATTGCCGGAATAGCGGATCTGAACCATGTCTGCATGGTTTCCATATTTTGCATCGATTTTGAGATTATACAGGCGTGCTTTATAAGATCTTCCGTTCAGATACAGCGTGATCGGCTTCGACTCACCTCGCTCGATGAACCGGCCGGCGATCTGCTTAAATTTGACTTGGTGTTGGATGGGAATATTCAGCCCATAGTTGAACAGGGACCAGTCGACTTCTTTTTTGTAAACATAGTTTTCAGCAGACATTGGCAATCTCCCCGCGTTTTCAGTGGCCTGTCTATGCAAATTCTATTATACTCGCGAGCTTTGTGAAATTCACTATGCAGAGTCGCGGGACGAGTCGGTTGGGCGAAAAGTTGGACAAAAAGGCCTGCCGATACTTGATTTGTATCAGCAGGCCTGGTCTGCGCCTAGTCCGTCTAGTCGACCGATTCTGAACGTCTGATTCTGAAGGTCAACGTTCTGAAGGTCAAATTCGCCAAACTCCGCTAT
>OMVU01000152.1 GCA_900314565.1 uncultured Eubacteriales bacterium
CGGGGATGTGTCCGGGTTCGCACAGCAGACGATCGAGGGGATCGGGATCCCGAAACTCCGCCCGGACGCGGCAATCCTCGAGTCCACCTACGGAAACCGCCTGCACGCATCGAGGAGTCTCGAAGAGGCGAGACTTGTTGAAACCGTGGCGGACTGCGCACGGAAGGGAATGAAAGTCCTGATCCCTTCCTTCGCGCTCGGCAGGTCACAGGAAGTCCTTCTGATCCTTCGTAAAGCGATGGGCGATGGCAAAATACCGCACATCCCCGTTTATGTGGATGGCATGGTGCGCGACATGAATCGCGTCTATGCCGGCAATCCGACTTTTCTGCGGAGAAACCTCGCGAAGAGGATCATGAGGGGAGAGGACCCGTTTTATACGGAGGATATCCGCGCCGTGCAGGTGACGGAAGACAGGGACACACTGGTGAATGCGCCGGGAGCTGCTGTTTTCGTCTCCAGTTCGGGAATGCTGTCCGGAGGACCCAGTGTACTCTATGCGCAGAAGCTCCTCCCGCGGGAGGATGCCTGCATAATCCTGACAGGATATCAGGACGAGGAGTCGCCGGGCAGAAAACTGATGGACCTGCCAGGAGACGGACGGCGGGACGGATCATTCGACGGACCCGGAACAGGAACGACGGGTCACGCTCGACAAGGTCACCGTCCCCGTAAAGGCCCGTACCGTTATGGTGGGACTCTCTGCGCATGCGGACCAGTCGGAACTGTGCGGGATCATTGAGAGGATATCCGCCCGCAGAGTGATCCTGGTGCACGGCGACGAAGATGCGGTCCGCGCGCTCGGGGAACAGCTTTCTTCCGATGTCCGCAGGCAGATCTATCAGCCGTCCGTCGGGGAAGAAGTCGTCATTTCCATCGGATCGAAGCGGGCGCAGCTTATGAACGGCCTTTCGACACATATGAACTGTACGACTTTTGACGGGGATGAGGACGCGCTCCGGCTGTGGGACTTTGTACGCATAAGTTACAGCGGGAGAGCGTTTACTGTGCAGGAGCTGGCTTACCTGTGGTACGGGAATACTGAATGTATGACGGAAGACCGGCTGCAGGCGTTTCAGGAGAAGCTGCTGGGAAGCCTCTTTTTTGACAGGCATGCGCGGCGGCTGTACCTTTTGGTGCCGTGCACGGAAGAAGAGATCCACGAGAAGCGCAGGACGAAGGAACCGAGCGCCCAGGATGTGGAAGCCGTCGTTCGTGAACTTGCGCAGAGAGGAGCGGCGGACAGCGGAGAGGAGATCGAGATCAAAAAGCTCGGTTTCTATCCTGAAGAGAAGCGTGTCGTCCTCACGGTGGATTTCCCGGATGTATTGCCGCCGGAAAGGATCTTAGAGATGAAGGAAGCGCTGTGCGCGCAGACCGGATGGGAGCTCTCCGTGAAGCCGACGATGAATTTCGCGAGCGCGGGGATGCTGCTTGAGAGTCTGTTCCCGCAGAGGATATTGAAGTCGTCGTACTTTACCGAAAAGAAGTATTATCAGGTGACGCTCAGTGAAATACAAGCGGACGATGCGCAGTCGTGCGAGCGATTTTGTCAAAAGACAGGATGGCGCCTTGTGATCACCAATCTTGGAACGGGAAGCACCGTTTACGGGCATCCCGGAGAAGAAGCTGCATCTAACGAGAGCGGAACGCGTGAAGAAGGCGAACGGATGTGGTTGTACCCGCAGCCCGGTCAGGAAAAGGCGGAACAGAACCTCGCCTTCAGCCTGATCGACATGGCATTTGCGGAAAGTGAGATCAAACCGTACAAGAAGGGACGCAAAAATGACATCGAAGGACTGTACCTGGAATTGTCCTTCCTCTCTCCCGCGCTGGGGATCCGATGCTCCGCGATCCTGGAAGAAGTCGCCAGGCAGATCGGCTGGCGGCTTCACATCAGCGAGAGCGTTAACCAGAATCAGCTGCAGATGATCGCGGCGCAGATGTGCGCGCAATACGGCGTCACGCAGAAAAAGGCGGCGTCTTACCTGCCGGCGCAGCGCAGTATCCGGATCCAGAACCTGCCGGACACGCCGGTGCCTGCCAAGATGAAAGAGGACTTTTTGGAACGGACGGGAGTGCCGATCGTAGAGTAGTAAGTAATACAGAGGAAATATATAACAATGAACAAAACCGCCATCAAGAGCTTCGCCATCTGGGCAAGAAACAAACTGATCGCCGACATCAGTTACCGCGCAGGCCTGATGGGCATTACGCCGAACGGGATTCACCCCGCGCTTCCGCAGTCAACCGGCCAGACGAAGTTTTATGACATCGGAACAGCGGAGCCCTATGCGATCAGCGGCGAAGCCATCCGCCAGCGCGAGCACCTGGCTGAACTGATCCGAAGAAAAGAGAAGGATTCCGATTACAAAACTGCCTATAAGTATATCATTGAGGAGGTTGCCTACACTTGGTTCAACCGCCTGATCGCTGTGCGCTTTATGGAGGTCAACGACTACTTGCCGAGCCACATCCGCGTCCTGTCCTCCGACCAGGGCAAAATAGAGCCGGATCTGGTGACGACCCCCTTCGACGCGGATCTCGATTTTTCAAGGGATGAGCAGCAGGCCATCATCGACCTCAAGAACGAGAACAAGCTCGATGAGGTTTTTCGCTTATTGTTCATCAAGCAGAGTAATGCGTTGAATGAGATCCTCCCTGCGCTTTTCGAAAAGACGAACGACTATACGGAGCTTCTGCTCAATCTGTCCGTCGTCGATCAGGACGGCGTGGTGTATCATCTGGTGCATGATATCCCGGAAGAGGATTTTGATATCGAACGCGGCGGCCAGGTAGAGATCATCGGGTGGCTGTATCAGTATTACAATACAGAACCTAAAGATGAAACATTTGCTCTTCTCAAGAAAAATGTAAAGATTACAAAAGAAAGAATACCTTCAGCAACGCAATTGTTCACACCGGACTGGATCGTTCGATATATGGTCGAGAACAGTTTGGGAAGGCTGTGGATTGAGCATCTGATGGTTTGCGGTGATTCCAGAACAGAAGCGGAAATAGCTGCGGGTTTCGGATGGAACTACTATCTACCGGAAGCAGAACAGGAACCAGAAGTAGTAGAGCAACTGAGGAAGATCAGAGAAGAACGCAAGGACCTGACGCCAGAGGCAATCCGGTGTATCGATCCTTGTATGGGCAGCGGGCATATCTGTGTCTATCTGTTTTCAGTTCTGATGCAGATTTATGAGAGTGCCGGATACGGGCAGAGGGAAGCTGCGAAAAGCATTCTTGAGAATAATCTGTATGGTCTTGATATCGACGACCGCGCATTTCAGATGGCGTATTTTGCCGTCATGATGAAGGCGAGAGAGTACAACAGGCGGATTCTGAACGGGGAGAATCGGCCTAATTTGTATTCGATTCAGGAGAGTAATGACATTGATCGGGAGCAGCTGAAGTTCTACGGGAAGGGAATGGAGAAGGCTGAGAGA